>CALVBW010000032.1 GCA_944325945.1 Candidatus Gastranaerophilales bacterium | reverse complement strand
GCTCAAACCCTTGAGGGGTATAGTTTTTTACTCGCCCCCCCCCGTCATACAACTCTTATTCATGTTCTTCCTCCGCTTTTGTTTTTATATTAAAATTTTAACATATTTTATGACAACTTTCAAGCCCATGCCATTTTGGTATAAAAATAACCCATTATCTGACTTTGTTTTCTTCACCGCGGATTAAACGTTTGATATTTTCTCTGTGCAAATAAATTATATAAACAGCACCTAATGCACAATATACAATATATGCTGCAGGTGCATCAAAAAACCACATTAAAAACGGTGATATAAATAAAGCAATTATTGAACCTAATGACACATATTTTGAAACATAAGTAATCACAGCCCAAATAACCGCAATAATTAATCCAACCTGCCAATTGAGAGCTAATATTGTTCCGACGCCTGATGCAACGGATTTTCCGCCTGTAAATCTCAAAAATATTGATTTACTGTGCCCTACAATAACCGCAACCGCAGCCAGCACAGGCAAAAGCCCTATTTCTGCAAAGGATGTTGTAAAAATTTTTGCCAGTATAACCGGCAGAGCACCTTTTATTGCATCCAATATCATGACAATAAAAAACCATTTTTTGCCCATCACCCGTTTAACATTTGTTGCACCTGTTGATCCGGAACCTATAGTTCTTATATCCTGTCCGGTAAACATTTTAACTATTATATAACCTGTCGGTATTGAACCTATTAAATATGCCGCTAAAATTACTATTATAATTTCCAAAATCATCTCAACTTCCTTTTTTTAAAGATAATTATAACATAAAATTAATATTGTGAAATATTTTAAATATTAAATAAATAAACAAGATATGAAAAATATATAAACATTGTAAAAATAAATACATAATTACAAAACTTAATAATCACGCAAAAATTTTTATGTTTAAATATTATTACTAAGGAGTTACTATAACATTTCAGAAAGGACATAGGTAAATTCTATGAGAAATTTGAGTAAACGCAAGCTGTTAGCAGCTGTACTGAGTGTCAGTTTTGTTATACAGCAATCTGCATTAATGAACGTAATGGCAACTGACATTACCGGAGTTACCGGAAACAACGGGGTATATAATATCAACCCGGCAGATATTAAAGGGGATATTGGTTTCAGACAATATGAAAATTTTAATTTAAGCAAAGGCGATATTGCAAACTTAATATTTAAATACGGGGCGGAAAATATTTCAAAATTTATAAACCTTGTAGACAACCAAATTAATATTAACGGTATAGTTAATTCAATGAGAGACAACCAATTTTACAACGGTCATGCTGTCTTTATATCACCGAACGGTATGGTTGTAGGTGCCAGCGGTGTATTGAACGTAGGTTCATTATCAGTAATGACTCCGTCACAATCAGCTTACAAAAGATATCTTAACGGCGGATTTAATGAGGATATTTCTTCATTAGAAAGAGGAACAGCTGACGTAAAAATAGACGGTAAAGTATTCACAAACGGTGATATAAATATTATTGCCAGAGATGCAGCAGTAAATTCAAAAGGAGCTTTAATAGCCGGTGTTAATAACGGTCAATTAATAACAACCAACAACGGTGCAGATATATTATTCAACTCTCTTGTAAATACAAGTAATATTAAAACAGCTGACAAAATTGCACTTGAAAACGGCAACATAATGATTAAAACCGACGTCCGTGACGGTGGAATTGATATTGCAGGTCTGGTAAAAAATAACGGCAAAGGTGATATTACATTAGCCAATAACGGTACAAAAAATCTTAATATATCAGGCAAAGTTGAAAATGCAAACGGAAATATATCCCTCACAAACAGACAATCAAATGTTGCAATCTCAGGTGATATGACAAATTCCGGCGGAACACTTTCAGTTGTAAACAACAAAGGACACCTCCACCTGAAATCTACAGGCAGCATAACAAATAAAGGTGAACTGCGTTTAGTCAACCGCAACGGTCAAACCTTAATGGTAAACGGTAATGTTTCAAATGACGGCAAAGTTCTTATCTCAAGCAACTCCGGAAAAGTCTCAATAGGCGGCAAACTTGCAAATCAAAACGGAACATTAACTGTTGTAAGTAACGGTTCAGGACTTGAAGTTACTAAAGACGCTCAAATTTCAAATAATGATGCAATTAAAATGGCAAATACCGGTAAAGACGGATTTACCATGAACGGTTCAATTAAAAACAGCGGCTCAACAGCTCTTACAAACTGGTGGGGTAACTTTAAAATCGGCGGCATAATTAACAACTCGGAAGGTAAAATGAACCTTTCAAACGCTGATTCTCAGATGATAATAAGCAAAGATGCAAGAATTTCAAATAACGGCGATTTACAAATAGTCAATGCCGGCAAAGACGGACTTACAATTGACGGCGGCGTTAAAAATTCCAGCACAACAAATATTCAAAGCGTAAAAGGTGATTTGAATATAAATGGCGATGTAATCAATTCAAACGGTAAATTGACCATCCAAAACAGCGGCAACGCCCTTAATACCGGCAAAAATTCGACCATTTCAAGTACTGCTAATGCCGAAATTAAAAACTCCGGCAACGGCGGTATGAACCTTAACGGGATGTATTTAGGTTCAGGCAATACCACAATTAATAACCAAAATGGCGACCTGAATATAAACAACACTGTTGCGCAAATCGGTAACAAATTAATTATCAAAAATTCAGGCAATGCTCTGAATATCAACAGCAGCGTAAAAGGCACAAAAGATGACTACATCGGATCTGTTATAAGCAACGGTGCAGATGTGACAATCTACAACACAGGAAAAGGCGGTACAAATATTAACGGCGTTATTTCAAAAAGCAGCGATAACTCCAAAAATATTTCAATCGTCAACAGAAACGGAGGCTTAAACATATTCGACGCTGATATCTTAAATACAAACGGCAACGTTACAATTTCAAACAGCGGTACAGAAGCCTTGAAAATGGATGAAAATACTGTAATTGATAATAAAAACGGTAAATTAACCATCCTTAACGGTTCTGAAAAAGGTGCCCAAATTGATTCAAAAATTTCAAATAACGGAGTTACCAATATCACAAACCTTAAAGGACATATTTCAACAAACGCAATTATTACAAATAAAAACGGTAAACTTGAAATCGTAAACAACGGCTCAGGAATGACTCTTGATTCTGATTCATACATTACCAACAACACTGATGTAAAAATTGCCAACACCGGAAACGAAGGCTTAGAAATTAAAGGCAACATTGAAAATAACGGTTCTACAGCCATTTCAAACTGGGCAGGCAAATTCAGAATTAGCGGTAAGGTTGAAAATTCAAACGGCAAAATGAATCTCACAAGTGCCCAAAACAGCACAGGACTTCACCTGACAAAAGAAGGACAAATCCTTAACAATAACGATGAACTTTTTGTACAAAATACCGGCAATGGCGGTATAAAACTTGACGGACAGGTTAAAAATAACAGTGCTACAACAATCTACAACACTAACGGTAACCTTGAAGTCAACGGCCTTGTACAAAACAAAGGTACTTTGATGATTTCAAACAAAGGTCAAAACTTATCTGTAGGCAATGATGCTATCATTACAAATTCCGGTAAAACAACATTAAGAAATTCAGGCATAAAAGGCATGAACATAAACGGAATAATAGTAAATCAAAATGGCGCAGTTAATATTGAAAATAATGCAGGTACTTTAAAGATTAATAAAGATGCATGGGTTATAAACCGTAACGATGAAATTAACGTAACCAATAACAGCGGCTATGCAATGAATATTGACGGCAGCCTGTACAGCCTTGAAAGTGATAATATTAACCTTTCTAATAAAAATGAAAACGGCGGTATAATCATCGGCAAAAACAGTTCAATAAAAACTGACGGCAACGTAAACATAAACAATGTCGGTAAAAAAGCCCTCAAAGTTCAAGGTTCCGTTGACGCAAATAACATAAACATCAATAACAGTAATTCACTTTTGATGTTAGGTCATGCCGGAATGACAAAAAATTCAAAAGCAAATCTTACAGCCGCAAATAACGTTAATATTACCCAAAAAGACGGTTCTATTCTGAATGCAGGCACCAAACAAACTCATATAAGAGCCGGTAAAGATTTGAATATAACAGTTGATAACGGCAAAATCGGCGTTGAAACCGGTACAAGCGGCGGCGGTTACACTTACGGTCCTGACGGAACTCAGGTTGATACCTCAAAATCAGTAAACATTGACGTAAAAGGTAAAATTAATGCCGTAACAAACGATACCAAAGGTACAGGCGGTGACTATGTAATCAATATGGCAAGCAAAGGTTCTAATATGAATGTTGATCATATTAAAGCTGACGGCAGAGTGATTTTGTTGACAGATTTGGATGAAAACGGTTTAACCGGTTCTATTCTGAATGCGTCATCAAATCCGTCAAAAGCCAATATTGAAGCCAAAGGTCTGTCATTAATGTCTAGCGGCACAATCGGATCTGAAGATAAAGCATTAACTATAAATGATACAAACTATGCCTATAAGTCAGATTATGAAGCTTTGAATGATATAATTATTAAAGCTCTTGACGATAAATATTCAAAAGCTGATGTCAGATACATCATTACAAGAGACGGCAAAATCAAAGCTGAATTCACAGGAAATGCAAGAGTAAAAGATACTTACTCAGGTGCCGGCGAAATTGATGTCACCAATAGAACAGGCAACATGAACCTTATAAATAACGGTTCAACTCCTAATACAGGAATAACTTATTTCAACTTTTTGAAATAAATCATACTAAAAAAGAGGCTTTCAAAATTTTGAAAGCCTCTTTTTTTATTTTATACCAAGCAAATTAAGTCTCGTAGTAAAGCTTTTACCGCCTGATTCAACAGGACCGTATGATTTAAACTCACGTATTCCATTTTGCGCATTACCGTAGAAAATAGTACCATAAATATCATATCCCCACTTATTTGGACCTTTTTTGCCGTTAATATCAAAAGCGTATACAGCACCGACGCTGTTTTTTGAACCAAATTGTATAATATATGTGCCATCTTGTAAAACAATTGCCGGATATGTATTTTTTATCTTGCTGTCAGAAAATTCTCCTTCGGGATTATACACGCCATCAGGATTTTTTTCAGCATTTACAATATCAGAACCCTTAATATTTTCGGGCAGACATCCTTTTTCTAATGCATTCTCTTCACAAATTTTTGCAACTTTTAACCTTTTTGTAAAAACATCATTATACAAACTGGGACACTCTGACCTGGAACCCGAATAATCCGAAGGTATAGGCTTACCGGTTTCTTTACAATATAAACCGGACGCACATTCACCATATTCATTACGAATATCACATGTTGAAGTACAAATACCGGCATAAGGATTTTCCTGCCAGTAAAAACATTTTATCGGACGACCTTCTATAGTCTGCAACGCTAAAAACGCCTGCTTAAATGTACTGTAAAACTTTTTAAACTGATTATTCAACACCATTTCCTGAATATTATGCGTAATCGTAGGTATTGTCATTGCAGCTACTATGCCGATTATGCCGAGGGTTATCAAAACCTCAGCAAGTGTGAAGGCGGCTTTTTTAGAAGATACTAAGTTACTAAGACAGTAAGGCACTAAGTGTTTACTGTGAGCTTCGCTCACGTTTTTGTCATCCTGAACTTGTTTCAGGATCTCTGATTTATAATTCATCATATTAGAATTATAATTTGTTTTATGTATTGTGTCAATTGTTTTAGTATATTTTCTGTCGGCTTGGTAATGCCGACCTACTTTTCTGTTACTTCTTACTGCCTTAGTATCATAGTATCTTAGTATCTTTTCCCAAAAGTCACATGATTGAGAGCAGGGGGAATGTGTCTTTGAGACTATAGCGGAGCCG
>CALVBW010000031.1 GCA_944325945.1 Candidatus Gastranaerophilales bacterium | reverse complement strand
AGAATACCAAAAAATATAATAAATAAAGTTTTTTTGGTATAACACACCCTAAACTCTTTAATTTCCGCATTTGTATCCATAAAAATACCTACTTTAACATTTCATTAATAGCTTTTGCAGCTTTTTTGCCTGCTCCCATAGCGTTAATTGCATTGGATTCACCGACAGGAGCTACGTCACCTCCGGCGTAAACCGTCGGAATGTTTGTTGCTCTTGTTTCACCGTCGACCGTAATATAGCCTTTTTTGTCGGTAATAATTTCCAAACCTTCTGCCTCAGCAGACTTTTGGATAATCGGATTCGGGCCGGTGCCGAGCGCGACGATTACGGTATCAAGCTCCATAACCTCTGTTTTGCCTGTTGAAACAGGACGTCTGCGCCCGCTTTCATCGGGTTCGCCAAGCTCCATAACCTCAAGCTCAACGCCTTTTACATAACCTTCTTCGCCTAAAATTTTTTTCGGTGCGTAAAGGAATTTGAAAATAATGCCTTCTTCTTTTGCATGCCTGATTTCTTCAAGACGTGCGGGAAGTTCCTTTTCAGTTCTGCGGTAAATTATGTAAACTTCTTCAAATCCGACTCTGACGGCTGTTCTTGCGGCATCCATCGCAACGTTTCCGCCGCCGAACACGGCAGCTTTTTTGCCGACTTTTAAAGGTGTCGGGCTGTCTGGCTGTCCGGCATGCATCAAGTTTACGCGTGTCAAAAATTCATTTGCGGAAAATACTCCGTTAAGGTTTTCGCCCGGAACGTGGAGCATTTTGGGTAATCCGGCACCGGAACAAATAAATATTGCGTCAAATCCGTCCTCTTTCAATTGTTTAAGTGTAATTGATTTTCCGACAACGACGTTGGTTTTGAATTCAACTCCCATGTTTTTAAGATTTGTGATTTCTCTGTCAAGAACAGTTCTGGGAAGTCTGAAAGGCGGAATCCCGTATCTTAATACGCCCCCGAGTGCGTGAAGTGCTTCAAAAACAACAACTTCATGCCCTGCTTTTCTCAAATCCGCGGCTGCCGTAATCCCTGCGCAGCCTGAGCCTACAATCGCAACTTTTTTACCTGAGGGCTTAATTTCTGTGGTTTCGGCTTTTGTGTTATCGCCTACATACCGTTCTAGTGCGCCGATTGAAACAGCTTCACCCTTGATCCCGAGAACACAGTTGCCTTCGCATTGTCTTTCCTGCGGACAAACCCTTCCGCACACTGACGGCAGCATACTTGTTTCACGGATAATTTCACCGGCTTTATCCAAATTTCCTTCTTTAATTGCGTGAATAAATTCAGGTATTTGAATATTGACGGGACACCCCTGAACGCATCTGGGGTTTTTGCAATTCAAACATCTTGACGCCTCAAGCTTTACCTGTTCTTCCGTCAAATTACTCTCTACAGGGTCAAAATTGTGACGTCTCTGTATTTTATCCTGTTCCGCAACCCTTTGTCTTTCAACTGCCATTTTTAATCTCCCCTTATCCATTACTATTTTATCAGCAAAAAATAACAATTGCAAATATTTTATGCTTGGTTTTAAATAATATTATGGATATTGTATCAAGAAGTCTTAATTCATTGGAATTTCACAGTGTACTGGAAAAACTTGCGGTGTTTGCCAAAACCCCGCAAAGCAGGACTCTTTGTTTGAATGCAAAAATTTTTGATACGGCGGAGGAGATTAAATCACAGCTGGAATTTACAAAAGAGGCCAAAAGAATTCTTGATAACGCTCTTGATATTCCGGTCGAATTTGTTGCCGACATTGAAAAAATAGAAAGAAATTCATTTTCAAGCTACCTTAATGAAGAAGAACTCAACGACATTGCAAAAACTTTCAGGACATCAAGGCTTGTTAAGAAATTTCTTACGGAAAACACCCTCTCAGACACCTGTCTTTATAAGATTTCAAGGGATTTAATAGTTGATAAAGAGCTTGAAGAAAAGATTTTTTCAACCTTTGATGACACGTTAAACATAAAACACGATGCAACGCCGGAGCTTAAAGGGCTTTTTGCGTCTTTACGGGAAACCGAAAAAAATCTCAAAACAAAAGTTAATGAGCTTATGACGTCTTCTGATTTTTCCAAACACCTGCAGGAAAATATCTACACAACCCGCGACGACAGAATTGTTTTTCAGGTTATGGCATCTTCAAAAAGCAAAGTCCCCGGGATTGTCCACGACGTTTCCGCAACAAGCAAAACTTTTTATATAGAACCCGAACAAATTGTCCCGATTAATAACAAAATCCGCGAGATTAAATCAAAAATTCATTCTGAATTGATAAAAATTCTCGTTGAGCTTACAAATCTTGTAAAAATGCAGCTTGCGGAGCTTAAATTATCGGAAAAGCTCCTTGCGGAGATTGATTTTCACTTTGCAAAAGCGCGTTATGCCGTAAAAATTCAGGCTGCGGAACCCGAAATTATATCTAATAAAGAAGTAATTCTTGAAAACATGCGGCATCCGCTTTTAATAGGAACGGTAGAAAACGTTGTGGCAAACGACTTTGAAATCGGACGCGATTACAAATCCGTTATCATAACAGGCTCCAATACAGGCGGAAAAACCGTTACGCTAAAGACAATCGGGCTTTTCCTTATTATGGCAAAAGCCGGCATGTTTCTGCCCGCAACAAACGCAAAACTCTATCCTTTCAAAAATATTTTTGCTGATATTGGCGACGCTCAAAGTATTGAACAAAGCCTTTCAACGTTTTCTTCACACATGACAAATATTATTGAAATAGTAAACAAATCCGACGACGAAACTTTTATTCTGCTTGATGAAATCTGTGCGGGAACAGATCCTCAGGAAGGCGCCGTGCTTGCGCAGGTAATTCTGGAATATCTGGCAGGAAAAAACGTATTTTCAACCGTTACAACTCACTACGGCGAACTTAAATCACTTGAATACGTTAATCCTTATTTCAAAAATGCCTCGGTTGAATTTGATACGGAATCTCTAAAACCTACCTACAAACTGCTGTTAGGGATTCCCGGATTGAGCAACGCCATTGCAATTTCGTCAAACCTCGGGCTGGATAAAGAAATAGTCGACAAAGCCAAAAATATTCTCGTATCACAAAAAGATCCTTCAATCCTTGTGGTGGAAAAGCTTCAGGAAACACAAATGCAATTATCCAAAAACCTTGAAGAAGCAGAAGAGCTCAAGGAAACATCTCTCTCCGTAAAACAGGAATACGAAGAAAACCTGTCAACACTTAAAAAAGACAAGAAAAAAACAATTAAAAATATAAAAGACAAATTTGACCGCGAGCTTTTGAGCGTAAAAGCGGAAATTAAAGATATATTAGATGAACTCCGCCGCGAAAAATCCGAAAAAATTGCCCGCCGCTCATATGCCCGCCTTGCAAAACTGGAACAGGATTTCAGAGGCAAAATCTCTGACCATGACGAAAAACAAAAATACCTCGAAATTGACTGGGATAAAGTAAAACCCGATGATAAAGTTATGCTCAAAGAACTTCATCAGCCCGTTACGGTTCTTTCCAAACCCGACAGGCACGGTAATGTTTTTGTTCAAATGGGCAACATAAAAACCAAAATTAAAACCGAAAAACTCGCAGTGCTGGACGAAAATTACAAAGAGCCGGTCAAAATTTATACGCCGAGCAGCTTTGAAAAATTTGAAGTAAAACGTCTAAACCTTTCAAACACTCTCGATTTGAGAGGTTACAGAGTGGAAGATGCTCTCGACAGCCTTGAATTTTACCTTGATAAGGCAAGCCTCGCAAACCTTTCACCTGTCACAATTATCCACGGGCATGGCACAGGAGCCCTGAAATCAGCCGTTCGAGACTTTCTGGCAGATTCACCCTACGTCGCAAAATTCAGACCGGGTGAAGATACTGAAGGCGGAGACGGAGTTAGCGTCGTAGACATCAATTAGCGTATTTGCAATAAAAACAATTCTGTGGTATTATTAAAAATAATAAAAGAAAAGAGGTATGATAATGGATTTAAAAACATTACGCCAAGAAAATGAACTTATTGATTTGTTTTGTAATCTGGCACAAATACCTTCACCGTCACTCGGTGAAGAAACCGTAGCAAACTGGATTGTTGATTATTGCAAAAAAAATAATATTAATTGTGAACTCGATAATTACAAAAACGTTCATATAAATATTGAAGCAACTGACAGCAAAAAAATTCCGTTGCTTTTATCAGCACATATGGATGTAATAGGTGATGATTCTGCCGTAAAAGTTATACTCGACGGAGATTTAATAAAAGCTGACGGCAGGACTCTCGGTGCTGACGACAAAGCCGGCGTTGCTCAGGCTTTGTATTTTGCTAAAAAGCTTGCTAATGACAAAGAATACAAACACGGCGGGCTGGAAATAATTTTCACCCGCGATGAAGAATCCGGCATGACAGGGATTCGGAATATTGATTTTTCAAAACTGAAATCTAAATATGTACTCGTGCTGGACAGCGACAAACTCGGTCAACTTTTGACATCAGGTGCAAGCTATACTATTGCAAAACTTGTTGTCAACAGCTTTAAAGGCGGACACTCCGGCATTGATATCGGTGATCAAACCCGCGAAAATGCCGCAAAACTTCTGGCTGATCTGGTTGCTGACCTTCCACAGGGAGTTTTTTATTCGGAAGGCGAAGATATTGTCACATCCTGCAACATAGGAGGAATTTCCGCAGGCAACCTCGACGTTACAAATATTATTAACACCCATGGAGAAGCTACCTATTCTATCAGAAGTTCCTGCGTTGAAAAAGAAGAAGAATTAAAAAATCTTATGAAATTTGTCGTTGACGATTTTAACAAAGAGTTTGCAGGAATTGCAGAAGCCGGGATTACCTTCCAGGAACACATGCCTGCATTTGAAAAAGTTGATGACAACTATATTCCTATTTTGTTTGAAGCTGTTGCCAAAAAAGCAGGAATTACACCGGAAATTTCTTCATTCCATGCAGGCGCTGAAACTCATATTTATGCAAATCAAACAAATTCAAAAGGTGAAAAATTCGCTCCGTATCTCGTTGGACTTGCAAATGTTTATAATATGCATTCTGCAAATGAATATGTCGATTATACAACAATGATTCAGGGGCAAAAACTCCTTGAAGAATTCTTCAAAGCTTATAACTAAGCAAAGCAGATAGGGCTTTCAGCCCAACGGGAGAATGTTGGGGTAGAACCCCCAAACTGCGTTTTGGTCATTCTTTCATTCTGAACTTGTTTCAGTATCCCAAAACTACGAGACCCTGAAACGACTTCAGGGTGCCAATTTTAGCCATTTTTAGTGAAGTTTGCTATATAAGACCCAAAAAAAAGATGCTTTTTCAAGCATCTTTTTTGATATTCGTTTTTGTTAAGCTAAATTGCGAAAGTTTCCGGATTTAATTCCAATTCTATAGGATTTTCATCCAGAACATCCAATTCCAATTTTTCCTCAACTCTTGATACTACAGGTGCAGGCGCGCCTTTAGGAGCTGTTGTCTGCTGAACTGTCGTAGCTTTCATTGCAGGATCAGGGTTTGCCTTGAGCCTGTTGTAATCCGTCATAATCTTTGCAATAAATCTTTTTGTTTCAGCATACGGCGGAACTTTATTGTTATATCTTTTTACGTTTCCGGGTCCCGCATTATATGCAGCGAGTGCCAATTCCATTGATCCGAACATTTTGTACATATTTTTATAGTACATAATTCCGCCTTTGATATTATCGTTCAAAGAATAAGCATTAAGCCCCATTCTCTTCGCAGTAGACGGCATTAACTGGAATACTCCCACAGCGCCGTGTGCGCTTCTTGCTTCATGTCTGAAGCCTGATTCCGCTCTTGCAATACTTAAAGCGATTGCCGGATCAACTCCCATTTCGATAGAGTGTTTTACAATTGTCGCTTTAATTGTGTTTACATCGGTTGCAAAGCATTGTGTGCAGGACATAAACACTATTGCAATAGTGAATAGTAATAACTTTTTCAAAATGTAATCCTCTGGTTGTAAATTGAAATCCTCCAAGTCTCCTTTAAACGGTTGTGTTTTTGCTTAAATTATAACTTTTTGGAATAAACTTTATATAAATATCGTAATACAAAAATTTTAAATTTCAAGTCCTAATAAACAATCACCCATTATTGTTCATTGCAAAAACCGCTTGTTGAGCGCGTTTCAGTCGCTTAACATTTAGTGTATTTTGTACGATAAATTCACATATTTCCAATAATTTTTAATTTATGATAAAATAAATTTTGTAATAAATTTAAATGAGGTAAAAAAATGGAACAAAAGAAATTAGCAACAATCGGTGTATTTGGCGGATCCGGATTTTATAAATTTTTGGATGACATTGAAGAAATAAAGGTTGAGACGCCGTACGGAATGCCGAGCGACAATATATTTTTAGGAAAAATCGGCAGACATAATGTTGCATTTATGCCGCGCCACGGCAGAAATCATACCATATTGCCTCATTTAATAAACTACAGAGCAAACGTATGGGCAATGAAATCAATCGGATGCGAGAGGGTAATCTCGCCGTGTGCAGCAGGAAGCTTGCAAAAAGAAGTTAAACCCGGAGATTTTGTAATTTGCGATCAGTTTGTGGACTGGACTGACGGCAGAAAATCAACGTTTTTTGAAGGTCCTGTTGTAACTCATCCGTCCGCTGCGGATCCTTATTGTCCGGAACTTAGAAAACTGGCGATTGAAGAAGGTAAAAAATTAGGTATTAATATTCATGAAACAGGAACAGTTGTTGTAATAAACGGTCCGAGATTTTCAACCAAGGCAGAGTCCAAATTCTTTACAAATCAGGGCTGGCAGGTAATCAATATGTCTGCATTTCCAGAGGCTTACCTTGTCAAAGAACTCGATATGTGTCCGTTGAACATTTCCTTGATAACCGATTACGACGCAGGACTTGTCGGTGACGTACCGCCGGTTTCGCATCATGCCGTTATTGAAGTTTTCAACAATAATGTTCAAAATCTTAAAACACTTTTATTCAATATGATAGAAAATATTCCAACAGAACGCAAAAATTGCGAATGCGCACTGACAAAACAAAGTTCACAATTATAGGAAAGGAAAATCATGCTTGGCATAGCACACGGTATAAACAACATATTCAACTTATACTTTTTCTTAATAATATTAAGGATATTTTTAAGCTGGATACCGAGTATACGCTGGGAACTTCAGCCGTGGCAGACTTTGAGCCAGATAACCGATATTTATCTGAATCTTTTCAGACGATGGATTCCTCCTCTTGCAGGGCTGGATTTTTCGCCTATAGTCGCGCTGATAGTTTTACAAATAGCACAGAACCTGATAATCTATGCGCTGCTCAATTTTGCACATTAATATTGTAAAAAAAACATATTTAGGGTAATGTAATTTATTATGAAAATAATAATTTTTGGAGCTACGGAAGTAGGATGCCTGCTGGCAACGGAATTTTTCGAAGATCACGACATAACAATAATTGATAAAGAAGAAAACAGAACTGACGAATTTGACAAACTTGATATAAGTTTTGTTCAAGGGAATGCCACGGATACAAACGTCTTAAAACAGGCTGACATAAGGAACGCCGATGTATTCATAGCATGTACGGCAATTGACGAAGCGAATATCGTGGCGTGTCTTGCAGCGAAAAAAGCCGGAGGGGTCAGAACAATATGTTTCGTAAGCAAAGGCGAATACAAAAATACCCTGAATACGAGCGACTACTGTGACTTTTTCATTGATTACATAATCTGGCCGGAAGAATTATTAACGCAGGATATTTTCAGAATAGTAACGGTAGCGCACGCGCTGGATGTAGAAAATTTTGCGGACGGCAAGGCAAGGCTTCTGGAATACAAAGTTCAGCCGGGGCTGTCCATAATCAATAAAAAATTAAAAGATATCGGATTTACAAAAGACACAATTATAGTAGGGCTGACGCGCAACAGCGAATTATTCATTCCGAACGGCGACACCGAGATTTTGGAAGGCGACAAACTGATTTTTATGGGAACACCGCATGCGCTTGACCTTTTAGCCGGAACATTTTTCCACGAAAAAGAACAGGTGAAATCAGCAGCCATTATCGGCGGAGGAAATGTCGGCGCAATGCTTGCAAAAAGTCTTGACGATTTAAAAATCAAAACCAAAATAATCGAAAAAGATTATGAAAGATGCCGGTTTCTGGCACAAACGCTTGAGAGAACCCTCGTAATCCACGGCGACGGAACAAATTTAAAAATCCTTGACGAAGAGGACATTGGCTCCAGCGACATTGTAATAAGCGTTACAAATAATGACGAAAGAAACCTTTTATGCTCGCTTTTGTGCAAGCAGCTCGGCGTAAAACGTGTAATCGCGCGTGTGGCAAAGGTTTTGAACATACCTTTATTTGAAAAAGTCGGAATTGATATCGCGATTTCTCCGAAAAATTCAGCTATAAACGAAGTCAAAAACGATTTGGAAGAAAACGACGTTGACATTCTGGCGACAGTAGAACAGGGTCAGGGCGAGGTTTTGGAAATAAGTGTGAAGGAAGAATTTAACGATAAAATGATTATGGAATTAAAACTTCCGGCAAGAGCGATTATAGGCGCCGTACACAGAAAAAATTTCGTAATAATTCCGAAAGGTGACACAAAAATACGCACCGGAGATGTGCTTATAACATTTACAATGGCAGAAAATGCCGGAACAATCAAGGAATTCTTTAAGGTAGGATAATGCGGTTAAATTATTTATTTTATGCACTTGGGCTTGTAATAAAATATGTAGGGATAACACTGTTGATTCCGGTAATTGTGGCACTTTATTATAAAGATTTTTATTCAATACTGCCGTTTTTAATCACGGGATTAGCCTCAATAATACTTGGCAGCGGTTTTAAACGCCTCGGGAATGCAAACGGAAAAATAGAGAATTTAAACGATCTGAAAAAATCCGAAGCCTTGTTTGTAGTTGCCGTATCGTGGATAATTTTCGGGATACAGGCGGCTTTGCCGTTTTTATTTTACGGAATAAGCTTTGTTGACGGATTATTTGAATCCGTATCAGGGATAACGACAACAGGCGCGACCATATTAACCCATTTTAATTATCCGAAAGCCTTCTTTTTCTGGCGTTCATTCACCCAGTGGCTTGGCGGTATGGGGATTATAGTGTTGTTCGTTGCTGTACTTCCGCAGTTCGCGGTTGCAGGCAGACAGATGTTTTTTGCGGAAGCTCCAGGGCCTGTAGAGGAAAAATTATCCCCGAGAATACGAAATACGGCGTCAGCGCTGTGGGGTATTTATGCGGGGCTGACAATTCTTGCGGCTGTGTTGTTATCATTTGCGGGAATGCCGAAATTCGATGCCGTGTGCAACGCAATGTCAACCCTTGCGGCAGGCGGATTTTCACCAAATGCACAGAGTACTATGGGGTATCATTCAAATTTAATCACATGGATTTTGACGTTTTTCATGTTTTTGGCGGGAGCAAGTTTTATTCTGCAATTAAGGGCAATAAAGCAGAAAAATCCGTTTGTAATGTTTAAAAGCGAAGAATTCAGGGTTTATACGTATATAATCGTGATTTTATCGGGTTTAATTGCGGCGGCACTGTATTTTAACGACCACTACAATGTTTTTGACGCAATAACCGCGGCATTTTATCAGGTAATAAGCCTTACAACATCAACCGGAAGCGCGAGTGTTGACTTTGCGCAGTGGAGTTTCGGCGCAAAACTTTTACTGTTTATTGCGATGTTTACAGGGTCATGCGCGGGGTCTGCTGGCGGCGGTATTAAAATGACCCGATGGATTCTGGTTTTCAAATCAATGAAAAGCGAAATTTTTAGAATTTTGCATCCGAACGCAATCACAAATATTAAAATTGATAACGCAATTGTGCAGCCGGAAGTCGTACGGCAGATTGTAGTATTTGTATTTTTCTACTTTTTTATATTTGCACTGAGTGCACTTTTGGTAGCACTTATTGAACAAAACACGACAATAGGCGTTACAGGCGCCATCACAACTCTTGGCGACTGCGGACCCGGTTTTGGTCCTGTAATAGGTCCTATGGGAAATTTCAGCAGTCTGCATATTTCATCTAAACTGATTTTTACGGCAAATATGCTTGTCGGACGTCTTGAATTAATACCGTTTCTTGTTCTTTTCCAGCGTGATTTCTGGTCAATAAAGCAAAATTAGTTTGAATAAATGATTGAAATGAACAAAAACTATGCTTAAATCGTTATAAAAATAAAAAGGATAGCGATTTTGCGATTTGGTATAAAAAAATTTGTAGCCCTGTGCCTGTCATTTGCACTGATGACAGGTATTTCCGCGTGTGCTATCGAAGAGATTACCATAGAAAAAGATTCAATTGTAACCTTGAATGACTGTATAAAAATAGCGCTTGAAAACAGCCCTTTGATAAAACGGTTCAAATACAATTACGGAGTATCAAAAAGCAATGTAGGACTTGCAAAATCCGCTTATTTCCCGACACTCGGCGTAAGCACGGGCTATACATTCAATGACACAAGCTCTTCCAGCCGTTTCAGCCGCAGCATGACAAACAGAAATTCCTATAACGTTGAGGCGTCTTTGAACCAGTTAATCTGGAATTTCGGGAAAACAAACGCGAATATAAGAATGCAAAAATTCAATATGATAACCGCATTATTTAACTTTGACGACAGCGTTCTGGATACGATTTATGAAGTAAAAACCAATTACTACGGAGTTTTAGCCGCAAAAGCCGCCGTTGATATTAATAAAGCGAACGTTCAGATAAACGAAAGAAACTACCAGCGAATCAAGGCGTATTTTGACGAAGGAATACGTTCAAAAATCGACCTTGTGAATGCTGAGGTCAACCTTAGCGACTCCAAAGTAACCCTTGTAGATGCCGAAAAAGCCTACAAAAACGCAATGGTAACTCTTAACAATTCAATGTATATAGCCTTTACTCCGGATTATGAAATCACCCCGACGGAAACTTTCAATTTCAACGAAAGCACCTATTCAATAGACCTTGAAGAACTTGACAGAAAAAACGACATAAGCTCACCCCCGCCGGCCGTAGCAGACGGAACACTAACCTCTACGGTTGAAAAGACGGATATATTAACGGATTACAAATTTGAAGAATTTCCGTATACATTTGAAAAAGCTGTAGAGATGGCGTATAAAAACAGACCTGACATAAAAGCTTATGACGCAACATTAAGGGCAATGGAGGAAAACCTTTTATATATCAAACGCGAATATTATCCGGAAATCTCCGCAAGCGCGGGCTACGGCTACCGTAACATGAATTCGACAAGCTCTTTTAATGTAGGTGTAAATCTTTCAAGCAGCATTAATATCTTAGGCAAAAAACACGAAATCGACGCCGGCAAACTTCAGGTACAATTAGCACAGAACGAAATTGATATGCTTAAACAAAACGTCTATTTTGAAGTTCAAAATGCCTACGTAAATATGATAGAGCTGGAAAGACAAATCCCGCTTTTAGCCGTAAAAGTCCGCCAGACATTAGAAAACTTTGAGCTGGCAGACGGAAGATACGCGGTCGGGCTGGGTGATTTTATAGAATTACAGGATGCAAAAGTTCAATATAATAATGCACAGCACAATTATGTACAAACCGTGTATAATTATAATGTGGCACGCGCTGCTCTTGAAAAAGCCATGGCGCTGCCCCAGACAGTAACAATAGCAATTGAGGACGTAAATTAATGAAAATAAAGAAAAAATACATAATAATTTTATCAGCCGCAATACTGGCACTAATACTTTTAATAGTAATAAACGTTAAAGCCAACGGGGTTAAATACGAAACCCGAAAAGTCCGCCGCTGCACGATTACGGAAGTTGTGGAAGCCTCCGGAACAATCAATCCTGTAAATACGGTCAGCGTGGGCTCAACAGTTTCAGGTTTAATAAAAGAAATTTACGTCGATTTTAATTCCGTTGTAAAAAAAGGTCAAATCCTTGCACAGATTGACCCCGCGAACTTTCAAGCCTCAGTTGATCAGGCAACCGCACAGATTAATAACGCGCAGGCAAACCTTGCAAATACTCAGGCAGTTATGGAAATGTCCAGAAAAACTTACAACCGCTACAAAAACCTTTACGCAAAAAATTTCATAGCCAAAAGCGAACTTGATCAGGCAGAAAGCGACTATTATGCGAACCTTGCGAAAGTAAATTCGGCAAAAGCCCAGATTTCACAGGCGCAGGCAACATATAACACAGCAATGACAAACCTTGGTTACACAAAAATCATTGCCCCTGTTGACGGAACAATAATTTCCCGTGAAATAGACCTCGGTCAGCCGGTTGCCGCAAGCTTTCAGGCTCCGCAATTGTTTACAATCGCGCAGGATTTGACCAATATGCAGATAGAAGTAAACGTTTCCGAAGCCGATATAGGCAAAGTCAAAGTGGGGCAGGATGTTACCTACACGCTTGACGGCTACCCCGATACAGACTTTAAAGGCAAAGTAACTCAGGTAAGAATTTCCCCGACAACCGTTTCAAACGTTGTTACCTACGTCGTAATTGTCGACGTGCACAATGAAGATTTGAAACTTATTCCCGGCATGACGGCAAATGTTTCAATAATCACGGATCAAAAAGAAAACGTGCTTTGCGTACCCAATGTTGCACTGAAATTCACTCCCGAAACTTCGGGTCAAAAATACAAAAATCAGGGCATCTGGCTTCTGCAAAAAAATAAACCCGTCAGAATTGATATAGAACAGGGCGCAAGCGACGATTCAAGATTTGAAGTAATATCAGACAAAATAAAAGAAGGCGACCTTGTCCTGACAGGTTCCACAGGCGGCAAAAAGACAACACAGCAGCCGAGAAGACGCAGAGGAATGTTCTAAAATGGCTCTGATTGAAGTTAAAAACGCAATAAAAACATATCAGACAGGCGAAGACAGCTTCAATGCAATGAATAATGTTTCATTAAGCATTGAAAAAGGCGAATTTGTCGCGATTATGGGCGCCTCAGGCTCCGGCAAATCAACTTTTATGAATATGCTCGGAACTTTAGACAAACCCAACAGCGGGAGCTATTTTCTGGACGGGGTTGATATGCTGTCACTAGGTCCGAATGAGCTTGCGGAAGTCAGAAATCTCAAAATGGGGTTTGTTTTTCAAGGTTTTAACCTGATTTCCCGAACAACAGCGCTTGAAAATGTTGAACTTCCGATGATTTACAAAGGGATTCCGGAAGAAGAAAGAATAATCCGCGCGAAAGAAGCTTTAAGGATAGTGGGGCTTGAAAACAGGGAAGATCACATGCCGAACCAGATGTCAGGCGGTCAGCAGCAGCGTGTTGCAATTGCCCGCGCAATCGTAAACGATCCGCCGCTTATCTTAGCGGACGAACCCACAGGTAACCTCGACACAAAAACCAGTATTGAGGTTATGGAATTTTTTGTAAAACTCAACGAACAAATGGGCAAAACAATCGTGCTTGTAACTCACGAACCCGATATTGCGGAATACTGCAAACGCGTTGTACGATTTAAAGACGGGAATATTATTTCCGATGAGGTAAAAGTTAAATGATAGACTTCAAATCAACGGTCAAAATGGCTATAATTTCATTAAAAATCAACAAAATGCGTTCGATTTTAACGAGTTTGGGCATAATTATCGGGGTAAGCGCGGTTATCATAATGCTTGCGGTCGGCTCAGGCGCCAGCAAAAAAATCGCAAAAGATATGGAATCCATGGGCAGCAATCTTTTAATGATAAGGTCAGCCTCTGCAACCTCCGGCGGGGTTCGAATGGGGTTCGGCACAAAACCGTCTTTAACGCTTAAAGATGCAGACGCCATCTATAAAAATTGCCGCGGAATAATGGCTGTCGCGCCTTATTCTTCCGCAACAAGCCAATTGACCTACGGTAACCAGAACTGGTCTACAACAGTCGGAGGCACCACTGCCGAATACCTGTTTATAAGAAATTACGAAATCGAATCAGGCAGAAATTTTGTTGAAGAAGACGTAAAAAACAATACCAAAGTCGCAATTATCGGCAGCACGGTTGCAACGGAACTTTTCGGCGACATGAATCCGATTAATAAAACCATGCGTGTCGGAAACGTTCCATTCAAGGTAATCGGACTTTTAAAAACCAAAGGTCAAAGCGGCATGGGAATGGATCAGGATGATCTTGTGTTCATCCCGATTACAACCGCCCAGAAAAAGGCTTTCGGAACGGAATACCCCGGAACCGTCAAAATGATCAACGTAAAAGCCCAGAATTCGGAAGTTTTACAGACAGCGCAGGACGATATCACAGACCTTTTACGAACCCGCCACAACATAGGCAAAAATCAGGAGGACGATTTTGAAATCCGTAACTTAGCCGAAATGCAGGAAACTATTAAATCCTCCGCACGCACCATGTCAATTCTTCTCGGTGCGATTGCATCTGTATCCCTGTTGGTCGGAGGTATAGGAATTATGAATATTATGCTTGTATCGGTTACGGAAAGGACTAAAGAAATCGGCATCCGTATGGCAATAGGGGCAAAAGCTTCCGACATCAGGGTGCAATTTTTGATTGAATCGTTTTTATTGTCCGTAATCGGCGGTGTAATCGGTGTTGTTATAGGTGTTTTGGGTGCAAAAATCGTTGAGCTTACAGATGCCATGACTATTTCAATCTCAAGCGGCTCAATCATTTTGTCACTCGGGTTTTCGGGCGCAATCGGGGTTCTGTTCGGCTACTATCCTGCCTACAAAGCCTCACTCCTTAACCCGATTGACGCTTTAAGATACGAGTAGCACGCCTCTTTAATATTACGGATAAACTGAATTTCAGATTATGAAAATGCCTTGAAGGATCTTTCAGTATTCTTTTCAATTACACTCTTAACTGATTCGTATTCGGTTTGAAGTGCATTATGCTCTGTATCAAGTTTTTTCAAATCGTTATCGTATTTTTTATCTTTTGATTCAATTTCTCTTAATTTTTGATTATATTCAGTTTCAGCTCTGGCAATAGCAATTTCATCTTCTGTAGTTGAAATATCCGTGCATGAACTGTATGTTGTTGCCATCCATTGAGTTGTTTTAAGTCCGGTATCCTCTTCGGATTCATCAACATACTGAACTTTTTCCAGAGTAACAACACCGTGTTCTAATGCAAATTGAAGCCATTCAGAACTTGATAACAAATTATCATCAAGCTGTTTATAGTATGTGCCTTTTTCGCCTTCAATAGATTTGCGGTCGCTTGCACCGTTCATACGATGCCAGAGGTTTACATACCATGAAGTTTTCGGATCTTCTTCATCCGGAATTTTACTGCTCGGAAGATTGTCTAAATCATCTAAATATTCATTATATAATTCAGTACAGGTGTTCTGCCATGCTTTTATGTATTCCCAATCACCCTTCCAGTCGGTTAATTCCTGATTATATATCTCATTTAATATCTTGTTCTGCTCCTCGATTTCTGCATCAACTTTACCCTTCAATGTTGCAAGGTCATCATAGAATTGTTCCCATGCTTTAACCAAATCATCTGCACTCTTAGTCGGTTCACTTGAAGAAATTTCATAAGCGCCGCTTTCCAGCTTTGTAGTACCACTTGAAGCAACAAGATTATTCTTATGCAAATAATTTACTACATCACAATATAAATCAATAACAGATTGCATCAAATCCTGTACAGATTGATACTCAGCAGCTTCCCTAAATGCTTCCAGTAAAGGTGCTGCTTGTCCGGGATCACCAAAATCATAATTTGTCAGAGAAAATCCATAGTCAGTATTAAATTTATCGTCCTTATTTGTAATTGTAATTGTACCATCCGAATTGGTTATCGTTCCTGTATCAGTACCAAGACCATTTGTATACCATAATAATGCTGCCAAATTATGTTCCATATGCCCAATACCTGAATCTGTAGCTTTTACTGATGTATAACATACAGAATTATTATATGCTGTTGCAAGATCACCGAAATCAGGTGCAACTATTGCGACAGGTTTGACAGGTTCATCACCGGGGTATGCAGGAACATTTGTCACTGCTGAAATCAAATTTCCGTATGAACCTGATTCTTTTCCTAAAACCGGTATGTCAAGACTTGATGCCCATGAATTATATTCCTCTTCAGTCATGCCGGAATTTGCAGAAGTAATCCAACTTGCAAGTCCTTTATCAGCCAAGTCCGTAACTGGTTTTTCTTTATCCATATTGAAATAATCTTCATAATTACTTCCGTAGATTGACTGCAAATCTAAAATGAATTGCGGGTTGTCAGTCAATTCTACACCATACATTTGCACAAAATCATTAACTGTGTCACTTGCTTCAAAATTCATTGCATCTTTTCCGTTTACAAGCAATTGACCTGAAGTATTTGATATTCCGTATTGATTTTTAGCATCCCCGTATTCATACATTATTCCGGCGGTTAATTCGGTCTGAGTAACTCCGCCGTCTGAATTATAGCTGGTATACATCAATTTTGTCGCATTCAAAGCCTGAATATATTCCTGACTTGCCTCTTGAGTTTTGTCTGCAAGACGCACTTTGGAATTTGAAATCTGCTGTGAATGCAGCTCATTATCAGATAACCTTGCGGTTATACTTAATAATCTCGCTTGTGATGCCGCTAAACCCATAGTTTCCTTTCAACTTGTATACACATGTGTTTACGGTGCTTTTTGTCTTTGTCTTTAATATTGTCGGGCAGGATTGTTACAAAAATTAACAATAAATAATGGAGCTATCACAAAGCTTCAAGAAGTGCTATTTTCATCAAATCAGTGTTGGGTTTTCTGCCTGTCCAGATTTCTTCCGCGGCAGCAGCCTGTCCGATAAACATATCAACTCCGTTCACGGTTTTGTAGCCGAGTTCCTGCGCAAGCTTTAATAAAACTGTATTTTTCGGGTTATAAATAACGTCATAAACAAGCGCACCTTGAGGAAGCGTCATCAACTGCGGCTTTTCAACAGGAGTCATATCGGCAGAGCGTCCGAGCATACCGATAGGGGTTGTGTTTACAAGAATATCCACCATTGACAGATCTCTGATGTATTCTATCTGATAGGCATCAAATTTAACTTTCGGGAAAACTTTACGCATATATGTCAACAATTCCAGCGAGTTTGGAATACTTCTTGTGTAAAAACGGATTTCTTTTACATTTGAATCCGCGAGCGCAACTGATGCCGCATGCGCAGCCCCGCCGGTTCCCAAAATTCCCGCGACTTTTCCTGTCAGATTAAAGTCCTCGGGTATTGCGTTTTTAAACCCGATAACGTCCGTATTATAACCCTTCATGGTTCTGTCAGGGTTTATGATAACCGTATTTATGGCACTTGCAATATCCGCGTATTTGTCAACTTCGTCAATAAAAAGTGCCACCGGAAGTTTCAAAGGTATTGTAACGTTAAAACCTTTGTAATTATTATTTTTCAGATATTTAATTCTTTCAACAAGCGTTTCCGGCGGAGTTTCAAGTGTTTCATAACTTGCATCAAGCCCGAGGCTTTTGAATCCTGCGTTATGAATTACGGACGAAAGCGAATGCCCCAGCGGATAACCGATTACACAGAATTTATTTTCACGGCGGTCCAGAATTTGCGGCTCGTAATTTTGAGTCAAAACAGGCTCTGTCGGTGCCTGATAAGACTGCGGTACCGGATTAACCGGCTCAACAGGCTGTACTGGCTGAGGCGGCTGAACTGATTGATACTGCGGCTCCTCAACAGGCTTTGATGGCTGCATTGATCCGCCTTTGAGTTCTTCAACGGAAATTCCCAGTTTTTTTGCTTTTTTCTGTAAATATCTTTCGTAAAGGTCTTTATTCAGCATTTTCTTCAGCCTCTTTTTTGTATGCGCACTTTGAGCAGACAATTGTATCGCCGTTTTTCAAAACTTTTTTAACCAGAAGCGATCCGCATTTGGGGCAAACTTCTCCGGTAGGTTCGTTCCAGAGTACAAAATCGCACTCAGGATACTGATTACAGCCGTAAAATACCGTACCGCGCTTGGATTTGCGTTCAACTATAACACCTTTTCCGCATTTGGGGCATTTGACCCCTGTTGATTTATGGTAAGGCTTTCTGTGCTTGCAGTTTTGATTGGTACATTCAAGATATTTGCCGTAAGGACCTGTTTTGAATACCATATCTGACCCGCATTTTTCGCACTTTTCTTCGCAAATTTCTTCCGGCGGAGTTTCCGTATTTTCTTCATTTTGTTCGGATAAAACATTCATTGACATAACGGTTTTGCAATCGGGATAGCCTGAGCAGCCCAGAAATTGTGTACCGAATTTGCTTGTTCTCACAACCATCGGCTTTCCGCAGTTCGGGCAATTGATACCGGTTTCTATGTTAATTTTTTTCGCGGTTTTCATAACGGAATTTACTTCCTCCATAAACGGGTCGTAAAAATCCTTCAAAACCTTGTTCCAGACAGCTTTTTTGTCGGCGATTTTGTCAAGTTTTTCTTCCATGCCTGCTGTGAACTTGTAATCCATAATGTCGGAAAACTGTGTAACAAGCTGTTTTGAAACAGCACGTCCCAAAATTGTCGGATGAAGTGCTTTATCGCGTTTTTCAACGTATTTGCGGGTCTGAATTACCGTAATAATCGTCGCATAAGTTGACGGACGCCCTATTCCGTATTCTTCCAGAGCTTTGACCAAAGATGCTTCGTTATATCTCGGAGGCGGCTGGGTAAAGTGTTGTTTCGGGGTTATTTTATTACAATCAACCCTGTCGCCTTTTTCAAGATCCGGAATTTTTGAATCTTCAACCTTTTCCTCTTCGGCGTCATTATATAATTTCAAAAATCCGTCAAAGGTAACCTTGCTTGTGCCTGCTCTTAACGTGTAATCGCCTGCCGTAATCTCAATTGATTTATTTGCGATTTCGGCATTTGCCATCTGAGAGGACATAAATTTGTCCCAGATTAATTTATACAATCTGTACTGGTCATTATCAAGGTATTGCTTAATGCTTTCGGGCGTTCTTTCGGGGTAAGAGGGACGAATTGCCTCGTGCGCGTCCTGAACGTTTTGTTTGCCTTTGACGTAAATATTCGGGGTTTCGGGGTAATATTTTTCGCCGAAATTATTCAGGATAAAATCCTTTGCCATTGCCATTGCGTCATCAGACACCCTTGTACTGTCAGTTCTCATATAAGTGATAAGCCCGACTGCGCCTGATTCAAGCTCTATACCTTCATAAAGTCTTTGCGCAACCTGCATTGTTTTTTGAACCCCGAAACCGAGTTTTGAACTTGCTGCACGCTGAAGGGTGGATGTTATAAAAGGCGCGGTAGGTTTGCGTTTTGTTGATTTATTGGTAACTTTTGACACCAAAAAGTCGGAATTTTTAAGATAATCGACAATTTTTTGTGCTTCTTCTTCGTTTTTTATATTTTTTTCAACGGGTTTGTCTTTGTATTTTGCGACTTCCGCCTCAAAAACTTTTCCGTCTTTAGCAAGCTCCGCGTGGATTGACCAGTATTCCTGCGGAACAAATGCTTCAATTTCGTCCTCGCGTTCGCAAATCATTCTCAATGCAACAGACTGAACGCGGCCTGCGGAGAGATTGTAATTTCCCATCTGCTTCCACAAAACAGGGCTTAACTTGTATCCCACAAGCTTGTCGAGAATTTGTCTTGTCTGCTGCGCCTGAACCATATCCATATTAATCATTCTTGGGTGTTCTACGGAATATTTTACGGCTTTCGGGGTGATTTCGTTAAATTCAATTCTTTTAATTTTTTCGTCGGGAACTTTCAAAACCTGTCTTACATGCCAGGCAATAGCTTCTCCCTCGCGGTCGGGGTCGGAGGCGATATAAATTTTATCAAACTTTTGCGCCAGATCGTTTAACTTTTTCACAACAGCTTTTTTGCCCGGGATAATCTCAAATTTCGGTTCAAAATTGTTATCCACATCAAATCCGAGGTTGTCGGTTTTCGGGTCTTTAGTGGGTAAATTCCTTATATGCCCGAAACTCGCCTCAATCTGGTATCCGTCCCCCAGAATTTTTTTGATTGTTTTTGATTTTGCGGGAGACTCTACGATTACTAACGATTTTTCTTTCTTTTTTTTAGCTGTTTCTGCCACGATTATACCTTTTTATATCTGTCTGAACCGACTTGTTTTATTATGCCTTTAAGCTCCATGGTTGTCAAGTCCGTCAATAAATTTTCAACACTCATTCCTGTAATCGAAATCAATTCATCCACCCCTTTTTCCTCTATTTCAAGAGCTTTTAGGATAATTGTTTCATTTTTACTCAATAACGGAAGTTCCGTTTGCAGCGGCATTTTTTTAATTTCCCAGTTAAGCGCGTTCAAAATATCTTCGGCTGAAGTTACAAGAGTTGCGCCGTTTTTGAGGAGTTTGTAAATCCCTTCGGTATTGGGATTGGAAATCAACCCCGGCATGCACATTAATTCTCTGCCCTGTTCAAGCGTTAAGTTTGCGGTAATCAATGCACCGCTTTTCAAAGACGCTTCTGCCACAAGGGTTCCGTAAGAAAGCCCCGATACAATTCTGTTTCTATGCGGAAATCTGAATTTCAAAGGTTCAAATGTCGGGAAATATTCGCTCACGACAGCGCCGTTGCCGTTCTCTATCCTTTCATAAAGGTGTTTGTTGCTAGTCGGGTAGAAAAAATCCAGCCCGCTTGCGATTACGCCGATTGTTTTAAGGTTATTGTTAAGCGCCGACAAATGTGCCTCGGAATCAATTCCCGCAGCCAATCCCGACACTATACAGATATCTGTTCCGGCAAATTGCGAAATAATCTTGCTCAACTCCTCTTTTGCGCTGTAACTTGCACGTCTTGAGCCCACAACCGCAAGAGTTTTTTCGAGATTACAAATATCAAGGCTTCCTTTATAATACAATACCGCAGGCGGATCCGAAATATTCTTGAGCATTACGGGATAATTTTCATCCTCAAGCGTCAAATATTTTATGTTCCGACGGGTGACTTCTTCCAGAGCCTTATCAGGATTAACTTTATCGCGCAGTGCCAAAAAATTTTCGGCTTTCTTGATATTTAATCCGTCAATATTCATCAAATCAAGCCGTGACGCCTTGAATGCCGCCTCTATATCCCCGAAATAATTATATAATCTTTTTATAAACCCGCTGTCTATCTGCTCTATTGACGACAGCGCAACCCAGTATTTACTTTTCATCTCTTTTCTTTTTAACTTTTTCTATTAATGCCTTTACGCTGTCGATTTCTTCCTCCGGCACGTCAAGCTTTATGTAATCTTCAAAATACTCAATCGCATCGTCATAATCCCCGCGCGCCATAAACAATATTCCAGCCCTTTTATATGCCGGATGAAATTTATCGTTCACCGTAATTGCTTTCAGATAATTTGAGATTGCCTTGTCGATTTCATCGTTTGCCTCATAAGCCTGTGCCAGAATATAATAGACAAATTCATTGTTCTCTTTGTATTCAAGAACATTTTCAAAATTTTCAATTGCAAGCTGATAATTTCCCAGCTCAAAATGAACTTTCCCTAAATCATAATAAGCATCGTAATTATCGGGCTGGCGCTCCAAAATCTGCTCCAATTCATCAATTGCAAGATCCAGCCTTGCATCTTCCATATAAAACCGCGCAAGATAATGAGAAAGAATTAATTCGTCAGGCAGCTCGTAAATCCCCGTATTCAAAAGCCCGATACCGTGTTCAAAATCTTTTTGACGGTAATAGATATCCGCAAGGTTTATGTATGCCTGCACAATTTTAGGATTCAATTCAAGCGCGTGAAGAAAATTTTTCTCCGCTTTTTCGTAATCTCCCTTATTGGCGTAACAAAGCGCCAGATTGTTATAAATTTCCGCATTATCGGGAGTTTTTTCCAGAATAGCCGTGAATGTATCTATTGCCTTATCCCAATCGCGTTTTTTAAAATATTCAATTGCTTTTTCCAGTTGTTCCTGCATATTTTTCCCTTTATAAACCGAGTGTCATACCGGAATTTTCGCTGTTTCCGGAACCTAAATTTTTAATAACCGTTCTTGTATTGCCTGTTGCCTGAAAATCTTTCGGCTCGATTGTCATTCTGATTTTGTCGGCATAAATTGTTCTCACACCCTGAGTTATGCTTGATCTGCCCGTAAAATAAATTTCATTGGGCTTGCCGGTTTTCTTATCGGGGTAAAAAGTGATTTTCGGACCCGCAGCGTAATAATCCTGATACCATACATGGACGTTTCCGCTGGCGTTATAAGTATTTCTCTTTTTGTTATATTCCTGATAATTTGATTTTAGAACAAGCTTGTCGCCGCCTTCCATTGTAGCATTGGAAGTTGTATTGCCGGTTGCGGTCAGAATTTCCGTTGCCGGATCATAAACAAATTTATCGGCAAAAGATTCGTTATTTTTTTCTTTTACTCTCGCATTGCCGATTAGCGTAATATTTTTCAGGTCACCGTTTTTATCTGTTTTTACGGTGGCGTGATTTGAAAAAGTTTCAATATCTTTATACAAAATGGTAACCGTGCCGTCTGCATCCATAACGCCTGAGGTTGTATCGTATTCCTGTGAATCCGCATTTATAACAACAATAGGTGTTTTGCCTTCATATACAATGGATTGGGTGTCGCCTTCGGCTTTTATAATTTTGGTTATCAAAGATACTTTCAAAATATTTGCCTTAACTTCGCGTTTTTTATTCTTTTTCACTTCATAGGCATACGGTTTGTCATAAAAAGTTGCCGTATCAAGCTGTTGATCCTTTGTAACATTCACGTCTGCAGTCTGCCCTTCAACTCGCATATCGTCGATTGACACTTTAACATCACCCTGAAACTTAATCTTATTGTCAGCTTCGGAATAACTCTGAGTTTTTGAATCTATAACAAGATCGGACGCTTTGACCGCAATCCCTGCCGTTAATATAACCGCTGTTAATGCTATCAGTATCTTTTTCATTTTGTCTCCTTAGTGTCATATATTTTTGATGTTGTATTTCCTGAAATTTTAAAATGTTCATAATCAGGGCTGATTTCAACTTTATCAGCTGTTGCCACAAAATTATCCTCACGGGTAATTTTCACATTTCCCGTTGCAATAACAGGCTGATCGCTTCCTGCATATCGCAGCCTGTCAGCATTTAAGGTGGTTCCGTCTTCAAGAACTATAAAAGTATCCTGATATAAAATTATAATTTTTGTATTGGCATTATATGTACCTTTAGAGGACTGAAAACTCATCCCCACTTCATTTTCTTTGTAAAAATTCCCGATGACATTATCCATAACCGCCACACCGTTATTGCTGTCATAAGAACCTGTTTCGCCATATATTTCCCAGTATTTTTTTTCGTTTTTGGTTTCCGTTAAAATTATACCGTTAATCAAGGCTTCCTGACGGTCTTTATCTGTCGAAAGCTGGCTTCTGTTAAAATCGTGAGTAATGACGCCGGCAGAGATAAATGCCCACACCATTACAGATGCAAGCACAACAAATGCACCTATATAAGCTTTCTTTTTCCTGCTTAAATTACTCCACCAGTTCATATTAATTATTATAACATGAAAATTAGAACTTTAAAATAAGATTATTGGATTTTAATAATCCATTTTCCAGTTTGAATGTTTTATTTTATCAAAGCAGCCTGGGGCCCCGTATATTGCAGATGCTCCACCTAAATTATCCAAGCATAAGTCTTCCCTTGTTGAATTATAGCTCTCCCCTATGGTACCATCACTATAAAGATAAAATGTAAAAAAGTCACGCCCTGCCTGATTTGGACCGGCTAAACCATTAACATCCACTGTAACATGTGAGTGGGCATGATATTCGGTGGCATCCCAATCGTATTTTTCCATACGGCTAACACATAAACTTGTACCATTGTTAAGTCCGAAACAATACCCCCCTGTTTCAGGAGCAAATCTCGAAACATCGCCGTTTATATCTTTATAATGCTCAACATAACATTTTTTAAGATTATTTCCAGTACAATCTTGAACAATTTTAAAATGCTCTTTCAAAAATCTTTCAGGATCATTCGCTAAATAAGTCTTGTCAAGAAGATCAACCTGTTCTTGAGCCATCAACATTTTTGAGGCATTTGCCAGAAGAGCATAGGTTCTTTGTAATTGTGTTGTCAAAACCTTTTTCTGGTAATTAGCAATTAAAGTCGGTATTGTCATAGCTGCAACGACCCCTATTATACCAAGAGTTATTAAAACTTCCGCCAAGGTAAAGGCTTTAAATTTTTTTGTAGTATTACATATTTTTTGCATATGACCTCCTTTAAATATTACTTAGTAATTTTGAACAATAATTGTTTCCATTTGGAAACAATATAAAAATAATAACATTAAAGTAAAAATATTGCAAGTTATGAATAAAAGCGAACAACTATACTGTAAATTAATAGGGAAAAAGATACGCGAAAAACGTATTCAAAGCCTTCAAAAAACATTAAGACAATTTTCTCTTGAATGTGAAATTCCGCCTGCGACGCTTTCCAGAATTGAAAACGGCACCAGAGAGCCGAATTTTATAGTAATGAAAAAGATTTCCGAAGGTTTTGGAATGACATATCCGGATTTTATAAAAGAAATAGAAACTGTACTTCCGGAAAAATTCAGCATTTATGAAGAATAATTATTTATAATTGTAAAGGTCTTTTATATATTTCTTTCAGCACAACAAACATTTGTGCTATAATCAATTTGAAGGATTAGGGAAAAAAGGGGAAAATTTATGCCAATAAGATATGACGCAGGTGAAGTTATTACAGCAATGGTCACACCTATGGACGAAAAAAGAGAAATCGACTACAACAGAGTTGAATCTCTTACGCAGCATTTGATTAATAACGGAAGCGATGCTGTTCTGGTTTGCGGAACAACAGGCGAATCTCCGACTTTGACACACGAAGAAGAAGTCGAAATTATAAGCACCGTAAAACGCGCCGCAGCAAATAAGGCTAAAATTATTGCAGGAGCAGGCTCAAATTCAACCCAAACCGCCGTTATGTCTGCTAAACTTGCCCAAAAAGAAGAAGTCGACGCGATTTTATCCGTTGTACCTTATTACAACAAACCGTCACAAAGAGGCATGATTGAACATTTTTCAGCAGTGGCGGAGGCTGTTGATATTCCTGTTATTTTGTATAATATTCCCTCAAGAACAGGTGTTACAATGCAGCCGGCTACCGTAGCATACCTTGCGGGCAAATACGATAATATCGTTGCCGTAAAACAAAGCTGTCCGGATATGGATTTGATAAGCGAAATGCGGATGCTCTGCCCCGAAGATTTTTTAATCTATTCAGGAGACGACAGCCTGACGTTACCTATGCTGTCACTCGGCGCTCACGGCGTAATTTCCGTTGCGTCACATCTTTTCGGCGCTGAAATTAAATCAATGATTAGAAATTTCAAAACAGGAAACCCTACAGCCGCAAAAAATATGCACATAAAATTGTTCCCTGTTTTCAGAAAACTTTTTATGGCGCCTAATCCGGTGCCCGTAAAAGCCGCACTCGCTCACAAAAAACTTATTGATGAATATGTGAGAAGACCGCTTGTTGAATTATCAGAGGATGAAAAAATTGTTCTTTTCTCTGCAATCGACGCATTCCACGCGGATTAGCCCGCGCCGGCTATAACGAAAATTTTATTTTTGATAAAATTATATCAGTATAGAGAGGATAAATAAAAGTGAAAAACAAAATTATTATGTTTTGGGCAATTGTACTTATTGTAATCGTGTCAACGGTTATAATATTTATAAAGCCGACAAAACTCGGACTGGATCTGGTAGGCGGCTCACGTTTGATGCTTGAAGCCGAAACTACGCAATCCATTGCAAAAATCACACCCGAAGTTATGGGTCGTTTGCAGTTTGCAATCGAAAACCGCGTAAATAAACTCGGGGTAGCAGAAACTGTTGTCCAACAGGTTGGCGACAAAAGACTTTTAATTGAAATCCCGAATGTTACGGATTTGAAAGAAGCAAAAGCATTCCTGGGCGAGACAGCACAATTGGAATTCAAAAAAGAAGGAAAAGACGCTGACGGCAACCAGATTTGGGTAGACACAGGATTAACCGGACAGGATCTTCAAAGATCATCACTCAGCACAGACCAGACAGGTCAGTGGGTTGTATCTCTGGAATTTAACGATGCAGGCGCAAAAAAATTCGCTGATTTGACAAAAGCTCTTGTAGGGCAGCAAATGGCAATTTTCTTTGACGGAGAAATTCAGTCAGCCCCTGTAATCAGAGAGGCAATCTACGGCGGCAAGGCACAAATTTCCGGCGGAAACAGCGGTTTTGAATATGCTGAAGCCGAAAGAATGGTTAATTTGCTGAACGCAGGCGCTCTGCCGGTTCCGGCTAAAATCGTCGAAGAAAATACCGTAGGACCTACACTCGGTGCTGACAGTATTGAAAAATCAAAATTCGCAGGTATTGTAGGTCTGGGTGCGGTTATGCTGTTTATGATTGCATACTACAGATTACCCGGCTTGATTGCGGATGTGGCGTTAATCATATACAGCTTAATTCTGTTCGCTTTATTCAAAACAATCCCCGTAACCCTGACACTTGCTGGTATTGCGGGCTTTATTCTTTCAATCGGTATGGCGGTTGACGCTAATATCTTGATTTTTGAAAGAACAAAAGAGGAATTAAGAGCCGGAAGAAACCTGTTTACGGCAATCAATTCAGGTTTTGACAGAGCCTTCACAAGTATTTTTGACTCAAACATGACAACAATCATAACCTGTACGATTTTGTACTTACTCGGTACAAGTATTGTCAAAGGTTTTGCATTAACTCTTGCACTCGGTGTAATCGTTTCAATGTTCAGTGCAATAACAATTACAAAGAACTTTATGCACCTGATATTCGGAACTGGTGAATTGAAATATCCGGCACTTTTCGGACTTTCAAAAGACGAAATCGGCAAGAGTTACGAAGCAACCGAAACCAAACGTGAAAAAGCTCGTTTCGGTATTTTAGACTAGGAAAGGATTAATTAAAATGTTTGCACTAAAAAGACATCTGGTACATATAGTTAAGTACAGAATTTTATGGATGGTGTTGTCCGCAATCCTGTTGATTCCGGGTATTGTTGCAATGGTTTATTCTTCAATGACTTACCCGAACCACGCACCGATGAAGGTCGGTATTGATTATACGGGCGGCACGATTTTGCAGTACGGTTTGAAGCAAAAAATTACCAATAACGATTTGACAACAACCCGTACAAACTTAGAAAAAATCGGGGTCGAAAACCCTTACCTGCAAATCTTGAACGTTAATAACACCCAGCAGGAAGAAACCAAAAATAACATTAATTCAATAATTTCTATCAGAACAAAATTCATCGGAGAAAGCTCCGAGGATGTTCAAAATATCTCAAACGCACTCTCAAGTCAGTTTGAGAACCCTGAATTAATTCAGGTAAGTTCAGTGGGACCGACTATGGGTAAAGAATTATTCAAAAATTCATTCATAGCTGTTGCGCTGGCGTTTTTGGGAATTTGTATTTATCTTTCATTAAGATTCAGATTTGATTATGCTATAGCTGCAATTCTCGGAATTTTGCACGATGTGCTTTTTGTATGCGGTGCGTTTTCAATTCTGGGACTTTTGTATAACGTTCAGATTGACGGTTTATTTATCACGGCAATTTTAACAGTAATCGGTTTTTCAGTCCACGATACAATTGTTGTATTTGACAGAATCAGAGAAAATTTAAGATATTATTCAAAGAAAATGTCATTCGGCGAGATTGTGGATGCGTCAGTAAACCAGACACTTGCAAGAAGTATCAATACATCTTTGACAACGTTAATTACGTTGTTTGCATTGTATTTCTTCGGCGGAGTAACAACCAAAGATTTCGTTCTTGCAATGATTTTAGGTATTGCAATCGGAACATATTCAAGTATATTCTTCTGCAGTATGCTGATTGACTTCTGGAACGATAAGAAAAACGGTCCAAAACCGGTTAAAGAAACCGTTGCGGCATAAAAATAATTTAAGGGCGGTAAATAAGCCGCCCTTTTTATATACAGCAAATTCAGCATTTGAATTTTTATAAAACCGCTTTAATAGCTTCAATCATGCCTGTTTCGTCCGCAAGGTTTTTACCTGCAATGTCAAAAGCAGTGCCGTGACCGGGAGAAGTTCTTATGACATCAAGCCCGATTGTCATATTAACCGTTTTTGAACCGGCAACTGTTTTGATAGGGATTAAGCCTTGATCGTGGTAGTTTGCAATATAGCAGTCGTAACTGTCTTTAAAGTAATTAACAAATAAAGTATCAGCGGGAAGCGGATTTGTAATATCTACCCCTTTTTCTCGCAAAACCTCAACAGCCGGCTGCAGAATTTCTATTTCTTCCGTGCCTAAAATTCCGTCCTCGCCCGAATGCGGATTAAACCCGCAAAGTGCAAATTTCGGCTCTTTTATTCCCAATTTTTCAACAAAAAAGCCGTGGAGATTTGTAATTTTTTCAATAACAAGTTCTTTTGTCAGCGCAATATCCTTCAATGCGCAATGACGGGTCAAAAGCAGAACCCTGAAATTTCCCGCAACAAAAAGCATCTCGGCAAGCTGTCCGTCATGCGCCAGATATTTTTGCAAAATTTCAGTCTGCCCGTTGAAATTATGCCCCGCAAGGTGAAGTGCGTTTTTTGCGACAGGCGCGGTCACAATTGCTCTGCCTTTAAGCTCGCACGCTTTTTTTAAGGATTGAAAACTGAATTCACCAGCTTGAGCCGTGACTTTTCCGGGCTGAATATCGTTTTTTTTGTACGGAATTTCAATAATTTCGTAATTTTTGTTCAATTTTCCGTAAAAATCAATAACCGCAGGATTTGAAACAAGAACGACATCTGACACAGGCAAATCAAGCTTATTCAAAGCCTTGATACTAATTTCAGCGCCAATTCCGTTCGGGTCGCCGGTTGTTATTATAATTTTATCCTTCATGGTTATCAAAATATCTTAAAATATCAATTAACGTATTAACTCCGCCCAGATTGCCGGATTTTGTAACTATCCATTGCGCGTTATGATCCATACACAGCGCAATAGCCGGTGCTACTTCATCTATAAGCTGCAATTGAGTTGCCCCGATTTCAAAACAGCATTTATAAGACGTTTCACCACCTAATGTTATAAGTATCAATTCTTTTTTCGCGACGACTTGCCTTGTCAATTCCGCCAAAAAGTCCGTTATCACACCGGCAAGTTCAGCCTTAGTCAACTCTGCCCGCAGAGATTCATCGGAAAATCCGTCAAAATTCCTGATTAGATTTGAAGTATGGACAACAACAATATTTTTTCCGGTAAGATTTGACACAATTCTGTCAACAAGTTCTTCCTTAACTCCGCCAAGCACAGTTCCGAGATCCAAATCAATAACAAGAGTATTTTCGTCAAATTCTTCACTTTGCTCAAGTCTTTCTATCTGGTTTGCCGTAATCTGGGTAGCGCTGCCTGACACAATAAATTTTGGCAATTCAGGAAGAGTTTTTGCAACCCTGTCAACATCAATATCCGAAAACCAGACATTGCTGAACGCACGTGCTGCAGCGGCTGTTCCGGCAGGTAAAATATTATATTCGGATTTGTCAATTGCAAGCACAATCTGGTCTATATCCGTTGTAGACACAGCATCCGCAACAATAAGTTTTTTGCCGTCTTTTATTAATTCATTTAATTTTCTGATAATAGGTCCGGCACCTTTCATAACAGTCGACAATTCAAGAGATGCCACAAGATTATGGAATTCTTCGGGCAATTGTGACCTCAAAAGCGTCGGCAAATGTGATTCACAAACAGGAAAATGAGGATCTCTAGCCATTTCGGTTCTCTCTATCGGAACACCTTTCAATAAATGATAGCCCCCGACAGTTACCCTGCTTTCAGCAGGAAATGCCGGAATTACAACAGCTGCATCCCAGCCGAGAACTTCTAAAATTCCGAGAGTTTCAACCGCAATATTTCCTCTCACTGTTGAATCTATCTTTTTATAATAGTAATCCGGTTTCAACACTTCGGAAAACATCTTCACGGTATGCTTAACTTTTTCGTAAGCCTCGTGCGGTGTTACATTACGGGATTCTGTCGAGATTGCCCACGTCTGTGTGCCTGCAATATTCAAAGGCGCTAATTCATCACTCAATAATATCTGAGTATTTGCTCCCCTCAAATGAAATTGCAACGCCGTATCATTGGCTCCCGTTAAATCATCGGCGATTATCCCGACAACATTTGAATTAATTATCATATAGCAGCTTCCGCATCCCTTTTGGAACCTAACAATCTTATGCTGTTAGCAATTATAAGAAAGTTTTCTCTGTCATTGCCGGTAGCTTTGTCAGTCCACTTGTTCTGACCAATTCTGCCGTCTATTGCGACTTGAATACCTTTTTTTACATATTCTCCCGCAAATTCAGCCTGTTTATCCCAAACATCAATATTAAACCAATCTGCCACTTCGGATTTTGTTTTGGAATCCCAGCGGTTTACGGCAACGGAAAAATTTGCCTTTACTTTGCCTGATTCAAAATATCTTACTTCAGCATCACGACCTACACGGCCTACTATTACAACTGTGTTCATTTATACCTCTTTCTTATTACATTTTACACTAAAAATGAAAATCTTGAGGCAAAAAAACATTTAATTAAGAAATGTTAATTATCAAGCGGCATAAGTTTGTCTAACGTAACGTTCAAAGCTTTTGCTAATCGTACAATTACGACAAGCGAAGGGCTGTATTTTTCATGTTCAATTCTTGCAAGATATTCAGGTGTAATATCGGCTTTTTCCGCCAGAATTTCCTGTGAATACTGCCTTCTTGCCCTCTCTGCTCTCAAATTTTCTGCAAATATTCTTATTATATCTTCTCTTTTCATATCAATAATAATAACTCTTTTTTAACCTCATGCTAATGATTTATAATATAATATTGTAGATGTATAAATCATAAAATAATAAATATAAAGAAACAATTAAACATGCCGGCAAGAAAAATAATTACCGGAGTAATTTTGTGATACAATTTAAGATGTAGAGTTAGGGGGGTCCACCCCGGGGCGGTAAGGTTTATATAAACGTTATTATTTAAACGGAATTTACCGGCGAACCCGAAGGACGAAAGGATTAAAATGGAAAAAAATGAATCAACACTTGCGGTACTCAGACACTCCGCATCACACATTATGGCGCAGGCCGTACAAAAGCTGTTTCCGGATGCAAAGTTAGCCATCGGACCGGCAACTGATACGGGATTTTACTATGACTTTGATCTGACTGACGGACACGCTTTTACGGAAGATGATCTCGTGAAAATCGAAGAAGAAATGAAAAACATAGTAAAACAAAACCTCACATTTGAAAAACACTATATTGAAGATGTTGACGCACAAATTGAAGAATTCAAAAAAGAAGGTGAAATCTACAAAGCCGAACTTCTTGAAGAACATAAAAACGACAATCCGACACTGTATTTAACAAAAGACAAAGACGGAAATGTTCTGTTTAACGACCTTTGCGCAGGTCCTCACCTTCCGAATACAAGTTATATAAAGCCGAACGCAATTAAGTTATTAAAAGTTGCAGGCGCTTACTGGAGAGGCAATGAAAAAAACAAAATGCTCCAGAGAATTTATGCAACGGCGTTCTGGACAAAAGAAGATCTGGCGGATTACCTGCATTTTCTTGAAGAAGCCGAAAAGCGCGACCACAGAAAATTAGGCGCTAAGCTTGATTTATTCTCAACAAGAGAAGAACTCGGCGGCGGGCTTGTTCTATGGCATCCGAACCTTGCGGTTGTAAGGGAAGAGATTGAAAACTACTGGAGAACCGAACACAGAAAACGCGGTTACGTAATCGTAAACACCCCGCATATCGCAAAATCAAAACTCTGGGAAATTTCAGGACACGCTGACCATTACAGAGAAAACATGTTCTTTATCCAGAAAGACGAGGACAGCGACGATCAATTTATCCTGAAACCGATGAACTGTCCGTTCCATATTTTGATTTATCAGGCAAACAGATATTCATACCGTTCGCTGCCTTTGAGAATGGCTGAACTCGGTACGGTTTACAGAAAAGAAAAATCCGGAGCATTATCAGGTTTAACCCGTGTACAAGGTTTTACTCAGGATGATGCGCACATCTTCTGTACACCGGAACAGCTGGTTGACGAAATCAACGAAATTATTGACTTTGTTGCGGACACAATGGCAATTTTCAAGATGGATTTTGAAGTCGAACTTTCAACCCGTCCCGAAAGCTATGTCGGCGAAATTGAAAACTGGAACAGAGCTGAAGCAGGTTTGAAAGAAGCTATGGACAGACGCGGTATGAAATACGAAATCAACGAAGGCGATGGCGCCTTCTACGGTCCGAAAATCGACTTTAAGGTAAAAGACGCCATCGGCAGAACATGGCAGTGCGCTACAATTCAATTAGACTTCAACCTGCCTGAACGTTTTGATATAAAATATCAGGACAAAGACGGTACAATGAAAACTCCGGTTATGCTCCACCGCGTAATCTTCGGCTCTATGGAACGTTTCCACGGAATATTAATCGAGCATTATGCAGGCGCTTTCCCGACATGGCTTGCGCCGGCTCAGGTTGCTATTGTTCCGATTTCCAACGAAAAACACGTTGATTTCGCGGAAAAAGTCTACAAAAAAATGCGCGATGCTGGAATAAGGGCTAAACTCGACGACCGCTCCGAAAGCATGAATTACAAAATCAGAGAAAGTCTGCAGGATAAGAAAATTCCTTATGTCGTTGTAATCGGCGATAAAGAAATTGAATCAAATGCTCTTGCAGTCCGTGCACGCGGCATCGGTCAGGTCGGAACCCTCGGGGTGGATGAATTCATCAATAAGGTTAAAGATGAAATCGAATCAAGATCCGCCGACTCCTTTGCGCAAAACCTTGTTAAAGCATAGAAAAAAGCAGGCTCAATGCCTGCTTTTTTAATCCGCCGAAAAGCATTCTCTTTTTTTGACAAATCGGGACATTTGGCATAATATAAGTAATTATTGGTGATGATATAAATATGAATAATATTAAAGTAAGTGTAATCGTACCGGTTTATAACTGCGAAAAGTATTTGAAAAAATGCCTTGATAGTCTGGTAAACCAAACGTTAAAAGACATTGAAATTATCTGTGTTAATGACGGTTCCACGGATAATTCAGGTCGGATATTGGAAGAATATACCGACAGCAGGATAAAAATTATTACAAAAGAAAACGGCGGAATTTCAAGTGCAAGAAACGCCGGAATTGCTGTTGCAAAAGGAGAATATCTGGGGTTTGTTGACAGCGACGACTGGGTTGATTTGGATTTTTATGAAAAACTTTATAACACGGCAAAAAAATATGATACTGATATTGCAACAGCAGGAATAATAAGGCTGCATAAGTTACACAAAAAATATCATCTTAAAATTGATAAAGAAACAGTGACGTCAGACTTTAGAGAAAAGCTCGTGCTGTGCGATTTGCCGGATAAATCTTATGTATGGAATAAAATTTACAAAAGAGAAAAGTTTATTGAATGCGGGCTGAAATTTGAAGAAGGCATATATTATGAAGATATAATATTTACCCCGAAAATTTTATACGCTATGCAAAAAATGGTTACTGTGCCTGATACATACTATTATTATTGGCGGCATTCAAATTCGATTGTCAAACTAAAAACTCAAAAAGCAATCAATGATAGAAACCGTGCGTTAAAAATTGCCGGAGAATTTTTTAAATCACACAATATCGACCTTTCAGACACACAAACACATACAAAAGTTTATAGACTTTTCGGACTGTCCTTATTCAAGGTAAGTACTAAAGGTAAGAAAAAAAGTTACAGACTATTTAATATTATAAAATGGACGGCTTAAATATTCTTTTCAAAATATCCGGTAATTTCATCAACTACATCAAGCACAAGACGTTTTGCATCATCTGATTTATACCCGTCAAACCTGTCGTAATATGCATAATCGGACTTTAAAAGCTCCAGATTTTTTCTTTTGTAAGAGCCTCTGAATATTTTTTCCACATCAGCCATATCGTCATGTGCATAAAGCGCCACTCTGAACGTATCGTATAAAGCATCAACTGCTGAGGCTCTTGCATTATCATTTTTAAACAAAAAATCATTATTTACATCGTCAATTGTGACAAGAAGTTTGGTCAAATCGTTTTGAACTCTATAGGGAAGCTTCATAAAAGTTTCCATAGGTTTTGTTGAGTTTTGGAGCTCGTTTTCCGCGAATTGAAGAATTGCGTAACGTACGTGCTCAGGTTTTTCGGAAATCAGTCCGACAAGATTTTTAAACATTTTTCTATCCGGCACAACTCCGGAAAATTCACCGTCAAGCGCCAGAACCTGCTGCAAAATTTCAGGCTTTTCTTTCGGATTTTTAACAGGCTTTAAATTTACAAGGATATCTTCAATGTCGTTTTCGGCAAACCTTCTTTTTACGCCGTCCCTTGCCGCGCGCAAAATATCTATACATTGATTTTCAATCAAATCCGCACCTTTTACAAGCGACCCGAAATATACATTCATTCCCTTTGTTTTGTACAAAGATGTCTGAATACCGGATTCGTAATTCGCTGCAGGAGCAGCGGCAGCCTTGTTTTGGCTGTAATTAATACCTTTATTTAAATTAACCTTTTCTACATACATATCTTCACACCTGAAAAGTTCTTCCTGAGGATAGTAAAACACAGGAAGAACTTTTATTGACTATTTTGTAACAAAATATTAACTATGTTTTTCAATTATAGCCTTAGCCATTTCGTCCAGCTTTTGGAAAGTATCGGCTTTAGCCTTACCTTTAATCAAAACAGGCTCAATTAATTCGACTTTCAAATTTGACATCATATTAGTCAATTTGCCGACCAGATCGCCGCCCCAGCCGTAAGAGCCGATGATTGTTGCGTATTTTGCCTTAGGGTTAAGAATATTAACCAGATACGCAGCATTTGCGGCAGCCGGATGAGGAGAGCAAAGCACCATAGAAGCGCCAAGAACTATTGTTTTTGCATCCACAAGCGCCATTGCAAGATCTCCCAGATCATCGGACACTATATCGTGTTTAATTGTCTGAATGCCTGCGGCATTTAATTTTTCCGCCAGATAATTAATCATTTCCTCTACACTGCCGTACATTGAAACATAAGGCAGTACAACAAGGTTTTTTGCCTCGTCGCTTGACCAGTCTTCGTACAAATCAAGTATGAATTTCGGATTTTTATAAATAGGTCCGTGGCTCGGCAAAATCATCTCAGGCTTCAATTCTCTGACCTGTTTTGTATATTTCTGGCACATTTTTCTGAAAGGCATCATAATTTCAGCGTAATAACGTTTTGCAGAGTGTTCAAGCTCTTTGCTGTCATCCGCAAAAATATCGTCAAACGTATAGTGCGCGCCCAAAAAGTCACATGTGCAAAGAAGATTATCCTCAACAATATATGTAAACATTGTATCGGGCCAGTGAACACCGGGTGCCATAAAGAATTTCAAGGTTTTGTCACCGAGAGAAAGCTCCTCATCGTTTTTGATAACCTGAATTCTGTCCTCCGGAATCAAAAGCATTTCCATTATGTTGTTTTTGCAAAACTGATTGGTTACAATCACAGCTTCGGGATATTTTTTAATCAATTCGGGCAAAGTTCCCGTGTGATCCTGCTCGCCGTGGTTTGCAATAATATAATCAACTTTTGTTATATTATTTTCATCCAGATTTTTAAGATATTCTCCGGATTTGGGCGGATACATAGTATCAATAAGCGCAATTTTTTCGGAACCTTTTACAAGATACGAATTGTAACTCGTGCCCTGTTCAAGCGGAATAAGCTCGTCAAAAATTTTGCGTTCTCTGTCATTCAATCCGCAGTAAAAAACATTATTTTTAATTTCACGGAATTTCATTTATTTCTCCTTTACTATTTATATAACGGTTCTGGCAAATCCGCAAAGCCCATACGGGCTATGCAGATTAATAATTTTTAGCTTTCATAAAGAAATAAGCTTTCGGGTGTTTGCACACAGGGCATAATTCGGGAGCATTTTCCCCTTCAAATACATGCCCGCAATTTGCGCATTCCCAGACAACTTTATCGGGTTTATTGAAAACGGCATTATTTTTTACGTTTTCCAGCAATTTTCTGTAACGTTCTTCATGCTCTTTTTCAATTTTTCCGACCATTTCAAAAAGAACCGCAAGTTCCGTAAAGCCTTCTTCTTTAGCTTCTTTTGCGAATTGAGCGTACATTTCCGTCCACTCGTAATTTTCGCCGTTTGCAGCATCTTCAAGCGCTTTTAATGTTTCAGGAACTTTGCCCTCGTGCAAATACTTAAACCATATTTTTGCATGTTCTTTTTCGTTATTGGCAGTTTCTTCAAAAATTTTGCTTATCTGCACAAATCCTTCTTTTTTAGCCTGAGAAGCATAATAAGTATACTTGTTTCTGGCCTGAGATTCACCGGAAAATGCAGCCAGAAGATTTTTTTCTGTCTTTGTTCCTTTTAAATCCATATTTTCTCTCCTAAATATCTTCGTCTCTTACTACTTCAAACATCTCTTTAGGCATAGCACACAACGGGCATGTCCAGTCATCAGGGAGTTTTTTAAAAGGTACCCCGTCGTTTTCCGCCGGATCATAAACATAACCGCAAACAGTGCATAAATACTTTTCCATAATTTCTCTCCTTTTTATTTTTGGCAGTCTTTACACAAACCCTTGAAAACAATTTCATGACTTGTTATTTTAAAGCCTGTTTCTTCCTCTGCTTTTTCTGCAACATTTTTCGCAACATCGCAACTCACATCATATACCCTGCCGCATTTCTCGCAAATAAAATGATAATGAGGATGCGTATTATGATCAAAATGCGATGACGGCTCAAGTCCGTCGATTTTTTTAATTATACCCGCCTCCGCAAGCTGGGCTAAATTTCTGTAAAGCGTAGCCTTACTCACCTGCGGATATTCTATTTGAATTATTGAATACAATTTTTCAGCAGTCGGATGTATGACATTTTCTTTTAATGCATCCAGTACAACTTCTCTTTGTTTTGAATAATTCATACTTTATACCTCAACTTGATAATCATTCTCATTTTAAACCGGATTAATCAACAAGTCAATCAAAAAGCAATAACATCTTAATATAAATACAAAAAAATGGCAATTTCTTCATACTTTTTGTTTTAATGAAAATATGGAAGTGGTAGTGAAAGAAAACATTGCGAATAAACCTATGCACAATCCGCCATATGTTCTGGGGGTAATTCAGGCGCCGGATTATCATCTTGAGCCGGAACTTTATTCACATTTTAAGGCGACAAAGGAATTTAACCAAATTTCAAACGATATTTTTGTACAAAAACAAAAAGCTAAACCCGCAAGCGATAAAAAAACACCTGTCGGAGTAATTTGTACATTTGCTGCAGCGGCACTTCTGGTGTTGTACAAAATTATTAAAACCGCAATTTTTAAAAAATAACCTTTTGAACTCTTTTCTTATTATTTAATTTATAGTAATATTTTATTAAAAGGGGATATTATGAGAAAAATAATTGTTTTTTTGTGTTTATTAGTAATAGGAAACGTATGTATAGCGGCTGATTTCAGCGTTCATAAACTTGATAACGGACAGACCGTTATAATTGAAGAAGTGCACACAAATCCGATAGTCACAATAGATACCTGGGTTAAGACCGGTTCAATAAACGAAGATGACAAAAACAACGGGGTTTCGCATTTTTTGGAACACCTGTTTTTTAAAGGAACAACCCACCACGAGCCGGGCGAATTCGACAGAATTCTTGAAGCAAAAGGGGCGGTAAATAACGCCGCGACCAGCAAAGACTTTACGCATTACCATATTACAATTCCGTCAAAAAACTTTGACCTTGCATTAAATATGCATGCCGATATGCTGCAAAATCCGCTTATTCCGAGAAAAGAAATGGAAAAAGAGCGAAAAGTTGTCTTAGAAGAAATTTCAAAAGATGTAAATTCCCCGTCAACAAGAGTTTACGACAACCTTGTTAATATGATGTACACAAATCACCCCTACAAACGAAAAGTTATCGGCGAAAGCAGCATTATAGAAACTATTACCCGCGAAGAAATTCTCGAATATTTTAACAAATACTACTCTCCGTCAAATATGGTAACAATTATTGCCGGCGATATTGATACCCAAAATGCACTCGAAAAGGTTAAATCGGAATTTTCAGCCGAATACAAAAAAGTGCCCAAACATAATTATCCAAAAGAAAAACAGCTGACAACTCAATTGCGCAAAACCGATTATATGGAAACTCAATCAGGCTATATGTTAATCGGATTCAGAGGTGTTAAAATAACCGACAACGATTCATACGCACTTGACGTATTATCTACAATCCTCGGCGACGGACGCTCTTCCGTTCTCTATAGAAATATAAAAGACGAAAAACAGCTTGCGTTTTCAATCGGCGCCGCAAATGCAACGTTTAAAGATGACGGACTTTTTTATATTTCCGCGAATTTTACGCCTGAAAACGCCGTGAAACTTGAAAAAAATATCTTTGACGAAATCAACGAAATAAAGAAAAACGGAGTTTCGCCCGAGCAGGTAAGGCTTGCGCAGAACCTGATTGAGCGTGATACATATTACGCAAGAGAATCCGTAACAAATATTGCGCAGGAAATCGGCTATACTTTTGTCACAACCGGCGGAACAAAATTCTACGAAAACTACATTGAAAACATTAAAAATGTCACTCCGGCTGACGTCAAACGGGTTGCAAATAAATACCTCGGCATTGAAAAAAGTGCCGTATCAATAGTTTTGCCGGAAAAATCCAAAGAAGTTCAAATTTCAAACAAAAAACCGCTTAATACAAACGCAACGCTTGCAAGCCAGAATAATGAGACACAAAAATACATTCTTTCAAACGGCGCAACGCTTCTTTTGACTCCGAATGCGGCAAATGACATTATTGCCATAAGCATTTTTGCAAAAGGCGGTGAATTTTTGGAAGAAATTCCCGGAACAGCCAAGCTTACAGCGTCAGTCCTTTTAAAAGGCACAAAAAAATATTCCTCTATCGAACTTTCGGAATTAATGGAGGATAACGGGATTAAAATTGCCCCGGCGTCAAAACCCGACAGCTTCTCCATAAATATTTTGACCACAAAAACCGAATACGACAAAACTCTTGATATTTTAAACGAAATTGTAAATAACGCAATCCTTGATGATTACGAAATTGAAAAAGCGCGCGCGGAAAAGATTAACTCAATCCGCAAAAACCGTGACCTGCCGCTGCAAAGAGCAATTGAAGAATATAATACGCTGATTTATCAAGGCTCTGTTTATTCAAATTCCACAAAAATACTTGAAAAAACAATGTCGCAGATTGAACAAAAAGATGTACAAAATTTCTACAAAACAGTCTTTGCGCCACGCAATGTTGTAATTTCAATAAACGGCAATGTAGATAAAGAAAAAACAATTGCCGAAATGACAAAAATCTTTGAAAACAGGATAGGAGAAACTTTCACCTACGACAAACTTTCAATTCCCGAAATCCAAGCACCGAAAATATCAACACAAATTGACAAAAACACGGAAACAGCCTGGATATTCTTAGGCTGGCAAACCTCAGGGCTTTCAAATCTCAAGGATTATGCCACATTACAGGTAATAGATTCAATTTTAGGCTCCGGAATGAGTTCACGGCTTTTCAAAAACCTGAGAGATCAGGAAGGGCTTGCATATCAGCTTGGTTCAAGCTTTAACCCGAGTATGCTTAAAGGAAATTTCGTCATCTACATCGGCACAAACCCCGATACGCTTGAAAAAGCCAAAACCGGACTTTTTGAAGAAATTAACAGGCTCAAAACCGAATACGTAGGGACAAAAGAACTTCAAGATGCAAAAGATAAAATTATCGGACAATTTGTAATTGCTCAGGAAACCAACCTTGAAAAAGCATCAACTTCCGGCTGGTTTGAGGCGTCCAAACGCGGATATGAATTCAAAAATAAATACACCGAACTCATCAACGGTGTAACAGAATCCGACATAATTGAGGTTGCAAATAAATATTTCAACAACAATTACGTGCTGTCTGTTGTTAAAAACTAGCCTGAGAAAATACGCAAAATAATATTTAACCTAAATACATCTTGTCAGGAATTATGATGTGTTTGTAAGATTATCCGCGTCTATGATTTGACGGTTTGAGGAATGTCGTTCATTGCATAATCTTTCAGCGCCTTGAATACAAACGGATGCAGATTGCCTTTTGCAACATCTTTATAAATAATTGCAAGCGCCTGTTCGTTATTCATCGGGGCTTTGTAAACACGCGGTTCTGTCAGCGCTGAATATTTGTCTGCCGCAGAGAGAATTTGCAGATTTAAATCAGTGAAAAAATCAGCGGGAACTTTCGGGTATCCTGTGTGACTTGCGTTTTGGTGGTGGTATTTTACAAGATTAAGTGTTTTTGCATCCAATCCTGAATTTTTTAAAATTTCATATCCGAGTTCTGAATGTTTGTGCATAATCTCTTTTTCAGCGTCTGTAAGTTTGCCGGATTTATTTAAAATTTCGGCAGGAATCAGAACTTTTCCTATATCGTGCAGATATGCGGCATCCTTTACGGCTTTCACGTCAACGTGCTGTTTGAGAGCTTTCGGCAAGTTGGAAATTATTCCGCCGGCTGCATTTTGAGTTGTCATTGCGTGTTTTTCGGAAAGCTCCTGAAGCTCTTTGATATTTAATTTTACGGGTGCGTTTATTTCTTTGAGAATGGCTTTAATATTCGGGTTTGTGTTGATTGCGGTTCTGAGGTATTCTTCTGTCGTAAAACGATTGACGGACGTGCTTTCAAATGTGTCCCCGCGAAAATTAATCCCTGATACGGGACGTGTTGAAAAAATATTTATATTTGAATTAATACCGCCCACACCAAGCGATTTTTTTATGTCAATTCCCATTTTCCACACTGAAATTATCTACACTTATATATAAAGTATTTTTTTCTTTTCCGATTGCATAAATATTCGGATTTATGAATAAAAATTAACATATTTTATGTATTTGTGATACCATAAATTTGTTATGAGCGAAATAAAAAACGTATTGATTTGCGGAATAGGCGCGGTGGGCAGCATTTACGCCGATAAAATCCATAAATTCAGCCCCGATAATTTAAAAATACTTGTTGATAAAGAACGTTTTGAGCGTTATTCAAAATCACCCATGGTTTTTAACGGCAAAGAACTCGTCCTTGATTATATTTTGCCTGAAAGTGATGACTTTAAAGCTGACTTAATTATTATCGCAACAAAATTTGACGGACTTTTTGATGTCATAAAAAATATTAAAAATTTTGTATATGATGAAACTGTAATTTTGTCTTTGTTGAACGGGGTTACGTCAGAAAAGATTATAGCTGATGAATACGGGTGGGATAAGCTGCTGTTGTCATATTTTATCGGTCACAGTGCAATGCGCGAACAGAGATTTATAACCCATGACGGCGTGGGGCAGATAGTTTTCGGCTCAAAAGATGCGGACAAAATTAATGAAAAACGTGTAAAAGCCTATTTTGACCGTGTCGGGATAGATTATAAAATTCCGGATGATATGGTGCATGCTCTCTGGCTAAAATATATGATGAATGTCAGTACAAATCAGCCGTCAGCACTTTTGAGAATGACGTTTGGCGAAATGAATTCCAATGAAAAATTTCTTGCTCTGGCTGAAAAAATAATGCGGGAAGTGCAGGCCGTCGCGAAAGCCGAAGGCGTAAAAAATACGGATATTATGCTTGATGAGGCTTTTGACGATATATCAAAAATGATTCCCGAGGGTAAAACCTCCATGCTGCAGGACGTTCTGGCAGGACGTAAAACTGAGGTCGAAATGTTTGCAGGTACTATGATAGAGTTCGGCAGAAAACACAATATTCCTGTACCTTATAATCAATTTATGTATGAAATGTTCCAAATTCTGCACGAAAAATTCGAGCAGAAAAAATCTTTAGTTATTAAGTAAATTTTTTTCATAATCAAGATTTTTTTGCCGGATAGTTTCAATTTCGTTAATCATTTTGTCCGCGTGTTGTTGAGCATCTTCCAGTTTGGTATGCTGTACTTTTCCGTTATCCATCTGTATAAGTGTCATATGCATAAAACCTGCAATGATTATACTTAAAAGCAGAAAAGATATTAAAAGTTCTATTACGCCGAATGCTCTTTTCATAATTTACCTTAATTTGTTTTTGCGGATGAAAAAGTCTACTGCATCATCAACGTTGTCAGGAGTGGATAGTGAATCTTCTTTGTTAAAGTTAATGGATTTATGCTGAACGAAAAATTTGTTGTAAACGGAAAGTCCGGCATAAATGATGACGGAAGATAGCGCCACCCCGCCCATTGCAAGCAGAAATTTTATCGCGGTTTGTTTTAATGATACAGTTTGTGCGCAAAATCCCGGCAGCGCAGTGACAATTATCACTGCTGCCGGAATAATTAAAGTTTTTAAAAAAGTTTTATTCTCCAACTTTTGCCTCACTTTTTTTGGTGCGCGGTTTTCTTGTAGTTGAACGTTTTCTTTTAGGTTTTTCTTCTTTAACCGTTTCTTCTGAGGGAGCTTCTTCCGTTAAGATTGGTGCCGCAGGCTCTGCAACTGCAGGTTTTAGTTCTTCATTGGGTTTCAAAACGGTTTCAGCTGTCGGAATTTCATTTTCAGTTGTTTTTTTGTTGAATTTTTTGCGGTTATTTTTGCGTTTGTTATCGCGTTTTACGTTTTCTTGCGCAACCTGTGCCGGATTTTCGACTTCTATTTCAACCGGCTGGTTATTTTGCGGCTGTTCAACAACAGCGGCTTCTGCCTGAACTTCCTGAGGTTTGTTATTTTTCTTTTTGAAGTTATTTGATGAAATAGGAAGTTTAGTTTTAGCCTGTTTTGCACGGTATTCGCCTTCAGCTGTCGGGGTTGAGAAGTTGAATTCATTCATAAAGTACCCTGTTCCCTGACAATGCGGGCATTTTTTCGTGAAAATTTCGGATAAAGACTGTCCCTGTCTGTGGCGTGTAAGTTCAACCAGACCTAAATCAGACAATTGACCGACCTGAGGTTTAGCTTTGTCAGGCTCAAGCGCGATTTCCAATTCTTCCATAATCGCGAGTTTATCTGCGCGGGAAATCATGTCGATAAAGTCTATGATTACCATACCGCCGATGTTTCTGAGTCTTAACTGACGTGCAATTTCGTGTACGGCTTCAATATTTGTTTTCAAAATAGTTTCATCCTGAGTTGCGGAGCTTGTAAATTTGCCGCTGTTGACGTCGATTACTGTCAAAGCTTCAGTCTGCTGGATAAACAGATATCCGCCGGAGGGCATATTTACTTTTACATTCAGTGCGGCTTTAATTTCTTTGTGGATGTCCGTTGCGATTAATAACGGCTCTGTGCCTTTGTATAAGGTAACCTGAATGTTTTTATTCATGTGCCAGTTCTGGAGAAGATTCTGGACTCTGTTGAGTGCAAAAGCCGTATCCACAACGATTTCTTTAACGTCATCAGTGCAGGCTTCGCGGATGACCCTGTATAACAAGTCTTGATCTCTGTAGATCAAGTTCGGCGGTGTGAGGGTTTCTGCGGATGTTATGATGTTGTTCCATTTTTCAAGCAGGATTTCTAAATCCTCCTGAATATCCGCCTCTGTCTGCCCTTCGGCTTCCGTTCTTATGATTACGCCCACGCCGACAGGTTTTATCAGGTTCATTATTGCTTTAAGTCTTGCCCTTTCTTTGGAATTTTCTATTTTTTTGCTGACACTGACGCCCGGTTCATATGGCATTAAAACTAAAAATCTTCCGGGAAGGCTGATTTCCGTTGTAACTCTCGGACCTTTATGACCTGTCGGTTCTTTTACTACCTGAACTATGAGTTTTTGTTTGGGTTTAAGTTTTTCTTTTAAGGTTCCTTTTCCCATAATATCTTCAGCGTGTAAAAATCCCATTTTATCGCAGCCTACGTTTACAAATGCAGCGTCAATACTTGGCAAAATGTTGTCAACTGTTGCCAGATAAACATCTCCAAGCAAAACATCTCCCCTGTGGATAAAAAAGTCGGTTACTTTTTTGTTTTCCAAAACTGCTGCAATATTGTCTCTTTCTGCAATAACAATTTTCTTTTCAACCGCAGTGTTATCATTTTGCGGTTGTTTACGGTTGTTGTTTCTGAAATTTCCCATAATTTAAAATCCTTCTTATAACTCTTTTAAACTCTCGTCAAAAAACCGTGTGCGCGTAATATTAAACTTTACGCCCGGGGCGATTTCATTCATAAGCACGTCAGCTCTCAAGGATTGAATGCCGCCTTCAAGGTTTTGACCCGTTTTTAATACTATGAACAGACAATTTTCTTCAAATCTGTAAGATTTTACTGACGGTTTGATGTCTGTTTTTTTAATTAAACCTTTTTTGTTTTTCTTCTCAATATAAATTTCATCGGAAGATAAAACTCTGTTTGTATTATATACCAATTCTTGAAAATCGTAAAGAGCAGGGTCGAAAATTTCCACCTTGTATTCAGCCCAAAATACGGTATTATCAATGGATTTTGCACCTTTTTCAAGTTTTACAATACTTAGTATTTTTGAGGCTTCGGGCAGAACTTTTTCTAACTTTAGTTGGATAGTTTCGCACGGGAGGTTGTCATAAAGTTCAATATCAACAAATTCCGTTAAGCTCTCCGCAAACAAAGGCAGTGCAACCCCCATAGATACCTTCATCGAAGGGTTAAAACCTTGAGAAAATGCCACGTTTAAATCACATCTTGCAAGTGCTTTAAAGAAAGTATTTTGCCAGTCGAGGTGTGAAAAATATTTCAAAATACCTGTTTTTGTCAGTTTTATACGGTATTTAAAAGTTTCTCTTGCAATGTGTGAATTTGTCGGGTCAACGGGTTCAAGCTTTGCGAGATTTTGTGCTTTTTCGCTTGCTTTGAAGGGTTTTGCCAGAACCTTATGAGTTTTAAAATTAGTACACACGCCGCAATTTACGCATTTTGTTTCGCAGGTCGGAACAATGTGGGTGGAGTTTTCATCAACACTCAGGGCTGTATTATATTCATTAATAAGCCAATTTTTATCAAGTCCCGTATCAATAAAATCCCACGGCAGTGTTTCATCCGTTGAATATATGTGTTCTGCAAGCTCTGCAAGGTCAAACCCGCATTCTTTTGCGGTTTCCTGCCAGATGTTTTTATCAAAATACTCGCCCCAGGCGTCTAAGTAGCAGCCTTTTTTGTAAAGCGCTTCAATATAGCGGCAAAGGCTCACGTCACCCCGCGTAAGTACAGCTTCTATCTGCGACACAAATTTTTCGTGATAATTTATTTTAACACCTTTCAAGTGAGCTGTTTTCTCTTTCAGATAGTGGATATGTGCGGTAACCTCGTCTAAATTCATCTGTCCGCACCACTGAAAAGGTGTAAACGGTTTCGGCACAAAAATTGAAAGCGTGCAGGTTATATCCATTCCGTGTTTCAGACCTTTTTCTTTTTTAATTTGTTTTGTGCGGTATTTAATTTTGGCTAATAATTCAGCTAATTCGTCCATATCTTCAAGGGTTTCCGTCGGGAGTCCGCAGATAAAGTAGAATTTCACCTTTGACCAGCCGTTTTTGTAAAGCGTCAAAACCGCGTCAAGAATTTGCTCTTCCGTAATATTTTTCTTAATGACGTCGCGCAGCCGCTGGCTTCCCGCCTCAGGCGCAAGTGTCATGGTGGATTTTCTGACGCTTTGAACAAGATTTGCAAGCTCAAGGTTAAACCCGTCAATTCTCTGGCTCGGCAAAGATACGGAAACTTTTTTCTCGTTAAAATCCACCGCAAGCTCTTTTATAACTTCATTTATGTTTGAATAGTCGTTTGAAGACAGGGAAAGCAGTGAATATTCGTCGTAGCCGGTATTTTTAACAAGCTCTTTTGCAATTTTTATAATCTCTTCGGCGCTCCGTTCTCTGACGGGAAGCGTCACGTGCCCCGGCTGGCAGAAACGGCACATTCTCCCGCAGCCGCGGCGGATTTCCACAACGGCTCTGTCGTGAACTGACGATGAAAACGGTATCGGGTAAGCTTTCAGCGCCTTATCGTAATCTAACTGCACAATTCTTTTTTTGACTTTCCCGCCTGTTATAATTGACCAGCGGCCGGAATTTTCACCTTCTGTAAGTGCTTTTATCCTCTCAATTCTCGGTAATCCTTTTGTCTTTTCCAGAATTTGGCAGACTTCTACCATGCTTTCTTCACCGTCGCCTATCATAAATACGTCGAAAAATTCCGCCACAGGCAAAGGGTCATACGCACAGGGACCGCCGCCTATTATTATCGGATCACTTTCTGACCTGTCGGAGTTTTTATAAGGAATTCCGGACATTTCCAGCATTTTTAAAACCGTCGGGTATGATAATTCATATTGTAGGGAAAAACACACGGAATCAAAGTCTTTTATCTGACGTTTGCTTTCCAGACCGTACAAAATTTCCGGTTTAAAATCGGGTTCCGGCGCATAAACCCTGTCGCACATATAATCAGGCTGTCGATTTATCATGTCGTATAAGATTCTGACCCCTAAATTGCTTATCCCGATTTCGTATTTATCGGGAAATGCAAATGCAATTTTTACTTTTGCACTGTCAAAGTCTTTATTATAGGATAAAAATTCTCCGCCTACGTACTGATACGGTTTTGTGGCGTTATATAATGCATCGTGGTATTTTCTGAAAAAACAATTCATTTATGCTAAATCTTCCGGAATGTATTTCTCAATTTCTATAATCGTGCCGTCAAGGGTGTTCTCTTCAAAGGATTTCATAAATTTGAACAATTCATTATTCGGCACATCATAATTATAAAGGTATGTTTCCCCGTCAAATTCTCTCATTACGCGGACAATGTAGTGGCATTTTTCGGCGTATTTCTTTAAATGTTCGGGGTTGAATTTGTTTCCGTTGGTGTCTTTATTGATTTTTACATAATTAAATCCGGCATAGTATTTGATTCTTTCGTCAGTGGGTATTGATTTACTATGCTTGGAAAAAAGATTTATTATTTTTTTATTGATGTCATCAGTCATTTTGAACCTGTTTTAAGTATTCAATAATATCAAGTGCAAGCTGTTTTCTTATTTCAACGGGACAATTTTTAAGGTATTCCATTGCGTGAGAAACTTTAATATTTTTGTCGTACCAGCGTCTGAGAATATAGTTGTATTGATCCTCCAGCGACATCGGAATATCAAAATCAATGTCTTTTAATTGGTCAATAATATATTCCGCGCAGCGAACCTGTATGGTTTCTTCTGCTTTTTCCAGCATGCTGATTGCTTTGCTGACTGTTACATCTAAATCATACCAACGTTTTTTCATAGAATTTATTATAATATGTCATGTAAAAATAAGTCAACAGGTTTGCAAATGATAAAAATACCCCCGTTCTCAATCATGTGACTTTTGGGAAAAGATACTAAGATACTATGGCACTAAGATACTAAGAAGTAACTGTCGGATTAGTAAATCCGACCTACAATATGTCATCCTGAACTGCCTGAGGCAGGACAACACACTGAGCATTGGCGGGACTTACCATGTCATCCTGAACTGCCTGAGGCAGGACAACACATTGAACATTGGAGGGACTTACCATGTCATCCTGAACTTGATTGACTACTTTTTCCGAAATCTTCGATTTTGTGAAAAATGTCCGGTTTTTCCGCATGATCTCAAAAACAAAGTGAAGCCCCTCTCCCGTCACTACGTGCCACCCTCACCTACGCTACGCTTCGGAAACAGGCTCACACAACTCGTGCCTCGTTGGTTCGCTTTGTTTCCCCTAAGGGGCGAGGGGTGGTGGCTGAGCCACGACAACATACCTGGTCTTTATGTAATACTAACGAAACAGCACAGGTCATAGCTGCGCTTACAGAGTCTTGACCTAAGGCAAAATGAATTACTAAAAAAGAGGCTTTACGCCTCTAAATCATATTCGGGAATTTCAAACTTCTCATTATTTGCGTCTTTATCGACAAATGCAAGATAATATTCCATGGCTTTTTCTTTTGTCGTGTCATAGAAATTCTGAGTGATAAATTTTTTGTGCAATTCAGTCCTGTCGCCGGAATAGTTGCCGAGGATTGAGGCATATTTTTCAATGTTGTGTTTGTCCAGTCCGCCGCCATAGGCTTTTGTTTTTGCGTCTGTGCCGGAGGGTCTTATTTCAATATATTTATCCGAAAATTCCATATAAGTCCCGTCGCCGACAAATTTTATTGATTTAAGATTTGAAAAATCAAGCTCTTTAAATGTGTCTGAGAGAATGTTTTTGACATCATCAAGCGTCAGGAGGTTTTCTTTTATGCCCATTGCAAGAGCAAGGTAAAACAGGTCGTTTTTCGTCCTTAATTCTTCTCCTTTGACTTTTGCGAGTTTTAATTTTTCAATATCCGGTTCGGATTCATTATAGTATGCAATGTCAACCCTTGTGTCAAATCTTCCGATAATATTGTTTTTGTCAAAAACTTTCACAAGATATTCGGAAAGTGAAATTTTTTCCGTTTCAAGTTTTGCAATCAAAGATGACGCCACAACAATTGCCTCTGTTGCGCTTTTTTCTCTCATTGCAACGGCAAAACGTCCGTGCTGCGACTTAATTAAATCTTCGCAGCCCATAATCATTCCGCCGGATTCTTCACCGCCGAATAAAAGTCTCGGGTTTTTGCCCAGATTAATACTGTTTCCGAATACATCGTCAAGCACAACGTCAGTTTCCGGATGCTGCTTTAATTGCAGCTCAACTTTTTTCATTATATTTGCGATTTCTTTGAAACCTACAGGTACATTTATGACTTTTACACCGTTATTTTTTGCCCATTCGTCCCATGAAAGAGCTGATGCTGTTGTTTTAATCATAAATCTCGGGTGATTATTCCAGAGGTTTTGTGATTTCAGCTGCTTTGACCAGAAATCCATAAGCATTAAAAATGCCTGATTTGCCGTAAATATTGTTAAAATCGTTTTGTCATTTAATTTTATATAGTCAATGCCTGCTTTTTCAAGCTCCGGTATGCGGGAAATATCTTCCGTCTGGGTAATTGTGAGCCTGTCATGATCAGGATCGGTTATTAGAACGGCAGTTCCTTCCGGCATGTCTTTTAATTTTTCTTCGTAATGCATTGTATTTATTACGGGGAAAAATTTTGTGCCGTCGGGCTTTTGCGCAATTACCGTTGCGTCAACCGAATAATCGTAGAAGGCTTTTTCACCTTTCGGTGTTACATCGTATTTGCCTATTGAATGGAAAAACGGGTCTTCTTCCGTATTGAACCATACAAATTTATCGGAAATTTCAAGTTTTTTCAGAACTCTGGAAAGCGTTCTGTAGGCTGAACCGCCGACATTTTCAATCACAATTTTGTCTTTTTTATTTCTTATCAAATCAAGATTAATGTCTTTTGCCACGCCTGATTTGAGATATTCGACGTAAAGGTTTACGCCGTCTTCAAGTTTGGTCATAACTTTTTCGTCAATAAGTGGGCTGTCGTCACGGGCAATTTTGATGTCATAGGTGCCGTTTTTGCGGGTAAGTTCAAAAATTTCTCTGATTTTATCCACAAATTCCATGGATTCTTCCGGCAAATACTGGCTGCCCTGTGAATTCAGGTCTTTTGTGGCATTTTTTACGGAAATTCCGTGACTTGAGGTGATATATTCACCTCCCAGCAAATCCAATTTGAATGCCAAAAATGAAGCGAGCCAGATAGGAATTGTCTTTTTGCCTTGAGGAACAAGTGTTCTTATCCCTTGTGCCGCCTGAACGCGCGCTATTGCATCCAGATATAAGTCCGAATTGTATCTCACTTCGCGTCCCGCAATTTTTACGATTTCTTTATCGGGGTATTTTTCTTTTGCAACAAGTGCTTTTGCCAATGTGGCAAGTACTATTCCGACTAAATTTATCGGGAAACGTGTGTCTTGCGGATATAAAATGTTTTGCGGTCCTCGAATACCGGCCGTTGAAACTTTTGCTTCTTTTTGATAGTTTTCAAACCATTCTTCCAGATTAAGTCCTTCAGGGTTTGTCTTTTCGTCATATGGTTTCAGGTGTTCTTTTTTTAATGTGAAAGTGAATTCGTTTTTGTCGTTGAAGGTCATCAACGCAAGTTCTTTTATGTGTTGAGGTGTTTTTTCGTAAACACTGTTAAATAGTTTTTCTTCAAGTTCGTTTGTCATAAATTTCTCTCCCTTTTTGATTATACTATAAAAAATATTTCGGTCTACATTTGCTAAAATAATAGTTTTTATGTATAATTTTGTTGGGAGTTATGCTAATGACTTTAACAAAAGAAAAAAAGAAAAAAGAAAGACGGAGTTACGCCAAGCGCGATGCTTCCGAATATAATTGGTTCAGAAAAATATTTCTTTTTCTGGTGACAAAAGTCGGTTATATGATAAGATTCAAACTGGTTTTTCGCCTGAAAGTATACGGAAAAGAAAATATACCTGAAGATAATAATTATATTGTTGCCGCAAATCATTTGTCAACTCTGGATCCGCCGCTTGTTGCGGCTATAATGCCAAGACCTGTTTGTTTTATGGCAAAACAGGAATTGTTTGAGATAAAGTTTTTACGCTGGTGGCTTGATTGGCTCGGTGCTTTTGCGGTGAATAGAGAGCACCTCGGCGCCTCAACAATTAAAACGGCAATATCTATTAAAAAGACTGATTGGGTATTGGGACTTTTTCCTCAGGGCACGCGTTGTGAACCCGGTGAAATCAAAGACATTACCAAAGGTTTTGCAAGCCTTGCAAAAGTTACAAAGTGCGGTATTCTGCCGGTAGGTATTGTCGGTACAAATGAAATTAAAAAATGGCCGTTTACCGGTCGTATAGTAGTTCGTATTGGCAAAGTCATCCCATATAACGATAATTTGGATTTGATGGTTATGCAGTGGATAAAGTCAATAGAAGAATTGACCGGTTTTAAGTATGTTAAAGATTAGGAGTTAAGAAATGAAGGAAAGGAATTACAACAGACGTTATGCAAAAGAGTACAACTGGTTCCGCTCGTTGTTTTACTTGACTTTTTTGAGTGTTGTCGTTGATAATTTTTTGAGAATTTTTTATGATTATAAGGTGTTTGGGCGTGAAAATCTGCCTAAAGACAACGGCAAATATATTTACGCGGCAAACCACGTCTCAAATTTTGACCCTCCGATAGTATCGTTCGCGACCAGAAAACTTATAGCATTTATGGCGAAAGAAGAGCTTTTTGAGCCGACTGACAAACGTCAGTGGCTGGTGAAACGTCTCGGCGCGTTCGCTGTAAACAGAACAAAACCTGAAATCGCTACATTTAAAACTGTTCGTGATATTTTTACAACAAAATGGTCGCTGGGAGTTTTCCCTCAAGGCGGCACCAATCCTTACGGAAAGCTCGAAGGAATTAAAAAAGGTTTTGCGGTCATTGCCAAAAATGCAAAAGCTGATATAGTTCCTGTTGCGATTGCGGAATTTAACGGCTACCCTAAACTGAAACCTTTTACAAGACGTAAATTCAGAATATATATAGGCAAACCTATTTCTTATAAATTGTCCGAAGACGAGATAATTTATGAATGGTGCAAATTTATATCCGAAAATGCGGACTATGAAAATTGTGCGAAATTGCCGGAACAGGTAAAAACTGATAAAGTATTAGCATAAATTGAAAGGAGTTAATGTATGCAAAGAAAAGTTATGGCAAACATCGGGGGGGGGGCGACTCCTCTAAGTACTGTTAGTAAGGGTTTTGACGGTATTGGTCTAGTAAAGATACTAAGATACTATGGCACTAAGATACTAAGAAGTAACATTCGTCATAGTAAACCCGAGCAATATAGTTGTGTTCGCAGAGAACCTGTCATCCTGAACTACCTGAGGCAGGACAACACACTGAACATTGGTGGGACTTACCATGTCATTCTGAACTTGTTTCAGGATCTTGCAGTTGTGACGCAGAGAAAGCCCCGCCCCCGAATTTCAAACACTCGCAAGCTTGTGTTGAAATTCAACCCCCGCCCTCAGGGGGTGGGGGTACACCCTGTGAGCGAAGCTCACAGTAACCACAAACCTCACGCCACTCACTTAACTCACGCTACTCACGTTAATCAAGAGACCCTGAAACAAGTTCAGGGTGACAAAAATGTGAGCGAAGTTCACAGTAAATTCTTAGTGCCTTACTGCCTTAGTAACTTAGTATCTTCTAAAAAGACCGCGTTTACCCTTGCGGAGGTACTAATCACCCTCGCCATAATCGGCGTTGTAGCAGCAATGACAATTCCGACGTTGATAAGCAATTATCAGGAAAAGGCGACGGTTTCAAAAGTTAAACAGGCGTTCAGTATAATTTCTCAGGCATATCAGCTTGCAAAAATTGAGAACGGAGAATTCGGGACGTGGGGATTTAAAGGAGCTTCGTCTTATGGTCAGGATGATGACGGGCAAAATGTTATAAGTGCTGATAGTGCTGAAAACATGAAGATTTTCTGGCAGAAATTGAGCCCTTATTTAAAAGTAGCCTCTTCATGTTATTATGATGATTCGTCATGCCAGTTTCCTGTGGATAAGATATACATGCTTGCAGGCAGTGAGAAAAATATTGATGAGGCGAATTATTCCTCTTTGAGCCTTGCTAACGGAATGACTTTTTTAGGCGGTTGGATAAATGACCCTGCATGCAGAAACAGTAATGTGATATGCGGGGACTTCGGGATTGATGTAAACGGGCTTGCAACAGCGCCAAATACGTTAGGAAGAGATATTTTTTATTTTTATATATACAGAGACAAAATTGTTCCAATGGGAGAAAAAAATTTTCCGTATAATTGCAACATAGAAGATGACGGACAGAGTAACAACGGTTATTATTGTACATTCTGGGTTATACAAAAAGGCAATATGGAATATTTGAAGTGTAATGATCTTTCTATTAACGGAAAACAGAAGTGTTAATAGGGCAAAATTTTAGATGTGCAGGCATAATTTAGTCGGGACAGTCAAACTGCGGGGTAAAGGTTGTAAGTTTACAACAGTAGGCTTGTTATAATTTTTATGTTATACTAAGCATATGCGGAAGTAATTCAGTGGTAGAATGCAACCTTCCCAAGGTTGACGTCGCGGGTTCGAGTCCCGTCTTCCGCTAGTTTGACAAGAGAATAACAAATCGTCAAAAGGGACGAGAACCGCAAAGCGAAGCTTTGCCTCAGGTTCGAGCGCGAGCGAGCTGAGGCTGGAGGTTTAGAGTTTCATCAATCAGTCAATATTTTTGTCAAAAAAGCTTTTATTAAAGAACTTAACGTCTTAACGTCTTAATAACTTAACGACTTTAATCAAAGTATCGTCTTATAAAGGAGCATATATGATAACAGAAATTTTAAATTATGCCGACAAAATTGAAGCCGCATTGAAAACATTGAAATTCGGCTTTATAATAGGGGTTATAATCAACGTAATCATAGCGATTGCGCTTTTTAAGGTTACGGATATTTTTATAAGAAAATTAAAAGAGCGTACGCAAAATTCCGATTCAACGGCATTATCGGTGCATTTAATCCCGATTTTGGACAGGATAATAAAATTTTTAATCTTGTTTTTCATCGTTGCATCGTTTTTGCAAAGTAACGGGTATTCGATAACCTCTTTGATAGCCGGTTTTGGTATTACGGGTCTGGCAGTAGGTTTTGCAGCCCAGCAGACAATAGCGGACTTTTTCGGAACGCTTGCGATAATTGCCGATAAAATTTACAAACTCGGTGACTACGTAAAAATAGGCGATGTCGAAGGCACGGTTGAAGATATTAACCTTTTGTCAACCAAAATTCGTACCCTTGATGATTTTATAGTGTCAATTCCGAATAACAATATTTCCGCAACGGTTATAACAAATATCACAAAAGCCGGCAAACGTCGGATTAATGAGGTTTTCGGGGTTACGTACGATACGTCTGATGAAAAGCTTCAAGAGGCAATTCAAATTATAAAAGATGTTTGCGAAGACGACACAAGAGTGCACGATGAGCCTGTTGTTATTGTTGAAACACTTGCCGCAAGCTCAATTAATATAAGACTTTACGCCTATGTAAAAACTAACAAATTTGACGAACTTATAAAAGTACGTTCGGACGTTATACTGGAGGTCGTAAAACGTTTCAGGCAGGCGGATATCGACTTTGCATTCCCGTCACAATCGGTTTATATTGAGAAAAAATGAAGATAAGAATTATTGCATCAGGCAAAATTAAAGAAAAATTTTTAAAAGACGGAATTGATGAATTTCTCAAACGTCTGACGCCGTATGCGAGTGTGGAAATTACGGAAATTCAGCCTGTAGAGATTAAAGACGAAAACCTGACCGAAAGAGCGCTGGATGAGGAGGGCGAAAAAATTCTTTCGTATATAAAACCTCAATCGTATGTAATTACGCTGGAAATCAAGGGTAAAATGCTTTCAAGTGAAGAATTTGCGGAAAAAATTCGTGAGCTGACAAATGACGGTACAGGTGAAATTGTATTTGTCATAGGCTCTTCTCACGGAATTTCAAAACACGTTTCAGACAGGGCAAATTTTAAATTAAGCATGTCAAAGATGACGTTTTTACATCAGTTTGCAAGGCTTTTGCTGGTTGAACAGATTTACCGCGCGTTCAAAATAATTAAGTGTGAAACCTACCATAAATAGATGACGTGTGACAGATAAAAATATGTTATAATTTTCTCAAAAGGAGTTTATCTATGAGAGAATTTGAATTAAATCTATCGGAAAAAGAGCTTGAAAAGCGTACGCACAAAGATTATCTTGTGACAAAGAAGTTTTTAACCCCTGATGCGCCGGAATATCAGGCGCTGGATGAAGGCGATAAAAAGGCGCTCATCCATCTTGTAAAAGCCGCAAACATTATCGGCAGGATTAATTTGCAGCTTGATTGTCATGACAACCTTGATTTTGAAGCTTATTTGAAACGCGAAATCAAAAACGGCAATAAGCGGGCAAAATTAACCAAAATTCTTTTTGATGCGCAAAAGGGTATGAATGCGGTTGATACAATGTCAAATAAGATTAACCTTGTAAAAGGGATTAAAGAACTTCCGGGAAAAGGCGTTTATCCGAAAGATTTGAGCGTAAAAGAATTCCACAAAATTCTGACAGAAATGATTAACGCAAATAAAATTGATGAGGTTAAAAAAATTCTTAATCAGCGTTCAGTTGTGGAAAGAAGCGGAAAACATCTTGTGGGTATAGATTACGTGGACAAATTCCGCGAAGAATTCCAACAAGTTGCCGACGAGCTTGAAAAAGCCGCCGAAACTTCGACTAATGAAGATTTCAGCGAATATTTAATTTTGCAAGCCAAAGCCTTGAGAACTGCAGACCCGACATTCGACGCGTTTGCGGATAAAAAATGGGCAACATTGCAGGATACGCCTCTGGAATTCACGATTACGCGCGAAAATTACGAGGACGAGATGACCGGAACGATTATGGAAAATCCGGAACTTCTGGCACTGCTTTCAAAACATTCTATAACCCCGACGCCAAAGGATTTTCTCGGAGGCAGGGTCGGAATTGTTAATAAAAAAGGCACGGAAGCATTGATGGCGATAAAAAAATACCTTCCTGAACTTGCAAAAAATATGCCTTATAATGACGAGTACGAACAAAACATTTCACCTGATAAAGACACTAAACAAACAATGGTTGACGTTGATATGGTGCAGGCAGCAGGCGATGTCGGGGCGTACAGAGGCGGAATTACGCTGGCGGAAAATCTTCCCAATGACGACAAGCCCTCTTTGCAAATCGGCGGGGGCAGAAGAAATGTTTATCACAGGCAGATAAGATTTATAAGCGATAAGAAAAAACTTCAGGAAAGACTGGATGCGATTTTAGACAAAGATCAGCACAAATATTACCTTGATGAGGCTGACCACTGGTTTACAATCGGGCATGAAAACGCGCATTCTCTGGGACCTAAAAAGGCTTGCGAAAAACTCGGCAAATACAGAAATATTATTGAGGAAAACAAAGCTGATATGGCATCTTTAGCCTTTGTGGATTTGTTGACCGGCATGGGAATGTATACAGACGAACAGCGCAAACAAATTCTGGTAACCGTTGTCGCTGATAACTTTTTGAAATCCAAGCCGAATTTAAGCCAGGCACACCGTGTCAGAACTGTTATGCAGAATAAATTTATGGCGGATAGAGGCGCCTATGAGCTTGTTGACGGGAAAATTCACGTAAATATTGATAAAGTGGTTCCCGCAGCGCAGGAAATGCTCAAAGAAATTATCCGTATACAAATCGACGAAGATTTTGACAAGGCTGATAAATACGTAAAAGATAATTTTGTCTGGACGGATAATATGGAAGTTATAGCAAAAGCACTCCAAAAAGTCAGCAAAACCCTTAACGGCAAGCTGGAAACTAAACTCGCCGACAAACTTGCCAAAGAAAAATAACTTTACAAAAAAGGCAATTTAGAAATCCCCGTTGTTTTTATATAAATAACAAGGGGATTTTTTTATGGGAAATACGGGGAAAATACAGCAAAGTGTATCCATGCAGAGTTTTCAGTCGCTAAACGGCGACAATCAGACCATTATGATGTACGGCATTGATTATAAACCTTGCTCTAATCTTACGCTGTTTGCGGGCGGCGGCGCGGATACAAATTTTAAAAACTATACAGGCACTGTGTTTGATCTCAAGGGTAATCTGCAGTTTAATGCCAATTACGGTTTGCAAACCCGTGTTAGAACTTCGCTCGGTGATGCTAAAAGTACTACCCAGTTTAGAATTTCACCGTATGTGCAAGAGCGTATAGGAGAAAGTACAACCCTTTATATTAATCCGTATTACGCATACAAACATGATTATAGAAATCCTGATAAGAGTAACCATTCGCTCGGGATATTCGGCGGGGTTTCGCAAAAATTAGGGGATAAAACATCAGGTTTTGTTGAAGTTCAGCGATATAACCTTCAAAATCCGACGGACAACTCCCCGCAAAACTGGAGCATTAACGTCGGTATAACATATAAATTTTAATGATAATGCTGTCTAATATTTAATCCGGTTGTTTGTAAACAAATGTTACAACTCATAAAAGTAAAAAAGCAATTTTCACGGCACAAAAATCTTTATATAAATATACAGGTTGGAAAGAGGATAACTCAAATGAAAGAACAAGAATTAAATACAATGATGTCAGTAGTATCAGATCCGATTAATAATGTATATAAAATCGAATCAAGAAAAGATATGGAAGAAATTCAGCGTATTATTCGTATTTTTAATATAGCAGAAGAACAGCATAATAAACATGCTATGTTATCAATCAAAAATTTAGCAACCTTCAGATTAGTATTAAGCAACAATTAGAAATAAAGAAAAAAGTAAATGTGATTTATAAAGTCTTGAAGATGATTCAAGACTTTTTTATTTTTTGAGAGTTGAACAGCCATAGCCGACAGCAGTAATTCAACATTGTCTTCTTTTTGTGTTAAAATTGAGTTATGGAAGTAATTGAAGTAAAGAAAGTTTGGGAAGAAGCCAGAACGGAGCTGAAAAAAACATTACCTGCCCATGTTTTTGACACCTGGATTATGCCTCTGGAAGCAGTCGGTTATGATAACGATATTTTTGCGCTTTTAACAGTTCACCAGATGGCGGTAGAGATTATCCGTAAAAATCATTACGCACAGATAAAATCCGCGCTTGAGCATGTTTTGAAAAAAGAAACAGAATTTTCGCTTAATTACGATGCCGACCTTGCGGAAAAATACAAAAAAGAAAAGCAAAAAGAAAAATCAAAGCCCAAAAATGACGACGAGACTTCCAAAACAATGGAAAATCTGGCTCAAATGCAGTCTTTTTCCAATTTGAATTTAAAATACAGATTTGATAATTTTGTAGTGGGAGAAAACAGCCGATTTGCACATGCAGCAGCCCTTGCGGTCGCGCAGAATCCTGCGAAAAAATTCAATCCGCTTTTTATCTACGGAGCGTCAGGTCTTGGCAAAACCCACCTGATGCAGGCTATCGGACATTATATTATTTTTCATAAACCCAAGCTCAAAGTCCGGTATATTAAAACAGAAGAATACGTAAATGAACTTATAAAAAATCTTCAGCACGGCGGAGAGCGTAATGCGCGTATGGAAAAATTTCGTCAGAAATACAGAAATATCGACGTTTTATTAATTGATGATATTCAGTTTCTGGAATCCAAAACCTACACTATGGAAGAAATTTTTCACACATTTGACACGCTTCATAATAACAATAAACAGATTGTCATAACCTCCGACCGTCTGCCCAAAGATATCCCGACACTTCCCGACAGACTCAGAACCCGTTTTGAGATGGGGCTTGTTGTCGATATTACCCCGCCGGATTTTGAAACCCGTGTGGCGATTTTGAAAAATCTTGCGGAACAAATTTCCATGAATATTGATTTTGAAGTTTTTGAATACATTGCGAATAATTTTGTAAATAACGTCAGAGAGCTTGAGGGGGCGTTTAATAAGGTAAGTGCCTACGCAGACATTGAAAAAGTCGATGTAACACTTGCTTATGCAAAAAAAGTTCTCAACTGCGAAGCTATGAAAAAAGCAATTACCATTGACAAAGTTGCCAAAACCGCGGCGGAATACTACAACGTTACTTTGCAGGATTTCAAAAGCTCATCCCGCAATCAGAAAGTTTCAAGTGCGCGGCACGTTGCGGTTTATCTTGCCCGCGAGATTACCGGCAAAAGCTTTGAAAGTATTGCGGAATATTTTAACAAAAAACACACCACAATGCTTTATTCTTACGAAAAAATCAAGGAGGATTTGAAAATAAACAAAGACCTTGACAGAGCAATTTCGGAGATTAAAAATAAATTGAGGGAATAATTATGTACGACTATATCAGAGGAACTCTAACAAATAAATCAGGCGGAACAAAAGGTTTCACGGCGACTGTGGAAACAGGCGGCGGCGTGGGGTATTTAGCGGAAATTACATCCTGTGATTACGGCAGATTGCCCGAACTTGATGAAAAAGTTAAGCTTTATACGGTTTTAATCCACAGAGAAGACAAAATGAGCCTCTGCGGTTTTTTGAAACGCGAGGATAGAGATATATTTAATATTTTAACTTCAGTTTCAGGAGTCGGAAGCAAAATGGCATTGACTTTACTTGATGAATTCCCGTCGTCAGAGCTTATCGGGTTTGTTATTGAAGGAAATTACAAAGAATTAACCCGCGCAAAAGGTGTCGGACCAAAGCTTGCCCAGAAAATTATCCTTGAATTGAAAGATAAGCTGATGAATTACAAACAAACTGAACCAATAAAGATATCAGCGCCAACAGTTCAAAATTCTCAAGCGGTTGACGATGCCCAGACAGTGCTTATTTCACTCGGATACGAAAAAGATGAGATAAAATCCGCCATGTCTAAAGCGGTTACTGTTGTTGAGTCCGGCGCATCCGCAGAAGAAATTCTCAGAGAAACTCTTAAAATTCTGTCGGAATAATCATTCAGCCGCATATAATACCCTGAAAAAGCATAAAAAAAAGACCTTGTGATATTCAAGGCCTATCCGTTTAAATAAGAAGAGAGAGCTTTATACTATTATAAAGTCCCACATCTTCTAAAAATTGCTAACTTTTTTCGATAATTTTTACAATATTTAACAATTATTTTACGGGAACCTGATCCAAAAGACTTCTGATGCGCAAATAGCGCTCAAGTTCGACTCTTAATTTTTTCAAATCCATATAAATAGCATTGTTTAACAAAACCCTGTTGTCATATTTCGGATCAAGTATATATAAAGTCGGAAAACCGCTTAACGCTACATCCTTTACCAATTCTTCATTGGCAGGATCTTCCGCATTCAGCATAACAATATTAAATTTGTCTTTGTAAATATTGCTTATGGTTTTATATTTAGGCATAAATCTCAAACAATATCCGCACCAGTCAACATACATCAGGGCAAGCATCGGTTTATCGGATTTTAAAGCGTCTGAATATTTTATCCCTATTTTATAGTCTGACGGTTTCTGTTTTTGCTCCGCTGCGGGATTTGTAAGCGCAAATGTTATTGCTGATGTCAAAATAACCAGCCCCGTAATTATCAATGTCATTAAAACTTTCTTTTTCATTTCCTTCCCCCTTTTAATAAAATAATACTATAAAAAATGCTGTTATAAAAGATTTTCTCCTGCTTTTTTTGCCCACCTGCTTTACATAACTTAACATCCATGTTAGAAAAAATATATACTGTGGTATATACTAAGTATATATTATCTCGTAATATCCACCCCGGAGGCGGGGTAACTTATCGCGTGTAAAGAAGAAGAGGAGTTTAAGATGAGAAGAAATACGCCGATTAAGATGAAAAAAACGACAAAATTTTCAAATCCGGCAAAGAATGAAGTATTGCAGGCAGACAGCACACTTGCAAATTATTTGAGAGAGATTTCAGAATATCCGTCATTGAGCGCCAGGGAAGAAAAAGAACTGGCAAAACGAGCAAAAGAAGGAGATGCGGATGCAAAAAGACAATTAATACAGTCCCACTTAAAGTTAGTGATTACGATTGCGCGAAAAGCAATTCACACTTCCAATTTACCGTTGACGGATTTAATACAGGAGGGAAATCTCGGATTAATGATAGCAGCGGAAAAATTCAACTATAAACTCGGCTACAAATTCGGGACATATGCAAGCTGGTGGATAAAACAATCTATGTTCAAGGCAATATCAGAGCAGTCACACTGTATGAAAATACCGGTTTATATACAGGAAACTCTGTCAAGATTTTCCAAAATCAAATCCGAGATGGAACAAACCGCGCCGGAGCAGGTCAAGACAGAAGATGTAGCGAAAAAAATGAACATATCCGCAGATAAAATCGACATGTTTTTATCCGCATACACAAAAACAATTTCGATAGAAAGCGGTCTTGAAAAAGCCGACGGTAAAGAATTCAATGTGGCGGACATTATAGCGGATGAAAACACCTGTGTTACTGCGGCAGCAGAATTTGAGAATTTAAAAACAGATATAGAAATGGTAGTATCAACCCTGAAAGACCGCGAAAGGGATGTTGTAAGAATGCGCTACGGACTCGGGGATACAACCAGAAGAACTCTGGAAGAAATCGGCAATATTTACGGAGTAACAAAAGAATGCATCCGCCAGACGGAATTGAGAGCTTTGAAAAAAATGAAACTGACGGGAGAAGAAATCCTTTCAGGTTATATTTCGTAATTTCCTTGTATGACAAAAATAACGCATCGCCTTTTCGGAGGCGATTTTTATTATCCTGCAAATGATTGGTTTACTTATTTAAAAAAAACATTATTATAAATATATGAGAAAGATTATAACAATATTTTTTGCGATAATATTTTTTGCGGGCAATGCGAGCTTTGCAGAAGGCGAAATGTGGGACTATTTCGGCGATCAAAATGTTTACGGACAAAAGCCGGTGTCGGATAAAGAATTCGAGCAGGCGCTTGAGAGTAAAAAGAAAAAGAAAAAACGCGACAAAAACATCCCGAAAGGTGAAGAATTTCATCAGAGCAACGAAACCCAATTTATAAAACAGGCTGAAGAAGAAATGCCTGTACTCTGTGTGCCCGCGAATATAAGACTTTCTGAAGATGAGATACTGCCTGTCGGGCACTATCAGGTGGACGGAGAAAAGAAAAACGGAAAACTCTATTTGAAATTTTATCAGGCGCATTATTTAATGGCTGAAATTCCGGCTGTTGAGACGCAAGAAGACTACGATCAGGAAACAGTTCATTTCGTAAAAATTCTCGACAACGGCGAAAAACAGTTAAAAATAATTTTCGGCTCAATTGATTTTAACGCGTACAGCGTGGTTGATATTGCGGAATAACTGCCTTTTGTGCTATAATAAGCTCAAAAGGGGTTAGATTATGAAAAGAGCAATAATTATTGTAATAGATTCAATGGGAATAGGCGCAATGCCCGATTGCAGAGATTTCGGAGATGTGCCGGAATGCAATACCCTGAAAAATGTCTGCAAATTCAATCACGGGCTGAATTTACCAAATATGGCAAAAATGGGGCTCGGGAATATTCAGGACTTTGAAGGTTTAGCGAAAACCGCCGAACCGATTGCAAAATACGGCACAATGTTTGAAAAATCAAAAGGCAAAGACACAACAACCGGACACTGGGAAATCGCCGGACTTATTTCCGAAAAGCCTTTTGCAACGTTTCCTGAAGGTTTTCCCGATGAATTAATCGAAAAATTTATAAAAGAAACAAACTGCGGCGGGATTTTAGCAAACATTCCGGCGAGCGGAACAGCGATTATTGCGGAATTGAATGACGAACACCAAAAGACAAAATTCCCCATTGTTTATACTTCTGCGGACAGCGTTTTCCAGATTGCGGTTGATACTGATATAATTCCGCTTGAAACACTGTACGACTGGTGCCATATTGCACGCAGACTGCTTGATGAGGGGAATTACAACGTATCAAGGGTAATTGCACGGCCTTATAAAGTTATTGACGGCAAACCGACAAGGATTTCCAAAGACAGACGCGACTACTCAATGGCGCCTGAACACACAATTCTTGACGACATCAAAAATAAAGGCGGAAAAGTAATCGGTATCGGCAAAATCGAAGATATTTTTGCTAAAAAAGGAATAACCCATGCTGTCCATACGGGTTCCAATAAAGAAGGGCTTGAATTAACAATAAAAGCTATAAAAAACGAACTTGAACTGGATAAAATAGCTTACGAGGATAAAAATTACGGCGAGCCGACATTAATTTTCACAAACCTTGTGGATACGGATATGCTTTTCGGACACAGAAATGACGCGACCGGCTACGGTAAGGCGCTGGAAGAAATCGACCGCTATCTTGATATAATATTAAAAGAAGTGACGGACGAGGATTTGTTGATAATTACGGCAGACCACGGCTGCGACCCGACGGTTGAAGGCACCGACCATACGCGCGAAAGCGTGCCTGTCCTTGTTTTCAACAAAAAAACTCAAGGCGGAGACCTGGGTAAATTACAGGGCTTTGATAATGTTGCAAAATTTATTAAAGACTGGATATTTTAAATTTTTTGTTTTATAATAAATTTGCGGAAAAGATTCCGCGTGTAAAAATAAATAAGGAGAAAATGAAATGACAGTAAAAATTAATGACGGATGCATCGGATGCGGCGCTTGCGAATCAATTTGCGATGCAGTATTTAAAGTAGAAGACACCGCAACAGTAAACGAAGCAGCAGTTGCTGATAACATGGATGCAGTAAAAGAAGCTGCTGATTCTTGCCCTGTCGGCGTTATTGAAATCGAATAGTTTCAAACATAATAACAAAAAGAGCCGCCCCCGAAAGGACGGCTTTTTTTATGAGAAAAAAAACGGACAAAAAGCCCGTTTTTTTCGTTTTTATACTCTGGTAAGAGAGGTTGCTTCTTTAACAACAGCTTCAAGAGCCTGTAAAGCATCAGCCGGAAGCTTGTCGATGCCTGCTTTTTCGGTTTCTCTTGATTTAACAAACTCAATTCTGTCGTTCATACGGGCAACAAACTGAGCTGCATATTCTTTGTTGGAGAATGATGCGTCAAATCCGTCGATATCCATAATTTCGATATCTGAGAAGTTTTCCCATTTATGGAATTTAGCAGTGCCTTCAACAATAGCCTCAATAATACCGAGAGTATGTTTCGGCTGAACTTTAGTTCCCATAAATTCGCCCGTATTCAAGATATAGCAGTCAACGCCGTCAGCGATTAACTGTTTAAATCTTGTATAGTCAACCTCTAACGGGTAAACTCTGAACGGGTTAGCGTAAGGTTCAACAACCAGCGCATTCGGGTCAACGCCTGCGGCAAGTCTTTCAGCGGAAGAACGTTTTGTAGCGAGGGTTGCACCCATAGCAGAACCGAGTGAAGCGCCTGACAATTTCAATACAGGAGGAATTGTCGGGTCTTTCATAAGCCAGAAAATAGCGTTGATCGGCTGATCAATTCTGTCGACTCTGTTCGGTGACCAGAGTTTTGATTTAACAGCGCGGCCGTTGCCGTTTCTGATATCTTCGGTAACTGAAACGACTTTTCCGTCAGCAAGCTGGATTGCGCCTGCGTTTTGCTGGGTTAAGATATATTTATTGTCGTCGCAGCCGATAGGATAGTCGGCGGTTTTGTCAAAATAAGCCGGCTCAAGCGCGATTGTGTATTTATCATGAACGTTAATAATAAACGCATCATCGTGAAGAACGGTGATATTGTATTTATTATTGTGTTTTGCGTGGGTAATGGTTGATTTGCCTGAACCTGAAAGTCCGAACACGGCAACCTGGAAGGATTTACCGTTATCAAGGTTGTAGCGTTTCATACCGCCGTGGCATGATGCATAACCGTTACGTGCGGCACATCCCCATGCAAGTGTCAGGGTGCCTTTTTTGTGCTCACCGAAATATCTCATACCCAAGATGGCCGCGCAGTTGTGTTCCGGATCAAAGAAAGTCAAACCGTACGGGAAGTCTGGGTGAGTCCAGTCAGGGTCTGAAAATACGTAGATATCGCCGTCCGGCAATGCACGGGAGTCTGAATACATATTGGCGTATTTTTCATTAATATACTGGAAGTTCAGCATCCAGGAATACATAATATTTTCAAAGCCTTCCGGAATCATCAGGTGAGCTTTTACCATAAAATCTTCTTCCAGACCGACAACAACTTCGGTTTTATACATTAATCTGTCACGTGTCTGGTAAATTGCTTCACGGATAATCGGCAATAAGTATTTCAAATCGCAGTTAGGTTCGCCGACGATTTTTCTGGCGGCAGCGCATCTGCCGACGACAGTACCGTCGTTAAAGAGCAGTTGATTTGCGCCCTGCGGTAAGCCGATTTTTTCCGGTTTATATACAGGCATGCCTGTAAGTTCAATAGTTCCGGGACTTGATTTTGCCAGTTTGTAAGCTTCGGAAACGGATTTGACTTCCTCAACATTGTTTCCGAAAAACGGTGCCGTGATAGTTGCACGGGCAGCTGACATCATCTTTTTCAATTCTTCTGAATTTGTAAAGAATTCTTTTGTTGTCATAGATATATCTCCTTTTTTACAGCTAATTTAATTTCAGCCACACACAACGAGCGTACCACAAACAAAAATTTGCGACAAGGGGGGGGGATGGAATGAGTAAATAAGGTAATAAGGGAATAGGGGAATAAGTTGTATCATAGATTAATCTGAACGGGATGACCTGTAGGGATGTCCAGCATCCAGTATGTTGTCCTGCCTTTGGCAGAGCGGAATTTTTCCAAGATTGCTTTTTATATAACACTTATTTCCTTATTTACTTATTCACTTATTCCCTAATTTATTTCCCCGGCTAGTTACCAAAAAATAATTATTGTGATAGAATATAAGAAAAGGGGATATAGATTATGAAAAATATAGTAAAAGTATTAATAATAACAGCGGCATTAGCAATAAACACAATAGTAATAGCAGCACCTCAGACAGCGCCTCAGGCAAAACCTCAGCAGGCTCAGCAAACGCAGCAGGCTCAGGTTTATACAACGGTGAACGCGCTGGATGTAGTTGCGGCGCCGTCAAAATATTTGAATAACTTTATAACGGTCAAGGGAAAATTCGATAAATTTTCAACGCTGGGGCTTGATTATGCACCAGCAATGAGAAGTTCCGAGGATTACATAACATTTTTAATCCAAAGACCTGATATAACCGACCACAACATCCCGCTTTCCGAAATGAAAATATTCTTAAAACGCACGGAAGCAGAAAAACACATTGACCTTAATGCAGGCGACGAAATTGAATTCAGCGGAAAAGTATTTTCCACGGCATTAGGCGATGTATGGATGGACGCGGAGAAATTCACGGTTTTGACCCAAAAACCAAAAGAAGAAACACCAACATCCCAAAAAGCATCTGAAACCAAATAAAAACAAATAAACGGAGTTAAGTATGGCAGATAATGAAAAGTTTTTAACAATACACGGTCACTTTTACCAGCCGCCGAGGGAAAACCCGTGGCTTGAGGCAATAGAACTTCAAGACAGCGCGCTGCCTTTCCACGACTGGAATGAAAGGATTACAAAAGAATGCTACAACCCGAATTCGGTGTCCAAAATTGTTGATAACCGTAACAGAATTCTTGACGTTGTTAATAACTATTCATTGATGAGCTTCAACTTCGGCCCGACGCTTTTGTCGTGGATGGAACAGTATGCGCCGCTCACATATGAGAGGATAATAAAAGCGGATATTGAAAGCATAGACCTGAATGACGGGCACGGAAACGCCATGGCGCAGGTCTATAACCACATGATTATGCCGCTTGCAAACGAACAGGACAAACAAACTCAAGTTAAGTGGGGCATAAGAGATTTTGAATACCGTTTCGGCAGAAAACCGGAAGGCATGTGGCTTGCGGAAACCGCCGTTGATGACGACACTTTGAGGGTTCTCGAAGAAAACGGGATAAAATTCACCGTGCTTTCACCTTATCAGGCACTGAAAATCAAAGGCCCGAAAGACAAAGAATGGACTGACGTAAGCTGGGGTAATATTGATCCGGCTCGTTCTTATAATTACAAAATAAAGTCAGCTCCCGGAAAATCAATTGCATTATTTTTCTACGACGGAGCAATTTCACGCTCTGTTGCATTTGACGAGCTTTTAAAAGACGGTAACAAATTTATAAAACGTTTGAAAGAAGGGGTTTCCGACACAAGAAATTATCCGCAGATTGTAAATATCGCAACCGACGGCGAAAGCTACGGGCATCATACAAAATTCGGCGATATGGCGCTTTCATACGTTTTAAAGGTCAGAGCTGAAGATGAAGGATTTAAAATAACCAATTACGCAGCATATTTAGACAAATACAGAAGCGACTACGAAGCAGAGATAAAACAGGCATCATCATGGAGCTGTTTTCACGGAGTCGGCAGATGGTGCGAGGATTGCGGCTGTTCAACAGGCGGACACCCCGGCTGGAACCAGAAATGGAGAAAGCCTTTGCGTGATGCGCTTGACTATTTGAGGGATGAACTTATAAAAGTATACGAAAAGGAAGGCCCGAAATACTTTAACACAGACGTGTGGGAAGTCCGCAACAACTACATTGACGTAATTTTGTCCAGAACGGAAGCTAATATCAAAAAATTCCAGAGCAAATACTTTTTGTCTGACCTTAGCGACGAAGATAAAGTCCGCGGGATGAAATTGTTGGAAATCCAGCGTCAGGCACTTTTGATGTACACGAGCTGCGGCTGGTTCTTCTCCGAAATTTCCGGAATTGAAACCGTGCAGATTATGAAATATGCAGCCCGTGCAATGCAATTGGCGGCTTATTTCACAAAACAGAATTTTGAGAAGAAATTTTTGGAAATTCTGAGTGAAGCTAAAAGCAATATTCAAGAATACGGCACGGGAAAAGACATCTATGAAAGATTTGTAAAACCGTCCGTCGTAACCCCGAAACAGGTTGCGAGTTTGTGGGCGATTTCGTCGCTGTATGAAGATTTTGGCGATGAGGAAAATGTTTACTGCTACAAAATCAAATGTTATGACTATCAAAAGGTTCAAAAAGGCACATCTACATTCATTGTGGGGCATACGGAACTCCAATCCCGCATAACGCTTGAGAGCGTAAATCAGATTTTTGCGCTTGTCCAATTTTCAGGCGGAGACTTCCATTGCGCGATCAAGGAATATTCCGACGAAAGCGCCTATAATACGGTCAAAACCGACTTGATAAAGACATTTATGCTTAATCCTTTGACGGAAATTATCCGCGCGCTGGACGAAAACTTCGGCAAAGAATACTTTACGCTTAAAGACATATTTATTGAAGAACGCCGCAAAATCCTTCAAATTATGCTCAAAGGTAAACTCGAAAAATTCGCGCAAACCTATAAAGACATGTATGACGAAGGCAAAGGCTCAATTTATCATATGCAAAATCTCGGGCTGGCAATTCCGGATGAATTCAAAATTGCCGCCACCTACACCCTCAGTCGCAAATTCAACGACCTTGTTGCACACTCAGGCGGCTTTGTGGATCCGGCAATTTTGCAGCAGGCTTTTGACATAAATTATGAAGCTAAAAAAATGGGTATAAAATTAGACAGAACACCTTCTAACAGTATTTTTGCAAAGAAAATTCAGCAAAATACCATCCGTCTTGCCCAGAGTTTCGAAAGCCAGCAGGCAGAAGTTCTGTTGGAAATCTTTGACAATGTCGAAAAACTTGACCTTGAAATTGATATTGCGGAAGCACAGAATATCTACTTCAACAGAATTTACCACAAAATCGGCGATATCATTGATAATTACATCAAAACCGGCAGGTCAAAAGATAAAGAATTCATTAATATGCTGCTTGATATCGGCACAAAATTGAATATTAATACGGATTTTTACAAAACTAAATTGATGAACATAAAGACAAAAGCTTAATCTACCAGTTTTCGGAACCGTATTTTTTGTAAAGTTCAATATTTGCAAGCATTTTTTTCTCAACGGAGGCAATTTTGAGCTGAATATCAGGGGAAGTTGTTTTCTTTTTCAAAAGCTGCAATTCCAGAAGTTCCTCTTTAATTTTGCGGATTTTTTGTTTGGTTTCTTCGCGTTTTACAAAAAGCCAGCCCTCATATCCGCACCCCGGCGGAACAATTGCCCACGGAGATGCCGGAAAATGTTTGCAAAGCGCAAGTCTTGTGTCATATCTTGTGCATAAATTATTATCATCAAGATACTTGCATTTGTAAAATGTCATATCTTCTTCTTTATAATTCCCGTCCGCTTTCAGACTGTTGATAATATTGTCAACGGTCGGCGCGGAAACCTTTCTTGCCGCCTCAATGGATTCATAAGGCTCAAATACGCTTAAAAAATCAATCGCGCCCTCATCTCCCGCATCACGCATTTCCAGTAATTTTTTATACGGGGTTGTCGTTGTTGCAACCCTGCAGCATAAGCCGCATCTTACACACATTTCAGGACGCTGTGATAAATAATTCTTTTCGTAATTATCCATAATCACATTATATCCCCTTTAATAAATTAAATAAAATCACGTAATATTTCTTAAAATATTTCAAAAAATAGCAATAAATTAAAAGTTTTATACTTTATTTAATTAGTTAGTGAAAAGGTAGTATTATGCAAAATCCTGTAGGACAACAACAATATCAACCGGCACAGACGCAATGTACAGCACCGCAGATGCAATATGCGACACAGCCTGCAGTTTCTGTTCAGCCGCCGGTTCAGACAACAGCTGCGCAGCAAACGACAGCACCTGTACAGCCGGCAGCGTATCAATATCCTGCCCAAAATCAAACGGTGCAGGTTCCGAATTATTCCGGCGTAAATATCCAGATTTTTAACCCGTCTGTCGGAGTTCCGGGAGGTGCACCGGTTTATAACGTTAATGCTCCGCAGTATCAGGCTCCAAACTGTTATCCTTCAGGTTATTACACAAATAATTGGGGGCAAAACGGCAATAATAATACAAATACCAACGCTAACAACGCAAGTTCTTCCAATACGACAAACACAACAAATACAACAACCACAAAGACAGAAGAAAAAAAGAAAACCGAAAAACGCAATATAGTTTTATTAACTGATGATTATATAAAAAATCTTGAAAACTATCTGAACAGTCAGGATAAAGAAATAAGGTTAATGGGCGCAAAAGAAGTTGCGGCAAGGCTTCAGGAGGATGAATCCAGAAAAGACGACAAAGCACTGACAGCCCTTATTAACAAAATGCTTCAGGATCCATATCAGCCGGTAAGATTTCTGGCACTCGGAATGCTTGACACAAGAGCCGTAACAGGTGATGATTTTACAAAACAAGTTCTCCAGCAAATGCAGCAATCAGATTCCGGTTACGGACAGGACGCACTTCAGGCAAGCCGGATACTCCTCAAGATGTCAGGACAAACAGTTAAAAAAGAATTTGAAGTAAAAGATACCCCGAAAAAGGAAGATAAAAAATCATGAGCATAATTACAGCGATAAAATCCAATTACGGTAAATATTTAGCAAGGGGCGCAGGTGCTGCGGCACTGTATTTTATCGTGCGTGATGCTCACAATTACGGCAAAATAAGATCCGATATTGAAGTTCAGAGCAAAAATGCAAAAGCCGCTCAATATTTTTTGGAAAACACAATGAGCATTGATAGACCGTCAAGAACAGTCGCAGATATTCAAAACGGAATTTATAAACTCGAATTGGATGACCGTTTCAGAGGTTTTGTAAATTCAATTATCGGATATTTCAAAGGTATCGGCACAATGCTTGTCCACGATGTAGTGCCGCTCGGTCTGGGGCTTACGGCATTATTTGCAAAAAGCCGCAAACTCACAAAAGGCTCCGGTATAGCGCTCGGAATTTACGGTATATATACGCTTTTTAAAGACGGTTTCGGTATCGGAAAACCAAATCATTTGACTAATTCATCAGGTCAGGACGTCTCTCTTTAGTGCGTTTTAGTCTTTGAGCCTGTCTGAATTCTTCAATTTCTTTGTGGTTTCCGTTGAGCAAAACCTCCGGAACTTTCAAACTTCTGTATTCTCTGGGCTTTGTATACTGGGGGTATTCAAGCATGCCGTCAGAAAAACTGTCGTCATATGCAGATTCAATTTTGCCTAAGGTTCCCTCAAGCTTCCGGCTGACAGCGTCAATTATGCACAAAGCAGGAAGTTCGCCCCCTGTCAGGACAAAATCCCCGAGTGAAATTTCTTTTGGCTTAATAATCTCTCTGATTCTTTCGTCAAAACCCTCATAATGTCCGCAAAGCAGGATAATTTGACCGTATCCCGCAAGATTTTTCACAAGGTTTTCTTTCAAAGGCTCACCCTGCGGCGAAAGCATTACCGTAATTGAGTTTTCGAGCTTTTCAACGCTTTCATAAGCATCAACATAAGGCTGAGGCATCAAAACCATGCCCGCACCGCCGCCATATGGGGTATCGTCGACTTTTTTGTGCTTATTAAGCGTAAAATCGCGCGGGTTAATTGTATTCACACTGATAACACCCGCTTCCAGCGCCCGTTTTATAATACTCCGGCTGCAGTAGTCCGTAATCATCTCAGGGAAAAGCGTCAGAACGTCAAATCTCATTCCAAAAGCCCCTCCAGATTGTTAATTGTAACCCTTTTCCCTTTTAAATCAACATCCGTTACAATAGCTTTTACAAACGGCACAAGAGAAATTCTTCCTGATTTTGTTTTAACAGACAATAAATCATTTGCGCCGTTATTGGAAACTCCAACTACAAACCCGAGCTTTTTGCCGTCTTTATCCACGACGCCAAGCCCGACAAGTTCATCAATCAAAAACTCATCTTCGTCGAGGTTTTCTCTGATTGTGCTCTCTTCCACAAACAAAAGATTTCCCTTCAAAGGCAGCAAATCATTAATCGAATCTATTCCGTCGAATTTTACCACCGCAAAATTCTTATGAAGTCTTGAGCGGGTTATTTTCAGGGGCTTGTAATCATTTTGAACTTTTACGAAAACTTCTTTTAAAGCCAGAAAAAAGTCTTCCTGATTTTTAGAAAACCCGATTTTAGCTTCCCCCTGAATCCCGTGGAAGTTCACAATTTTACCGACGGAAATAAACTTACTCATCAGCCTCTTTTTTAGGTTTTCTGCCGCGTTTAGGTTTTTCTGCGGGTTCTTCCGTAGTTTTTTCGGTATTTTCAGCCGGAGCTTCAGCTTTAGCTTTTTTAAATTCTTCAGGAACGTCATCTCTATTCTGGTTCCAGCGTTCAAGCCCCATTTGAGAACGAATCAAACCGATACCGACGTGAACTCTCCATTCATCCATTTTCAATTGAGCCGCAATAATTTTGTGGCATCCGATAGGCGGGAGCGGCAATAACGGTTCATAAAGATTTTTAATGGCAAACAGCTGATCCGGAGAGATAGCCAGTCTGCGTTTCGGGAACGGAAGTTTCGGCAGCATCATTTTTTGTCTGACAAGATTAATGCCGAAGAAAACTTTTCTCGGTTCCAGCCCGATTTTTTCACCGATAACCTCATGAGCATCAGGGTTAGGCAGCGGCAGCATAGGTTTATAGAGCTTTTCAATCTGTTCCAATTGCTCCTTGCTTACCAGCAGCTGTTTTGGTCCTCTGGATTTATTCATCGGACGGCGGTTATTGAATCCCGGGCGTTGATTTCTGTTTGAACCCGGTCTGTTAAACCCTCCCGGACGCTGATTACGGTTGAAACCGCCTTGTTTTTGATTGTTAAATCTCGGACGGTTATTATTACGATTATATCCGCCCTTATAGTTGTTATTTCTGTTGTAATTATTGTTCTGACGCTGCTGCGGTCTTGCTTCACGTCCTTCACCGGCACTGTAACTGCTGTAAAACTTGGGCTGTTCCTCTGTAGTATAGCCGGACATTGGTTTTGCCTCTTCTGCAGGCGTATCAACCGCAGATGATATAATCATCTTTTTATCCGGATACAGACAATCAGGACAGATAACTCTTTTGGGGTTCTTCGTCTCAAATTCACGACCGCATTTAATGCATTTGTTCACATACATAATTTTAAAAGCCTCTTAATTGAATAATAAAATAATTTAAAATACTACTCCTCGAATAAAATCGATTTCAAAAAATAATACAAATTTGCATGAATATTTTAACATAAAAAACAAATCTTGACAAGGGGGGGTATAGGAGATTATCAATCATCCAAAACTATAGGTCAATTATTTTTAAGTTATTTTTCGATAAAGAATGTAACAGGTCCGTCATTAATCAGTCCGACATCCATCATTGCACGGAATTTTCCGGTTTCGGTTTTGAGTCCGTGACTTTTAACTTTTATAACGAAATATTCATATAAGTCAACAGCTTTATCGAGCGGTGCAGATTTATCAAAGCTCGGGCGGGTGCCTTTTTTGCAGTCTCCGCACAGGGTAAATTGTGACACTACAAGGATTTCGCCGTTTACGTCTTTGGCTGACAAATTCATTTTACCCGAATCATCTTCAAAAATTCTCAAGTTTACAATTTTGTCGGCGAGTTTGTCAGCATTAATTTTTTCGTCAGTTTTTTCAACTCCGACAAAAACCAGCAATCCATGTCCGATTTGTGAATATAATTCTCCGTCTATTGTGACGGATGCCTGTTTTACACGTTGAACCAGTGCTTTCATACATCAAGTATATCACAAAACATGGTTAATTTTAAAAACTACTTATTCCTTTTAGTCGGGCTGAAAACCCAACCTATATAGTTCCCTCCCCCCTTGAGGGGGAGGGTTAGGGTTGGGGGGTAAACGATACTAAGACAGTAAGGCGCTAAGGATTTACTATGTTTTTAAAAGGTGAATAAGGAAATAAGGGAATAAGTTGTATCATAAATTAATCTGAGAGGAATTTCTCCAAGATTGCTTTTATATAACACTTATTCCCTTATTTCCTTATTCCCTTATTTACTTATTCACCTTTAATCCAGCACGCCTGTATCGAGGATTTTTTGAACTTCTCCGCTCATAATTTTATGGATTTCGGAAATCGTTTTTGTCCCGTCAATACTTATAAAACCGTAAAGTTTTTTCATTTTTTCGTATTGTTCAAGGCATTTGTTCTGATAAATTTCAAAGCTTTTGTAAAAATCCGTAGAAAATCCGACATCTCTGCCGCTTTCGTAGAAATCAAGCCCTGTCGTGCCGATAATTCTTTTCAACAAAACATCAACGGGCATATCCAGATAAAACACCAGATCAGGCTCGGGCGCGTAATCATAAAGGTTTTTAACCCATTCGATATTTTGTCCTCTCACAACGTCACGTGCAAGCGCGGTGTAGTAGTATCTGTCCAGAAGCACCACAAACCCTGATTTGAGCGCGGGGATAATCTGGTTTTCCAATCTGTCGGCAAAATCCGCCGCATACAAAAGGCTGTATGTTGTTGCGTTAAGCAGGTTTCTGTCTTTTGCGTCATCAATAACATCCGCGATAAGCCTTGAGGTTTTCCACTCGGACACCATAACCCCGTAAGACTGATCCTGCAAAGATTTTTTCAAAAGTTCAAGCTGGGTTGATTTACCTGACCCGTCAGTGCCTTCAATTACGACGAGTAAACCCTCATAGCCGTGTTTTTTATTGAATTTCGCCATTAGATTTCAACCCCCTTAGCTTCCAGAATTCCCGTGAGCATTTTTCTGATTTCGACCTGTTTTTTATGTATTGTGTCATTAGCGTCGAGTTTAACGATGTCAAACTCTTTAAGCATTTTTTTGTATTCATTTATGACGCGGGTTTGAAAAATCAAATAGCTTTCAAACGGGTCATTGCTCAATTTCAAATCCATACCCGCCTCGTAGAATTTCGGAGTTCTGTTAAAGCAAATCCGCTCCATTGAGGTTTTGGGATCAATATCAAAATAAACAGTCAAATCCGGCCTGATAGCAAAATCATAAACCTGCCGAACCCACTTGGGATCAACCCCTCTTGCAACATCGCGCGCAAACGCCGTGAACGCGTATCTGTCGGCAAGTACGATAAAACCTGCCTTTAAAGCTGGCGCAATAACCTGTTTGAGTCTGTCCGCAAAATCAACCGCATGCAAAAGACTAAAGGTTCTCGGCGAAAGCATATTTTTTTTCTTTGCAAGCTTTGTTGTCTGGCTGATTAAGGGAGATGAATTCCATTCGGTATAAATAACGTCTTTGCCGTTTGCTTTGAGCCAATCCCTCAAAAGCGCAAGCTGGGTAGACTTGCCTGATCCGTCAATCCCTTCAACGCAGACGAGTGTGCCTTCATAGTTGTGTTTTTCGGTTAATTTTGCCAATTTAATCCTCTTTCTATCATTGCAACGTTAATTCTGCCGAATTTTGCGGACAAATTATCCATAAAGTGCAGGAAATAAAGTTCCGGCTCAAGGTCTTTTTCGTCCAGATCAATAATCGCGCCCCACTCATCGCGTCCGTGGTGTGCCGCAATCATTTTTGCAATACGCTTAAAGCCGTTCATCATACAGAGCGAAAATCCGTACTGCGAGTGGCTTAACCATTCAGAGCGGAAATTTTCGTTATAATCTATCAGCCCTGTTTCCAAATCAACAGTGTATTCAAAAATCTTGCCTATGTCGTGCAGAATACACGCTGCGATTGCTATATCGCGGCTGATTTTAAGGGCAAACAGCTCGAGATTTTTCTCGGCAAACTGCACGCACTCAATCGTGTGAACCATAAGACCCCCGATATAGTTGTGGTGCATAACTTTTGCCGCAGGCATGATTTTGATTTTTTCTTTGTATTCCTCAAAATATGTGTTGAGGAAATTTCGCAATTTGTCGTCCTTGATTGTGTCGATATAACCCGTAAGCTTTTTGTAGGTTTCTTCGCGCTCAGCCTCATCCAGACCTGTTTTTGCCTCTTTTATAAGCTCCAGTGACGTAACAAGGCAGTTGTTGAACTTTTCGTTAAAACTTGCCGTCACAATTCTGACCAGATTACCTGTTCTGAAAAGCTTATTGTCAAGCCTGTTCAGGGTTTCTTCCCACAAAACACAATTTAAAACAGCGTTATTTTTGGTGTCTTTAAGCTGAAGCTTGCCCATTTTGGTGCCGGCTTTTGTGTCGCCTATTGCAAATGTTACTACTTCGTAAATTGTTTCCGTATCAAACATATCTAATTTTTTTCCCTGTTAATTAATTTATCTCTGCCCCAGACAAATGATGAGCGGATTTCTTCACCGATTTTTTCGATTTGAGCATCGGAATTTTCTTTTCTCAGTTCATTGAATTTTTTGCATCCTGACTGCATTTCAGCTAAAAATTCATCCGCGAATTTGCCTGATTGAATATTTTTCAGAATTTCTTTCATCGCCTGTTTTGATTCATTCCCGATAACCTTTGGACCGCGTGTCATATCGCCGTATTCAGCGGTATTGGAAATTGAATATCTCATATCCCCGAGTCCGCCCTGACAGATTAAATCAACAATCAATTTCATTTCGTGCAGGGTTTCAAAATATGCCATATAAGGCGAATATCCTGCCTCCACAAGCGTATCAAAGCCTGCTTTAATAAGCGCGGAAATTCCTCCGCAAATTACAGCCTGTTCGCCGAAAAGGTCGGTTTCAGTTTCTTCGCGGAAGGTGGTTTCAAGAATTCCGGCACGTCCTGCGCCGATTGCGGAGGCGTATGACAGCGCAACTTCTTTTGAATTGCCTGAAGGATCCTGATAAACCGCAATCAGTGACGGAACGCCTTTGCCGTCGAGGTATTCGCTTCTGACCGTATGCCCCGGACCTTTTGGCGCAACCATAATTACATTCACGTCATCAGACGGCACAATTCTTTTGAAATGTATATTAAACCCGTGCGAAAACATCAAATACTGACCTTTTTTCATATAGGGTTTGATTTGACGCTCATATACTTCTGCCTGAATTTCGTCAGGAATAAGAATTTGGACGATATCAGCCTGTTTTACGGCATCTTCAATGCTCATTGTCAAAAGTCCGTATTCTTTTGCTTTTTTATCGGACTTGCCGCCCTGTCTCAGTCCTAAAATTACGTCACAGCCGGAATCTTTAAGGTTCAGGGATTGTCCGTAGCCCTGTGAGCCGAATCCGATTACAGCGATTTTTTTTGTCTTGATTAAATTTTTGTCAATATCCTTATCTAAGTAAATTTTAACCATATCCACCTCGTCAATTAATTTTAGCACAAAGAATAAATTTTTCAAAGGTGGATAAGTAAATAAGTGAATAAGGAAATAAGGGAATAGGGGAATAAGTTGTTTCATAAATTAATCTGAGCGGGATTTTGCCAAGATTGCTTTTTATATAACACTTATTACCTTATTTACTTATTCCATTTAGTCGGGCTAAAACCCAAACCTACATTCTTGTTAGTGTTTTTTACAAGAGATTATTGGGCTTAATCAAAAATTTCAAAGCTTTGCCTTCGATATGCTGATTCATCGCATATTCGACTTTTTCAAGCGGGAGGGTATCGGTTATAAGCTTTTCGACCTCAACTTCGCCTGATGCGATATAATCAAGCGCCATACGGAAGTATTTAGGCGTATGGTGAAAAACACTCATCATAGTGATGTCGCCGTAGTGCATTTTTGTAGTATCAAAAGTGACAGTAGAACCTGATTTGCAGCCGCCGAAAAAGTGAACTTTGCCGCCGGGTCTGACACAAGAGAAAATTCTTTCCCAGATTTCAGGTAATCCGACGCATTCAACAGCAATGTCAAGCCCTTTTTCTTCTTCGGAAAAAGCTTTAAAAATCTTTTCGGGATTCGGATATTTGGTCAAATCCACAACTTCATCCGCATGAGCAAATTCCTCAGCCATTTTAAGTTTTATGGGGTTTCTGCCGGCAGCAATTACGCGTGCGCCTTTGAGCTTAGCGAGCCTTGCAAACATAAGACCTATCGGACCTATACCGATAATCCCGACGGAATCTCCGGGGTTTATACCGGTTCTTTCAACTCCGTGGACAACGTTTGCAAGCGGTTCACAAAATGCCGCGCGTTCAAATGGCAAATTATCCGGCAAAATCAGCATATTTTTTTTCACAATCCGCGCCGGAACAGTAATATATTGTGCATAAGCTCCGTTTAATAAATCCAAATTCTCGCAAAGATTATACTCGCCGCGTCTGCAATAAAAACATTCGCCGCAAGGGGCGGAATTTGCCGCGACAACGCGGTCTCCGACTTTAAATCCTTCAACGTTGCGCCCTAATTTCTCAATAACTCCGGAAAATTCATGTCCGAAACCTGAGGGAATGTTTTTAATCAACACCGGATGACCGCGCCTGAAGGTTTTGACATCAGTTCCGCAGGTCAACGCCGCCATAACCTTTACGACAACTTCGCCTTCTTCAGGCGGCTTTACCATAACTTCTTCCAGTTTTATATTTTGAGGTCCGTAATACTGTATTGCCTTCATATTACTCCTTAATTTTTATATAAGCTTTCATAATACGGTTGTTCATCGTATCGTCAAAGGCTTTTTGAATATCATCCAGTGAATACACGGTTGAAAGTCCGTCGACTTTGACCTGATGGGATCTCAAAAGGTTCAAAGAGTCCTGAAGATCAACCGGTGCGGGTGAATAGCTGCCCAGAACGGTTAATTCTCTGTAGTAAATTTCGTTATTGGCATAACCCCAGTTGTTCGGAGTGCTTGAAAAAACTAAAATTTTTCCACCGTTTCTGACATATTTAAGCGCTGTATTAATAGCTTTGTCAGCACCGGACGTCATAAAAACGCCGTCAGCCTTGAAATTGGGATCCATTTCCTTGACGTTGCAGGCTGCAATCCCGAGATTTCTGAGTCGTTTAACCCTGTCGGGGATTAAGTCACACCCCATAACATCCATTCCGAAAGCTTTCAGAGCCTGCGCCATCATAAGTCCGATTGTTCCGAGCCCTACGACAAGCGCAGTTGAATTCCCGCGTAAATTTGCCCTTTTAATGGCTCTGACGCAGCACCCGAGAGGCTCATAAAAAGATGCTTCAATATCGGTCAAATTTTCCGGCTTAACGTGTGCCACGTTTTTCAAATGTTCTTCCGATAAATAAACATATTCGCTAAAGCCGCCCGGTACTATATTGGTTGATTTAAAATGCTCGCACATTGAAACGTTTCCGTTTTTGCAGTAAACGCATTCCCCGCAGGGAATATGGTGCGATGTAACAATTTCGTCGCCGGTTTTAAAATTAGTTTTTGAATTAATTTCAACAATTTCGGCAACGATTTCGTGTCCGAGTACTGTTCCGTCTTTTGAAATTTTATGAATAAATTTTACGATATCTGACCCGCACAAACCGCAGCCTAAAACTCTTACAATTGCGCCTTCTCTGCCGTTTAATTCAATATCGGGGGTTTCTTTTATAACAATTTTTCCTTTATTAATTACAGCTGTTTTCATATTTCGCCTCGCAAATACTTTGCAAAAAATATTCTAGCACAACTTGCATGAAAATAAAAGATATATTAAAATATACATATGACGAGGATTCGAAAATTATTCTGCTTTGATTATCCTAAAATTGAAAAAATGATCTCGTATCTGGGTTCCGAAGAACACGACAGATTTTTGAAAATGATTATGGAAGAACCCGCGGGCATTGTGAATAATTTGCTGCCTCTGCAATACAAATTCAAGCCGGAATCTTACATTCTGCTTGAAAATGATGAAATTCTGGGGCTTATAACGGTTGTGCCGACTGCCGGAAATCCTTACAAAATAAATATTACACGTCTTGTATTCAAACAGGATTTTTATAATACGGGCAAACAACTGATTGAATTTATAATTGCTAAATACGGTGCAAAAGGCGCTCATTGTTTTACTGTCTATGTAGATATAAGTCATGACGAATTGTGCACATTGTTTGTGGAAGGCTGCGGCTTCAGGCAGTGTTCGTATGAAAATTTATGGAAGCTGGATAATTTTGTACCGCAAAATGCAAATTCTGCGAACTTCCGTCCGTGTCAGAATACAGACGCAAAAGCCGTTGCAAAACTTTATAACGGGGAATTGAATAACCTCTATAAGCCATCTATGGAAAGAATTCCGTCCGAATATGTCGACCCGCTTTTTGCAGGGTTTAATCAATATTACAAAAACCGCTATGTGCTTGAAGAAGGCGGGAATATTATTGCCTATCTTTCAATAACAACCGTTGATAATCTTAATTTTGTAATTGATATTTCCACAAATAACGGCTATCAATTTGATTACGACGAAATTTTAAACTTCGGGCTCGGCGAAATCCGACGCAGAAAATCGCATTTTACCGCGTTTTTAAAACACCGTCAATACGCCAAAAACGCCGATATTCTGGAAGAATACCTCCACAGCCGCAATCTTAACTGTGTTCAGACCCAGTGCGTCTTTGTAAAAGATTTTTACAAGCCAGTTAAAGAAGCCGAAAGCGTCCTAAAAATATTTTCTTTAGGCGAAAACAGCCTTATTTCTAATTAAAGGGCTCTAAGGATTTATTTATTCACTTAATACCTTTAGTTGGGCTGAAAACCCAACCTACATAGTTCCCTCCCCCCTTGAGGGGGAGGGTTAGGGTTGGGGGGTAAACTCAGAAAGATACTAGGATACTAAGATACTAAGATACTAAGGCACTAAGAGTTTCTGTCGGATAATCCGACCTACAATTTGTCATCCTGAATTTATTTCAGGATCTCAAGAAAAAGGATACTAAGATACTAAGGCACTAAGGCACTAAGGATTTACTGTTGGATAATCCGACCTGCTTCTCACTTAGCACAAAGAATAAATTTTTCAAAGGTGGACTTGAAAGTAAGAAACCCTCACCCGAATTTCTACCACTCGCAAATGCTCGTGTCGAAATTATACCCTCTCCCGGCGGGAGAGGGTTAGGGAGAGGGGGCATAGAGATTCTTCAAAGCCTAAGGATGACATAAAGCTTCATTTCACTCACTCTAAAACCTTCTTAGTATCTTACTGCCTTAGTATCTTAGTAACCTCTCTTTATAAAGAAATATAACAATTGTAAAATATTTAACATAAAAATTTACGTTATGAAACATTTTGCACTATTCGGGCATGGTTTGTGCTAAGTTAAATATTGTGAAAGAGATTATTTAAGGAGATTAATGAATGTCTGAATACTTGAGCAAGGAAGAGATTAAGCAATGGAGAAGCTCATTAGAAAAGATTACATTAGAAGAATTCGCTGCCAGACTGGGAAAAAAATTAGAGCAAGATAAACACACAAATGATATCGTTGATATTGTTTTGAAAGGTCAGCCGGTAATCTCCAACGATACTGAAGAGTGGTCACAAACCCGTACCGAAAGATTAAGCAATATTGCCGACAGAGCCTATGCAAGAGAACGAGAAATCGCTCCGTCACCGTTTATTGCACCGAAGCACGAACCTCATAATACGACCGCTAAAAAGACTCCTGCTCCGAAAAAAGCAGCTCCGAAACCGGTTAAAGCGGAAAAAACTCCCGCTAAAAATTTGAGAGAAGAAGTCAGAATCGTGTTCAAAAAGAATCTCACTGACCGCGAACAAAAAGTTTTTGATTACTTTGCGCAAAACAGCAATAAAATAGTCTACGCAAAAGATCTTGCCGAACTGCTGGATCTGCCGAGAGACTATGTTTATAAATACATCAAAAATTTACGTGCAAAAATTGAAGGCGATAACCTCAAAAACGCTGACAAAGGCGGATTTATCCTTTCACTCTAAAATTTTTTAAAACCGAATCACATAAAAAGCTCTCATTTTTGGGAGCTTTTTATTGTTTTGCCGTACAAAAATTGAAGTTCTTTGGCTTTTGCCTCAATTGCATCTTCCGCAGGCAGAGCTTTCGGCGTATCAACTAATATATTTTCATACAGCGCTATTTGTTTTGCCGCAAAAAATTCATGCGGAATTCCGGTTAATTCGGTATCGTTAAGCGTTTTTCGTGCGCTTCTGCCTCCATCCGGAATATAAAAATGTTCTTTTATTTTTTTATTATTGAAACTTTTTGTTTCGATACCGTAAACACTGTATTTATCCCCCATAAAATAATCCGTATCTACAAAATCCGTAACCTTTTTCTTGCCGAAAATATTTTTTACAAAAACATCTTCGCCGTCGTAAATTACATCGGTGTTAATTTTTTTTAAGGGGTTTATAATACGGCGTGTGAATGTTTTTTCATACTCAGGATTGCTGACAAATTTTTCCGCAAGAGCTTTTGCGCCGTTTCCTTTTAATCTGAAACCCGTAAAAGATTGATTATTTACAGGGGTTATGTACATAAAATTTCTCCTTTAAAAAATTCAAAACCCGAAAAAAATATTTTTTGCCGCTAATCTTCTTTAACCGTTTTGGTCACAAGCGCCGCAAGCAGTAAACATACCGCGCCTATTAAAAACGCGTATTCCCAGTGATAATTTACAAGCCCTTCTCCCGCATCAAACACGCACTGTGAAATAAACCACGCAACAAGTGTGCACACAAATACCTGAGGACCTGCGATAAAGATGTTAAAAATTCCCATAACAGAGCCTTCCGTGCCTTTTTTAATATATCTTGAAAGCATAGCAAAAGGCAAAGCACAGATACTTGCCCAGCCTATTCCCGCAAATCCCATTAAAAATGCGACATATATTGTATTTGCAGTCATGGCCATACCCAGATATGCAAGCACCATTGATAATAGAGCTATTATGTGAATTCTTTTATTACCGAATTTTTGAGCCAGAGCCCCGATAGGTATCGCCACAAGAAAACAAACCAGATTGAATATTGCAAAACAAATTGATGAAAAATTAGTTCCGTTTACAACAGCTTCTTCAAACGCATGCCGTGCTGTCTCGCTTGCACTTGTTAAATCAGGAACCCCGAATAACGTATGTACTGAATATTGAGTAAAAAATATCAGCATACACATTGTGCTCATCCACGTGAAAAACTGCATAAGGCAGATTTTGCCGACCTCAGGAGACATTAAAAAGAAATTCTTTAAAGAATCCCAGAAACTGTCTTCCTTAATATTGGCAACAGCAGCGTCTTTGATAATTTCTTTATGAGTTTGATGCTCTTTAATTGTAATACAGGTCCACAGCATTCCGAGTGAAAACGCCAGCGCCGCCATAATAAACTGTGCGGGAATAGACATCTGGAAATTAAAGAAGTATTTCAAAAAAGGAGCCGCACCGGCCGCAACAACAGAGCCGAGTCCGATTGCAAGACTTATATAAGAATTTGCCATAGCATGCTGCTCCTGCGGTACAACATCCGGAATTAATGCTCTATATGGCCCCTGAGCAACATTAATACATGCATCAATTATCCAGATCATAACCGCCGCAACCAGTAAAGCCGTCCATATAGGAAGATCAAACCCTAAAGCGCTTTCCATTTGAATTGCAACGTGCTGGGAATTCGGGAAAACCCACAGCGCCAAACTTGCGATTAGCGCCCCGCCCAGCAAATACGGACGTCTTCTGCCAAACCTTGAAACGGTTTTATCACTCAATGCCCCGACAAGAGGCTGGACAACCATGCCCGTAAAAGGTCCCGCAAGCCAGATTAATCCGTACAAAAACGGTGACGCTCCCAGATTCTCGGTCACAGGTCCGGACAGAATAATTCTCATCTGCCATGCGAACTGCAGCCCGAAAAATCCGAGTGCAAAATTTAAAAATTGAAGAGTACCAAACTTCTTTAGCTCTGTCATCCTTAACTTTTCCTATAACAAGGATACTATTAAAATAGCTCAAGGTCAAGCCATTTTATACATTTAAAACCTCTACTTAATCCTTTTAACAGCCGCGTCAATCAATCCTTTGAACAACGGATGCGGTTTATCGGGACGGGATTTGAATTCAGGGTGGAATTGAGATGCCACAAACCAGTCATTTTGCGGTAATTCAACCACTTCCGCGAGCATGCCGTCAGGTGACATTCCCGAAAATACCAGACCGGCATCCGCAATCTGTTTCAAATATTCGTTATTAACTTCATATCTGTGTCTGTGGCGTTCTGAGATTTTTTCTTTGCCGTAGGCTTTTGCCGCAACAGAACCCTTTTTCAAAATACAGTCATAAGCGCCCAGCCTCATTGTTCCGCCGTAGCCTTTGACGTTTTTCTGCTCCATCATCAAATCAATTACCGGATATGGTGCATTTTCGTCAAATTCAGCGGAATTTGCACCTTTAAGTCCTGCGACATTTCTCGCATATTCAATTACCGCGCACTGCATTCCGAGGCACAATCCCAAAAACGGAAGATTGTTTTCCCTTGCATATTTGATAACGTTTAATTTACCCTCAATTCCGCGTACTCCGAAACCTCCGGGTACAACAACCGCCTGAACTTCTTTCAAAAGCTCCTTGCAGCGTTTTTCGTCAATACATTCTTCCGAATTTATCCACTTAACCTCTATTGCCGCATCATTTGCGTAACCCGCGTGTTTCAAGGATTCGACAACTGATATGTATGCATCGGAAAGTTTTGTATATTTGCCTGCAATTGCAACTTTTACGGTCTTTTTGGGATTTTTAATTTTTTCGATAAGCTTTTCCCAGCCTTTTAAATCGGGTTGTTTTGATTTAACTCCGAGCATCTGAAGGATTACATCCGCCATTTTTTGTTCTTCAAGCGCAAGCGGAACTTCATAGATACTTTTCATATCACGGCATTCAATAACAGCGTCTTTAGGAACGGAGCAGAAAAGCGCGAGTTTTTCTTTTTCTGTTTTCGGGATAGGACGTGTTGTACGGCAGACAAGGATTTCCGGCTGAATACCGTAGCTTCTCAAAACACTTACACTGTGCTGTGACGGTTTTGTTTTTAATTCGCCCGATGTCGGCAAATAAGGCAAAAGTGTACAGTGAACCGATATTGCATTACCTATTCCGACTTCCGATTTGAATTGGCGGATAGATTCAATAAACGGCAAACTTTCGATGTCACCGATGGTTCCGCCGATTTCAATAAGCTGAAAATCAGGTTTGAATTGTTTTGTGGCGCCTGCAATTCTTGATTTAATCTCGTTTGTGATATGCGGAATTACCTGAACGGTTGCGCCGAGATAATCGCCTTTTCTTTCTTTTTCAATAACTCTCTGGTAAACGCTTCCTGAGGTTACGTTATTGAATTTTCCGAGGTTAGTGTCGGTAAATCTTTCGTAGTGTCCCAAATCCAGATCTGTTTCGGCGCCGTCATCGGTTACAAAAACTTCTCCGTGCTGAAAAGGGCTCATTGTACCCGGGTCAACGTTTATATACGGGTCGAATTTCTGGTTAATAACCGAAAATCCGCGCGCTCTTAATAATTTCCCCAGAGATGCCGCGATAATCCCTTTGCCTAATGAACTTACCACACCGCCTGTAATAAAAATATATTTTGTCATATTTACCCCGTTTTTTACTGCCAAATCTCACCCGATGCGCCGCAGACGCATTAATTAATTTTCGGAACCTTGAAAAATCCGTTTTCTTCTTCCGGAGCATTTGCCATCAATTGTTCTTTTGTTTGTTCGTAAACGACTTTGTCTTCTCTCATTACGTTTACAAAATCAATGGCATGAGACATTGGTTTGACATTTGTTGTATCAACTTCATTCATCTGATCAACGTATTTCAAAACATCTCCCAGCTGTTTTGTATAAAGTTCCTTTTCCTCTTCCGTTAATTCAAGTCTTGCAAGCTTTGCAACATGTTCTACGTCTTTTATTGTTATCATTTTTTTGCTCCTATGGATTAATTGTAGCATGAACAACCGGCATGTTTAAAAAATTATTACGTAAAATTAAAATTTAGATAAAAATTAAAAATATGATATAATATATATGAGAGAGTAACCCATGACCAAGACTTATGAAAAACTTGACGATTTGATAGCATCCTTCAAAGAGTGCAAAGACGAAAAGAAAAAACGTATGCTGCACTTAAAAATAGTTGAAGATGCCATGACGCTTGTCAAAAAAATTGCGAATACAATATCCATGCAATCAGGCGTGAGTAATGAAGATCTTGTTCAGGTCGGCTCACTGGGGCTTATCAAGGCAATTGAAGCATACAAGCTGAACATGAACACCCGCTTCAGAACCTATGCGACATATTTTATTAAAGGTGAAATTAAACACTATCTCAGAGATAAAGCTGCAATAATAAAGGCGCCCAGAGAATTGCAGGAGCTTGTTTTTAAAATATCATCAACCGCCAAAAAGCTTGCGGAAGAAGGTGTTGAAGACCCGTCAGCCGAAGATATCGCAAATATTCTCGGAATTTCAGAGGAAAAAGTCGAAGAGGTTATGAATATTGACAAATACAAAACAGCTCTCTCTCTTGATCAGTATTTAAAAGGTGAAGACGAAGACCTTGCGCTTGTGGACAGAATTCCGTCAGGCGATTACAGGGAATTTATGAATTCATACGAAGACAAAATTATGCTTTCTTCCGCAATAGACAAACTCTCTCCGGAATTGAAGCAGATAATAGAATTGAGCTACTATGAAGACCTGAACCAGCGTGAAATCGCGGAAAGAGTTCATATTTCGCAAATGCAGGTTTCCAGAAGGTTGAAAAAGGCGCTTAACAAAATGTACGAACTGATAAAAAATTATGAGAAATAAAAGGAGTTAATTATGCTTGTTATGGCGGTATTGTTACTGGTATTTATTATAGGGCTTTGTATCGGAAGTTTCTTAAACGTAGTCATTTTAAGGGCATTAAGCAATGAGTCGATTGTATTTCCGGCTTCAAAATGTCCGAAATGTCAGCATAAACTTTTGTGGTGGCATAATATTCCGATTTTGTCATATATTCTTCTGCGCGGCAAATGCGGATTTTGCGGAGAAAAAATCAGTATACAGTATCCTGTTGTGGAATTTTTAACCGGAGTTGTGTTTGTTCTGGTGTTTTTAAAATTCGGAATAAGCTGGGACACTTTATTTGCGCTTGTAATCGGCAGCTTGTTCATAGTAATTGCCGGAACGGACTGGAAGGAGAAGGTTGTTTTTGACATGCATACCTATTCTCTTATCGGTGTCGGAATTTTGTATGCAATACTTGTAACAGCGCTTGATTTATATCAATTCCACCAATTGACGGGCGGTTTTAATTTTACGACGGAATGGATTATAGGAAATCCTGTATCCAGCACTCTTCTCGGAATAATACTCGGTTTTGTTGTGATGGAAATTGTTGCGAGAATCGGCTATTTAATTGCGGGCTCACGCGCGTTCGGGGAAGGTGATTCTTTTATTGCGGCAGGACTCGGGGCGGTTTTCGGCTGGAGAATGCTGGTTATAATTCTTATTATGAGCGTAATTATTCAGGTTATTATTACTTTGCCGGTGTATGTTAAAAAAGAAATTGACAACCGTAACTGGATGGTAGTGTTGTCACTCGGAGCTTTTTTGACATATACGATAGCATTTTTAATGGCAATGCAGTTCGGCTGGCTTGAAAACACAATTGCCTATGTATTGAGTGCAATTGTTCTTGCCGTAATCGGAATTTTTGCCTGCAGAGAAGTTCTCAGAGGAATAAGAGAGCCAGAAAACAGGACTTATTTACCTTTCGGACCGGCATTAATTCTTGCGGGACTTATTGTTCTGTTGATTTAAAAAATATTTAATAATCTTACAGAACTTCTCCGTGAAGATCAGTGCCTCCGGTCATAATTAAACCGTATTTTTCGGCGGCTTTTCTGACAGCGGCGACGGTATGAAATTTAATAATGCCTCTGTGGCGTTCATAGGGGTAAAAAACTTCGGCGCCGTCAAGTCCGTATGATTTTAATTTTTTAAAAAATCTGTCAAGGCTGAGCGCCCAGCAGCATGCCGGATGCGCAATTACGGCAATCCCGCCTGAGGCGTGGATCGCTTCAATAAGCTTTTTTATATCGCGTTTTGCAAATATGCGAATTATATCAAGTTCGGTTTCCTTTTTTGATTTAGCAAGAAAAGGTTTCAAAGCGTCGGAATTCACGTCAATTCCGTATGCCAGAAGGTGCATAAACACATACCCGCACCAGACGTCGAATTCAACGGCGGGGATGACGTTTTCGGGAACGGGGTTTTCAAGATAACCTTCAATTGTATTGTGGTCGGAAATCGCAATTGCCTTATAGCCGTCTGCCTGCCGTACAAGTGATGCAAAATCTCCCGCACCGTCCGAATAGGTCGTGTGGATGTGCAAATTCACCCTGTGCTCTTTGTAATCTTCTTCCGTAAAACTCTTTATTAATTCTTTGTAATCTATCATTGTTTTTTTAAACTTATTTGTAATAAAATTATTATACATCAAAGGAGAAAATATGGCGAAATTCAAAATAAAAGACAGCATCTGGAATGTTCTGGCAGAAGGGTTAAAGATTTATTTCACGAATTTTTTGAAATTCACGCAGTATATGTTGTTCCCCGTATTCGGGCAGATAATCGGGATTGCGTTGATTTTCGGTCTGACGGGGTGGTTTACTTTTTCGCTTCCGGTTTTGACTGAAGAGCACGCATTTTTGAATAATTTTACGACCGTGACATTTTGTCTCGTGGCGATGACATTACCGGGGTTTGCCATATTTTTGAAGGCTTTCTGGGATTTTCTTGTGGCATATGTCGCGCTGAATTCCATGACAGAGGCTGTAATCTCAACGGGCAGACTCTATGATTTCAAGGCTCATAATCAGGTCGTGACAACTCGCACGGGAAGTTTTATTATTTTGCTGCTTATAATAAGCATTCTGTCCCTAATCGCAATTAACCCGTTGTTCTGGGTTCTGGGATTAATCTTTTTTATCTATTTTATACTTGTGTTTCAGGTATTTACGTTTGAACCTGAGGCGGGCGTTACGGGGTGTTTCAAGCGCAGTTTTAACCTGATTAAAGGGAATTTCGGCAGAACATTTTTAATTATGGCAATTCTGGGCGTAATTTCGCATTACCTGATAAATTGGGGTGCGGCGGCTTTAGTTGATGTAATAAGGCTGGGCGACTTTTTAAGAGGAATTTTTGAAAACTGGGCATCAACTCTTCCTTTGAATGAAATCAACTCTACGCTTGAATACTTCAAGCTTCAGACAATAACACCTTTGACTGTCGCAAAAGAAATTCTTGCATCAACGGTATTGTTTACGGCAGCGGGGCTGACGCTTCCGATGAGAAGCATTTGCTGGACTTTATGGTACAAAAATTTATCAGGCAAAAAATCCGAAAAATAGTAATGTTTATATGTAAAAATTGCAAATCAGTTGATAAATTTGAATTAATGTTTGCGCCGGATTATAAGGGTGACAAACATTTTGAACAGCATTATAACTCCAAAAACGAAATAGAGATTACGGTTGACGGCTACACATTTGTGCCGGATTTAAGATTTATGAACGAATGCGCGGTATGCAGATACTGCGGACAAATTTATATGTGGGATTACGAGAGGATGAACATATGAGAGAAAACAGAAAAAACAACGAAACCCGTGAAATCAAATTCACACACGGTTACACAAAACACGCACCCGGATCAATTCTTGCTGAATTCGGAGACACAAAGGTAATTGTGACCGCATCGGTTGAGCATACAAAACCAAAATGGATGGAAAAAGATGACCCGAGAGGCTGGGTTACGGCGGAATATTCGCTTTTACCGTCATCCACAAACACCCGCTGCCAGAGAGAACGTACAAAAATTTCCGGCAGAACTCAGGAAATCCAGCGGCTTATCGGAAGAAGCCTCAGAGCTGCCGTTGATTTGACCAGAATGCCGGATTTGACAATAACAATTGACGCGGACGTAATTCAGGCAGACGGCGGCACAAGAACCGCAAGTATTTGCGGAGGATTTCTGGCACTTAAAGACGCTGTTGAAAAGCTCATTGAGGACGGTATTTTGCAAGAAAATCCCATAATCGAGCCTGTTGCGGCAATTTCAGCCGGGATTATTGAGGGGGATGTAAGACTTGATTTGAATTACGAAGAAGATTCGCACGCGCAGGTGGATTCAAATGTGGTTTTGACCAAAAGCGGCAAAATCATTGAATTTCAGACAACCGCAGAGGGCGAACCTTATGAATACGATAAAATGTTACAAATTTTTCAAATTGCAAGAAAAGGTATTGACGAAATTATTGCAAAATACTAAAAATGTTGTTATAATCTTAACAAGAAAGGTTGGTTTATGAAAAAATATCTCATAACTTTATTGGCGGTAATGACGCTCGCAGCACCGGTTTTTGCGGCAGGCAACCCGATAACTTCATTTTTCGACAAGCTCTGGAAGTTTAATGATGATGTAAATGCCAAAATTGACGATATTCAGGCTAAAAACGAAGCCCAGCAGCGTAAATATGAAGCTCAAAAGGCTGAACGCGAACGGAAAATTCTAGAAGAACAGCGTCAGCGTCAGGAAATTTATGAAGCCAATCAAAGACGTTTAGAGGAAAAGAAAGAGCAGTTGAGAATACTGCTTGAGGAATAAAGGAGAAAATTTATGAAAAAAATATTGATTGCATCACTTATTGTTATGTTTACGGCAGCAGGCGCATTCGCAGGTCCTTTAGGTGATTGGGCACAGCAGACAACCGATAAAATTAACAAAAAAGAAGCTGAAATGACTCAAAAACAGGAAGCTTACAAAAAACAACAGGAAGCTGCAAGACTCGAAAGAGAAAGACAACAGGCTGAACAACAGAAAAAACGTGAAGCCGCTCAAAAGAAAATCGAGCACAAAAAACAATTGTGGAACGAATTAATCAGTGAATAATAAAAAAAGCCTGCCGCGCGCAGGCTTTTTTGTGCTAAAATTTAAGTATGAATAAAATATTAAAAACACTTACCGGAGCTGAAATTATAATAAATACGCTGAAAAAACTCGGCGTTGAAAAGATTTTCGGCTACCCCGGAGGTATAGTTTTAAAAATATACGACGAACTTTATAAACAAAACGATATACAGCATATTCTTGTACGGCACGAGCAGGCAGCCGTACATGCTGCAGACGGTTACGCAAGAGTGAGCGGCAAAGCCGGTGTTGTCCTTGTAACCTCGGGTCCCGGCGCAACAAATACGGTTTCGGGAATCGCAAATGCATACCTTGACGGCGTGCCGCTTGTGGTTTTGACAGGTCAGGTTACGGCGGATTTAATCGGCAAAGACGCGTTTCAGGAAGCTGATATCTGCGATATTACCCGCTCCTGTGCAAAAAAAGTTTATCAGGTTAAATCTGCAAATGAACTTGAAAAAACGCTTTACGACGCATTTAACATCGCAATGTCAGGTAAAAAAGGTCCTGTTGTTGTGGATCTGGCAAAAAATATTCTCTATGAAAGCGCAGAATTCGACGGCATTGTGGCTGAAAGCGGCATGTCTGACGTAATTCCCGATGTTACAAATATTTTGAAAGAGCTCTGCGCGGCAAAACGTCCCGTAATAGTGACGGGCGGCGGGTCAAAAGAGGCTTATAAAGAGGTCAGAGCCCTGAATAAAATCCTGAAATTCCCTGTTGTGACAACAATGATGGGGCTTGGTGTTTACCCTTTTGATGACGAAAATTATTTTGGCATGATAGGAATTTTCGGCGACAGAGCCGCAAATGCCGTGATTAAAGAGAGTGATTTAATTTTTTCAATCGGGGCAAGGTTTAACGACAGAATTACCTGCTGTTTTGAAAAAGCGGATCTGGAGAAAAAATTCATTCAGCTGGACATAAATGAGCGTGAAATTTCGCGCGTAATTAAGGCGCATGACTTTATAACGGGCGATTCTAAAATTATTCTGGCGGAAATGATTAAAAAGCTTGAAACATGCGGATTTCTGCCTGCTGCGGAATGGGGTGTCACGGAAAAATTCCGTGCCCTGAACGTTAAACGCGGGGCTAAAACAAATATGCTGCAGTCGTTTGAGGTTATGCAGGAGCTGGACAAATTTATTCGCGGAAAAGATTTGACCGTGACAACGGAAGTCGGGCAGCATCAGCTGTGGGCGGCGCAGAATCTGCATTTTTCAAAACCCGGAAAATTCCTGACCTCCGGCGGCTCGGGCACTATGGGATTTGGATTTCCCGCTGCAATCGGGGCGGCTGTTTTTGATATGTCAAAACCTGTAATCTGCGTGGCAGGCGACGGGTCTTTCCAGATGAATTTACAGGAATTGGCCACCTGCCGCGACTACAATCTGCCCGTAAAAATCCTTGTATTAAATAACGGCTACCTCGGCATGGTTCGCCAGTTGCAGGAAAAGCAATGTGACGGCAGGTATTTTGAAACTAAAATTTCTAATCCTGATTTTATGAAAATTGCTGAAAGCTACGGTTTAAAAGGCTGCCGTGTCTGCTGCCGCAGTGAAATCCTTCCGGCACTTGAAAAAGCATTCAAAACAGACGGTACATTTATTGTTGAATTTATTGTTGAGCCGATGGAGGTTCTCTAGCAGCCTGACAGCAGGGTGTAATAACCGGACTGTCGCTTATCGGATTTAAATTCCGGTAAGTTCCTTGAGCGCTCTGCGGTGCCAGTACATTACTTTTTCTTTGTATTTGCAATCTTTCTCATCTTCAAAATCGTCTTCAAATTCAAAAAATTCCTTGATAATTTCTGACCACTTCCATTTTTCAAGATATCTGTATACAAGTAATTTACGGTACTGCCATTTTTTTATATTCGCAATTTCGTGTTTTATCCTTTCATGTTCCGGGAGGAGCCAGCTTTTGTACTCGTCTATTTTTTTGTTAATCCGCTCGAGCGAAATTACATAATGCTCCTGTTCACTCGTTTTGCTCTCTGAACCGGTTACTTTAGGTTTTGTGTAATCCGGACTCTTCAGTGCTTCAAGTCTTGCTTTGAGTTGTTCTTTTTTCTTTAACAAAAAATCCATTTCCTTTACTATCTCCGTGTAATCATTAAGCCTCTCAAGCGTTATCGTCATTTTGTTTTCCCCATATTCCTTAATTTTTCACCGAATTTTTTGAAATTTTCGGTCGGCGGGTCGCCTTTGAAATTCCGGTAGTACGCAAGCATTTTTTTTGTTTCAAGCAGTTCCCTTTTTGCACGTTCACGAATTTTTTCTTCTTCACTCTTTTTGGGCGGTTTGTATTTTCCGTTCATAATCCCGATTCTGCAATTGAGCATTGTCTCAAAATCTATGTTTACACAGCCAACTGACTTTAACCTGTCGGCTTTGTCGCACAGCTGTCTGTAAAACTCCATATTACAGCCGGTTTCATTCAGAAAAAGCCGGATTTTTTCGTCCGTACGTTTGCTTTTGCTCTCTCCCGTAAGTTGTATCAGATGTGTGCACCTTGCCGTGTACTCCTTGAACATTTCTGCCTTTAAGTCGTTAAACTTGCTCTTTAGTTCTTTTTTGTGATTATTTTTAATATCAAAATTGTTGATTTTTGACTCCGTGTTATCAATTTCAATACTATAATTCATATCATCATGATTAAAATTCATATCACTTTTATCACTATTAAGCTTAGAATTATCGTTTTTAATATCTGAATTAATATTTTCATGATTAGAATTCATATCATTTGTATCAATTTGTAAATTGTTGTTATCTGTATTCATATCAAAAACAATATTATCGTTATGATTTTTAATATCAAAATTCATATTTTTATCTTGATTTTTATTCTTATCTTGATTCTTATTTTGATCTTTATTTTTATCTTTATCTTTATTCTTATTTTTAAGGGTTAGCAAAGGGTTAGGTAAGAGTTTATGATTTTCAAGACATCGAAGTATGCCTTTATGCACACTATTCTCGGGATTGAGCATATCCGGCGTCACTCCGTACTGAAGTTTTATAAAGTCTTGAATAAGTATTTTGTTTTCATCTATAAATTTTATCAATAGCAGTCCGTCGAAATCCTCTTTTGTGATTTCTTCATTAAAGCAGTTGCGCAAATTCCTGTAAGAAATTTCGTAAACGCCTGCGCAGTCACAATTGTCAAACAGGTATTTTAAAAGCAGCTTTTTTTTAATTGACAGGTCCAAATACCAGTCTTTGTTCCAAATTTCAGTATCAGTAAGTCGTTTAGGCATTAATGTTCCTTTCCAAAATTTCAAAACAGTATAAATATTCGGCTAAGCTGATATTACCGTTAAGAAAAATTGATTTTATTTCGTCAAGTGAAAACTCACCGTCGTACGTACGTTTTTCCAGCTCACTCAGTGAATATTCCTCATTTAATCGTAAAAAATTATCTTCAGTCGCCATTTACAAAGTTGTTATACCAGTAATCAAGTGTTCCGTTTTTTTCGATAATCCGCATATCTGCATCCGCAAGCATAAATGCCGGTATCGCGGTTTTATCTTTGTTTATTTGATTGTAATAATCTATCAGTTTTTTGCGTAAAGTTTCTTTTTTGTTTTCTTTTTTTTCTAATTTTTTTAACATGTTGCCTCCCCAATTGTAAATTTTTTTTACAATAAATATATCCAGTCAGGTGATAGCCTATTGTATTTGTTGTATTATAATGATGTTGGAATTTAGGCTCAGCCTGCAATTCTCCGGATATTGACCATCCGGCGGAGTTATTTATCTACATAATCATATTAACACATTTGTGTACAAAAGTCAACAGTAAAGTTGATTAAGTCAACAAAATATTTAATCGAAGGTGAAAAATGAAATACAGCAGACTATTAAATATGTTACAAAGTTTAATAGGATACAAACCAAAGCAGACGGATTTGTGTGAAATATTAGAGATAAAAAAAGCTGCTATGTCTGCCAGAGCAGTGCGTGACAGCGAATTTACGGAAGATGAGATTGCGCTTATTGAGGCGCATTACGGCATAGATCTGGCATCTGATTGCGTGGAACTGGAATATATTCAGATAAACCCTTCCTGCGGGAAGGGAACGGTAGTGCTGGATGATGCGGATGTTACGCCTGTAAAGATAGGCAAAGAGATTATACGTGATATCTGGAAAATCCCGCACCCTCAGGATTTAAAATTATTCAAGGCATCCGGCGACAGCATGGAAAATATTATAGAGGACGGAAATATTTTGCTTGTTGACATTTCTCGTAAGGATTTTAACAACGGCGGGATATTTGTTTTGACAATAAATAATGAATGGTATGTAAAACGTTTGAGGTTAAGAGTTACAGGCGAATTGGACATAATTTCGGATAACGCAAAATATCCGATGGAAACCCTGAAACCGGATAGCGATGTTGAAATTTCAATTGTCGGCAGGGTTATTAAAAACCTGTCCCGCGGTCTGTAGGTTTGATGCGTGGGGGGAATGCAGGGGTTCTACCTCAAGAAAAAGTTACTAAGATACTAAGATACTAGGGCACTAAGGATTTACAGTTGGATAATCCGACCTACAATTTGTCATCCTGAATTTATTTCAGGATCTCAAGAAAAAGTTACTAGGATACTAAGATACTAGGGCACTAAGGATTTACAGTTGGATAATCCGACCTACAATTTGTCATCCTGAATTTATTTCAGGATCTCAAGAAAAAGTTACTAGGATACTAAGATACTAAGGCACTAAGGATTTACTACGTTTTTAAAAGTGAATAAGGGAATAAGTTATTTCTAAAATTAATCTGATCGGAATTTTTCCAGGATTGCTTTTTATATAACACTTATTCCCTTATTACCTTATTCCCTTATTTTAGGATTTTTTTGCCTGTTTCCAGAGTGCGTCAAATTCTTCAAAAGTGTATTCCGTGAGCGGTTTTTCAGCCAGTTCCTCCATTTTTCGGAAACGTTTTTCGAATTTTTTGTTCGCCCGTAAAAGCGCCTGCTCCGCATCAATTTTATTCCAGCGAGCAAGGTTTACAACAGCAAATAAAATATCCCCGAATTCATCCTCCATATGGTCTTTGTCCTGCTCTTTGCAGGCTTCTTTGAATTCGTCAAATTCTGAGAATATGCATTCATAAAGCGATTTTTCATCAGGCCACTCAAACCCCTGCTTAACCGCGCGTTTGCTGATTTTTTGTGCACTCATCAAGGCGGATTGCGATTTTGAAATCCCGTCCATTGCGGATTTGCGGTGAGGTTTTTCCTCTGCCTTTAATTTGTCCCAGTTGTCGAGGATTTCAGCTGTTGAATTCACTTTTGTGTTCCCGAAAACGTGCGGATGGCGGTGGATTAATTTATCCTTAATCCCCTTTGCAACGTCTTCTATTGTGAACTCGCCTTCTTCAGAGGCGATTTGAGAATGCAGAACTACCTGCAGCAAAACATCGCCCAGCTCCTCTTTTAAATGTTTCATATCGTTGTCGTCAATGGCGTCAACCGCTTCATAAGCTTCTTCAAGCATATTCGGGCGGAGGGTTTTATGAGTTTGTTCTCTGTCCCACCTGCACCCGTCCGGCGCCCTCAGACGACGGATTACATCTATTAATCCTTCTAAATTTTCATATCCCATATTCAAATCTTATCACAAACTCCAACTAAAGTTTATATTATTTTTTGAAAATTACATCAAAAGGTGGATTTCATATCAAGTTAGTATGTTATTCTTAGTATGTGAATAGTAAACAGAGAGGTATACATTAATGGCAATAATTGCAAAGATTGGTCAGGTTTTAAACACCCCGATAACCATCGGAAAGACAGTAAATCATTCTTCAAACCCTTTTGCAGCATCTACATTCAAAGGTAATGTATTGACTGCTGACGTATTTGAAACAAAAGCTCCTAAAGCTTCATTAAAAGACAAATTAAAATTGAGCGCTTTTGTCGGTTCAATCGGCGATGCGTTCCCGACTTTCCGTAAAGGTATCGAATCAGTCGTTGCATTCGGCAGCAGAATGAAAGAAGGTCTTTCATCCGCTATTAATAAATTAAATGAAATTGGCTCAATGGAAATATCAATTGATTTCGCCGGTGCAGGCCGTGCTATTAAATCAGGCTTTGCATCAATGGCAGACAATTACAGCGTCCAAAAACTCAGAAATAAGGACGTTGCTACGCTGGAAGCTATGTGGAAAGATTTGGCAGGATTAAATTATGCGGCATAGAGGAGGAATAGAGATGAAAGATAACAAAAACAGAAAAATCAAAAATATTATAGAAGCTTTATGCTTGCATTCAGATGCTGATTCAATAAGAGTTCTGGAGCAAATGGGTACAAATTCTCCGGACGATGAAATCAGAGAATTAACAGCCCGCGCGCTGGTTAGAAAAAACAACCATGACTCTCTTGCGGTTACTATTACGAATAAAGGCAAAGGTATTAATGACATGTCAACTGTTGTTGCCATGAGCACGATTAATGAACTTTTGGCTCTTGATAATAAAGATGAAGCTATAAAAGTTTTGTCAGATACCATTGATATGCATTCAGACGAAGAAGTCAGAGAAAATGCACGTTCTGTTAAAGCTTTGATGGCTTTGAGTTAATAGATTTAATCTTAATATGTAATTCCTCCCTTTCAGGGAGGTTTTTTTTGTGAAAATCGCAGTATTTTTCGGAAATTTCTTAAAAATTTTATGATATAATATATGTATGATTGAGTTAATGATATTATACGTGCTGTCAAAACGCGAATTAACAATGTATGCTGTGCAAAAGTTTATTTTTGAAAACTTTGGCGCGTTTTCAAAACCGAGTATCGGTGCGATAAAACCTGCACTCGTCAGACTGGAAAAGCAGGGATGCCTGACTTCCCGCAAAATTATGTCCGACGGCGGCAAACTATCTGTTTTTTATATTATTAACAAAAGCGGGCTCGAGGAACTGCGCAGGCTTATTCTGGAAAATTTAAGCGAAAATCCCGTGCAGTTTCTGACAAATGCAAGAATAAAGCTTTCTTGCGCGTCTTTTTTGTCAAAGGAGGAGTGCGCTGACCTGTTTTTCCATATCAAATCGCTTGCAATGCAGCACAAATACAATGCTGAGGCAATTATTAACGATGAATACAATCATCTGAGTTTTTATCAGAGAATTGTTCTTGATAATGCGATTTGCGAATATGCTAATTTTATAACTATTCTGGAAGGTTTGGAAAAAGAAAATGCCGGCAGCAGTAAATAGTGTTATTAAAAATTCAATTGCAGACGAGCTGGAAATCTCAGCCGGCGACGAAATTCTTTCAATCGACGGGTGCAAATTGCTCGATATGATTGATTATAACTTTTTCTGCAAAACGGAATTTTTAACGCTTGAGGTTAAGAAAAAATCCGGCGAAATTGAAGAAATAGACATTGAAAAAGATTTTGACGAAGATTTGGGAATTGTATTTGAAAGTGCTGTTTTCGACCGCGTAAAACCGTGTCTCAATAAATGCATATTTTGTTTTGTTGACCAGCAGCCAAAGGGGTTAAGGGATACCCTTTACGTAAAAGATGACGATTACAGGCTCTCCTATCTTCAGGGCACCTATATTACGCTGACAAATTTTACCGGCAAAGACCGCGAAAGAATTAAAAAAATGCATCTGGGACCTTTTTATGTCTCGGTTCACACTACAAACCCCGAATTGAGATGCAAAATGCTTCAAAACCCGAACGCCGGCAAGGCACTTGAAAATCTTGAATGGTTCAGAAAAAATAAAATTCCTTTTCACGCTCAAATTGTCCTTTGCCCGGGAATTAACGACGGTGCGGAGCTTGAGCGGACGCTTAATGATCTTGCAAAATTAAAAAATACAGTCCTGTCAACAGCGATTGTGCCGGTCGGGATTACACGCTTCAGAAAAGACGGCTTAAAACAGGTTGATAAAAAATGTGCGGAAGAAACAATAGCTATTGCATCACGCTACAAAAGGGTCTGCTGCTCGGATGAATTTTTTCTGCTTGCGGAACGTGAAATTCCGCCGGCAAAGTATTACGGAAATTTTGCCCAGCTTGATGACGGTGTCGGCGCCATAAGGCTTTTGCTGGAGGATTTTAAAACATATAAGCTGCCGGCAAAGCTTAAACAACCGTTGAATTTCATATTTGCAACGTCTTATGCGGCAAAGCATGCTATGGAAAAAATTGCGGCACGGCTTAATAAAATTCAAAACCTTACCTGCTCAGTTCACCCCGTAAAATCCGATTACTGGGGTGAAGACATTACCGTTGCGGGTTTGATTACGACAGATGATTTGATAAAAACGGTTAAAGATGTTCCTGCGGATTTTGTGGTGATTCCGTCTATAATGCTAAGACCGTACAGCGAAGATTTTTTGGACGGCAAAAATCTCGATTATGTCAAAAAAGCTGCCGGTAAAAACTTTTTCGTGATAAAAAATACCTATTCTCTCGGTGAGCTTGTAAAATACATTGAAGAATTAAATTAATTTCCGGTTAAATATTGTGCAACTTGTGCTGCAATTTCGGCGGCAACCTTTGTCTGTGTCTCAATTGTAGAGGCGCCGAGATGTGGTACTGCAACCACTTTGTCCGGAAATTTTAAAAGCGGAGAGTCCGCTATATCCGGCTCATTTTCAAAAACATCCGTTGCTATTCCGGATATAATTCCGCTTTCAAGCCCTTTTATTACATCATTTTCTACAACGAGGGCGGCTCTTGCGCAATTTACAATTTTAACCCCGTGTTTCATAAGTTTTATGGTTTTTGAATTAATAATACCTGTTGTTTCCGGCGTTTTAGGCAGGTGGAGTGAAATCCAGTCACAAAGCGGCAAAATATCTTCAAGTTTGTCAAAGCATTCAAATCCGTCGATTTTTCGTCTCGCATAGACAAGAACTTTCATCCCGAACGCTTCGCAAAGCCGCGCTACCCTTGAGCCTATTCTGCCGCAGCCGATGATGCCTATTGTTTTTCCGAATAAATCGTTGCCGACAAATTTTTCGCGCTCCCATTTCCCTGAAAAAACAGATGCACATGCCATGGGAATTTTTCTTGAAAGCACAAGCATCATCGCCATTGTGTGCTCTGACGTTGCAATTGTATTTCCGTCCGGTGAATTGATAACTTTTATTCCGGCTTTTTCTGCGGATTTTACGTCAATATTATCCAGCCCTGAGCCTACTCTGCCTATTATTTTAAGTTTTTCGGCGTTTTTAATTACATTTTCCGTAATGCAGGTCAAATTCCGGAGTAAAATCGCATCAAAATCTCCGATAATCCCGCTCAAATCCTTTTGCGGAGGCATAACACATGTCTCAATCCCTTTGCTGTTGAGAATTTCAACCGCAATATTATTTATGTTATCAACTAATAAAGCTTTCATCTAAAACGGTTTTGTCTGGTTGAGTTTCAGTCTTAAATCTCTGAACCGTGCGATGTCTTCCTGAGTTTTTCCGGAATCTTTAAACACGGCCTGAGTTGCGGGATGTACCATCAATACGTAATCCATGTGTATTTCTAAAAAGTTGTATCTTCTGGGAGACTGATTTGCGTTTCTCGGGTAGATTTCAGCATTTGTTACCGCAAGAAATCTTCTTTCTCTGTCATTTAACAAATCTGTCAGTTCCCTGTTTGTGTTGGTGTATTTTGAAACGTGTACAACCCCTTTTATATCGTGATCCGCAGTTAAAATGCAAACTTCTATAGGTACTGTATCAATATTTTTAGCCATAAAACTTCCTCTCAATGATATAAGTATATTATATTTTTATAAAATTGTCCATATGTTAAGTTTGTATTTGCGAATTATTTGAAAATATTTAATATAGCGGGGATAAAAAGCAAAATACCTATGGCTATTGCCACAAAGGTTGTAAACATTACGGCGCCGGCTGAAATATCCTTTGCCATTCCCACCAGCTTTGAGTATTTGTTATGAAACACGGCATCAAGCGAAAATTCTATTGCCGAATTCACCATTTCAGCACAGATTACGGCGGAAATCGTCAGCAGCAGCACGCAGATTTTGGTAGTTGAAAATCCCAGCAGCGCCGCCAGAATTAATATCAAAAGCGCTGCACAAAAGTGGACTCTTATATTGATTTCGCTTTTCAAAACCAGCCGGAGACCTTTCCGGGCATTTTTGAATGTATTTGAAAATCCTTGAGATTTGTATTTTGTCATATTTTTATACCTTCCAGCGCACTGTTTTGCATTCCTACAACAAAATTATAATCTTCCTGTGTCAAATGGTCAAATCCTAATAAGTGCATTATGCCGTGGCTTATCAAAAATGCAAGTTCATAATCAAATGTTGTACCTTTTTTTTCGGATTCTTCCTGCACTTTGTCAAGCGCTATGATTATTTCTCCGAGGTTAATCTCTCCGTCAAATATAAATTTGTCCTCGCTGTCCGCAAATATTGCAAAGGTTATAATATCCGCGGGGTAATCTTTATTTCTGTATTCGCGGTTAATTTCATGGGTTTTATCGCTTTTGCAGTACAAAATATCAAAGGATATTGTGTTAAAGTCCTGACCCAAAAGACACGATTTATCAAAAATTTCAACCAGATAAAATTTCAACACGCGTTTTGCAATATTAATGAATTTTTTTTCATTAATTTCAAAATCCGGACAGATATTTTCAGTGAAAATATTAATCTTTGTGTTCATTCTGGTTATCGGTTTCGTCATTTCGCAGCTGTTTGATTTTGTTTTCGAGGTCTTCGTCAAGAATTTTGTTCGGCATGATTATTTTGCTTTTATCAAATTCTTCGGCGAGATTTTCCTGATATTTAATTCTGTTGTGCTGCATGCCTCTTAAAATTCTGCTGAAGGTTGCGGCAATAACCTTTAAATCGTGGAGAGTCAAAGGGCTGTCCGCAAGCTGGGTATCGTTTAATCTTTCAATGATAATTTTATCAATAATTGTTTCAATTTCTTCAGGTGTCGGATTTTTCAAGGAGCGCACGGCAGATTCAACAGCATCGGCAATCATGAGGATAGCTGTTTCTTTTGTATTTGGTTTTGGTCCTGTATAGCGGAATTGTTCTTCCTTAACGTTTTCAATCCCTTCTTCCTGAACAGCCTGATTATAAAAATAGCTTGCCAGACCTTCACCGTGATGCTGCAGGATAAAATTATGGATTATCGGAGGAAGTCCGTATTCTTTTGCAAGTTCCACACCGTCTTTGGGGTGCGCTGTAATAACCATTTTGCTCAATCTGGGATTAAGTTTGGTGTGGGGATTTTCAATTCCGAAATAGGATTGGTTTTCCACGAAAAACAGCGGGCGTTTTAATTTGCCTATATCGTGGTAAAACGCGCCGACACGTGCCAGAATCGGGTTTGCCCCGATAGCTTCCGCTGCCGCTTCGCATAAATTTGATACCATAAGGCTGTGGTGATATGTCCCGGGCGCCTCAAACTGCAAACGTTTTAAAAGCGGCTGATTGTGATCGGCAAGTTCCGCAAGACCGTACGGAGTTATAATTTTGAACCCGCTTTCAAATATCGGGAACAAGCCCAGTGCGATTATTGAGCTTAGTATACCGTTAAAGAACAAAAATACACAGTTTTGTACAATTAAAATATTACTTACGTCAATCAGACATTTTTCAAGCAGGTAAATGCTCAAAAGTATTACAAGACCTGCCGCAGAGATATGAAATCCCGTTTTTATCAAGTCAAACCGTCTTGAATAACGAATTCTTGAAAGTGCGAGCATTGAGACGACAGACAGCAGAATAATTGTCATAAGCCACTGAATATCATACTGCGCACCTGCTGCCAGTACGGTTGATAAGATTACTGTTGCAATACAGGCTACACGTGTGTTTAAAAATATTGCCATCATTATCATGTACGCCGGTATCGGCAGTATATACGGTGAAAATCCGGTTGGCATAACCGCCACGATTAAGGCTATTATTATTGACAGTACCGCGGATATTGCAAGATAACTGCTTTCTAAAAATTTCTTTTCAAAAAATTTCATATAGCCTAAAAACATTAATGTTGCAAGAAATACCAGAATGTAAATGGCAAAAAGTCCCTGCCAGTTAAGTTCATAAACGTTATAACCCGCCTGACGCAGCGCATCACGTTTCAATCTGGTAACCGGTTCGCCTTCAAATAAAATTTTGTCTCCCTTTTGAAATGTGATTTCATAAGGTTTGACTGAATTCATGGCATTTTTACGGGCAATTTCCGTTGCAAATTCATCAACTACAAGGTTCGGAACAATTATTTGTTCCAACAGCGCGCTTATTATTGAAATCTGGCGTCTTGAAACATTTGTTGCCATGTTATTAATTACAAGAATATGAATATCATTGTTTTCGTATTCGCTTTCGCTTATTCCGACGCGCAGAATTTTATCAAGCGTCATGTTGGCTTTGTCAAAAACATCATGCAGGCTTGTGTCGTCAGATTTCAGCAGAAACGTTGTTATAAATTCTTTTCTCGGGTTGCCGGACAAATCCAGAAGGGTGTTTAATTCGTCCATTTTAATGGAATCGGCAATGTCTTTTTTTCTTATCTGAACAATAGAATTCTCCATTGTAATAAGGTTTGTCTTAATAAATTCATCCTCTGCGGAGGTCAAAACAGGCTCTACTTTTGCTGCAACTTCTTTTCTGTGCTGTTCTGTCCTTTTTACATCCACAACTGTCAAAGTCTTTTGCGCAATAATATCACGTTTGCTTATCCCGTTTTCTATAATATTCTGGAAAAAATAGTTCTGTGACGCGATAACTGCCGTCATCAGAAACGTAAATCCGATAAGCGACGCTGCTTTAACCGTGTTTGATGAGGTGATAAACCCTTTTATTGCATTTATAAAGTTATTCATATATTCCGTTCCTTTTCTATATATTTTATATCTTCCTGATTTTTTTGCAAGTCTTGCTTGACACCGTCCTTGATGTTGTATAATAAACATGTGTCCCCACAGGGCCGCCGGGAGGAATTAATGTTTCGTATTCTGCCTAAAATTAACTGAGGATAGGGAAAGTGATTTCAAGCTTTACAAAACTTAATAATTCCCGCGGAGATAGCAATTTTAATTTTGTTAAACACTCTATATATATAGAAGGTATGTGTAGGTAGAAGTTATGAAAATAGAGAAGATTAACGGGAATTATACAAATACCGGCATAAAAAAAGGACATGCCAATTTTACGGGCAGCCCGATATCCGTAGCAGAGGAAATTACAAATGCCCTTCCCGCTAAAAATATATTAAAGAAGATGAAAAATCTTGAGTGGCTAAAAGGAGAAATCGGCGGTATATTATTGACCGCAATAGGAACAGGTTTGGTTGCCCCGATATTCATAGGTTTCAACCCGTTTGTAAAAGCCCCGAAAGATGCAACAAAAGAACAAAAAGAAGAAGTAACAAATACAAAATTATATACGGCAATGAGACAGCCTATTTCGGCAGTACTTTCAATATTATTCCAGGTAAGTGCCTTAAAGCCGATTGATAAAGTTTTAGACAAAATATTCAACAACGAGGAATACGCCAAGAATTTAAGCATAAACGTAGACCAATCCGCCTTGAACAGCAAGTCTTATCTGCAGTCTAAGGTTAAAAAAGATTTGAAAGCAAGAGGCATAACAAAACCGTCTCTATGGGAAGGATTTAAAGAAGGTTTTGCAAAAATAAAAGAAGAACGTCAAAATTATGACACCATGGTAAAAGAAGCCGTAGAGAAAAAAGCCGAAGAACAGCTTGCGGAAGTTGCCGAAACCTTCCGCGAAACCGGAAACATAAGAGTTGGAAAACGTAATCTTGATAACCGTACGGTTGCTGACTTGATAAATAAACAAATTGACGAATACATTGCCGATGCTACTAAATTGAAAATTGATAACAGCGGTTTGGCATTTTATTCAAGAAGAGCACAAACACTCGTTGAAAATGAAAATAAATTGCGGGAAATGTTCAAAGATATTCCTGTTGAAGAAATAGACAGAACAACTGATCCTAATAAGCTTAAACAACTTTACAAAAAAACTGATGAAATTTTGAAAGCAGCACTTGTAAAAGAAAAAGATCCTGAAATTCAGATTGTGTTGCAGGAAATTCTCGACAGACCGGAAGAAATCCGCGCAAGCCGTATTCAAAGGACTCTTCACCGTATAGATACAATAAAAGCATCCTGCAAAGAACGTTTTACCCCTGATGAATATCTTAACGCAATGTCATTGAGAAATTCCGAACTGGACAGAACAATTACAAAATTAAAATTAAATAAGATTAAGTCACCTGAAAAGGCTACAACTCAAAATATTCGTGAAGCTGTGCAAAAAATGGTGGAAAATTGTCAGTTCAAATCATCAGACGCATTGATGACATCAATACTTCATGACACAAATACATTTGATTCCGATACGGAAAAATTAACTCAAAAAATTTATAAAGACATAACAAAACTCTACAAAAAATTCGTAGAAAACAATTATAAAGCGCCGAACCAGATTATAAAAATCTTAATCGGGGTATGTATCACATTGCCGATAACCTGCAACGCACTGAACTGGGTGTATCCGCGATTTATGGAAGCCGTATTCCCGGGTCTTGCAGGGGTAAAAAAGAACGGAGGTGATAAATAATGCCGGTAAATAAAATATTATCAGCCACCTCACACATAATCGGTAAAGTTGAAAAAAGCGTTCCGATGCAATGGGCAGAAAAAAAATTCAATGTTGATCCTGAAAAAGCACTGGGACTTGCAACAGTTACATCAATCGTCGTCAAAGACGGTGTCGGCTGCTGGAAGTATGTCACTCAAAGTTTGAATAACCAGAAAATTCCGGAAGAAAAACGTAAGTTCGTAGCCGCATTGGACTTGACCAACGGTATTTTGATGATTGCAGCGCAGATTGCAATGTTCTTTGCAATGAGAAAATACAGCGGTCCGATATTTAACAAATTGTTCAGAAAATCATTCAACCCTGATATGGCTAAAAATATCGCCTCTGCAATTCGTATAAAACAAGCACAGGCAGGTGAAACTTTATCAAGAAAACTTACAATAGAAAAAGAATATAATAAAGTAAAATCAGACAGCTTGAACGTATTCAAGTTTGTAGCGGATATTGCGGCGGCAACAATTATCGGTAAGCGTGTAATTGTTCCGTGTATTGCAACTCCTCTTGCCGCAAAGGTAAAAGTTAAAATGGAAGAATATGAGAAAAAACACCATCCGGAACGCTTCCGGAATGTTGATACAACACCAAAAGAACAGGAACCTTTGCCGGTAGACGAGGGCGATAAGCTTGATATTACAACTCATAATACAAATCTTTTGAAAAGATATTACAATTATCACTAATCCTGTCAGCCTCGTATAGGCAGTTTTGGGCTGAAAGCCCAGCCTGCGCTTTCTGTCATCCTGAATTTTGCAAAGCGAACCAACGAGGAACGAGTTGTGTGAGCCTGCATCCGTCGGCGAAGCCGTTAGGTGTTTCAGGATCTCAAGAAAAAGATACTAAGTTACTAAGATACTAAGGCACTAAGGATTTACAGTTGGAAAATCCGACCTACATTTGTCATCCTGAATTTATTTCAGGATCTCAAGAAAAAGATACTAAGATACTAAGATACTAAGGCACTAAGAGTTTCTGTCGGATAATCCGACCTACAATTTGTCATCCTGAACTAGTTTCAGGATCTCGAGAAAAAGATACTAAGATACTAAGGCACTAAGAGTTTCTGTCGGATAATCCGACCTACATTTGTCATCCTGAATTTATTTCAGGATCTCAAGAAAAAGTTACTAAGATACTAGGGCACTAAGGATTTACTGTCGGAAAATCCGACCTACATTTGTCATCCTGAACTTGTTTCAGGATCTCAAGAAAAAGTTACTAAGATACTAAGGCAATAGGGCACTAAGGATTTACTGTTGGGGTTTACACGCCAACGGAAAACTGCAGGATTATTTTTCAGGAACGAGTACTGAAATTACCGCGTTATTGATATTGAGGTATTTTTTTATAACCTCCTCAAGATCTTCTGCAGTAATATTTTCAAGATAGTCAAGATAGCGTTCAATAATTTTCAAGTCATTGCACATTGTCATATAATAGCCTATATTTTCGCCGATTTCGGAGACGGTTTCGGCAGAGTATGCGAATTTAGATTTAGTTTTTTTCTTGGCTTTTAAAAGTTCTTCCGTTGTAATCTTATCCGTCAAAAGTTTTTCGAGTTCTTTTTTAATCAAATCGAGCGCCAAATCTTTCTTTTCGGGTTTAAAATTAGCCTGAATAAAGAAATTGTCGCCGTCTTTGAACTGATAATGTTCTGAATTAATCATATTGAATACGGGATCAGGAATTTTTTCAATCAAATTTCTGTATAATCTGGAGCTTGTGCCGTCACCGAATATTATGCAGATTAAATCCAGACATATTGTATCTTTCAGTTCATTTGCCTTAGGTCCTAACCAGCCGAACATTGCATAGGATGTGTTTATATGCGAGGTTTGTTCGACATATTGTGTTTCCTGAACGGGAGTGTCAGGGGTATTTTGGACAGCAGGTGTATTTACCCGGCCTTTAAAATCGAATTCTTTTTCAATTTTGGCGAGAATTTTTTCGTGATCGAAATCCCCGACAACAATTGTGGTCATATTTTCGGGGGTATAAAAAGTTTTGTAATAATTCATTATATCGTCGCGCGTAACCTGTGAGATAATTTCGGGAGTGCCGATGACATCGCGCTTGTAGGGGTGCTTGGTGTACATATTAAAATTACAAGCGTTGTAAACTTTTGTCCACGACTGGTCTTTGCGCATTCTGATTTCTTCAATAACGACATGTCGTTCGCGTTTGTCGGTGACTTTTGTGTCGTTCAAATCAAACGGCGCGCCGATTTCTTCTTCCGGCAAAACAGGATCAAGCATCATATCCGCATGAAGTTCAATCGCAAGGTTGAGGTCTTTGCAGTTTTCACCTTCCGGTAAAGTTACGTAATAAAAAGTATAATCTTTCCATGTGGCGGCGTTTACAATAGCGCCTTTAGCCTCGAGAGTTCTGTCAAAGTAGCCGGCTTTGTGTTTGTGAGTACCCTTGAACATCAAGTGTTCCAAAAAATGCGAAATTCCGTTATTTTTGTCATTTTCGTTTATGGAACCTGTTTTGACCCAGGTGGAAAGATTTGCAAGAATGCCTTCTTTATGTGCAAGTACGATAGTGTGACCGTTATCGCGGGTATAGACTTCAACCGGACGGGTCAAATACGGATATTTTATTAATTCTTTTTTCATATTACCTCTCTCAAGTTTATTATAACGCAAAAACTTTTTTTAGGGTATAATATAAACCATGGATGTAATTGAACGTTTAAAAAATAAGGTAGTGGTATCTGTTCAGGCAATGCCGAGCGAGCCGTTGTATCTGGAAAAATGCATGGCTGCGATGATGAAATCGGTAGTAAAAGGCGGAGCCGGCGGCTTGCGTGTAGCGGGCGTCAGGGATGTGCGAAATGCCAAGACGCTTTTTGACGTGCCGGTTATAGGGATTACAAAGCCGGACATTATTCCTGCGAATTACAAAGAAATTGTTTATATTACGCCGGAATTAAAAGACGTAATTTCGTTAATAGAAGCAGGCGCAGACATTGTAGCTTTTGACGGAACTCAAAGACCGCGTCCTAACAAGGCGTCTTTGCCGGAACTTATTAAATACATTCATATAAATAACAGAGTTGCGATGGCGGATATTTCAACGGTGGAAGAAGGAATTGAGGCGGCAAAACTCGGTGCGGATATTTTATCGACAACGCTTGCAGGATATACGCTTGAGTCAAAAGATTCGCCGTCAGGTCCGGATTTTCCGCTGATTGAAAAGCTTGTAAAATCGGTAAATATTCCCGTTGTTCTGGAAGGACGTATCTGGGAGCCGGAAGATGTTGACAAAGCCTTTGAACTGGGCGCGCATTTTGTTGTTATAGGTTCGGCAATCACACGTCCGCAGCTGATTACAAAACGTTTTGTTCAAAGGGGGAATAAACAGTGAGAAAAGCACTTGCAATAGATATCGGCGGTACAAAAATATATTCCGCAATTGTTGATGAAAACGGTGAAATTATTTCCGAAGTCGAGAGAGTATCCACTCCCAAAAAGTACGAAGGAATATATTTGACTCTCAGAAATATTATTATAAAACACGAAAAAAAAGTTGATCTTGTGGCATTTTCCACCTGCGGTGCGGTTAATAATGAGAATACGAAAGTTATAGGTTCAACCGGAAATATTGCAAAAGAATACCCGTCAACAGATTTTCAAAGTATCAGTAAAAAGCCGGTATTTCTGGAAAACGACGCCAATTGCGCCGCGTGGGCGGAATATAAACTCGGCGCCTCAAAAGGATGCCTCCATTCAATTATGCTGACGCTCGGAACAGGGGTAGGCGGCGGAATTATAGTTGACGGAAAACTTTTGAAAGGGCAAAACGGCGCCGCAGGCGAAATGCATTTTAAATTAAGAACTGACAGGCTGAGAAAATGTTCCTGCGGGTCGTGGGATTGCTTTGAAACTTATGCGTCAGGAACGGGCTTGAAAAAGACCGGTGAAGAAATTTCAGGCAATCCGGATATTACAACATATGATATAATCGGCGGTTACAAATTGGGTGATGCGGGCATGACAATAATTTACGAACGCTGGCAGGATGATATTCTGCAGGGGTTAATCGGGCTTGCGAATATTTTTGATCCGGAAATTATTGTGCTTTCGGGCTCTATGGCGGATTTTGCCAATACTGATTACCTGACGGAAGCTTTGAATAAAGAAATCGTAACAACCCCGACAAAGGTTGTTAAAGCTCAAGCAGGAAATTACGCCGGTTTAATAGGGGCAGCACTTCTTGCATTTGAAAAAATCAGAGGTTAATTTTGGGCAAGGCAAAGAAAAGAAGTTTACATATAGGGATTCACGACAGATTTTCAAAGCTTTCAAGAGAAGAGGCGGTTGAAACGGTTGTTGAGATGCTCAAAACCGGTGACAAAGATGTTTATGCGCTGATTACGCTTTTCGGATTAACCGCGGAAGAAATTCTGGAGGCAGGCGCAAGTTATGAGAGTGTTGCGGGGATTGGGAATATTTTATTGTGAATAAAATTAAATTCTGGTGGAATTGTTCAAGAGCATTTGCTTTGCCGGTGACGGTTATGTCGTGGCTTGCGGTATTTGTTTACGGGATTATATCCGGCGGGAATGCATTTTACGGAATTCTTGCACTTATCGGTGTGTGTTTTGCACATCTTGCCGCGAATATTTTTGATGATTATTTTGACTATAATATTTTGTCAAAAGACGAAAAATACCTTAAATCCGCTCAAATTTGTAAATGCAAATTCATAACGGACGGACTTGTAACGCATAAGGGGCTGCTTATCGCAGGATTGGTGTGTTTGTTAATCGCGGTATGTTTCGGGGCTTTGTTGACATTTTTTACCGGCTGGGGCGTGGTTTTGATTGCACTTCTTGCAAGTGTTTTTGTAATTTTTTATTCAAAATTTACATTTATCGGACTCGGCGAACTTGCGGTCGGAATTACGTACGGACCGTTGTTGTTTGAGGGGGTTTATTACGTTATGACAGGGGCGTTTTCGCTTGATGTTTTAATCCTGTCACTCGGGGTGTCGCCTTTTGTAATTGCGTTTTTGTACACACATACAATTTTGGATTATGACGGGGATTTGTGCTCCCATAAAAAAACTCTTGCAGTGTCGTTTGCGGATAAAAACAGCGCGCTGAAGGTTTTGCCTGCAATTTATTTGGAGGGATTTGTTTTTATGGCTGTTTTTGCTTATCTGACGCAGATTTACTGTATTTTATTAACATTTCTGGTTTTGCCTCTGATTTATCTTTTATATGTAAGTTTGCAAAAATACAATGAGGATAAAACCGCAATTCCGCCTGTCAGATGGTGGAATTACCCTCTGGGAAACTGGGCGCAGATTGAAAAAGAGGGCACACAGAGCTTTTATTTAAGGCTGTATCTTGCGCGTAACATTACAACTTATTTTACCGTACTTGTTTGTATTGCATTTGTGCTTGAAAAATTCCTCTAAATTTGTTACTCTAAAATAAAAAGAGGACAAAAAATGAGTACAAATCAATCGCTAAAACCCCTGACCGCTGCCGTAAACGCTTCCGGACACCTTGAAATCGGCGGATGCGACACGGTTGAACTTGCAAAAAAATTCGGTACGCCTTTGTATGTTATTGATAAATATACAATCGAAAGTGTTTGCAGGGATTATAAAAACGCGTTCAAATCATACCCGAAAATTCGTATGATGTACGCGTCAAAAGCCCTGTGCACGATAGCAACCACGCAATTGATTGCAAAAGAAGGTTTCGGGTTTGATGTTGTATCCGGCGGGGAGCTTTTTACGGTATACAAAGCCGGCGTTGATATGTCAAAAGTCCTGTTTAACGGCAATAATAAGTCTTTTGACGAGCTTTCGCTGGCGATTGATTTGAACACGGGCAGAATTTCCGTTGACAATTTTACCGAGCTTGAAATGCTTAATGAAATTGCCCTGTCAAAAAATAAAACCGTCAAAATCCTCTTGAGGATTACCCCCGGAATTGAATGCCACACCCACGAATATATTCAAACCGGTCATCTCGATTCAAAATTCGGGTTTGACCTTACGCAGATTGACGATGCGGTTGAACTTATCCTGAAAAATTACAAAAATCTGGAATTAACAGGGCTTCACGCACATATCGGCTCCCAGATTTTTGAAACAAAAATTTACTCTGACGAAGTTGAAATTCTGGTTAAAGAAATCGCGCGCCTGAAGGAAAAATTTGCGCTAAACCTTTATGAAATCAACCTCGGCGGCGGGCTCGGGGTTAAATATACGGAATTTGAAAACCCCCCGTCTGTAGACGAAATCGCTAATGTGATTATAACATCACTCAATAATGCAGTTCAAAAATACGCTGTAGATGCGCCTTTTATCTACATAGAGCCGGGCAGAAGCATTATTTCCACCTCCGGCGTTACCCTCTACACGGTAGGCAGCCAAAAACAGGTTCCCCACGGTACAAAATATGTCGCCGTTGACGGCGGAATGGCTGATAATCCGCGTCCCTCAATGTATCAGGCTCAGTATTCCGCGCAAATTGCAAATAAAGCAAATTCTGCAAAAAATTTACAAACTGTAACAATTGCCGGCAGATTTTGTGAGTCAGGCGATATTTTAATCAAAGATATAGTACTTCCTAATCCCGAAAAAGGTGACATTTTATGCGTGTTTAACACGGGTGCGTATAATTTTTCCATGTCATCTAATTACAATCGCGTACAAAAATCCTGTATGGTACTTGTAAATAATTCACAATCTGATATTATAGTATATAGAGAGACGTTAGAGGATTTAATCTCACGTGATGTTATTTTGGATGAGTTAATATGATATCAGAAATTGCAGCATATTTTCAAAGTTTAATAGCGCCGATGGAATTGGCATTTAACTGGACAAATCTGGCGGAAATATGCGTTATCATTGCAATTTTGTGGTTTTTCTATAAAAGATTTATCAAAAATACCCAGTCGGAAAAATTTGTAAAAGGTGCGTTTTTTCTGGTATTTTTATGGATTTTCAGTGAGATTTTAATAAGATTTGACCTCAAGATAATCGGTGTTTTCTTGAAATCCGTAGTAACCCTTGTCTCATTGAGTTTAATCGTAATTTTCCAGCCGGAATTAAGACGTTTTTTGGGATTTTTGGGGCAGGTCGATTTTGTAAACAAACTTTTTAATAACTCTAAAAAAGCTGACAACAAGCGTATTGATGTTGTGAAAGAGATTGTGGAAGCCGTAAAATATTTTTCCAAATCCCACACCGGTGCCCTGATAGTATTTCAGGACGATTTAAGCAACACATATTACGATGTGGGAACAGAATTGAACGCCGATGTTTCTACGGAGCTTTTGCTGACGATTTTCCACCCGAATACTCCGCTGCATGACGGCGCGGTTGTGATTAACGGTGACAAAATTATCTCTGCAGGTGTTCTTCTGCCGCTCACCGAGGACCCGAAATTAAGCTGGAAATACGGTACACGCCACCGCGCGGCAATCGGAATGTCAGAAGTCAGCGACGCTGCCTGCCTTGTTGTGTCGGAAGAAACCGGCGATGTCTCTATTTGTATTGACGGGACCCTAAAACGCTATGAAGATCTTGTTACTCTCAAAACTGATCTCGAAAATATTCTCGGGGTGCAGCCGGTAGACGATAATGACGAAAAAACTGTTTTTAAAATAAATAATTTTATTACAATTAAAAAGAAATAATTTATGCAGACAAAACCTATACCATTAAAAATCAGAATACTTTTAATAATCCGCAAAATGTTATTTTTGACTATCGGGGCATTCATTGCGGCTGCGGCAATTGAAGGTTTTTTGCTTCCGAATAACATTATTGACGGCGGTGTAATCGGTATTTCTATGATAGCAAGTTATCTTACCGGCAAAAATCTCGGTCTGCTCGTTGTTTTGATTAACTTCCCGTTTATTTGTCTTGCGTTTACAAAAATGGGGAAAAAATTTGTATTACAGACATTTTTTGCAATTATAGTTTTTTCACTTGCGCTGAATGTTTTTCACGGACATCATGCAACCAATGATCTTTTGCTTGCCACTGTATTCGGCGGAATTATTCTCGGGACCGGCGTCGGTATAATTCTTAAAAATGAAGGCTCTCTTGACGGAACGGAAATCCTTTCGCTTGTTTTATCCAAAAAATGGGGATTTTCGGTCGGAGAATTTATCATGGGGATGAATATTTTTATCTATTCCGGTGCGGGGCTTGTTTTCGGCTGGGGAAAAGCCATGTATTCAATGCTTACGTATTTTATTGCGTTTAAGGTTATTGATATTGTTATTGAAGGGCTGAATAGCTCAAAATCCGTCCGTATCATAAGCGACAAGTCTTACGAAATCGGTCAGGCGCTGATTGACAGGCTGGATATCGGAATCACTTATATCTACGGGCAGGGCGGCTATTCTAAAATTGATAAAACTATGATTTACTGCATAATTTCCAGACTTGAGATGTCAAAAATGAAGGAAATCGTCCGCGAAATTGACCCCAATGCGTTCATGTCGATTGTGGATGTTCACGAAACTTACGGTGCAAGACTCAAAAAAAGAGTGAATAAAATTTGACGGCTCTGCGCAAGGGGAGCGGCTCACCGGGGGAGGTCAGCTCTCTGAGGGGGAGCGGTTTTCGGAAGGGGAGCGGTTCACCGGGGGAGGTCAGCTCTCTGAGGGGTGAGCGGTTCTCGGAGGGGAAAAACGGTTCACTCAATGGAGGGAGTGGTTCTTTGAAGGGAAAGCTGTTTTCGGAGTTGGGAAAGCGGCTTTAAAGGGTGGAGTGACTCTTTGAGAGGGAAGCGGCTTTTGGAAATTTATAATTAACGCAGGATTTCTTTTTGGTAAGCCCAGGCGGAATGGTTGTGGATACTTTCAAAAGCTTCACATTCAACTTCAAACTCTTTAATAACTGGGTGTTTGCGCAGCTTGACAACAACGTCGCGCAGAACATCTTCGACAAATTTCGGGTTGTCCCATGCTTTTTCCGTAACGAATTTTTCGTCTTTGCGTTTTAAAAGCGGATAAACAGGGCAGGATGCGCAATTTTCAATAAGTTCTATCAAATCTTCAAGCCAGATGTGGTCATTTTCGTCATAAGAAACTTTGACGGAGATGTATGCGCGTTGATTGTGCGCGCCGTTTTCGGAAATTTCTTTGGAGCACGGGCAAAGCGTTGTAACAGGTACTACAACTCCGAGTATAAATTTGTATATTCCGTCATATATTCTGCCTTCAAAAGAACATTCATAGCTCATAGGTGCGGGAAATCCCGTGACAGGCGCCGGTTTATCAATAAAATATTTGAACTTGAATTCCAGCTCTCCGCTTTGTGCGTGTAATTTTTTTATAATTTTTTCAAGGCAGCCTTTTATGTCGACCCCCAGAAGATTTTTGGTCTGCCATTCACTCAAAACTTCCACAAATCGTGACATATGCGTTCCTTTGTATTTTTGGGGCAAAGAAACATTTACACGGGCTTTTGCACAGACAACCTGATTTGAATTGTTTTTCCGCTGGATTATAAGCGGCAGCTCAATGTGTTTTATGCCTACTTTTTGAATGTCGACTTCTCTTGTATCTTCCAGATTTTGAATATCTTTCATAAAAGGATTATAACACAAAAAAAACGGTTATTTTATGCTTTTAACAGCCTTTACCACATCTTCCGTAATATCGTTGGCGCTATAGAGGACTACGCCTTTTGTGATAACCATATCATAGCCTTTTGCTTTTGCCTGATCGGCTATAACTTTTGAGATTTCTTCGTCAATTTTTTTAATCTGTGCAACGTGTTCCTTTGCCATTTTTTCTTTTTTATCGCTTAATTGTTTGCTGTATTTGTTTTGTAAGTCTTCCTTTTTCTTTACATCAGAAACTTTTGCGATTTCTTTGTTTGCGGTTTCAAGAAAATTGTATAATTCTTTGTCATTTGCCGCTTCTTTTTTCTGCAGAGCAGCAACTTTTGCTGATGCGGCAAGAACTTTTTGAGTGTCTACACTTGCAACCCCTGCCGCCAGTACTGAATTTGTACAAAATATTGCTGCGGCTGCCATAATAGCGATTTTTTTAATTTCCATAACTCCTCCACTAAATGTATGATTTTTTTATTTTTGTTAAAGTAAAAACGTTAAATTTTCGTCATATTGTTTACAAGAACAAAATAATACTTTATAATAATAGCAGGTGAACACTTATTTGTGTCAAAAAATAAATTTTTGTTACTAAATTGTAATAAAAATACAAAAAAACTTTATGTCCGGGTTTTATAGTAGGAAAATATAATTGCCGGACTAAAAATTCAAAAGGTAAGAATATTATATGAAAAAGGTGATTTCAAAGAAGATATTTCTAAGCACGGCAGTGTCGCTGGCGGTTTTGTGCTGCGTGCCGCAGAGCGGGTTTGCGGTCGAAATGCCAAGCATTCAAGATACAATGAATATGATTCGTGACACCGGTTCGAACGTAAAACACGATTTTGATACAAGACGTTTTGAGCAGGAACGCCAGAATATTCAATCAGATTATCAAAGATATCAGGAGGAACGTGAAGAAGGCGGGACTAAGGGCAGCACGGTAATTCATGGGGCGCCCGAAGGCTCAGGTGACGTTATCCGCGCAAAAGTAGAGGAACTCGAAACTAAAGGCGTTTATGTTGATTCTATTGAAGTCGCACCTTCTGAAATTTTAACTAAAGAAGAAATTGAACCGATTATTTCAAAATACGCAGGCAAAAACCTTTTCATAACTGATATTCAGTCAATGATTGACGAGATTAACGCGCTTTATGCCAAAAAAGGTTTTGTTACCGCAAAGGCATATTTGCCGGAACAACAGGTTGAAAACGGTGCTATATATATTGATTTGATAGAAAGCCGTATCGGTAAAGTTACAATTGACGGCAACAAATGGACTAAATCAAACTACATTCTCGATAGAATTCCGGATGAAGAACACCAGTTGTTTGATATTGTAAAATTAGAAAAAGACGTACTTGATTTTAACAGATATAACGAAGGCGTAAAACTTTCCGCAAACTTAAAAGCCGGTGAAAAACCCGGTACAACTGATATAGAACTTTCTGCGGAAGAAAAATTCCCGTTCCACTTAATCGGTGTGATGGATAACGCAGGTCGTTACCAGACCGGTAAATTAAGAGGCGGTCCGATGTTGATTGCGGACAGCTTGTTCGGCTACCGTGACAGAATGAGCTTAGGTTCATATTTCAGCGGCGGTTCAATAAGCCCGTTCTTTGATTATAACATCCCTGTTAATAAATACGACGGTCGTATAGGTTTCAGCTACGCGTCTACGTTTGCTAAAGTTAAATGGGGTGAATATGCTCCGTATGGCTTGAATACAAGATCTTACATCTATTCATTGTATTATTCACAGCCTATCAAACGTACTCAAGGGTTTGAGCTTAAAGGTTACGGATCTATCAACTATAAACGTGTATATACAGGCATGGATATTTTAAAAGACCTTGGCAACGGTACTTCACAGTTGTCTCTTGATGAAGTCACGAGTGCCGATGTCGGGTTCAACATAAGAAAAGACACCCAGCGCGGTATATGGTATTTTAACCAGAACGCGTCTATGGCATTCCCTATATTTGACAGTCAATCAAGCTACTTCAAATATTCAGGCGGATTGTTAAGATTGCATGACTTTTCACACGGTGTCTATGCACAGGTTCGCAGCAATTACCAGATAATTCCTAACAACAAATACATTCCGTATATTGACCAGTTCCAGGCAGGCGGTATGTTGACCGTAAGAGGTTATTCGGAAGGTATTATGATTGGTAAAAGCGGTTACTTTGCAAGTGCTGACTTGATATTCCCGCTGTTGCCGAGACAGATTACAAGCCCGAGATCAGGCGAAAAAATTCCGTTCTTAGGTAAATACGTACAGGGCGTTGTGTTCGTGGATCATGCCGGCGTATTCCCTGACGCAAGAACAGATACAATGATGATGGGCAGTGGCGGCGGAAGTTATTTCTTAGCATCAGTCGGTATGGGGTTAAGAGTACAGCTTCCGGGCGATTTGAGCGCAAGGCTATACTGGGGCTATCCGCTCATCAATACCGCATATGAACAGGATAGAAAATACGGACGTTTTCATTTTGAGTTGACATTAGAACCAAATATTGATAAAATATTAAAGAGCAGATCAGTTGCAGCGAAAGTTGTTCCTGAGGTTCAAAAAGAAGTTGAAGCAGAATTTATCAACAATTATGATGATGTACGGCATTATGATTACTTCTTAGATGGTGCCGGCGCATTATAGAAGATGTTAATCTTCATATATATTCATTTTAGCGATAACTTTTCCAAGTTATCGCTTGTTCTTAGGGAAAGGCAATGTCAAAAGGTATATTCATTACAGCAACGGGAACGGACACAGGAAAGACTTATGTTTCAGGGCTTATCGTAAAAAAAATGCGCGAATTCGGCATGAATTGCGGATACTACAAACCCGTTCTCAGCGGGCTGACCGACGGATGCCCCGGAGATGTCGATTTTGTTTTGAAAACCGCAAAAATTGATGCTGATCCGTATGATTTTGTAAGTTATGCGTATAAACCTGCTCTGTCCCCTCATCTTGCGGCAAAAATGGCGGAACAGCCGGTTACTATAGAAAAAATTAAAGCTGATTTCACAAAAATTCGGCATGCCTTTGATTATGTGGTAGTAGAAGGCGCGGGAGGGATTGCATGTCCGTTTAAGCTTGACGGCGGCGAAAAAATTCTTTTGCAGGATGTTATAAAAGCTCTGGAGATGGATATTTTAATTGTTGCACCGGCCGGTTTGGGGACTATTAATTCAACATTTTTGACGGTTGAGTATGCAAAAAAACTCGGAATTAACATAAAAGGCATAATTTTAAATAATTTTGACGAAAATAATATAATGCATACGGATAATAAGCTTGTCATTGAGAATTTAACCGGCGTAAAGGTCGTAGCACAGGTTAAATCAGGCGCTAATGATTTGAGAATTGAAAAAGACGAATTGTTAAGTTTGTTTAAGGAGATTTATTAAATGAACGAATGGCAGGAAAAGGATTTGGAATATATCTGGCATCCTTGTTCCCAGATGAAGGATTACGAGGATTTGCCGCCTATTGTGATTGACCACGGCAATGGGTTATATCTGTATGACGTTGACGGGAAAAGCTACGCGGATGTTGTGAGTTCGTGGTGGTGTAATCTTCTCGGGCACTGCAATCCGAGAATTAACTCTGCCGTAAAATCACAGATTGACCGGCTTGAACACGTTATTTTCGCAAATTTTACCCACAAGCCTGTTATAAATTTGTGTGAAAAGCTTTCAAAAGTTTTGCCTGAGGGGCTTTGTAAATTTAATTTTACGGATAACGGCTCATCTGCGATTGAGGCTGCGATGAAGGTTAGTTTTCAGTACCATTACCAGACAGGAAACCCGCAGAAAAAACGTTTTATGGCGCTGTCAGACGCTTATCACGGTGAAACCATCGGAGCGCTATCTGTCGGCGGCGTGGATTTGTATTCCGAAATTTACAAACCTATTTTGCTTGATATAGTGAGAATTGACGGACCGGATTGTTTTAGATGCCCTTACGGCAAATGCCGCGACAACTGTAATTGTGAGTGTTTTGAAAATGCGGAAAAAACTTTTGCGCGCTATGGCGGCGAAACCGCTGCAATTCTTGTTGAACCTTTGTTGCAGGGGTCGGCGGGAATGAAGATTTATCCGCCGCTGTATTTGAAAAAATTACGCGGGTTGTGCGACAAATACAACGTTCATTTGATTGCGGACGAAATCGCAACGGGTTACGGCAGAACAGGCAAGATGTTTGCGTTCGACCATGCCGGTGTTTCGCCTGATATAATGTGTCTTTCAAAAGGTTTGACAGGCGGATATATGCCGATGGCGGTGTTTATTACTACCCGGAAGATTTATGACGCATTTTATGCAGATTACAATAAAGGTAAAGCCTTTATGCACAGCCATACTTATAGCGGGAACCCTCTTGCCGCTTCCGCAGCGTGCGAAGTCCTGAATATTCTTGAAGATGAAAATATTATTCAAAAAGCAAACGAAAAGGCGCCGTATTTTAATAAAATTATTAAAGAAAAATTCCTTCCGCTCAAAAATGTCGGGGAAGTCCGTTCAATCGGACTTATTAATGCAATAGAACTCGTGAAAGATAAAAACACAAAAGAGCCGTTTGAAAGCGATTTGCGTGTGGGTTATCAAATTTACAAAAAAGCCCTTACACGCGGGGTGCTTTTAAGACCTCTGGGCAACGTAATCTACTTTAACCCGCCTTTGATAATCGAAAAACAGGACATGGATTTTGTAACGGACGTTGCGCTTGAATGTACGGAAGAAGTTACTAAGATACTAGGATACTAAGGTACTAAGATACTTATGATACAACTTTCGCACGACTAAAGGGAATAAGTGTAAACCCCAATCTACAATTTCCGGGTTATTTTCGTGGTTTTGTTGCCCTCCCCCTCAAGGGGGGAGGGGATCAAAGAATGCCGTTTTCGCACGACAAATAACGCTTATTTAATTAAGCGTACAACAAACACTTTTTACTCTCTACACTTCCCTGATTGGCGCCGGAACAACGCCGGAAAATTTACGTCTTAGATTTTAGAAGTTTTATCCTTCTGTTGTTAATTCTTCCCAAATGCTCGGAACTACGATTAACGCAGTGTAAACGATAAAACCAAATAGGATTAAGTTAATTGCTTCCATGACACGCTCCTTTTGTCACATGTATATTATTCCCAGTTTGTTATAATTATTAACATAATTTAAAGAAATAATGAAAAAATCAGAAAAATTTGTTATAATAAAGAGGTAATATGAAAAAGAATATCAAAAAATTATTTGAGAATTTATGCTGTGCAACATGCAGAACGGGATTTGACGAAGATTCAATATTCATCAGCCGTTATCAACAGGATTTAATTGTAGCTCAGCTCAAATGCAAAAACTGCGGACGCGGTTATGGAGTAGCCTTTGTCGGATTTTCAGGCGGAATACCGTTAAAAGGCGATGAAGAACCGCTTGAAGTGCAGCAAGGACCTGACGCAATCAATTATGACGACGTAATTGACGCGCATAAATTTATTCAAAACTTAGACGAGCACTGGCAGAACTATTTACCGAAAAAATAATTCTTCCGGCTATCTGTTTTAAAAAAGATAGCCGCGATATCTGACTGTAGGCTCATACAACTTGTTCACTAAAAGTGAGCAGGGTATATTAGTATGCAAATTCGGGAATCTGCAGTACAAATTTTTGCAGGTCGGGCATTTAGTCCAACTGTAAATTCTTAGTGCCTTAGTATCTTAGTATCTTTTTACTTGAGTTTCCCCCCACCCTTACCCTCCCCCTCAAGGAGGGAGGGGACCAAAGTATGCAGGTTTGGCATTTAGCCCAACTGTAAATCCTTGGTGCCTAAGTATCCTGGTATCTAAAACAGAATTCCTGCGATAGCTGCTGACATATAGCAGGTTAAAGTCCCGCAGATAAGCGCCCTTAAACCTAATCTGGCGAGGTTTTTGCGCTGGTTTGGAGCAAGTTCGCCTATCCCGCCTAATTGTATTGCAATAGAGCCGAAGTTTCCGAAACTGCAAAGCGCAAAACTTGCTATCAAAAAGCTTTTGTCTGTCAGAGCAACCGGCAGATGCGTCAGGTCAACATAAGCAACCATTTCGTTTAATACAAGTTTTGTCCCCATTAAACTTCCGACTGTCGTTGCCTCACTCAGAGGTACCCCCATTAAAAACGCAAATATCGCAAAAATTTCGCCTAAAATCATTTTTAATGACAAATGTGCAAGATCCATTCCTAAAAATGAATTTATATGGAGATATTTCACAATCAAGCTTCCTACGCCGCCTAAAACCCAGTCAATCAACGCCACAAGCGCCACAAGCGCAAGAATCATTGCAATAACGTTTATGGCAACTTTCATACCCTCTGATGCGCCTGCTGAAATCGCGTCAAATACATTTGCGTGTGTTCTTTTACGTTTACTGAAATTGACCTGAAAATTTTCGCTCGTCTCCGGCGTATTAACCTCGGGATAAACTATTTTTGATATCACAAGCGCTCCCGGAGCCGCCATTATTGATGATGCCAGTATGTATTGCGCAGGAATCCCCATCCCTATATATAAAGGCATTGTTGCCCCTGAAATACACGCCATGCTTCCTGCCATTGATGCAAGAAGTTCTGATCTGGTAAGCTTAGGCAGATAAGGTTTTATCATTATCTGCGCTACAATCTGTCCCACAAATGCGCTTGCTACGTTTGAAAGCGCTTCGGCGCCGGATACTGACATTAATTTGTTCATTCCTTTGCCAAGAACTGCTACTATCCGCTGCATTATGCCGTAATAGTAAAGCATATTTACAAGTATCATCATAAAGATTATGGAGCTTATCAATTGCAGCGCAAAAATTTGTCCGCCGTTTGCAAGTTCCCATTTGCCGTCCATTAATCCGCCGAATACAAACTGTCCGCCTTCTCTGGCAAATACCAGAATTTTTTGTATGAATTCCCCTATCGCAAGAAATAATTTCTGACCGAGCGGCACTCTAAATACAAATACAGCCAGTAATATCTGCAAAACAAAACCGGTTACAACCGTTTTGTAATTTATTGCCTTTTTGTTGTTTGACATTAAAAATGCTATGGCAAAAATTAGTATTATCCCGAAAATTCCAAAAAATCTGTCCATCTTAACCCTTATAAAAATTTTTACAAAATTATTATACAAAAAACAAGGCGTATAATAAACGCCTTTGTTTTTTAAATGTGATAAAAATTAACCTTAATTGTGTCTTAGAACATCTTGATTAAGGACTCTTAAATCCGCAAAAAGCCTTGCGTATTCTTCCATAGGTCCGCCCGGTTTAAGCCAGCTGTGGTCTGCGTTGAAAGAATTTTCAAGCATTTGTGTGAATTTTTCTTTATCTTTGAATATTTTATAGGCTTTGTCGAGTGCGTCCGCAAAAGCTTTACGGTTAAAGTCAAGGGCGTCTTTATCAAATTCTTTTTCATATTTAGGTCTCATTTCTGAGAAAATAGCATTAACGCCGTCAGACAAGCCGTCAGTTAAGCCTCCGACCTTATTGACAATAGGAATTGCGCCGCTATAGGAGGCAATTTCTTTATGAACGAGTCCGCACGGTTCAAACCAGCTTGACATAACAGTAAAGTCTGACATCATTTTGCAGCCTTCGTATCTGCCTTTTTCGGAAAACAGTCTTGCAAATACTATTCGGTCAGCTGCTTTTTGACCGTATTTTTGTGCGGCATTACGTTTTATTTCAAGCAATTTGTTGATATATACCTTATCACCTACGCCCTGAGCATAGAATACCGGATAATCTTCGCCCTTATGTCTTGATAAAAATTCATCAATGGCTTCCGCAAAGATATCCAGACCCTTCTGGTCAACAATACGTCCTGCGGTAGATACAATCATTGTGTCTTTTGTAACTCCGTCAAGGTTTGTTAATTCGGCAAGCTCTATATTCATCGGGTTGCCCTGACCTGTTTTGGCTTTATTCAGGTCTTCCAAAACTTTATTCAGGTAAACCTGTTTGTTATGGTTGTGCCATTCAACTATTGAACTGCATTCGTCAGGCATGCGGAGTGATTTTGGCTCAAGGTTGAGGAATCCTTCTACTTCGCGGAGCTTTTTAGGAACCATTTTGTTGCTGATTCTGTCGCTTCCGTTTGTAATCGGTCTGTATGCTATATTAACATCTGAAATCTGCGACGGATCAAGGTTATTTTGTCTTGCTATGTATTTCAAATGTTCCATATCGCCGTATTCGTGGTATCTGGCTCTCATTCTGAATATATCATGATTATCCCGTCCAAATCCGCTATGGGATGCCATTTCATGACCGTAACCTTTTGATACGGGGATAATTGTATCTGAATATGCTGCTGCCATTGTCTGCGGGTTGAAACTGTGACCGTGGAAAAGCCCGTTGAGCGAGTCAGCATTCAAAGAAGAGCCCTTTGGCATCCAGGCATTTTTTGTTATCATTGCAGAATGTTCACCGAAAAGTATATTCAATAATTTTGCCTGACTGTGCCATACATTACCCATAAGCCCTGCATTGTGCATAATTGTAATAACCGGTGTATTATACATTTTGTCAGCCACTTTCGGGTCAAGTCCGAAGTATTTTTTAGCTGTGGTCAGCAATTTCATCATTGCGCTGATACCGCCTGTCTGCCAGTCATTACCTATAATGAGGTCAGCGCGTAAATTTTCCGTAGAAGTTTCGGCATTATGCAAAAGCCCTTCGTAGAAAAATTTATCAAAATACATAAATCTTTCGGTTTCTCCGGATTCATGTGTCAGATTGTTATAAATTGTTTTTGCTTTGCCTTCTTCAACCGGACCATCCATAAGGAATTTGTTATGCTTATAAAATACCGTGTCGTATTTAATTTTTGCAACAGGTTTCGGATTATCCGCAGGGTTGTATTCTATTCTGAACAGATTGCGGTCAATAACAAAAGGTTCGCCGGATTTTATTGAGGCATTAAGCTCCTGAGCCAGTCCTTTTTCAAGCCATGGTTTCATAAGCTCAAGATCAACTTCCTGAGTTTTCCCTCTTGCTATATACATATCAACGAGCTCTGTTGTTTTGCCTTTATCCGTGTATATAGGAATTTGCAGGGTATTTATGTGTTCCAGTGTCGCAAGCGGAGATGCTTCTTTGCTTGATCTGTATTCAAACAATCCGTTTTTCAATTTTGTAATTGAAAAATATGCGTCATCTGACACCTGTCCCAGATACATTGGCATATCAACAACAAGACGTGCATTTTGTTTCTGGTTAATAATTCCGCCGAGGTTTGCAATGACTTCACGCGGAACGGTTGACATGCCGCCTGTGCTTATGTAGGTTTTGAATTCTGACGTTGGAACTCTTATCATTACGTCATCACGTATAACTGATTTTGATCTGTCAACTATACCGAAGATACGTCTTGCGGATTCGCTTTGAAGTGATTTTTCCAGTTCTCCCGTATATTTACCGTATCCGTTCATGACACTTGCAAGATTAAGCTCCATGCCGTTGACGTTTACCGGCGATACGAGAATTTCTTCAGCATTTGGTGATTTGACGGAGGACGCTATTTGAGAAATCCTTTCGGATAATTCTTTTCTTACTCCGTCAATTTGCCCGTCCTGCCATTTGCCGAGACCTTTTACCTCTTCTTTAATTTTGTCTATTTCTTTTTGAGTTTTACCGGTCAGGTTATTAGCTATCTCGTCGCTTTCGCTTAGACCTTTTTCAATTTTTCCGGTAATTTCTGCCGCTATATCCTGACCTTCTTTTGCGACTGCCGCCAGTTTTTTGCTTAATCTGCCGCTTTTTATTCCGTAGGCGGTTGAAATCCCGAGTGACACTATTGCAATTGCCGAACTTACGTAGGCAATCTTTTCCCCTGATAATTTTTTCTTCACAGGTTTTTCCGTAGTGTCTGAAACCGCTGCGGGGCTTGTCAGCTGCACTCCTGTTACGGCTGCAGGCTGTGTTGCAAATGTTGATTTGCCGGATGCTTTGCTTAATAAATTCGTGTTCTCACCTCGAAAACTGATTTTGTGTACTGACGACATACTGACTCCTTTGATTCCCATGTATAAAACTCATGTCAAAATAAATTTTGCGGTTTAAGCCGCTGTAACTATACAATTCGTTACAAAATTCTATAAATTAAACACTAAAAGTATTTATTTTATACATCAAATATACAGGCATGTCAATATTTAACGGGCTTATGTGGCAAACTCCGCAGATATTAAAACAAGCCCGTCATTCTGAGCGCTTTAGCCTGAAAAATCTTTTTTATTTTATAACCCTTACGGAATTTATTAATACGGCTGTCCGTCAGAATTATTTCCGGCGGACAGCTATACGACTGATTTTTAGTATCTTTCGAGATATCTGTCGAGTTCCCATTTTGAAACATAGGTTCTGAAAGAATCCCATTCTTTGCGTTTGGTTGACATAAATTCATTAAAAATATGTTCTCCGAGTGCAGCTCTGGCAACAAGGGATTTATCAAGGTGTTCAAGAGCTTCCGCAAGGCTGCCGGGGAGAGAATCTATTCTTTGTTTTTTGCGTTCTTTTGTTGTCAGCTGGTAAATATTACTTTCAACAGGTGCCGGCGGATCTATTTTGTTTCTAATGCCATCCAGACATGATTCCAAAATCGCTGCAAATGCAAGATACGGGTTGCATGCAGGATCAGGTGATCTGAGTTCAACTCTTGTTGCGTTGCCGCGTTTTGCCGGTACTCTCAAAAGGGCGCTTCTGTTGGCTAAAGACCAGGCAAGGTATACCGGAGCTTCATAACCGGGTACCAATCTTTTGTAACTGTTTACGGTCGGGTTTGTTATTGCGGTAATACTTTTTACGTGTTTGAGCATTCCGCCTATTGAATATTTTGCGACATCTGACAACTGGTATTCGTTCTTTTCGTCATAAAAAGCGTTTTGACCGTCTTTAAACAGCGAAACGTTACAATGCATTCCTGATCCGTTTATTCCGTAAATCGGTTTTGGCATAAATGTAGCAAGAAGATTGTGTTTTGCGGCAAGCGCTTTTACTGCTATTCTGAAAGTCACGACATTATCCGCCGCCGTTAAGATATCAGCGTATCTGAAATCTATTTCGTGCTGACCGTCTGCTACTTCGTGGTGGGATGCTTCTATATCAAATCCCATTTCTTTAAGCGTTAATACAATTTCTTCTCTTACATCTTCTCCCAAATCCTCAGGACCGACGTCATAATAACCGGCACGATCCTGCGTTGTTGTTGTGATTTTTCCGTTTTGATCTTTTTCAAATAAGAAAAATTCCGCCTCGGGTCCTACGTTCATTGAAAATCCGATTTTTTCGGCTTCTTTCATAACACGTTTGAGATTGCATCTCGGGCAGCCTTCAAACGGTGTTCCGTCGGAATTGTGTATGTCGCAGATTAATCTCGCGGACGTTATTCCGTCGTTTTCACGCCACGGCAGTATCTGAAATGAATTTATATCAGGATAGAAAAACATATCGGATGTCTCTATGCTTCTGAAACCTTTAATTGATGAGCCGTCCAGCATCATTTCGTTCGCAAGTGCTTTGCTTATATGCTCTGACGGTATCGTTAGATTCTTTACCTGACCGTTTAAATCCACAAATTGAAGTTTTATAAACTTTATGTTGTATTCTTTTATGTATCCCTTTACATCTTCTTCCGTAAATTGTCTGTTGTCTAATCTTGTGTGTTTAAATTCTTTCATCTCTGCCCCTCTTTCCATATTCTTAGCATATAAATTTTTTTCAAAAAGGTCAAGATTTTTTTTCCTTTTATTAACCTATTGTGACATTTTTCTATTCATTTAAAATAATTATTAAGTTTTGTAACGATATTAAATGTATATAGCAATTATATATTATAGAAATACTTTATTAATATGTAAGGATTGATTAAATAAACACGAGATATATATTACACTACCTACTACACACTAACCTTCTACACACGAGGAATTACGAAAAAGAATTCCGAACTCTATCGAAAGATAGGGTTTTTTATTTTGTAGAAGTTACTAAGATACTAAGGATTTACTGTCGGATAATCTGACCTACAATGTGTCATCCTGAACTGGTTTCCGGCTCTCTGCAGCATGCACTTTATGCAGGTATGCCCCACTCCCTCCCTTGAGGAGAGAAAATACTCTTAAATCAACGGCGGAAAAACTTCCTTAATATATTTTTCGTAATCTTTAATGTCAAAAAATCCGACGGAAAATTCCGCTGTATTTTCGCCCAATTGCTGTGCTTCCGGAACTTCAATCGGCGGACCTGCGGGGGTTGAGCGGGACGGGTTATGCGGATTTGAGATTACTCCCGTGCTTCTCAAAATCGTTATTGAAAGTCCGTTTTTGAAAACTTCGTATTCGGTCAAACCCTTTGTAATTACGCCGAAACCCTGCGTCCAGACTAATCTTTGCATAGGGGCAAAGTTTGTTTTAACCTCAATGCCGTGTTTTTTGGGAAGATGTTTCAGCATATCGTAATCAGGGTCAAATTCACGGCGGATAATTGTATTCATATCCTCGGAATACGTTTCCCTAACAGGCTCCGGCAGCAAAAATCTTACCTGCCATAATTTATTCTTTAACTTGTTTTCCCAATTTATCGTAAAGTTAATAAGATTTTCGCCGCGTTCAAAATTAACGTCAAAAAAGCTTGTTTTTATTGTGTTTCCGGTTAATTCTGAAATCTCTGCCGTCTTTCCGTAATCGCCCTCGACAGCACCGAAATTATAGGTGTCGCCTTTGTCCTCGCGGATTACAAACTCAATTTGAACTGCGCCCGCAAACAGTTTGCCGTCCGTGAGGTGAATATTCAAATTTGTTCGCGTTTTCGGAGATTTTTTGAGTGTATAAATCGTCCTGTAGTCTTCCGTTACGGGAATTTTTTGAGTATCATACAAAATTTTATTGTCAAATCCCTGTTCGGTTTTTACGACCTCATAACCTGAAATCGGCTCGGTTGTATGCATAACCGGCGTTTCAAAATTGTGTTCAAGTCTTAATTCTTCAATAATTGTGTTTGCGATTTGGATAATTTTTTCGTAGCGGGTAATATTTTCCCTGTGCACCAAATCCGTAGAACATCCGCAAATGCTGTCGTGAGCCTGGTTTTGAAGTAAAAGCTTATAGGCGTATTCAATAACAGCATCATATTTTGCACCGTAGAATTTTTGGAGTTTTTCGGTTTCTTCCAGAAGATAAGAGCATTTTACGTTATACTGTTTGAGCTTTGTCCGCGCGGAATAAGAACCCGGAAGAATAAAGGTTTTTGAATTATCACGCAATTCGTCGTCAAATTCGGTTTCAAATTTAACTTTTTCAAAGTAGTCAAAAGGCGAGCCGAGAGTTATTTCGTAATTGTTAAGCAAATTATTCACATCCTCTATCTGTGTTTGGATATCTTTTTCAACCCCGAGGTGATCGGCACCGATGGGCATAAGAATGTAATCCGAAGCTTTTTCGGCAATTTTATCCAGATCTTTTTCCAGCCAGCCGGCCTTTTCTTCAATAGAAATCGGGGCTGAAAATATATCCATAAAATATCCGCGGATAAGGTTTACTGTATTTACTCCGTTAAAAATAAAATCCGCCGGCAAATCGCCAACCCCGCGCCAGACCATTGCCTTATTTATCCCGAATTTTTGCAGAACGGGCGGAACATTTTTGCTGTGCCCGAATGTATCCGCAAGATATCCGATAAAATCCTCACATCCGAAATCTTTCGATATCTTTAAACCGATTTCCAAATTCTTTTCAAAACATTTTTTGTCAGTTAAAAATTCATCCACAAGACAGTAAAAAGGACCTATAAAAAGTCTTTTTTCCGCTATAAACTTCCGTATCTGAGCTTCTTTTTCCGGTCTTAATTCAAGGTAATCCAAAAGTGCCGCAACCTGTCCGTCAAAATAAAATGACGGAATTTCATGATTTTCCAGCATCTCAAGCACATTGTCGAAAACTCTCAGCAGTCTAAGCCTGAAAACTTCAAATTCTCTGTACCATTCCCTATCCCAGTGCGTATGCAGATATGCGATTACTTTCTTTTTCATAACCTGATTTTAGCATATTTTTCTGTACGGTGCAAATCTTCAATGATGAATTATTATCCCGAAATAAATTCAAAATGACGTGTTGTGATTTCCAATAAAAAAAGCGCCGGAGCGCTTTTTTTATTACTGTTGAACTGTTTCTTCTTCTTTTTCCTCTTTGGGTTTGGATTTTCGTCTGCCTTTTTCAAACGCGATTTTTCCGTCCTTGAGAACGATTTTTACGGTATCGCCGTTGGCATATTTGCCGGAGAGGATTTCTTCAGCGAGTTCATCTTCGATTTTGCGCTGGATTAATCTTCTCAAAGGTCTTGCGCCGTAGGCTTCGGAATAACCGTTTTCCGCAAGGTGGTCTTTGACTTCATCCGTAACCTCAACGGACAATTCGCGTTCCTGCAGGCGTTTGAACAAGTCTTTCAGCATCAAATCAACAATCTGTCTGATTTCTTCTTTGCTCAGGTGAGAGAATACGATTGTTTCGTCAATACGGTTCAAGAATTCCGGTCTGAAGGCTTTTTTCATCTCTTCGGTAACGGTTTCTTTGAGTTTTTCGTATTTATCTTTTGATTCGTCTTCGCCTGTTGTAAAGCCGAGTTTAGACGTATTTGTAATCATGCTTGCGCCCACATTTGACGTCATAATTATAATTGTGTTTTTGAAGTTGATATGGCGTCCTTTTGAATCCGTCAGACGTCCGTCGTCGAGGATTTGGAGCATAATATTGAATACATCCGGATGTGCTTTTTCAATTTCATCAAAAAGCACGACAGAATAAGGTTTTTTGCGGATTAATTCAGTCAAATGCCCGCCGTCATCGTAGCCTACATAGCCCGGAGGAGAGCCGATAAGTTTTGCGGTTGAATGTTTTTCCATAAATTCGGACATATCAACTCTTATCATGTTATCTTCAGAGCCGAAAACAGCCTCAGCCAGCGCTTTTGCAAGCTCTGTTTTACCGACGCCTGTCGGACCGCAGAAGATAAAGCTTCCGATTGGTCTGTTGGGTGATTTTAAGCCTACACGCGCACGTCTGATTGCTTTTGAAATAGCCACAACCGCGTCATTTTGACCGATAACACGTGCGTGAAGTGTTTCTTCAAGTTTAAGAAGTCTTTCGCTTTCGCCTTCCGTCAGTTTAGTAACGGGAACGCCTGTCATTGTCGCGATAACTTCCGCAACATTTTCCGCAGTTACGGTCGGTTTGTTAGCTTCGTGCTCTTCCTTCCATTTTGCTGACATTTCGCGGATTCTGTCACGCATATCTGCTTCATCGTCTCTTAATTGAGAAGCTTTTTCAAATTCCTGATTGCGGATTGCGTCTTCTTTCTCTTTTATCAAAGCTCTGAGTTCTTTTTCCATTTCTTTGCCTTCAGGAGAAAGCGTTGAAACCTTCAATCTGACTTTAGAGCTTGCTTCATCAAGAACGTCAATTGCTTTATCCGGCAAAAATCTGTCGGTAATGTATTTATTGGATAATTTAACCGCCGCAACTACAGCCTCATCAGAGATAATAAGGTTGTGGTGTTCTTCGTATTTACCTTTAATCCCTTTGATAATCTCAATAGATTCATCTTCCGTCGGCTCGTCTATCATAACCGGCTGGAAGCGTCTTTCGAGTGCTGAATCTTTTTCAACGTATTTTCTGTATTCATCAAGCGTTGTGGCGCCGATTACCTGAATTTCGCCTCTTGAGAGCGCGGGTTTAAGGATATTTGCGGCGTCAATCGCACCTTCAGCTGCACCTGCGCCGATAAGTGTGTGCATTTCGTCGATTACAAGGATAATATTACCGGCCTGTCTGATTTCGTCCATAATCTTTTTAAGACGTTCTTCAAACTCGCCTCTGTATTTTGTACCTGCGACCAAAAGTCCCATATCAAGCTGGATTACCTTTTTGCCGTCAAGAATATCAGGCACTTCCGCATTAACAATTCTTATTGCAAGCCCCTCTGCAACGGCTGTTTTACCGACACCGGGTTCACCTATTAATACAGGATTGTTTTTTGTTCTTCTCGCAAGAATTTGTATAACACGTTCAATTTCTTTTTCTCTGCCGACAACAGGGTCAAGTCTCAATTCCTGTGCGGCAAGGGTTAAGTCACGTCCGAATTCATCCAGACTCGGGGTTTTTGTTTTGCCGGACGAAGACGAACTTGAAGATGAGCTTGATGATGAACCGCTTGAAACCTGCGGTTTGGTCTCTCCAAGCATTTTTATAACATTGCTTCTGATTTTATTTAAGTCAACTCCAAGGTTTTCGAGGACTCTTGCGGCAACGCCTTCCCCTTCTCTTATCAAGCCTAATAAAAGGTGTTCCGTGCCTATATAATTATGACCTAATTGTCTGGCTTCATCCCATGAAAGTTCCAGAACACGTTTTGCTCTCGGGGTAAAAGGTATTTCAACGGCTACAAATCCTGAGCCGCGTCCGATTATTTTTTCGACTTCGGCTCTTGCGTCTTTTAGAGTTACGCCCATTGATTTGAGCGTTTTTGCAGCAACGCCTGTTCCTTCACCTATAAGTCCGAGCAGTACCTGTTCCGTACCTACAAAGTTATGACCGAGTCTCCTTGCCTCTTCCTGGGCAAGCATTATGACCTTGATAGCTTTTTCAGTAAAACGTTCAAACATTTTTTCTCCTATCTCTTCCTATGCTATAAATTATATATCAAATCCTAAAAACTTTCAAGTGGCAGGGGTGGAGACTTATATAGTTGTTTATATCTATTTGAAAATTGTAAAAATGTAACAAAATCAACAAACAGATATATCTGTGGTAATATTATTTTATAGGAGAATATGAATGAAATACGAAGATTTAACGTTTAAAGTCCCTATAGAATCTGAATCGTATAAAGAAGATTCAAAATATGTTATTGACAAAATAATCAGTATATTAGATTGTAGAAAAAAAGTAAATGATGATAAAATAATAATTAATACAAATTTAAGGATGGGGCTTCCGTTAGAAAATATTAATAAAATTGCCGGACCTATGATAGAGGCATGGGCAGTGGAAGTCTTTTCAGAAATAAGAGATGATACTGATAATAAATATAATTTAATTAATGTGGAAGCGCAGGAACGTCTTGGAATTGCGGATATTGTTTTACAATTTAAAAAAGATAAACAAATATTAACCGGTAATATTGATGTAAAAGCAACTGCAAATGATATTCCGAATAGTGGAAAAGGACCAAATATAACCAGTTTTTCCAGAATTAGAACTGCTTATGTGGAAGATCCTGATTTTATGTTTATTATTTTGTCAATTAAGCATAGAGTTTATGTCCAACGTAATCCCAAAACCTGTTTAATGGACGGTATTATGCAAATTGTAGATTACAATGCTTATGATTTAAAATTCATAAGTGACGAGGATATTAATTATAATCCTGCATTAGGCACCGGTCAAATTCAAATAAAGGATATTCATTATGTTGCTTATCAATACAGGACAACCTGGGATATGTGTAAGTTATTGGATTATAAATATTTGCATAGCAGCAGGAGAACTTTTGAAGATTATTATCGTGAGGCGGTAAAGAATAAATGGATAAAATAGATAATCAAACATTAATTTGTGGTGATGCTATCACAAAATTAAAAGATATTCCTGATGAATCTGTTGATTTAATTGTAACAGATCCGCCTTATAATTTAAAAAAAGATTATGAAAAAACAAAAGATTCTTTGCAATTTAACGAATATTTAGATTTTAGTCGGCAATGGCTAAAAGAATGTAAGAGAGTTTTGTCTAAAACAGGAACCATATATATTTTTATGGGGATGAGATATATTTCTTATATTTATACAATTTTAGAACAAGAATTGGGATTGTATTTCAATAGTTGGATAACCTGGTATTATACTCAAGGTATTGGAAAAACAAGGGGATTTTCTCCAAGACATGATGATATTCTTATGTTTACAAAGGATGAGAAAAAATATACATTTAACTTAGATAGTGTAAGAATTCCGCAAAAATATTACAGGAGTGTAAATAATATGCGTGGTGCAAATCCCGGAAATGTTTGGGAATTTAGTCATGTACATTATTGTAATAATAACAGATATAAACATCCGACCCAAAAGCCGGAAGGACTTTATGAAAGGATGATTCTGGCAAGTTCAAATGTAAATGATGTTGTTTTAGATCCTTTTGTGGGCAGCGGAACCTTGTTAAGAGTATGCCAGCAGATAAATCGACAAGGTATTGGTATTGAAATTAACGAAAATTATGTGGAATTAGTAAAAAAACGGCTTGCAGAGCCATTTTATGGTTTTGATTCTATTGACACAAGAATGAAAAGGTGTCCTAATGATTTAAATGATGATAATGTACGTCTTGAATATATACAAAAACATATAAAATGGTTTTTAAACAACCATAAAAGTGCAGTATCTGAATTTATGGATGATGTTTGTAAAAAATATCAAGCTAAAGAAGCCTCTAATATACAATTAAATTTTGTAGATTTATAATAAACTTCGATCCATTAAATTTTTACCTTATTGTATTCCCCTTGTGTGTAATGCGGTCGGTGAATTTTTATATTAATTTCGCATTGTAGTGAGGGTTACATATGAAGAAATTTTGTTTAATACTGGGTTTATTGTTCATTCAGGTTTGTGCGTACGCACAGGTGATTGATTATGCAAAAGACGGATTTCCGCCGCTTAAAAAAGAGGTTAAAGCTCTTGAAAAAAACAGCTATAACAAATTAAATTACAATAAAATTACGCAGGCAGAGCAGAGTATTCTCGGAGAAACTTATGAAAACCAGCATATAGATGTCAGGCTTAACAGGCTTGAACGTACGGTTTTTAATCGGACTTATCCCAAAATGTCATACGAGCAGAGAATGAATAATATTATCGTAAATTACAAAAACAATAATATTTCTGCGGATAAAGAGCTTTCCAAAAAGCTTAATAAAATGGAAAAAAAAGTTTTCAAAAGCACGTTTGAAAGAGATTTTCCCGAAAACAGGATTTCAAGGCTTGAGGAAGAGGTATTCGGTACAATTCAAAGCGGAGACTTGAACAGCCGTATAGCAATGTTATCAAAGGCGGTTCCGCACTATAGCGGAGGTTATTCTTATTCAATTCCTGATGATCCGTATTTTTCTCTTCCGCCTGCATCCGGCGGTATAAGAAGCCTTGCTGGTTCTTTCACGGATTTTATGAACAGGCAGTTTGTCGGGATGCCCACGGGATTTTCTCCGCAGGTTTATTCGCCTTACGTGAACGGTTATCACGGCTATTACGGAAATCCTTATAACGGTTACAGTCCCCGCAGTACGCAGAGAGTAAACGGATCCTACAGACAAAGCTGGGGACGCCGTTTCGGCGATACCGGCGCAGGTGTGCATATTCTGCCGTAATAATGCCCGAATTTTTTTATAAGTTTGACTTTTTTTGTAAAATCATTAAATCTCATACAAACAGATGTTTATTACATAGACTTAATCATTCATAATGAATGCAAGAAAGTGTAATATGCCATTCAGATACCGTCTACAAAAAGTTCTGGATTTCAGAATCCGTAAAAAAGAAGAGCAGCTGCCGGTAGTGCAAAAGGCTCAACAGGCAGTTTACATAGCAGAAGAAAATATCAGAAAAAACGAGGCTGAAATTCAGGCAACAAAAGACGGTCTGAGAAAGGCGGATCCCATGATGTTTGAGGCATATGATAAGTACCTTAATCATCTCTGGGAAAAAGCCGAAGAACTTGAACAAATTCGTGTTCAGGCACAGGAACAGCTTGATATTGAAAAAGAAAAGCTCGTAAAGCTTGAGCAGGCGGTTAAAGTTCTTGAAAAACACAAAGAGCGGCACAGAGAAATCTATATTGAAGAAGAAAAAGCCGCTGAATTAAAACAATATTCCGAACTCGGCGTTACAAGATTTTTCAGACAAAATCAGGAAAAACTCGAGCAGGAAGAACAGGATATTCTTAACGAATTAAAGAAAATAGAAGGTAGCGATGGATATTAGTTCAACAACAACATCAGCAGCGGCGGCAACAGCGGAAGTCAGCACAACAACTTCCTCCCGCACCCGTGAAAAAAGCGACTCCTCTTTTAAAGATGAGATGCAGAAGGTTTCCGAGTCTGAAAATACTGAAAAAACCGATAAAACTGAAAATTCTGATAAATCGGAAAAAGAAACCGATAACAAAACTCACGCTGAAGCCGGCAAAACTGATGAAAAATCAGATGACAAAAATGATTTTAAAACCGATCAAAATAAAGTTCTGCAAGGTAGTATAATCACAAATCAGCAGATTAATAATCAAAATTTGCAAAATAATAATGTTCAGGCGCTGATGGATGCAAACGCACGGCTTATTGATATTGCGGGTTTGAGCGGAAGAATTTCCGAAACAAAAGTTGATTATTCCGGTATAAATATGTCTGCCGATGACGCAAAATTTTTCTCTGATCTGGTGCAGAATACCGATAAAACTCTGCAGGGTGTTATGGATGATTTGAAAAGCGGTGTTGAACAAAATGTTCAAAAAACGACTCAGCATGTAAAAGTTTCCGCGACTTTGATGGATGCCTTGAATAATGCGGTCAAATCCAATCAGCCCGTGAGAATTAACCTTGACAAAGATGTTTCTATCATTATAAAAGTTGATAAAGACGGGGCGCTTTCCGCAACGTTTATTCCCGGAGATAAGGCTGTGGAAGAGTATTTGAGGCAAAACATCTCAACGCTTCGCCAGAGATTTGACGATCAGGAGCTTTCTTACAGAGATCTGTCATATTCACGGCAAAAACAAAATCAAAATCGAAGAAATAATAATAAGGAGAATGATAATGAATGATTCATTTATCACGGCATTGAATACGCAGTTTGCGACAAATAACTGGATGGATGTAATCGCTGACAACATGACAAACGTTTACACTCCAGGTTTCCGCGAAAAACAGGTGAATTTTAAGACTTTTTTAGGCGGTGCTGTTGCGGATGATTACAACAAAAACCTCGGTCAGGGGAAATCTACACCCGGTACTTCCGTTGAAAACCTGTTTTTGGAAGGCAAAGGATTTTTCCTTGTGAAAAATGCCGAGGGTAAAAGCATTTATACCCGTCTCGGCGAATTTAAGTTCGACGGAGAAGGCGTTTACCGTGATAAATACGGTAATACCGTGCAGGGCTATATTCTGAATGACAAGGGTGAAATTATGCAGGGTACAAAATCAATCAGTGATGATTTGTATCAGCAGACAGCTTTGAAAGGCGGCTCTCTTGATATCCCGACCACTAATATAAAAATGTGGATTGACCCGAACAACGGTAAATATCTCGGCAAATACGACGACTTTGAAATTAAAGGCGACGGTACTATCTACGGTAAAGCTGACGGCGGAAAACGTATGGTGCCTTTGTATAGAATTACAACGAGAAATTTCCATAATGCGGCAGGGCTGTATGAGTTCAATGACGGTCAGTTTATTGAGACTGAAGAATCAGGAAAACCTGTTATCGGCTACGGTGAAATAAGGTCAGGTCTTTTGGAACTCTCAAATGCCGACTTTAAGGCAAATATTTCTTACTATCAGATGGCAAAACTCCAGATGGAAATTACAAATAAGCTTATTTCCAGCAACAAAGAATTGCTGCAGGAAGCCTTGAGGCTTGTCGGCAGCTAATAATTAAACTCCATTTCTTAAAAGAAAACCTCTGCGGTTTTCTTTTTTTTATGCGAGTACGGTGTTTTCAAAGTCTGTAATGTCGTATTCTTTGCCAAGTTGTTTTTCAAAATGGTTCAGTTTTCGATTTAGTTTTGATAAATATTCAGGCTGAGAAATATTATTTCTGTGCAAAAGTTTTGAGGCATACTTATCTACGGATTCAGCAGCGTCTTTAATCTCAGGGTATTTTAGTTTAATTTTGTCCGTAAAGTCGCAGCAAATTTTCCACATATCCATAACGGGAATATGCAGTCCTTCAACTTTTCCGTTGGTCAGCTTTGTAACAGTTAATGCGGACGATGCTATTTTATTATCGGTTGTTGAAGCTTTACATACAAATCCGATAAGTTCTCTGGTCGGTATTTTAACTCCGAATGACGGGGTATATGCCGAATTTATTCTGTTTACCTGCATAAATTCTCCTTATTTGTTAAAAAATCGCATTATTTTATCTAAAAGCCCCTCATCTTCCTGGACAAATTCCGTATGTTCAAGTTTTTGGAGTTTTTGCTCGATTTGTGCATAATCCTGAGCGCCTTTTGCAAGCTCAAGGTATTTTTTGTAAAATTCGACGGCGTCAGGCTTATTTTTTATTTTTTCGTAAACTTTTGCAAGCCGTCTGACTACAATCGCATTGCGTTTATCAAGTTCGTACCACTTTTCAAGATAATCCGCTTCCGCTCTGTAATCGCCTATATTTTCTCTGAAATCGGCAAGCTTTTCAAGTGCTTTTTTGTTTGTCGGTTCAGCGTTTGAAATCCTTTCCCAGAACTCAACAGCGTGGTTTTTGTCCCCTGTTTCTTCCAGTAAAACAGCAAGGGTGTTCATCAAATCCACGTCATCTTCTTTTAATTGCCATGCGTTCAAAAATTCATTGACCGCAATGTCTTTATTTCCGCGGACAAGGTTATATTTACCCCAGTTGAGGTGAGCGCTGTATTCGTCGTTTTTACCTTCAAAAATCAAAGCGCGCATCTGGTAGGCAAGGGCTGAATTTCTGTTAAGCTCGTTGTATTTTTCAACGTATTCAAGCGCGTTGTCGTATTCGCCCTGTGTGTAATAGTATTCCGCTCTGAGGGCGTAATATTCGGGATTGTTTTTATAAAACGGTTCAATTGACTGAAGGTTTTTATCCGCGTCAGTATCTTCGCCGGATTGGAGCATACACTTAATTTTTAATAAATCGTCTTTAGTCAAATCTTTTGCAAGTTCGGGCTGATTGTTTCGAAGATACAGTTTTGCAAGATTTTCTCTGATGTTGTCCGTATCAAAGCGTTTTTGAGCGCGTTCAAGAACGTCGATTGCGCTTGTGAGCATATCTTCTTTCAGATACAAATCCACGAGTTTGAGGAAAACTTCTTCATGGTTTTCTTCATATTCAAGCGTTTTCAAAAATTCGTCGATTGCTTTTGTTGTATTTCCTGTCTGGTCGTACAAATTGGCAAGCGTAAAGCGCGTCATAACAATATCGCGTTCGTTTTCCGCGTGATTAAGGGCTTTTTTGTAGTCATTTATTGCATGTTCAAGTTTATGCTCAACAGAATGCAAATTCCCGCGGTAGATATAGTATTTGTATCTGTCTGTATCAACATAAATATCCATGAGCTGTTCATAGCAAAGCGTATTTGTCATGTCTTTTTCGAGAATTTGTGTATAATAACCCGCTGCTTCGTCTTTTTTGTTAAGCATCATGGCTAAGTGTCCGAGTCGTTCGGTTATACTCAAATCATTCGGGCGTTTTTCGTGTTCTTTTTTATATTCTTCATAAGCCTGTTCGTATTGTTCGTTGGCTTCAAATTGTTCTGCTGTTTGTATGCTCATTTTATACTCCTTGAGTTCATTATACACAAAATATTTTGTTTGAAAAGTCCAACCGGCTAATTGAAAATATTCTGAGCCTTTTCAATTCCGTCCGTGAGATAACACTCAACCGCGCTTACGGCGCGCGAAAGCGTTGGTTTCAAGATTCCCGCCTGTTCTTTTGTAAAAGTCCCGAGGACATAATTCTCCGACGGAATCGGCGGCTGCGGGCCTATACCCACTTTTAATCTCGCAAAATCAGTTGTCCCCAGATGCTTTATAATTGATTTAATCCCGTTATGACCGCCGTCAGAGCCTGTTTTGCGGAACCTCAGCCTCCCCAAATCCAGTGCTATATCGTCAAAAATTATCAAAACATCTTTTATATCTATTTTGTAGAAATTACAAAGAGCGCCGACAGCTTCACCAGACAGGTTCATAAATGTTGTGGGTTTCGCGATAATTATATCCTCGCCGTTGAAATTGAATTTTGTCATAAGACATTTGAATTTTTTTTCTTCCCTGAATTGCAGATTATTTTCAAGCGCCCATTTGTCGACAACCATAAATCCTGCGTTGTGGCGTGTGAAACAGTATTTTTCTCCGATATTTCCTAATCCTGTAACTAATTTCATTTTCAAAAACCTTTTATATTTATTATTTTAACGTAAATAAATATTACCGTGTCGATTTACCGACATTTCGCTTAACAAATTGATAAAATAAACGTATTTTGAAGGTAAGTTCAATTGTGAGGATTAAATTATGAAAGATAAACAGATAATTCAACAAAAAAGTTCGGAAAAAGTCGCAAGATTTCTTGAAAAAAACGCTTTGCACAAGAAAGATTTCGCGGAAATGATAGGGGTAACGCTTTCGTATGTATATAACTTGATAGACGAATCAATCCCGTTTTCGACGCGCGGCACTACGCTGGAGCGGATTGCAACGGTTATGGAGGTTGAGCCTGAAGAATTTGAGGAATATAAAATCCCTCAGGAGCCGGTTTTATTAGATGATTCCGTGGAATTTATAAAAGATGCTCTAATGTCTAAAAAGATGTCTGTCGTGAATTTTTTGAAAGCTTTTCCGCGAAAAAAACGTCTGGATATTGTGGATATTTTGCGCGGTGTAATGCCTGTGCCCATTGATTTTAAGGAATTGTCAATGATAGGTCAGGTTCTGGATTTGACGGTCGACGAGGTTTATAATATGTGGGAAAAACGAATGAAGCAGGTTCTCGAGGTCAACGGTATGAATATTTATTCAAATGCCGCGCTTGTAAACTCCATGTTCGACTGCGCTAAAAAATTCGTGCATATTAAGTAAGATAATAAATAAGCTGCAACTGTAAGCATTTTGTGAACATTTTTGATAATAGGGGTAAAAAATTTGCGCTTGGCGCGATTCGTCTTGGATTTGCTTCACGTGGTCTTGGATTATTGCTTCACGCTACGCTGTCACTCACTTCATTTTTACTTAGTAAAAATTCCGTTCGTTAGCTCCGCGCCACTTCGTGCTGGGTTCGCTTCGCTCACACGGCGCACTACGCAAAATCCGCTCGAACGCAATAAGCATTCTCATCTTGGCTAAACAGCAAAATAAAAGAGGACATTATGTCCTCTTTTATTTTGCGCTTGGCGCGATTCGAACGCGCGACCTATCCCTTAAAAGGGGAGTGCTCTACCTGCTGAGCTACAAGCGCTTATTTGCTATTCATTTCGACTGTCAATGTTTTTAGTCTATCAAGAACAAATTTTCTTGTCAACAGTTTTTTAGAATCTTTGATAAATGTTACTAAGATACTAAGATACTAAGGCAGTAAGAAGTAAATAAGTAAATAAGGGAATAAGTGTTATATAAAGCGGATATTGAAAAAATCCGCTCAGATATATTTTAGATACAACTTATTTCCCTATTTCCTTATTCACTATGCCACCCCCTCACCCTTCCCTCTCCCGCAGGGAGATGGAGCAAAAGCCACGACAATAATCCTGTCATCCTGAATTTATTTCAGGATCTCAAGTAAAAGATACTAGTGCAATAAGAAGTTTTTAGAGTGAGTAAAGTGAGTAAATTGAGTGGCGTGAGGTTTTATGTCATTCGTTATAAAAAATGAACATTGGAGAACTTCCGCACAGATTAATCTATGATACAACTTATTCCTTTATTACCTTTAGAAAAAGGGCCGGAGATTAACCCGACCCTTAATTTTACTTAATATCTTTATATGAACCCGCGAATCTGTCCGTGTATACGGTATGCAGGATTTCGTGCGCCTTATGGGAATTCGGATGTTCCAAAAATTCCTGATAAAGTTTTTGAACTGAAGGATTCATGTGCGATTTACGTATAGGAAGCTGTTCGTCCTCTTTGTATAATCCTTCAGCGCGTTCCTGCTTGATTTTGCTGTCATTAAAGCTTGCGGGTTGTCCGCCGCCGTTTATGCAGCCTCCGGGGCATGCCATAACTTCAAGCATCTGGAATTGTGCTTTTCCTTCTTTGATTTCTTTAATTGATTTTTCAGCCTCTTTAAGCGTTGACACTACCCTTACGACAACTTTTGTGCCTTTGATGTCGATTTCAACATCTTTGCACCTGCTTGTTGTGCCGCGCATTTCTTTGATATCAACGTTTTTGAGAATTTCGCCGGTTGCAAATTCATAAGCCGTTCTGACAGCTGCTTCCGCAACCCCGCCTGACGCGCCGAATATTGTTCCGGCGCCTGTATATTCCCCGAACGGTGAATCAGGTGCTTCGGGTTCCAGCGAATTAAAATCAATTCCCGCACTCTTTATCATTTTACCGAGTTCTTTTGTTGTAAGTACAAAATCCGTGTCCTGACGTCCGTTTTGGCTTAATTCAGGGCGCAAAGCTTCATATTTTTTCGCTGTACACGGCATTATTGCAACGACCGTCAAGTTTTCGCGCGGAATTCCCAGCATTTTCGGAATTAAATCGACCAGAACCGGCGACTGCATTGACATAGGTGATTTGCAGCTTGAAAGATGATTAAGCATATCAGGGTGCATCATCTCAAGATACTTAACCCACGCAGGACAGCAAGATGTAAATAACGGAAGATTTTGACCTGATTTGAGTCTGTCTATAAATTCCGTTGCTTCTTCCATAATCGTTAAGTCCGCCCCGAAATTGGTATCAAATACCATGTCAAAACCTATTCTTCTGAGCGCGGCATCAATTTTTCCGATAGTGTTTTCACCGGGTTCAAGTCCGAACATTTCGCCCAGTGCAACCCTGACTGACGGTGCCATATGCGCGATAACTTTCACCTCAGGGTTTGTAATCCTTGCCCAGACATCATCCAGTGATGATTTAATCGTTAATGCGCCTGTCGGACAAACTGCAACGCATTGTCCGCAGTTTACACAGTCAACCTGCCCGAGCGGTCTGCCGTTCATTGGTTCTACGACTGTTTTTGAGCCTCTGTTTGCAAAACCGAGTACAGAGTGCCCCTGAAATTCAGAGCAGGCTCTTACGCACGCACCGCACAAAATACATTTGTTCGGATCTCTGACTATTGAGGGGGAGCTGTCGTCTATCGGCAGGTAATCCTCTTTTTCGGCGTATCTGATTTTTGTAATTCCGTACTCTTCAGCGTATTTTTGAAGTTCGCAGTCGCCTGATTTTTCGCAGGTCAAGCAGCTTCTGTCGTGGTTTGCCAGCAATAATTCCAGAACTGTTTTCCTTATTCTTCTGGTCTTTTCTGTATTAAGATGAATTTTTAAACCCGCTTCCGGCGGCATTGTGCAGGAGGATTGTATTCCTCTGCCTTCTACTTCCACAACACACATTCTGCATGCGCCGAATGAGGTTAAATCAGGGCGGTAGCAGAATGTCGGAACATTCATTCCCGCTTTTCGGATTACTTCCAATAAATTCGGTTCATCCGTGAATTCTACTTCTTTACCGTCTATAAATAATGTTTTCTTATCTGTCATTTCTATTTTCCTCGTAAATTATTCCGCACTATTGTAATTCAATTGCCTTAAACGGGCAGCTCTTGAGGCATGCCTCGCATTTAATACATTTTTCCTGATCTATGTGGTGCGGTTGTTTTACCGTGCCTTCAATAGCGCCTACAGGACAGGTTCTTGCACATTTTGTGCATCCTTTACATTTTTCGGGGTTGATAACAACCTTTTTCATTGCCGTACAAACCCCTGCAGGGCATTTTTTATCGACAATGTGTGCTATATATTCGTCCCTGAAGTATTTTAAGGTTGACAAAACAGGATTCGGGGCTGTTTTTCCAAGCCCGCACAATGAACCTTCTTTAACAGTGTGCGCCAATTCTTCCAGCAAATCCAAATCCGAAAGTTCGCCTTTTCCCGCAACTATTTTTTCAAGGATTTTGAGCATATTTTTTGTACCTTCGCGGCAGGGAACGCATTTTCCGCAGCTTTCGTTTTTGGTAAAGTTCATGAAAAATCTTGCAACTTCAACCATACAGGTATCTTCCGCCATTACGACCAGACCGCCGGAGCCGACCATTGCGCCTGCTTTTATAAGACTGTCGTAATCCATAGGCAGATCAAGATGTTCTTCTGTTAAGCATCCGCCTGACGGACCGCCGATTTGGACAGCTTTGAATTTTTTGCCGCCTCTTATTCCGCCGCCTATGTCAAAGATGATTTGTCTTAACGTTGTTCCCATCGGAACTTCGATTAAGCCCGTATTATTAACTTCGCCTGTCAGTGCAAATGTTTTGGTGCCTTTAGAAGTTTCGGTACCCATTTGTGCAAACCAGTCAGCGCCGTTAAGGATTATAACAGGCACGTTTGCGAGTGTTTCAACGTTGTTAATCAATGTCGGTCTGCCGAACAAACCTTTATTCGCAGGGAACGGCGGTTTCGGTCTGGGCATCCCGCGTTCGCCTTCAATTGATGCTATGAGTGCGGTTTCTTCGCCGCAAACAAATGCTCCGGCGCCTTCTTTTATGTGAATTGTGAAGGAAAAACCGCTTCCCATTATGTTTTCGCCCAAAAAATGTCTTTCTTCGGCGTCTTTTATTGCTTTTTTCAGACGTTCAATCGCAAGCGGGTATTCGGCTCTTACGTAGATATAACCTTCGTCCGCGCCGATTGCAAAAGCTGCAATTGCCATACCTTCAAGAAGTTTATGCGGATCGCCTTCCATAATACTTCTGTCCATGAATGCGCCCGGGTCGCCTTCATCACCGTTACATACAACGTAAGATTTTCCGCCGCGGTTGGCTGCCGTAAAGCGCCATTTTCTTCCGGTCGGAAATCCGCCGCCGCCGCGGCCTCTTAATCCTGATTTTTCAATTGTTTCAATTACGCCTTCGGGGTTATTTTCGGTCAATACGTTATATAGCGCCTCGTAACCTCTCACCGCAATTGCCTCGTCAATACTTTCCGCGTTTATGTTTCCGCAGTTTTTAAGCGCGGTGCGGTTTTGTTTTGCGTAAAAATTAATATCTTCGTCCTTAAAAATATGTTCTTTTGTCTGCGGATCCGTGTATAAAAGTCTTTCAACCGGCTGTCCGCCTCTTATGTGCGTTTCGTAAATCTCTTCAACGTCTTTGTAGCGGACTTTGACATAGGTTACGTGCTTGTCGGGGATGCTTACCAGAACGCCCTGTTCGCAAAATCCGTGGCAGCCTGTCGGAACTATTGTCATTTTATCGTAATCCGTCAAAACAGATACATCTGCGCCGAGTTCTTTAAATCTTTCGATTACTCCTAAAGATCCGTTCGCAACGCAGCCTGTTCCTGCGCAGACAAGAACTCTCAGTCCCTGTTTTTTTATCTGTTCCTGTGCTTTTTTTTGTTCTTCCTTTATATCTATACTCAAGCTTTTTGTTTCCATATTATTCTTCCTCTTTCAAAAGGGTGTCAAGTACAATACTGATGGCGTCGGACGTCATCTGCGGGTGAACTTTTCCGTTAATTACAACAACCGGTGCAAGTCCGCATGCACCGAGACAGCTTACCGTTTCCAGCGAGAAAAGTCCGTTTTCGCTTGTTAATTGCCCCTCTTTGATGTTAAGTTTGTTTCTTATCGCGTTTAAAACAGGCATTGAGCCTCTGACGTGGCATGCAGTGCCGTCGCAGACTTTGATTTCAAATTTGCCTTTCGGCTCCAGTGAAAATTGCGCGTAAAATGTTGCTACACCGAAAACAGTTGCGGGCGATAACCCCTCAATTTTTGTCCCGATGTAAATTAAAGCTTCTTCCGGAAGATAACGGTATTCTTCCTGTACTTTTTGCAAAATAGCTATCAGGTTTGATTTTTTGTAATCAAAAGACTGCAAAATCTCGTCCAGTTTTGTTGTGCTGATTTTGCGGGTTGTGTCTATTGTCATCATTAACTCCTCATATTGTCAGGGCCGACTACCCCACGCATATTATCGCATAATTTTTTTTATAAATCAAGGTGCCTTAGGCATGATAAAAAGTTGTTAAGTCGTTAAGACGATATGACGTTAAGTCGTTAAGTTCTTTAATAAAAGCTGTTTTGGTGATATTGCGCTAAGACTGATTAATGAAATGCACTTATCGTCTTATCCCGGGTGTTTCAGGATCTCGAGAAAAAGTTACTAAGATACTAAGATACTAAGGATTTACTGTCGGATAATCCGACCTACAATTTGTCATCCTGAATTTATTTCAGGATCTCGAGAAAAAGATACTAGGATACTAAGATACTAAGATACTAAGGCACTAAGGATTTACTGTCTGATAATCCGACCAGCAATGGCTCAGTTCGCGCGGTAAGTTTCGCAAAATTCTTTGACGGGGCAGATTTCGCATTTTGGGTTACGCGGGGTGCAGACGTTCTGTCCGTGGGTTACAAGGAGTGAATTTATATCTATCCAGTATTTTACGGGTAATTTTTCTCTCAGCGCAAATTCGGTTTCTTCGGGCGTTTTGGTCTTAACGTATCCGAGTCTGTTCATAATCCTGTGGACGTGTATATCCACGCAGATTGCGGGTTTGTGAAATCCTTCGCTCAAAACTAAATTCGCGGTCTTTCTCCCTACTCCGTTGAATTTTACAAGCTCGTCTATCTCATCAGGAACACGTGAATTGTATTTTTCCACCAATTCTTTTGATAATTCAACTATCTGACGCGCTTTATTTGCATAAAAACCTACCGGGTATATGGCTTTTTCCAGAACTTTCGGGTCGAGTTTGGCAAAATCTTCAGGGGTTCTGCCTAATTCCAGCATCCTTAATGTCGCCGGATAGGTTGTTTTATCGTTTGTTCTTAAACTCAAAATGCACGCTATCAAAACAAGATACGGGTCTTTAAATCCGTCCATAAGCTTTACAAAATCGCTTTGCGGCTGACGGGCGGCTTTTAAGTTTTTTACGACACTATCTATATCAACTTTTTCTTTTAACATTCAAAAGCCTTTCAACATCAAGCACGGTGCGAAGTTTCAGCGCATAAATATTATCTTTGTCAAATCGTAAAAGTTTTACGGCATCTTTTTCCGTTGTGACAATGTTTCCGTCAATATCCACAAGGTCAATTGGCGAATACTGGTGATGATCGTCAAGTGCGATTTCTTTTTTTACGTAAAACCCTGTTAAAAAGTTAAAAAACTGCTTTGGCTGGCCGATTGCGCACATCGCGGTTACGGCATTTCCTTCCTCCAGATGTTCGCCGGTTTTAATATTATATATATAATCCGGTTCAATCGCGCAGACCATTGTTTCAATGTTCAATCTTTCTTCCATAATCCGTGCGAATTTATCGGCTTTTCTGTGATCCGTGTCTTTGCTTATGATAAGCAGTTTGTCAATTCTGTCAAGAGCTTCCGCACCTTCTCTCAAAGGTCCTGCGGGAAGCAGCTTTTCATTTCCCAGACCCATTTTGCTGTCCATCAGGACTATATCTATGTCGCGGAATAATTTGCGATGCTGAAATCCGTCGTCAAGAATGATTTTTGTTGCGCCGAAATTTTCTATTGCGTATTTCGCGGCTTTGTATCTGTCTTTGCAGGTTAAAACGCAGGCGCCTTCGGCTTTTTGCGCAAGCCAGAATGGTTCATCCCCGGCCATTGCCGCTGTGTGTAAAACGTACTGACCGTCTGAAATTACGTTTACTTTTTTATTTGATAATTTACCCCCGTAGCCGCGTGAAATTATTGCGACCTTTTCGCCTTTTTTTAGTAAATATCTTGCAATTTCCAGAACAACGGGTGTTTTTCCCACGCCGCCTGTGGTCATGTTTCCGACCGAAATTACGTATGCGCCGACTTTTTTAGGGCGTAATATTTTTTTGTCATACAGCCAGTTTTTCATACCGCTTCCGAGCCCGTAAAAATATGACATGCCATCTAATATACTTACAAGCACGCCTTTTGCATTCCGGTCATAATGTAATTTTGTTATCTTTGTTTTCAGGTTCATATTTTAAAACATCAGTCTGAATAATAAAAATCTTTTATTCAATTTTTCGGAGAATTTTCTCAAATTGCAGGTTGTAACAGCTGCATCATCAATTATCGCTTCGAGTTCGGTTTTATTTTCGGGCGTTAATTGATTTACTGACGCAAGTGTTGTTGAGATATCCGTCATTGCTTTATCTACGCTTTTGATTGCGCTTGTCAAATCGTGTTTCAGGTTATCGTCTTTTGTCATTGAATTTATGTAAGTGCTGATTTCATTTACATTATGCATAATGACTTTCAAATCGGCTGCAATGGCTTCCGCGTTGCCGTTATCCATAATTTTGTTTAAGTTTTTGCTTAACAATTCCAGTGAATCCGCCGTGGAATAGAGTTTTGATTTGAATTCCCTGTCACCGATTATGTTGTTAAGGTTATCCGAAAGTTTTGAAAAATCTTTGCTTGTTCTGTCAAGCATGGTCATCAATTCTTTCAAATCGCCTTCTGACGCGTCAATGAGTTTGTCAAACTTGGCAATTGTTGCGGCTGATTGCGCAGTCAAAGAATTGATGTTTGTGACTGACATCTGAAGTTCAGCGATAACTTCATCAGATAAAAGGTCATTGATTTTTCTGTTGGTTTCGGTAAGTGATTCCGCCGCTTTGTACTGCCATTCCATAAAATCCGCTATCCTCATCGGCTCAATTATTGTATATGGCGAATCCTGCGGCGGATATGGCAGAATTGTATCATCCAGTGTGGATATTCTTAATTTTTTCTCACCGTTTTTGAATACCGGCTGACCTTTCATAAATTCCGGAAGTACAAGCCCCGGCAAATCTACCATATAATCTATTTTATAGGCATAGGTCGTATCTATTGAATCTCTGAAATTAAACGGTACTGCAGCACGTGAGATTACCTCAATTGCTTTAACCTTTCCTACATCGTAATATTTATCATCCAGCTGCATCTCAACCGGATCGTCTTTGTATAACAAATCTTTGGTTTTCATTGGAATATAGAGGGTTCTTGTTCTGGGCGGGGTGATTTCTAAAAATAATTCACCGATAAGACCGGACTGTTGGATTGAAAATACTGATGCTTCAGGAATTTTTACATCCGGATCCGTGATTACAAATTTTACCTTAACGTAATTGTTTTCGCCGTCTACAACGGGCGTTACTTCTTCCACCTGACCGACTCTTAATCCCATCATCTGTACACCCGCACCCGGTCTCATACCGTTTACGTCTTTGAATTGTATCTCTATCCTTTTTGCATTGGAAAAGGTTCTTCCTTTGACCTTGAATACTACTCCGAACAATAATACCAGTGCTATTAAGGTTAGCAAGCCTACCTTGAATGATGACGAGAACTTCATTTAATCCCTCATTTGTTATCTACGTTTTTATTGTAGCAAAAAACTTTTTTAAATGCAAAAAGTTATTGTTTTGTAGTTAATAAGGTAATAAGGGAATAGGGGAATAAGTTGTTTCTAAAATTAATCTGTGTGGGATTTTTCCAAAATTGCTTTTTATATAACACTTATTACCTTATTACCCTATTAACTTATTACCTTACAAATAATTCGCCAGAATATTTCTTACGTAATTTTGGGTTTCTTTATAAGGCGGCACGCCGTCATATTTGTCAACAGCGCCGGGACCGGCATTGTATGCCGCAAGCGCCAGAATTACGTTGCCGTTATATTTATTAAGCATGGATTTTAAATATCTTACGCCGCCGTCTACGTTTTGGACTGGATTATAAGCGTCAGTTACCCCCAAACCCTTGGCTGTCGCCGGCATCAATTGCATTAATCCCATAGCGCCGGCTTTGGATTTTGCATCAGGGTTAAAGCCTGATTCCTGTTTGATTAGCGCTTTTACTAATTTATCGTCTACTCCGTGTTTTTTGGCAATTTGTTCGACCATGTTCATAATCTGGCTTTTGGAGGGATTATTGATGTTCCCGAGGCTGTTATTTGCTGCTGCCGCCTGTGTTAAAGCATTATTCAAACTTTCCGTCGGATTTGTTTTTGCAAGTTCCGCCTTAACTTTCATTGATTCAGGGTTTAACAGAAGATTGCCGAAGTTTACTTTCTGTGCGGAAGAAAGTACATTCTCAAAAGACTGAACATTCGGGTTTGTCGGCGGCAGAATTGTATTTATATTCGCCTGTGTTACGTTTTTGGTCTTATAAAAATTATTTATATATTGATTCATCTGCGCGGCGCGCTGGATTGCCGCAGCCTGTCCGCCGCTATTCAGCATTCTCTGTAACATTTCTGAAAACATTATCCTACCCTCAATTTTATTCTACACGCTTTATTGAAGTTTGGTATCATATAAATTAAGGATTTTTCGCAAGATGTCAAGGAAAATGGTGAGTTGGTGAATAAGGGAATAAGTGAATAAGTTGTTTCTAAAATTAATCTGTGCGGGATGTCTCCGATATTGCTTTTTATATAACACTTATTCCCCTATTCCCTTATTCACTTATTCCCTTAATAAACATACAATCCCCGTAAGAAAAGAACCTGTAACGCTCTTTTACGGCTTCTTTATAAGCTTCAAAGATAAATTCTTTCCCCGCAAGAGCGCTCACAAGCATTAAAAGCGTTGATTTAGGCAGGTGAAAGTTTGTGATTAAACCGTCTATAACCTTGAATTCATAAGGCGGGTAAATGAATAATTCCGACGCACTTTTACAGGCCTTTATGCAGCCGAATTGTTTGTATGCGGTCTCCAGAGTTCTGACGGTCGTTGTGCCTACTGCTATAAGCTTTTTACCTGCGGATTTCGCACGGTTTATTATGGCGGCGGTTTCTTCGCTTATTTCAAAGGTTTCCGAGTGCATTTTATGGTCTTCTATCCGCTCGCATTTTACGGGGCGGAATGTCCCGAGACCTACGTTAAGCGTTACGTAAGCCGTCTCTACACCTTTTTCTTCCAGTTTTTTCAATATCTCTTTTGTAAAATGCAATCCTGCCGTCGGCGCTGCAACCGAACCTTCATCCTTTGCGTAAACCGTCTGGTAGCGCTCTGTGTCAAATTTCTTTATCTCATCGGTTTGAAGTTTGCGCTCTATGTACGGCGGAAGCGGAATATTCCCGACTTTATGCAGTATCTCAAACAAATCCCCGTCATAAATCATCTCAACAAGCCATTCCCCGTCCTCTTCAAGCCGCTTTATGGCTCGCACGCTTAATTCATCACTTATTTTAATTATTGTATCGGGTTTTATGCGCTTTGACGGTTTTATAAGACATGACCAGTTTTTGCCGCCTTTTACCCCGTCTTTTACTCCCTTATTTATCCCTTCATTTACCCCCGCTTTTGGTTCCAGCAAAAATACTTCAATCCGCGCGCCTGTGTCTTTTGTGCCGTACAGCCTTGCAGGAAGCACTTTTGTATTATTCATTACAAGCAATGTGTTCTCATCCAGCAAATCAACAATATCGTAAAAATGCTTGTGTTCAATTGTGCGGCTTACAGGGTCAAGTACAAGCATTCTGGAGTTTTCGCGTTTGTCGGCAGGCATTTGCGCAATTAATTCTTCAGGCAATTCGTAATCATATTCCGATACCTGCAACGCAATTACTCCTTATTATCAATCTTTTTGGCGTTTTCTAAGTCAGTATCGGTTACGACCTGTCTTTTATGCGCTTCCTCTATATCCATTTGTTTGTTGACAATTACTGTCTGTAATATCTGGATTAAATTGCTCGTTACAAGGTATAACAGCACACCTGCAGGTATCGGGATTATTACAAACGTTGCGATAATCATGACCGGCATAAATGTGCCCATTGATTTTTGTATCGCCGCCTGTGTCGGATCCTGCGGTTCAGAGGTCTTGGAGGTCGCCATCATTACTTTTTGTGAGATAAACATTGTTATACCGAACAATACTATTAACAGCAATACGTCAAAGTGGAAAGCTTGTTTTACTTCTATTGACGGTACTGACGCCGCTAAAATTTCTCCCTGACGCGTAAAGGTTATCTTCTCGGTCTCTTTTGTGTTTACGTCGGTTATTATTACGTCTGCTTTCTCAATTTTTTGCAGCTGGCTGAATTTTAAGTTCAAATTGTCAAGGCTGATTTTAAAATCAATCGGCTCTCCGGGAGTTAATTCGCCCTGAATTTCCAATGCCTGATTGGGTTTTGATATTTTTACGTTTTCCAGCGTTTCGTCCGGTAAATATACTATAGCTGTTTTTCCGACAATAAATCTGTCGTACTTGGATACGCCCATCTCGCCGTCGTTTGAAATTCCGGCGGATGCTCTTAATGTTGTATCAAGTCTGTTTACAAATAAAAACGGCACATTCCCCGCTGTCTGGATAAATTGCGGACTCATTAACGCCGAATATAATAAAATGAATATCGGCATCTGGATTAACAACGGCATACATCCGCCCATCGGGTTGAATTTATGCTCTTTGTAAAATTCCATTAGCTTTTGTTGCATTACCTGCGGATTGCTTTTGTATCTGTCCTGTATTGCCTTTAATTTCGGCTGCAATGTCTGCATCATTCGCATTGAACGCTGCTGTGATACGTTAAGCGGCCACAAAAATGCTCGTACTATTATCGTTAGTACGATTATTGCCCAGCCGTAGCTACCGACGATTGACGCCAGTTTACCTAAAAATTCTATGGTTAATGTTGTAAAATCCAATTCCCTAATCCTCTTATTCGGCTTTATAAAAAATGGTCGGGATGACACGATTTGAACGTGCGACCCCCTCGTCCCAAGCGAGGTGCGCTACCAAGCTGCGCCACATCCCGAAAACTTTTTTTGTAAAAAAAGTTTTACAAAAAAACTGTAACATATTGGTTGTTGGTCAACCTATTCGGTTTTCAATGTTATGGGGTGCGCTACCAACCTCTCACAAACGATACTTAATCGTTTGTTCGGCAGAGTGCCACATCCCGGTGCCTGAGGCACGACAACATATAGGTTGTTCGTTGCCTTTTACGGTTTTTGTAAAAAAAGTTTTACAAAAAAACTGTAACCTTCCGGTTTTGGAGAACCTGTTCGGTTTTCAGTCGGCACGACAACATATTGGTTGTTGGTATGCCTATCAGATTTTTGTAAAAAAAGTTTTACAAAAAAACTGTAACCATCCGGTTTTGGAGAACCTATTCGGTTTTCAGTCGGCACGACAACATATAGGTTGTTGGTGTGCCTATCAGATTTTTGTAAAAAAGTTTTACAAAAATCATGCTATGTGATATTCAATTATCAACACGATTGTGCTTTCTTAGTTTAGGATAAACATTTCATCTCGTCAAGTGCCCTATATAAGACCACTATTTTAGAACGTAGGTTGGGGTTTCTACCCCAACATTTTCCCGTTTAGCCGAAAGCACAACCTGCATACTCTTCTCAAAGGGGAGATATCTGTATCATCCCGCACTGCCCATCCTGTTGTTCGCAATGACTGTGAAAATTTTAATTCTCAATATGGTTTTAATCTTCTATAAAATCTCTGAAATGTCGGAACTCTTCTTTTTCGCGGATTTTACGCAAAGCACCGTCCTCAAGCTGTCTTATGCGTTCTTTGGAGTACCCCATAATTTCGCCAAGCTGTTCCAGTGTTTTGGTTTTTTCTCCGTTTATACCGAAACGGCATGAGATAATCTTCCGTTCCCGTTCGCTTAAACTCGCAAGCAGATTGTCAATACTGCCTTTTATCATGTTGTTGCGGGTTTGTATCTCCGGTGAATTGTAGCTTTTATCTTCTACATAGTCCCCTACATTCAAGTCGTCTGTTACGGGTGTTTCAAGGCTTATCGGTTCTTTTATTATTGCTTTTTTTATTGCGGTTAATTTTTTTAGCGTAATCCCCATTTTTTCGGCTATTTCTTTATCTGTCGGCTCTTTTCCGAGTGTAATTGACATGTGGGTATAAAGTTTTTTGTACTTCCGGATTTTGTCCGCCATATGTACGGGAATCCTTATTGTCCGCGAATTGTTGGAAATCGCACGGATTATGGTCTGTTTTATCCACCAGGTCGCATATGTTGAAAATTTGAAGTTTTTGGAATAATCGAATTTCTCTGCTGCTTTAATCAGTCCGAGCGAGCCTTCCTGTACAAGATCCATAAATAATACCCCCTGACCGATATATTTTTTTGCTATGCTAACTACCAGTCGTAAATTCGCCTGTATAAGTTTGCGTTTTGCTATTTCGGATTTGTTCTCTTTAATCTCTCTGCCGAGTTCATACTCCTGTTTACCGGATAAAAGTTTTATCTTTCCGATATCTTTTAGATACATCTGTAATATGTCATTGTCGTGTGAAATTGAGTTAAAAGTTTTCGGATTCTCCTCCAATAAATCTTCTTCTTCGCGTTCTTCCTGTTCTATTGTATATTGCAAATCCTTAAATAAAGTCTCATTCATCTTCCTTATCCTCTCTCTCAATTTATTTCGACGAAATTTTATTGGAAATGTTTCAAAAAAATATTGACAAACATTTTTGTTGTTGCTAACATTATTTCTGCGGGTGATTTTACCGTAATACCCTTTAAAATATTTTGCCAAGCTTTTTTAAAAAAGCGAAGGGCGTTTAGCTCAGTTGGTAGAGCGTCTCCCTTACAAGGAGAGGGTCGGGGGTTCAAGTCCCTCAACGCCCACCATAAAAAATCCACATTATTAATGTGGATTTTTTATTTGTTTAATTATTTAGTATTCTCCTTCGCAGGCATCATCTATCAATTCAAAATTATCATGACCGGCATGACACACGGGACAAACCCAATCTGCCGGCAAATCGTCAAAATCGCGTCCTTCTTTTTTGTCATCATATATCCATCCGCATACCAAACATCTGAATCGCATAAGTTCTCTCCTTTCTTTTTATTAATTATTATATTATTTACCCGAAAATTTACATTGCCGTCCTTACCCGATTTTATGTTATAATTAATTTATGGAACATAAATTTGAACAAAAAGTTTATTATGCGGATACTGATGCTTACGGTGTTGTATGGCATGGGGCATATTTAAGATGGCTTGAGATGGGAAGAGTCATGTGGTGTGAAAAAACCGGCAATAATCTCATTGATTTAAAAAATAACGATATTCTTTTGCCCGTGACTAATATAAATGTCCGCTACAAAGCTTCCGCAAGGCTTAACGATGATGTGGTTATTACAACTAAAATTGAAAAGTTCAACGGTTTTTGCGTAACTTTCAAACAGCAGGTGTTATCAAAAGAGACAGGAAAAGTGTTTATTGATGCATCGGTTGATGTGGTTGCAATTCATGAGGACGGTAAATTGTACCGTAAAATGCCCTCTCCGCTTTCCGAAATTTTTGAAAGGGCGCTGGTATGACCCGTTTGAATAAATTTATAGCGTCCTCGGGGCTTTGTTCCAGAAGAAAAGCTGATGAGCTTATTGAAGGCGGCAAAGTTTTTGTGAACGGCAAAAAGGTTACGGAACTCGGTTTTTCCGTTGAAGATAAAGATAAAGTGGTTATTGACGGCAAGCTTATCCGTCCGGTTAAACACGAATATTACAGGTTCTATAAACCCGCCGGTTATATTACGACTTCTGACGACGAAAAAGGCAGAAAAACAATCTATGACCTTTTGCCTGAGAGTATGTATAATCTAAAACCCGTGGGAAGGCTTGATAAGGATTCAACGGGGCTTTTAATTCTTACAAATGACGGCGATTTGATTAATGAATTGACCCATCCGTCCGTCAAGGTGCCGAAAGTCTATCTGGTTACGGTTGACAGCCAAATGCATCCTCATGAATTTGAAAAGATGGCCTCAGGGATTGAAATTGAACCGGGCAAAGTTGCTTATGCGGATGTTACGGTGCTTGAACTGGACAGTAAACATACAACTATGCAGATTGTGCTTTATCAGGGAATGAACAGGCAAATCCGCAAGATGATTGAGTATTTCGGATATGAGGTAAAATCCCTGAAACGTATTCAGCATGCAACAATTCAGCTTGACGGATTGAAACGCGGTGAATTTAAGCCGATTAAGCCCGGTCAGATTAAAGAATTGCGTAATTTTTTAAACAGGATTTCAAATAATGCTTAAAGTCGCAATCACAGGTAATATAGCATCAGGTAAAACCGTTGTTCAGAAAATGCTTGAAAACAGCGGGTTTAAAGTCATGGATACGGATATTGCGGCTCACGATTTGCTGGATGATAATTCCGAAGTCATTCAGGCTTTCAAAGATTTTGATATTTCGGAAAACGGTAAAATTTCGCGTGAAAAGCTCGGCAAGATAGTTTTCAACAATAAAAATCTGCTTGAAAAGTTAAACAGTATTATCCATCCGCAGATTCGTGAAAAAATAGATGAATTTTTTGCGGAAAATGAAGGCAAAAACATTGTTTTTGTCTCAATACCGCTTTTGTTTGAATGCGGTATGGAAAATTTGTTTGATAAAATTGTACTCATAAGAACGCCTGACAGTGTGCGTCTTGAACGTTTGATGAAGCGCAGCGGTTATTCAAAAGAGTATGCCCTAAAAAGAATTTCATCTCAATTGCCGGAATCGGAAAAAGCTGCAAAGTCAGATTTTGTAATTAATAATGAGGGGGATTTTGAAAATTTGTCTGATGAGGTTTCTAAACTGGTACAAACACTCTTGCGCCTTGTCTGATGTTATGTGTAATACCGCCGCTGCCGGCTGTTCCGTCGCCGAGTGTGATTTCAGTGTGACCGTATTGTGAACTGTAACCTGCAACCCCGCGGTCATATACAAGTACACAGCCTGCAGGAAGTGTGGATAAATCTAAGTTTTGAGCTGAAATTTCTTTGAAGTTTTTATTTCGGGATAAAATATCTGCCATTTGATAGCCGTGTCCGGATTCATATCTGCCGAGTCCGGCATCTTCAATTGCTTCTTTTACATTTCTTGCGCAGTAATTGTCAAATCCGCCGTCGGTTGATCTGGAACCCATTAGTCTTGCAAGTTTTTCACCTTTTTGTCTGTTATATCCAGCTGTTGTTAAAGCAGGCAGTTTAGCGGAATTTTTTGTAACATCGATATTAGTTTTAATATCATTTGTTACGTATTGTGAATTTAAAAATCCGAAAATATTATCGGAAGGCGCCGCCGGTGTTGGTGAAAAATCCATAAGCGGGGTATATTGAGTTAAGCCCTGTGAAAATATATTCAAAGGATTATATGCAAAAAAGCTTGTGTCGTTGAAACCGCCAAAAGGATTGAGCAGATAATTATTAATTGCATAAGGCGGAAAAGGCGGTAACATATTGCTCATAAAAGGATTATATGCCGGTAATTCAGGTATTGACGGCATAAATAACGATGTCGTCGGCGTAAATGACGGCATTACAGGCATATAAAAGTTGTTCAATCCCCAAAAACTCATTTTATCCCCTTTATATATTTATAAAGGGGATTTTTACGGAATAATTGCCTTTTTGTAACAAAATGTTAATAAGTTATAATAGACGCTTCAGCTTCGCCTGAATCGACCATGTCAAAAGGTTTGTGTTCGTCCTCCGTAACTTCATAGTCGTTGTCTGTTAATTCAAACTGTTTTGTCACAAGTTCTTTAATGTTGTCATTAGTGTTAAAAAGGTAGAACTTATTCACATTTTTCATGTAAAGTCCGAAACCTTTTGTCGCTCTCAATTGTTTCAAAAAGTGTTCTTTTAAAATAGCTTTATTAGAGCCGTCAAAAGAAAATTCTTCGGTTTGTGCGTGTTCTTTAACGGTTTCCAAAAGCATATAGGGTTCAATCCATTTTCTGATAATTAAATTTAGCATAATTCCTCTTGTGTTTTAAATTGCATTTCGTATAAGTGTTTGTATTTTCCGTTATTAATTTTCAAAAGTTCGTCATGAGTTCCCAGCTCAGCCAGTTCTCCTTCGTTAATAACGGCAATTCTGTCGGCATTTTTTATGGTTGATAATCTGTGAGCAATGACAAAAACCGTTTTATTCTGCATAAGATTGTCAAGCGCTTTTTGTACAATAGCTTCAGATTCATTATCCAGAGCGGAGGTTGCTTCATCAAGAATTACAATAGGTGCATCTTTTAGCATTGCACGTGCAATTGCAACGCGCTGCCTTTGACCTCCGGAAAGGGTTGTTCCTCTTTCGCCGACGTATGTATCAAGCCCGTTTTCAAGTGTTGAAATAAATTCATCAATGTGGGCCATTTTTATAACTTTTTCAATATCTTCGTCAGATGCATTTTCATTTCCCATAAGAATATTGTCTTTTATAGTGCCCGAAAACAGGTAATTATCCTGAAAAACAAATGAAATACAGCTGCGGAGGGATTTGAGGGTGTAATTTCTTATGTCAACACCGTCAAATTCAACAGCACCATGCGTTACGTCATAAAATCTCGGGATAAGGTTTACTAGAGTGCTTTTGCCTCCTCCGGAGTTGCCTACAAGTGCAATGGTTTCATTTTTTTGAATACGAAGATTAATATTTTTTAAAACCGGAACACCCTCTTCATATTCAAATGAAACGTTATTAAAATTAATATCATTATTAAGCCCGTGTAGTATAAGGGCATTTTGTTTATCTTTGATGAAAGGCACGAGATCAAAAAGCTCAAATACACGTCCCATAGCAACAAAAGTTGTCTGGAGTCCGGTGAGAGTATTGCCTAAATTTTTAACCGGTTTATACAAAAGCAGAAGCGACGTAACAAAAGACATCATGCTGCCTGCCGTGAGTGCGCCGGTTAAAATTAAGTGAGTGCCGTACCAGAATACAAGTGCAATACCGATAGAGCATACAAAATACATAATAGGCGACATCCAGCCGACGCGTTTGGTCAAAGACATTGCCAGATCAAACTGTTTGTGGATTTGACTTTCAAATTTTTTATTCTGATCTTCTTGAAGATTATATGCTGCAACGATTTTGTTGCCGGCAAAGGTTTCGTTAAAGTTTGTAGTCATATCACCGCCGACAACCATAGTGGCGTTAGAGACGGATTTAATCTTTTTGCGGATAAACGTAACAGGTGTAATCGCAAGCGCCATAACAGTTACGCCGACAATAGCAAGCTGCCACGAGTTATACAATAATACCGCAACAAGCCCTACAATACCGAAAGCGGTGGAAATAAAGCTCTGCAGGTTATTAATAATATTTTTGGAAGCGGTATCAGGATCCGTTAAAAATCTTGTTAAAACAATTCCTGAAGAGTTAATATCATAGAACTGCGGATCAAGCGAGGTTAATTTTTTAAACAAATCGACTTTAAGCGAGTTGGAAATTCTTTGACCGAGCCAATCTGTAAGATAATGGCTTAAATATTTCAAAACTCCCTGAAAAGCTGCAAAAAGAACAATACCAATTGGAATTATCGCCGCGAAACTTGATTGCACCTGAATATTATGCCCCATAACCGTGTATGTAACGGAAGGATTACCGTTGATAACAAGATCCATATACGGGCGCAGTGAAAGCGCGACAACGCCGTCCAAAAGTCCTAACGGTACAGCAATTATAAGGTTAAGAATAATTCTGAACCAGAAAGGTTTAATATAAGGATATATTTTTTTTATCAAATATCCGTAGCGAAAAGCGTCTTTAGAGACAGTATCATTTAATTTATATTCCATAACCTTCCTCAGTAAAATTCCGCATGATTAGATTATTACATGAAAAAATACATCGGGCAAGAATAAAAGGATTTATATGACAAATTCAGCAGACATCATAAAAAAATCCTAAAATAAGGAAATAAGTGTTATATATTTAAAAAATTAAAAAAATGGGCATGAAGAGACTCGAACTCCCACGCGTTAGCACTAGTTCCTAAGACTAGCGTGTCTACCATTCCACCACATGCCCATATTTTTCAGTTTGCCTTTGGCAAAGGCGTGTCTACCACCTCTCGCAAAACGATACTCAATCGTTTTGCTCGGCAGAGTACCACATGCCCATATTTTTCAGTTTGCCTTCGGCAAAGGCGTGTCTACCACCTCTCGCAAAACGATACTTAATCGTTTTGCTCGGCAGAGTACCACATGCCTGCATATTTAGTTGTCAATAGACGTGTAAAGCCGCCTTTAATTAATCTATATTAACTTCCTTTTAATGTCAAGACCTTTATTATCGGACTTGTATGATAAATTTTATTAATAATGGTTAAAAATGTCACCCTGAACTTGTTTCAGGGTCTCTACATTCGTCATTCTGAGCACAAGCGAAGAATCTCCGATAAAGTTACCAAGGAATTATTTTGGAGTAAAATATCAATATGGACGGTTTTGTAAAAAGGATATTCAGGAACAAAAAATTTGACGAAAAGAAAATGGCTGACTTCGGTTTTAAATCTGATGGCGATGGCTTTTTGTATACTCAAAATATAAAGGATGACCAGTTTGAGTTATATTTCAGGGTAAATAGCGCAAAAGATATTGAAACAAGCCTTGTAGACAGAATGTCCGGCGAACCATATACTTTGTATCTTGTGGAAGATGCAGAGGGAACGTTTGTTGGTGAAGTTCGGGAAGCCTATGAAAGTGCGCTTAACGAAATAGCGGCAAACTGCTGTAATGATACCTATTTTACCTGTCAGCAGTCTAACAGGATTACAGAATTAATATATGATAAATACCGTGATACCCCGGAATTTTTGTGGGAAAAATTCCCCGGTCACGGAGTTTTCAGAAACCCTTTGAGCAGGAAGTGGTATGGCGTAATTTTAAGGGTTTTTGGAGAAAAACTCGATAAAAAATTGAAAAGTGAAGTTGAGGTTTTGAATATAAAGCTTTCCGTCGAAGATGTGCAAAACCTTTTGAAACAGCGCGGTTTCTATCCTGCATATCATATGAATAAAAAAAGCTGGATAAGTATTTTACTTGATGATATAATATCTGATAAGGAAATAATGGCTTTAATTGACAAAAGTCATAAATTTTCGGCAAAGGGATAAAATGGAGCAGCAGTCACTATTTGAAAATGAAACAAACCAGCCGCTGGCGTCGCGTTTAAGACCGAGAAATCTGGATGAATTTGTCGGACAGACGCATTTGATTGGCGAGGGTAAAATTTTAAGACGTCTAATAGAGGACGATAAGATTTCGTCAATGATTTTCTGGGGTCCTCCGGGTGTCGGTAAAACAACACTTGCCAGCATAATTGCAAACAAAACGAATTCCGCATTTATAAATTTTTCTGCTGTCACAAGCGGGATAAAAGAAATAAAAACCGTTATGGCACAGGCTGAGCAGGCACGTAAACTCGGTGAGAAGACAATTGTTTTTGTGGACGAAATTCATAGATTTAATAAAGCCCAGCAGGATGCCTTTTTACCGTTCGTGGAAAAAGGAAGCATCATTTTAATAGGCGCCACAACGGAAAATCCGTCATTTGAAGTCAACGGTGCGCTTTTGTCAAGATGCAAGGTTTTTGTACTTCAGGCACTGAAAACCGAAGATCTTGTAACACTTTTGAAACGGGCAATAACGGATGAACGCGGTTTTGGCGGGCAAAAAATTAATATCACCGGTGAACAGCTGGAAGTGGTTGCAAAATTCGCAAACGGCGACGGCAGAAATGCACTTTCCACATTAGAGATGGTTATATTGAACGGAGATGTGGGAAAAGACGGTGAAATAACCGTAACGGAAGAGACTCTTGAACAGTGTATTTCCAAAAAATCGCTTTTGTACGATAAAAACGGCGAGGAACATTATAATATAATTTCAGCCTTGCATAAATCCATGCGAAATTCCGACCCTGATGCTGCGGTATACTGGCTTGCGCGGATGCTTGAGGCAGGAGAGGATCCTTTGTATGTGGCAAGGCGGGTAACCAGATTTGCAAGTGAAGATGTGGGGCTTGCGGATCCTCATGCGCTGGAAATTGCGGTTGCGGCGTATCAGGCATGCCATTTTATAGGAATGCCCGAGTGCTCGGTGCATTTAACCGAGGCTGTAATATATATGTCGCTGGCACCTAAATCCAATGCGTTGTATATGGCATATGAGAGTGCAAAACGCGATGCGATAAAGGAACTCGCTGAGCCTGTACCGCTTGTAATCCGTAATGCTCCGACTAAATTGATGAAGGAATTGAATTACGGAAAAGGTTATCAATATGCGCATGATACTGCGGAAAAGCTTACAAGTATGCAGTGTCTGCCGGATTCTTTATTGGGAAAAGAATACTATCACCCGACGGAACAGGGACTTGAGGTTAAGTATAAAGATAAGCTGGAAAAAATTAAAAACTGGAAAAAATCGCATTAAAAAAATGGGAACTTATATAGCATCGCCGTATTTTGTCATCCTGAACTTGTTTGACTACTTTTTCCAAAATCTTCGATTTTGTGAAAAATGTCCGGTTTTTCCGCAGGATCTCTATATTCGTCATCCTGAAGAACGCTCAATGACAGTTAAAAAATGAATAAGCCCGGAGGCTTATTCATTTTCAGGCATTATACCATGCCTTCCTTAACGGCTTTGACAGCCGCCTGAACACGATCGTTTACGCACATTTTTTGCAAAATTGAGCAGACATGTGCTTTTGCAGTGTGAACACTGACAATTAATTCTTTAGCAATTTCCGTGTTGCTTTTGCCTGTAACAAGGTGTTTTAAAACTTCATATTCTCGTTCCGTGAGCGGAACTCTGCCTTCTGATTGTGATTTGTTCGGTAAAAATCCGGGGTTATCAATTTTTGGAAGCGAATTGAGTGCAAGCTGTGCAACAACCGGATCAATCCAGCACACGCCGGCGTATACATCTTTGATAACTTCTGCGAGTTTTAAAGGGTCTATATCTTTCAAACAATAAGCATTTGCACCTGAACTCAGTGCTGCTATTACTTCTTCTTCTCTGTCATGAGAGGTTAATGCAATTATTTTCATATCGTTGGAAAATTCTCTGATTTTTTGCATGGCTTCAATTCCGTTAATACCGGGAAGTCCGAGATCCATAAGAACTACATCGGGTTTTTCACGTTCAATAATTTTGAGTCCTTCCATGGCATCTTCGGATTCGGCAATTACATTAAGTTTAGGGTTGGCATTCAGTGCGCATCTTAAACCGACACGCGTAAGCTTGAAATCTTCCACAATTACGACTTTGATAGGTTCAGCTTTTTTTGCTTCTTTAGTATTTGTCATTTGTATACCTCTTTTCTTTGATAAGTCAATTTAAGAATAGCCGTAAAGCGAATTCCATTACCCAACAGGACAATATTATTTAAACCCTCAATATAAAAAAATAAATTTTATGATATAATTATCTTTACCAGGGAGAATGTATATGATGTTTGATTTTTTATTCGGTAAAAAAGCCGTGCCTGCAGACAGCAGTTTAAATGAGATTTACGAAAAACTCTGTAAAGAATACGGGGTGGACAATATTTCCGATGACAGAAAGAAATATTTAAAAAATACCGTAAAAGAAAACGGATATCTGCCTTATCCTTATTTCAAGGCGCTGGATGAATTGACGGATGCCGAGACTCTTTTTGCTCTCAGAGAAAAATGGATAAAAGAAGGCGTTTTCAAAGACGGCAGATTTACGTTTGAAAAATCAAGCGTTCTTGCGCGTAATAATGAAAAAACTTCCGACTGGATAAAAAAAGAAGGTCATGACATAAAATTAATCAACCTTGCGGGTTTGGGAAATAAAAAAGGCGAAGCCGGCAAATTTTTCGACTGGCTCAAACAGCTTTTAATATTGCCGTCAGGCAATTTGGCAAATAATATATATAACACAACGATTTATCTTATACCTTTTCATCCGCGGGAATTCGGGTGTGCGTATCTGCCTAAAAGTTCCGAAGTAAGCGAAAATCTGCTTGATAAAGATGTAGAAAAGGTTACGGGGCTTGACGCAAAAGGTCAGGTTAAAACATTTATACAGATGGCGCAGCTTGCGGGGCACCCGGTTATTTATGATATTCTGCCGCAGACCGGAAGATTTTCAAAAGCTGTTCTTGCAAATCCCCATATCGCGCGCTGGTTTGATATAGCCGCATTGCAAAAAGAGCTTGATTCAAAAGTTGAGGAAGTTTCCAGATTGATGACGGACGTTTTTGATTCGGAAGATATTGAAGTTGTCAAAGGGATTTATAAACAGGGCAGCACATCCGGCGATTTGAGCGAATATTACAGAAACATCCTGACTCAATTTGAAACCAAAATGGAAGAATTCAAAAAAGAATATTCAAATAAAATGCTTGAAAAAGCCCCTCAGTTAAAAATTTATAAACGCGTAAAAGAAATTGTCGCGAAGCTTGAAAATGTAAAGGCGGATAAAAAATTAACCGAAGAAGATATAACAAAACAGCTTGATATTATACAAACACTTATAAAAGAGGGCTTGTGGCCGGCACCGGGCGGGGCATGGTGTTCGGCAGGTGTTCCGGTTTATGACAAAATGAGTGAATGCGGCGGCTATCCGACATTTAAACACTATGATTACAAAGGTGAAGACGTTACGTGTTTTGCAAACCTTGACTGCCAGACACCTTATTATTTCGCGTTTTTGGAGAGCGGAAGCTTTAATGAGCCGGTTATTGAGTATTTTATAAATTACATGAAAAACCTTCAATCCGAATACAATTTTGACGGGTTCAGGGTGGATCATATTGATCATGTTGTGGATAACGTTTCCGAGCTTGACGGAACCCCGATAAGCTATCGCGCGCCGAGAGTGGTGCTCGGCAAGCTGAACAGAGCAATGAAAGAAAAAATTCCGTATTTTGCGACCCTTGCGGAATACATGCTCTGGGATAATTTCTATAAAGAATACCACGAGGATATGGCGTTTGATATTTTGTGGGGAAATGATATTGTGTCCCAATCCTCCAAAACGCCCGAACAGATTACGGAAGATAATCAGTATCTGACAAATTACAACGTAAAATTTAAACCCGGAAATTATTTGTCAATTTTAAAAACATACAACAATCAAGACGGTGAATTCAGATGTATTGACCAGTATCCGGGGCAATTGGGCGAGGATGGCGCTTTGTTTAAGTGGTTTAAATATAAATTTTTGCCGGGCGGAAAATTTGCCCAGCGCCCCATGCTTTATGTTGACGGCGATGAAAGCTTTACGCAAAGAGGTATTGAGCATGCCATCGGCGAAGAAGTTTCCATGCCGCGGGAAAATAATCAGGAATTTTATGATAAATTTAATGCAATTGACTGTTTTGTAAAGTCACAGCCCGTTATAACCGACGGCGAAGCCCAGATAATAGTGCAGGATGATGACGGATTTGCGGCATGGCTTATTACAAAAGAACCTTTAAAAACAGCGTTTTTAGTTGTTGCAAATTATAAATATCCCGTGGAAAAGGTTACAAAAACTGATGAGCATGGCGAAAATTATCAGGAATGGGTTGAGGGCGAAAGTGTATTTGATAAAGTTGTTCATCTTCCCGTGGATTATACTATAGTTGGAGAACATGTTCTCAAAAGTGCCAAATTCGAAAAAATTATTTTGGAAAATTCAAAACCGGATTTGGAGCTGAAAGAGCTTAAAAATAGCGAGTTTCGCGTGTTTGAACTTTTGAAATCATAAAAATATTTGTTAAAAATCATACATATGCTTGACACCTTTTGAAAAAATTGATATTATAATCGCATTAGTAAAGATAAAAATTGTTCATAGCTTTATTAGTACAAAAAAAAGAAAGGTGAAAAGATTATGACAAAAAGATTCGGTTTTACTTTGGCCGAAGTGTTAATCACTTTGGGTATCATCGGTGTAGTTGCTGCCATGACTATTCCGACATTGATTTCAAACACTAATGGCGCTCAGTTCAAGACAGCTTACAAAAAAGCATTGTCAACATTGAATCAGGCAGTATTGATGAACGTTGCAATGGAAGACACAGATTTTTCAACTTTGGTAGCTGAAACAACAACTACTACTCCGAACGGTTCTATGTCAAAATTGTTGACAGACAGAATGCAATCTGCTACAAACATTACTGATAACTACTTCTCAACAGAAGGTATCGGTGCAACTGCACTTCCTCAGATTACTTATGAAACAGAAGTTACTTGTACAGCAGAAAATATTGTTGATCGAGAAGATAACACAAGCCCTTGTAAAGGTCAGGCTGACAAAGTTGGTCAAACTGTAACAGGTACTGCAGCAACATTAACACCTTCTGCAACAACCGTAAAAGTTTATTCATTTGCTGACGGTACAGCATTTGGTTTTGATATTACAAATGCAACTTGTACTGACAGTACTCTTGGTACAGCAAATGCTTGCTTAGCATTCATTGATGTCAACGGTTCTACTGGTCCGAACACCGTAATTGATTGTGCTGATGCTGAAAATGGTTCTTGTGAATCTTCAGAAATCACAGATATCTATCCTGTATACTTGCACGGTCAAACTGTTGAACCTGCATCAGATTCAGCAAGAGCAGTATTGTTCGGTAAATAATAATTTATTGAATAAAGGTATAAAAGGGCGCGCAAGCGCCCTTTTTTTGTGTCCCCCTACCTATAGCGAATCCGTCATACCGGACTTGTTCCGGTATCTGTTTTTTTTTATTTATAACCCTCTCCCTCTGGGAGAGGGCAGAATTTTTTAACGAGCGTAGCGAGTTTAAAAATTCGGGTGAGGGTATTTAGTCAGAGACCCTCACCCGTAGTTGTAGTTCGCTTTGCTCACACAACTACTCCCCTCTCCCATAGGGAGAGGGTTATGATATAATACTTTTATGAAAAGATATTACATGAAAAAGGCATTAGATAATGCAAAACAATTAAGACAAAATCAGACAGATACCGAAGCAATTTTATGGGCACGATTACGCAACAGAAGTTTAAACGGTATAAAATTTCGCAGACAAGTCCCAATAGATAAATATATTGCTGATTTTGTCGCATCTGGTAAAAAATTGATTATAGAACTTGACGGCTCTCAGCATCTTGATGAAAAAAATACTGTTAAAGATAATGAAAGAACACGATATTTAAATTCCTTAGGGTATAAAGTCATACGGGTATTTAACAATGATGTATCTAATAATCTTGATACGGTTTTGGAATATATCTATAATGAATATTTAAATTTATAACCCTCTCCCTCTGGGAGAGGGAACCATAGTAACTTCAGGATGACATGGTAAGTCCCACTAATGTTCAGTGTCTTGTCGTGCCAATTACGAATTTACGAGTGAGCGGGCAAAATCAATGGAAGTCCGGTTAATCTCGCCGCCTGCAAGTTCCGCCAGCGCCTTAATCTTGTTTTCGCCGGTCAGAACATAGACTTCGACTTTTGTTTCATCTGTTTGGGATTTTCTTACATAAAAATGTTTATCTGATTTTGAGGCGATTATTGCCTGATGTGTAATCAGGATTATCTGGCGGAATTTTGACAGCGCAACGATTTCGTCCGCAACGCTCTGGGATGCCCTTCCTGAAATTCCTGTGTCAATTTCGTCAAAAATAACGGTATCAATGTTGTCATTTCCCGCAAAAATCGTCTTTATCGCAAGCATTACACGCGAAACCTCGCCGCCTGACGCGACTTTTGCAAGCGGTTTCAAATCCTCCGAAACATTTGTGGAAATTAAAAATTCTACATCGTCAATTCCGTCAGGTGAAAGTTCTTTTTGCCGTACTGATATTTCAAACCGTGATTTCGGCAGCTCCAAAAGTTCAAGTTTATCCTGAATTTGTACTGACAGAACTTTTGCAAAATCTTTGCGGTAATTGCTGATTACCTGAGCTTTTTGCATAAGTTCATGCTCTGTTTCCGTAATTTTCTGTTCCAATTCTTCGATATTTCGGGTGGAAAATTCAACAGACGACAATTCTTGGCTCAAATTGTCATAAGTTTTTAAGACATCGAGGAGAGTTCCGCCGTATTTACGTTTCAATTTATCAAGCAAAAACAGGCGTTCCTGAATCCGGTCTAATCTTTCCGTATCGTTTTCGAGATTTTGGCTGTAGCGGTTAAGGTCGCTGCCTGCCGCTTTGAGCGTTTCGGACGCCTCAATTATACATTGCTCGATATCCGAAAGTTTCGGGTCAAAGGCTGCGGCTTTTGAAATATTGGCTTTGATTTTATTTAACCCCTCAAGAATTGAACCTTCATCGCCGTTGAGCGCCCAGTAGGACGTTCCGGTTAATTCTTTGAGCTTTTCCGCGTTTTCAAGAACTTCAAGTTCGCGGGTCAAATCTTCATCTTCGGTTTCGGATTTGATTTCGGCTGTTTCAATTTCGTTTATTTGGAATTTTAAAAATTCGATTTGCGATTCTGTCATATCAGCGGAATTTTTTGCGGTTACAAGTTGCGATTTCAATTCTTGATAATGCGCAAAAAGTGTTTTGTATTCCTCAAGTTTGCTGCCGTAAGAGGTTTTGCCGTACGAATCCAGAAGTGTTATATGGTATTTGGGTTGCATAAATGAATATGTTTGGTGCTGGGAGTGAATATCCACAAACAAAGCCCTCAGGCTCCTTAATAATTCCGTATTCACAAGTGTTCCGTTAATCCTTGAACGCACCCCGTTTTGTGTGATTTCTTTTGTTATAATGATTTCATCTCCGAGATTATCAATGCCGTTTTCCGCGTAAAATCCGGTTAAATCGTGCTTTTTGTTTTCAAGAACCAGTTCAATCACGGCTTTATCACAGCCTGTTTTTATAACCTCTTTTGATACTCTCGGCGCAAACGCAAGATCAATTGCGTTAATCAAAATGCTTTTTCCTGCGCCGGTTTCACCTGTTATGATATTCAAGCCGCCGTCAAAATTCGCGGTTAATTCGTCTATTAAAATGTAATTTTTTAACCGTAATTGCTTTATCATACTTTTATAATACCCGTAAAAATCATTATGGGCAAGTATTTTATTTAATTGTATATTCAAGAATCCAGCTGCAAATAAGATCTGTTATATTGATGTTTGATTTACGTATTAATTTTAGTTTTTCTTTTATTTTTTCGTCATGTATTTTAATGATTACTTTCTCTTCCATTCGTATTCCTTAAAAATTTTCAGGCATATACTCTAAACTTCTATAAAAATAGGATAATATGCTAATATACCTATGTCTATAACCCAGCTGGGTTAAATTATCAGCGGGTTTCAGGAAAATTTACACCAACTTAAACCAACTCACACCAACTCACACCCCGTTACACCAAATTACACCATGTAACACCATTTCACACTTGTTTAAATCGGGAATACGGTTTAAAGTTAAAATGTAGAAACATATGGCAAAGAAATATAAAAAAATATATTGCAGGCGGATGTTTGAATTTTTTAATATCCCGCATACATACGAAAAACTTGTTCCTGAACGAAACGGGAGTGAAAAATTGATAGAATTGCCGAATATCCTGCCTACATTTGAAAAATTTGCAGTGAATACAGGTGTTTGCGCAGAAGATCTTATAATGTGGTGCAGGGAGCATAAAGAGTTTTCCGACACATATAAAAAATGTCAGGCTTTGCAGAAAGATATGTTGAATGATCTTGCGCTTCGCGGGTTTTACAATGCAACTTACACTGCATTTGCCGCAAAAAATTTAACCGATATGTGTAAAGAATCCTCGCACGATACAGAAATCAGAGATGCTTATTTAAAAGCAATGTCAGAATTAACAAATGATAAAATGGGAAAATAGTAAATACGGTGAAAAGGTTCGGAATTTTTTAAGCAAGCCCCCTGAAGAATTTCCGCTGTTTACCCTGCTGGACGGTGCTGTCAGGAGCGGAAAAACTTTAAGCATTATTCAAAAAATACCGCAGATTTTTGAATTTGTCGGAAATGAATATTTAAAAGTATTTTCCGGATATTCAAGAAATTCCGTCAAAAATAACGTATTAATTGAATTAAAACCTTTTATAGAAGACTATCTCGGCGGAAAAGTCCGGTATAATCATTCAAACGGCGAAATGGAAATAAAACTTTTCGGCAAAAGATATGATTGTTACGTTACGGGCGGCGGCAAATCCGACAGTCTGAACGCAATTCAGGGCGGAACATGGGATTTCTGGTACGCAAATGAGCTTCCGAGACACAATTATTCGTTTTATAATATGGCATTAAGCCGTTTGACACCCGCAAATGCACGAGCTTTTGCGGACAGCAACCCCGAAAGCTCAAACCACTGGCTTTATACTGAAAAAATAAAGCCATGGCTTGACGGTGATGAAAATGTCCGGCAGGTTTTTGAATATTTGCATTTCACTATGTATGATAATGCAAATCTGTCGGAGGTTTTTATTAAAAATCAAGAGAAATTATACAAAGGTGCTTTCAAAAAACGGAAGATAGACGGGCTCTGGGTTATTGCGGAAGGACTTGTCTATGATACTTTCAGCAGGGAAAAGCATACTGTAAAACATTCAAAACTTTTTGAAAAAATTCAAAAAGGCGAAGTCGCGGAATATTTTCTCGGGATTGACTGGGGTTGGAATCACCCGACGGCGTGCCTGCTTCTGGGAAATACCCCTGACGGTGTGTGTTACGTCATTGACGAACTTTATTCTCAAAAGCTTGATTCTGACGGCGTTATCAAATGGATTAACCTGAAACAAACGGAGTATAAAAAGTTTTTCAGCTATGCAAACTGTGATAATGCACGCCCTGAGCAGAACGAGAAATTAAGACGTTATACCAATCTGGTCATTTACGAAGAAAAACCAAAGGTTGAGGACAGTATTTCGCTTGTCAGGTCTTTGATTAATTATGACAAACTTATAGTATCCGATCAATGCGTTCATACTCTTGAAGAATTCGGACTTTACAGGTATGAACAGGATGATCTGTCGCCTGAAGATTCGCCGGTCAAGCTTAATGACGATTGTATGGACGCTTTACGCTACGGACTTTATAAATATCTTACGGAAAAATCTTAACTGAAGAAAGGAATTTTATGCTTACAACTTTTGACATAAACGAAAATTTTAAAAGTTTAAAATGGAATGCTGACGATATTGAACGTTTCCGCAATTACGCAAAATACAGGGACTTATACAGAAGTAATTTTTCCAGACCTTTTTCTAATGTTTTGCGAAAAATCAGACAGAGATACCCTTTGAGTAACACTACCGCCCAAAGTTTGATTGAGGTTAATCTGTTTAAAGCACTTACGGATTTTTATAAATTTTTGATTACAAATAACAATTTTGAGATAAAAGTCAGCGACAGCGCCCGTAAAGATTGGGAAAAAATCAGTACGGACAATAATTTTTTAACGGTTATCAAGGAAATTTGTATTGATAATTCCAGATTTGGCGATGCACTTTTTAAAGTTGCGTATGTGAATAACAAAGTTAAAATTTTTTCTGTCTGTCCTGACTGCTGGTTTCCGGTTTTTAATAACGGGAATTTGAACGATCCTGCAGGGCATATTCTTCTTTACGATATTGTTAAAGACGGTAAAATATATAAGCATATTGAAAAAATTCACGGCGGGTTTATAGAAAACGAAATATGGGAAATCTCTAACGGCAGACTTTTGCGCCCCGTGCCTGAAATTGACGCGTTCGGCGTAAAACCTGTTGATGATTTTTCAAACAAATGGGATGATTTTGTACTTTTTCCGGTAAAAAACACGACGGAAAGCGATACTTACTACGGAGAAAGCGATTACAAATCCTGTGAAAGTATAATTGAAGAGATTATGCTGACGGTTTCGCAAAATTCCAAGATAATTAACCGGCATGCAAATCCAAAACTTGCAGGAAGCATTGAAAACACCGAAATGGATCCATCAACGGGTGAAAGACATTTTCCGAATTCGGATTTCATAACAATCGGCCGCGACGGTGCAAAGCCCGAATATATTACGGCGGATTTGCAGGCTGATGCTATAAAATCTCATATTGATACTTTGATGCAATTTTTCTATATGCTTTCAAAAACTCCGCCTCAAGCCTACGGGCTGGATATAGAATCCAATATGTCCGGCGAGAGTTTAAAACAAATTTTTACCTCTGCTATGGCAAAAGTCGACGACATAAGAACGGTTTCTTTGAATAACGCCATTATAAAAACCGTTAAATGCGCGCTTGCTTTCGCTGGTCATAAAGAGGTTGACGTACAAATTATATGGGGAGACTAAACTATGGAAAAAGAAATTAATCAGCCGGGTGCTGATCAGGAAATTCAGGCTTTGAAAAATCAAATTGCCGATTTGAGAAAAGAAGCCGCAAAATACAGAATTAATGCGAAAAATTCTTCTGCGGAAAATCAAACCGCGCAAGAACAGCTTAAATCTTTGCAGGAAGAACTTGCACTTACAAAAAAAGAAAATTTACTGGTAAAACGCCAGCTGCTTCTGGATAAAGCAGGCTGTATTAAATCCGATCTCGTGGCAAATATTATTCCGGAGGACTGCCAAGATATTCAGCTCTGGATTGATGAATATAAGCGCGAAAACGGCATTTTGTTTAAACAGGAAGAAAACCACGGCGGCGGATTTAAACCGGTTCAAATTAATAACCTCAGCCCCTCTGAATTGATGAATACTTTCATACGTCAGGCTGCAGGAAGATAGTGTATAAGTGAATAAGTTGTATATGAAATTAATCTGAGCCGGATTTTTTCAACCCTATATAACACCTATTCACTATAAGAAACAGAAAGGAAAAAATATGACAACAGATGTAAACATTATTGACAGAACAGGGGCGGATGCCCTTATCCCTTTGGAAATTTCCAAAGATATTATTAAAGAAACCCCGCAGGCTTCCAAACTCTTACCCTTGATGAGAAGGCTGCCTAATATGCCGTCAAAACAAAAAACTTTGCCGGTTCAAAACGCCCTGCCCGATGCTTATTTCCTCTCAGGCGACACCGCACAGAAAAAAACTACCAGAGCCGAATGGGATAAATTAACTCTTACGGCAGAAGAACTTGCGGTAATTGTCCCTATTCCGGAGGCGGTTCTTGATGATTCATCTTTTGATATCTGGGAAGAAATTAAGCCGCAGATTGTTGAAGCTATGGGAATTGCAATTGATAAAGCTATACTTTTCGGTACAAATAAACCCTCAAGCTGGCCGACATCAATTTACGACGGCGCAAGTGCAAAATCACAAATTATCACACTCGGTACTAATACTGACGTTGCTGCTGATATTATCGGTGTTGACGGGATGATGTCGCTGGTTGAAAAATCAGGTTTCGTTGTGAACGGTTTTTATGCTGACGCTACATTTGAGGCATATTTAAGAGATTTGAGAGATAAAAATAATAATCTTTTATACAATTCATCCTTAATGACAAATACAGCCTCAAGTCTTGTCGGCAGACCTATTGTTTATGACAACAACGGTGTTTTTGATACTGATAAAGCCTTAATGGTCTGCGGCGATTTTTCAAAGGCTGTTTACTCAATCAGACAGGATGTCACCTATAAGCTTTTGACAGAGGCGATTATCCAGAATACAGACGGCACCATTGCCTATAACCTTGCACAGCAGGATATGGTGGCATTGCGTGTTGTTATGCGTTTAGGTGTGCAGATTGCAAATCCGGTTACAAGAAAAAGTTCTTCAGGTTACCCGTTTGCTATTCTTGCACCGGCGGAAGAATCATAATAACTCCATATATATACCCCCCTTTTGGGTTTTGGCAGGGATTACCCCTGCCTTTTTTTTAGAGGTGAAAAATGTTGGAAATATATAAAAATACATACGTTACAATTGAAGAAGCCGACGAGTATTTTAACGAAAAACTCGGGGCTGATTTTTGGGCTGATCTTGACGAAACTTCAAAAGAGAAAGCTCTCGTTACGGCATCAAGACAAATAGATATACAACCCTTTCTCGGGCGAAAGGCAGATCCTGAACAGGAGATGTCTTTCCCCAGAATTATACGCGGCAAAAAGTATGATGTTTTAAACAGAATTAAGGCTGCTGTGTGCGAACAGACATTTGAATTATTCTCAAATGATTATGAAAATACTTCAAATGTTAAATCAATTTCGCTCGGAGCTGCAAGTATAACTTTTGCGGATAACGCGAATTTTGAACTTTCTTCGGAAACAAAATTGCTTTTATCAGGTCTTTTGAAAACCGGCTTTGATATTGAAAATACTTATTATGAGGAGAAATATTAATTGTACGGCTTAAAAGAACTTATATCTGATAATGAATACGCAAAATTTTTGGAACGGGAAGTCGGAGATTACCTGCGATCGGTTACAAATGCTCCGCAGCTTTATTCAAACGATTTGCGTCATCAATATGCGGCGGCGGTGTTTACGCAGATGCGCGGTGAAAAAATTACCGGATTTCTGGGCGGGCTGAATGAAATTTTCGGCTTTCTTTCAGGTCATGATGACATGAATATTGACAAATATAACAACGATGTCGGTATTGAATACGGTCTAAAATATCCTATGGCAAGCAGAGCCGATCTTTTAAGGCTGCTTTTTCAAGATTATGCAAAAAACAGAGCCGAAAGATTAAAAAAAATAGGCATATAGATTATTTAAATTCTATAACGGTAATTTCGGGCGGGTTAAAAAGTCTTGCCGGAACAATACTGGTTCCGGTTCCCCCCGTTATTATCAGCCTGTTGTTTATAACCCCTTTGCCGAATTTGTATGCCGAAGGAGTTACAAACGGTCGCCCGAAAAGGGTTACCTGTCCGCCATGTGTGTGTCCGGAGAGAATAAGTTTTACCCGCCCGGGAACTTTCGGCAGAATATCCGGATTATGGCTTAAAAGAATTACGGGATCTTTTGCGTTTTCAAGCGCTTTTTTAATATTCGGGCTAAAGTAGTCAACTCCCGCAATTGTAATATTGTCATTTACAATATGGCTGTTGCGCAAAAGATTCGGTAATTTTTGAAAATCTTCCGGCATGTCATGGTTTCCTGAAACGGAATAAACAGGTGCATTAACTTGTGAAAGCTTTTCCGTCACGTAATCCGCCGGAACTTTTTCCGTGTAATCTCCTATGTAAAATATATAATCGGCGTTTTGTTCGTTAATTTTTCGGACGACCTGATTTACACGGTGTTTGCCTTTGAAATGAAAATCGCCGGCAAGTACGGCTTTTTTCCCCGCAAGTTCTTCAAACTTTATTTCATATGTTTGAACCACAAGCAGAGATGGCTCTATCAGAAATATCCAGCTGATTATCAAAATTGATATTAATAATATTTCCCGCATTTTTAAATTATAGCACAAAATTATAAAAAAAGGAATAGTACAGGTGTCCATTATAAAATTTTTTTCAAATAAAAAATATAAATTATTAAAACGCACCGTAAAAATTGATGAAACGAGCGGTGCAAGTATTTCAAAATGGGATTTTTATAAAGAAATTTCAGGTTATTACGAGCCCGTTGAAAATCTTATAGGAACAGAGGCGGGTAATAAATACGGAATTACCGGAGTGTTTTACAGTGAGGAAAAGTTAGCGCCTGCTGACAGAATTGAGATAAACGGAATATTATTTGAAATTCGAGAGAGTGAATTCTGGCAGATGCGCGGATTAAGTTATTACAAAGGATATTTGGTGAAAACAGATGAAAACATATGAATTTAAGACAAAACTTTTCAGTTTTTTTTACGGAAAAATGACGGAAAAATTTCCCGAATTAAAGGGGAAAATATTCAGAGAACGTCTGCGTGCGGATGTACCGGTTTATCCGTATATGGTAATAAAAACCGGAGAAAGAAACCGGATAAACAAGCGTTTTGAAAGTTTTATAGCTGACGAAAAGAAGTATATACGCGCGCAATACAGGATTGATGTTTTATTTTCGATATATTCGCTTTATGAGAATCCTTCCGATGCCGAGAAGGAATCCGATGAAATAATAGATTATACGGAACAATTGTTTATTGATACATCATCAACCCATGCGGAGCTTGCAGAGGACGGAATAACCGTTAATGAGCTTCTGGCAGGACCTGTCAGAGATTTAAGTTCTTTTGCGGAAACAAATCAGATGTTCAGAAAAGAAATTTGTATAGTATTTGAATTTGAGGACATAAAAGAATACATACCCGAGCAGGGCAAAGCTCTTGACATAGATATAACTAATAAATAATCAGAAAGGAATAAAATGGATATAATTGATTATCAGATAATGTCATTGCAAAACATAATTCCGTATTTAAGGCAGAATGAGGATATAAAAACAATATTACAGGCAGTGGGGTCAAGATTTACGAATTTGCAGTCTGCGACGGGTTATCTTGAGACCAGTTACAGTATACAGGATGCACGCGGAGTCTGGCTTGATTATGCGGGTGCGGAAGTTGGTGCCCAGCGTGATGAAATGGATTTCGGAAATTATTTTTGCGTAAACAGAAAACATATAAATACCGAAAAACGTTTTTATTTTCTGACATCAGGGCAGAACCCCGAGTCGCCTTTGAGTCTTGAAGATGCTGAATATATCCAGAAAATTTATGCCTATATAGGCGCAAATTTATCCTGCGGCACAAGAGCCGAGAATATAAATATTATAAAAACAATAACAAATGCGGATAAAGTTTTTGTAACATATACAGCACCTTGCAGTTTGAAAGTACATCTGTCAGGAAAGTCGTTAGTGCTGACGCAAAACACTATCACATATATTCAGCAGTTGCTGGGTGATGGTGTTTTTTTGGAAGAAATTGTTTATTAAACGAAAGGAGAAAAAGCATATGAAAGCCGAGGCAGGAATATATATTCTAAAGAATACAGAAAAGAAAAAGCGAGTAAATCATGAATTATCGGAGAAATCTCGAGGAATGCTGTTGGATGCATTGGGAAATCAGGTAAACAAGATAGATATAAAATTAAGGAGTTTGTGTGACAATTTAACG
>CALVBW010000030.1 GCA_944325945.1 Candidatus Gastranaerophilales bacterium | reverse complement strand
CGCTGTTTATTTGCAATCCTACGGATTGCTCAAGCCCTAACGGGCGCACTCCGTGCCGTTGCAAGCTGACGCTTGCAATTGTTTACCGCGCCTATAATTACGGCGCGGAGCCGGCACAGCCGGCTTTGACGGGGGTGCGGGGGTGTCCCCTGCTCACTCGTTCATTTCAAACGCGTGTTTCTCTTTCTTTTGCCAGCGTTTTCTTTCTCTTTTCCTCGCAAAAAAGAGAAAGAAAATGCTGATACATACCTATAATAGTTTTTATGTAAAGCGATAATACCAATACTTGTATTATTTACAAATAATTAAATAAAGCGCCTTTACTAATATTGGCATAATATAATGTCCTGCCTCAGGCAGTTTTTATGGAAAATACTTATCCGAGTAACTTTTCTAAAATCTTTTCATTATATCTGTTATCTATAGCACTAAACGGGTAAACTTCACCGCCGAACTCTTTTTCAACCTTCTTTAACACGCTTTGAATTTTCGGCTTCGGGACATAATCTATTTTCGTAACTATTGTAAATACAGGCAAATTATATGCTTCCACCCATTCTCGCATCTGAAAATCATTCTTCTGGATTTCATGCCTGCCGTCTACAAGCTGGATTAACGATTTTATCTGTGTGCGATTTAACAAATATTCTTCCAGATACTTCTGCCAGCGATTCTGAGCTTCTTTTGAAACTTTTGCATAACCGTATCCCGGCAAATCCGCTATTATAAATTTGTCCGAAAAATTGAAAAAATTTATCAGCCGTGTCTTTCCGGGGGTGTTTGATGTTTTGGCAAGCTTTTTGTTATTCGCAAGTGCATTAATAAAAGAGGATTTGCCCACATTAGAACGCCCCAAAAGCGGATACTCGCTAAGCTGAAAATCAGGACATTGACTTAATTTTTCCGCGCTGACTATAAATTTTGCCTCTAAAAACGGTCTCATTTAAGTGCCTTTTCCCTCTGCTCTTTTAACCTGCGCTTATACAAAACCGTTTGAAATAAATTGTACATATTGTCACTGTCAACAACCGTAATTTGTGTTTTTTTGTTCACAATATCAACATTTACGGAAGGTTTATTGCTAAAAATATTTGTTTTTATATTTACAATCTGAAAAAGCCCCTCAGTTAAGATACTTAGAGGCTCTCTCAAAAATATTTCAAATGTTTTTCTTATATCAAATTTTTGCATTTATTATTTGATTTTTTTCTTGTATTTATTAATTTTTCTGGTTACTGCTGCCTTATCTGCCGCATTCGGGTTGTATGACAAATACTGATTATAATATTTTACAGCACCCTGATAGTTCTTTTCAGCTTCGTATGCCATAGCTTTTAATTTGGCAATATCAGCCGAATTGTGGAAGAAATCAATTGCACGGTTGCAATATTCAATTGTTGATGCGTAATTTTCTTCCTTAAACTGTCTTCTTGCAACATCCAAAAATTCATTTGATTTAATTTCACAAAGATTAATATAATCTATACCGTTTTTGGCAACAACGTTATCTGGATCCTGCTGGAGAACTTTTTCCAAAGCTGTTCTTGCTGTTCTGAATTGTTTGTTATGCAATAAAATTTCTGACAAATACAAATAATCATCTGTTGTTTTTGAAAAATTAATTGCATTTTCAAACGTATAAACAGCATCTTTTTCTCTGCCAAGAGCCAAATAAGCTTCACCTTTAATTACTGTATCCATTAAACTGTCACTTGCAGATTGAATAATATAATTCAAACTGTCTTTTGACATCGGAACTTGATGCGTAATTCTTGCAAGTTTAATTTTTGCAAGATGAAGTTTCAAATCATCCGGCGTTTTCTCAATAGCTTTATTTACATAGTCATATGCCAGATATACATCTTTATTTGTTGTATAAGCTTCACTGTCACCGGCATCTTTTGCCATTTCATAATAAGTATTTGCAAGACCGATTATGGCATCATCATTATATGTTTCATCGCCTAGCAATTTTGAATAATATTCAAGTGCCTGATCATATTTCTTTGTGTCCAGAGACATATTGGCAACTCTATAAATACCGTCTTTATAGTTTGGATTAATTACAATTGCGGTTTTTAATTGTTCCATTGCAAATTCAGAATCTGCTCTGCGTTCGTACACACCTGCAAGGTTAATATAAGGACGTGAATTTTCAGGTTTTACGGCAACAGCTTTTTTAAATGAATTAATAGCCGCCGCCTGATTGCCCTGTCTTAAATATAATTCACCCTGCAAATTCAAAGCCGGTGATGAATTCGGATTGATATGAATTGAATGGTTAATCCATGTTAAAGCTTCTGAATAATTTTTTCTTCTTGCCTCCACCTGTGCCATATGATACATTGATGTCGGATTATGAGAATTGTATTTCAAAGACTGTTGGAAATATTTTTCAGCATCTTCAAGCTTGTTATCCATCATTGCAAGAGTACCGAGATTGTCATAAGCCGGTGCAAAATCAGGTTTAATCTGCAATGCTACTTTAAATAACTCTTCTGCATCCTTTTTATTGCCTAATTTTAAAGTTGCAACACCCATTGCGTTGTATGCTTCAAAATAGTTATTGTTTAAATTCACAGCATTAACAAATTCTTTAATCGCATTTGTTGTAAGATTTCTTGCATTTTTAATATATTCAACATCAGAAGAAGTTTGTCTGAGCATATAAATCAAACCTTGCGCATAATGCAAATCCGCATTTTTAGGATTATTTTTTAACAATTTATCAAGTTCTGCCTGAGCAGGTGTGAGTTTATATTGCTTTGCCATAGAAATAATCTGCAAAGCCTGGGCATCAATATTATTAGGATTTTGTTTCAAAAGACTGTTCAACGCCGCATCAGCCTGAGTATAATTATTATACTCAATCATTTTACTGATTTCCGGATATTTTTGTGAAACCTTATTTTTTTCTACTTTTGCTTCCAGATTTGCGGCAAAAACTGTAGATGCGCACATAATACCTGTAAGAACCATTGCTGATACCAATAACTTTTTACAACTCATATTTTCTCCTGATTTTTTACTATTCTAAATTTATAAATATATTGTATAATATATATTATAAAAAAGCAATACGGTGAATGATGGGTTTAAACGCAAATTCAAAGCAGGATCTGGAAGATTTCAAATCATATATTTTAGTAGAAAAAAATTTTTCTGAACATACGGCAAAAGCTTATTGTTCGGATGTTTTAAGTTTTCTTGTTTGGATAGATGATACATCTTGTGAAAATGTTAATTTTTCCAAAGTTAGAGATTATTTACATTTCATACAAAAATTTAATTACAAAAAAACAACTATTGCCCGAAAAATTGCTTCATTACGGACATTTTACAAATTTCTTTACAGAGAACGAAAAGTCAATTCAAATCCTGCAATGAATTTGACCTCTCCCAAACGTCCGAAATCTCTGCCGAAATTTCTGACATCGGATGAAATTGAAAAAATTCTTAATAATGTAAGAATCGACACACCTGCAGGTTTCAGGAACAGAGCCATTCTCGAACTTTTATGGGCAACAGGAATGCGGGTTTCTGAACTCAGCGGGTTAAATTTTGGTGATTTGAACCTGGAAAACAATGAAATCCGCGTTTTCGGAAAAGGTGCTAAAGAAAGAATTATACTTGTAACAGACAGAGCAAAAACTTACCTTGAAAGATATATAACTTCAGCCCGTATGCTTATACCGAAAGGCTTTAGAGTGGAAGAGCCGACTGAAAGCTCGCCTGTTTTTATTAATAACACCGGCTACCGGCTTCAACCAAGAACTATCCGTAATGTTATAAATGAAACAGTTGACAAAATTGAACTCCCGAAAAAGGTTACGCCGCACGTATTCAGACACAGTTTTGCAACTCATTTGATAGAAAACGGTGCTGATTTGCGTGTGGTGCAGGAACTTTTAGGACACGCCAGCATCTCAAATACGCAAATTTACACACATGTTTCTATGCAGCACATGAAAGAAGTTTATAATGAAGCACACCCGAGAGCCTAATACCACGGATAATCGTCTTTGATTTCCCAGTTATCCATAAAAATCAAATAACCGCATACCTGAGCATCCTCACTTGACTTACAAAACTCCAGATATTTATCTCTTGAAACATCCCCGTATTTATGGAAGCCAAATACTTTTTTTTGTACATTAAATGTCATCAGAAAAACATCTTTTCCATCCATATTAGGTTTTTGAAATCCGTTTATGTCAACCCAGAATACTATATTTCTATATTCTCTTTTGCCGTCACAGCTGCCGTCAGGCAATGTCGTTCCAATACAACCTGACGTACCGACTCCAACCTGTATTAATACATTATTTGATAATAAAAACATATACCCCGAACGATTTCTCTTCTCATTAGAATTACCGGCATAATAAAGTCCATCATATCCTATTGCATTATTAGTGGTATATCCATAGTCTTTACTCACTTTTAAATTTGGTATCAAATAACTTTTAACAAAATCCGTTGTTACATCTCTTACGGAAAAATTAGTATCTGCTACATCCGTACCATATATATCATTAACAGCCCAGGTGGTAGTGTCGCCTTTTTCAACCTGTGCCATCTGTAGTGCCTGTGACAATATTGAATACGTCTGTTTTAATTTTGTAGCTACTTCTTTTTTCTGATAATTACTAATCAATGTCGGAATTGTCATTGCTGCTACTATGCCGATTATGCCGAGGGTTATCAGGACTTCCGCCAAAGTGAAAGCTGCTTTCTTAGAGTGAATAAAGTGAGTGAGGTGAGTATAGTGAGGTTTGTGGTTACTGTGAGCTTCGCTCACTAATTTTTCCCTCCCGCCCTTGAGGAACAAAGGGAGCCAACGAGGTACGAGTTGTGCGACCCTGTTTCCGGAACGTAGTGAAGGTGGGAGGGTTAGGGTGGGGGGAATACTGAGATCCTGAATCAAGTTCAGGATGACATGACAAGTCCCACCAATGTTCAGTTTGATGTCCTGCCTCAGGCAGTTCAGGATGACAGACTCCCTCCGAACATAACTATGTTGGGCTGCATTACTTTTACGAATGTTTCTTCTTACTATCTTAGTGCCATAGTATCTTAGTATCTTTACTAAACCAATACCGTCAAAACCCTTGTTAATTTCATGACCCGTTAAATTTTCTTCAACTTCCTGTTGGGCGGGTCCAGCGGCACGCTGGCTTAGAGGAGTCGCCCCCCCCCAGCATTTTCAAACTTTTTATTTTCCATTCTTTTCTCCTTTTTAGGTTTATTATAACAATATCTTTTTCACAATGCGAATGATTTAAAATTTATGAAATACTGACCAATGTATTATTAATTTCTGTCATTAAATTCAAATCATCACTATCCTGCACTAATTTTTTAGCTTTTTCAAGTAAACTTTTTGCCTTATTTTCATTTTTATATTCAAGCATGATTTCTGCAGCATTCAGATAATTTTGAGCGGCTTTTTCAGGGGAATCCGCATCAATATAATTTTTGACGGCTTTTGAATATGCCTTCAGCGCCTCGGGTGAATCGCCGAATTTGTCATATGCATCACCAATACTGGATGAAACATAGCCTTTTATTTTTGCATTATCTGTTTCTTCTGCAATTGTATCTGCAACCTCATAATAATCAAACGCCGTTTGCTCATACATATCAGAATAAATATTACCTATTTTTGTCATTGATTTAGATTGCGCGGAAAGATTTTCAGCTTCACCGGCATAAGATACCGTGCTGAAATAATGATCAATTGCCGGCTCAATCTGATTTACGTCGTTATAAATTTCAGCCATTGAATAATGCGCGCGGGTTTTTACGTTGCAGTCTTTTGTTCTTTGAACTGACTGATTATAACTTTTCAATGCCTGAGCTAAATAATCATGGTCATCATAAATTTTTCCGACTTCTAAAAATATTTTTGACTGGGTTTCCTTATCATCAACTTCATTTGCACGTTCCAAAGCAGTCTGGAAAGCTTCTATTGCTTCTTTGGGTTTATTTGCATAAGACATTTTCTTAGCTTTTATAAAAAGTTTTTTCAATTCGGTATCTTGAGGTATAAAAGGATTTACCTGTTCCTTTTGAACTTCTTCAACTTTCGCGGTTGCAGTCTCTTCCGGAAATTTTACAAGAAATTCGGGGTTTACGTCATTTTCATTGTATTTAAAATCAATTTGCTGCAAAAATAAAGCATCAACCCAGTTTTCCACAACTTTTGAATCTTTATCGAGCGTTTTGGAAATATAATTATCTAAAATTGAGGCTGCATTTTTAAGATTTGATTTAATAAGTTTGCTGTTCGGGGTTTCTTTTGTAACCTGTTTTTCAATCAGCGCAAGATAGCCGCTGACTTCTTCTTTCAAATCATCGGGCGTTCCGATTGCTATTGCCGTATTTTTAAAATCTTTAAGAATTTGGGCAATGTTTATATTGGGATTACGCTGTGCAAGAGCTGTTGCAACTTCATTGGGGTATTGAACGGGGTGTTCGTTATGAACCGGTTGATATGCAGCGTAGTTGTTATGCTCAACATATTGGAGTCCTTTGCTTCTGGCATTTTGATTTGTTTGTTCTTCTCTTTGAGCATTAGAAGTTGAGCGCTCTTCGTCTTGTTTTTTTCTGACCTGATTGCGCCTGTCTTGTATAAAATATGGACGTTGATATACGCTGTTTAAATTCAACCCCATTTACATACCTCTGGTTCTACATACATATCATATATGAATTATCAAATTTTTAACTCATACTTTTGTATTATATTTAAGGTTTTTTAAGGATATGTCAACCGATAATTACCATTTCGCAATTTTTACAGTCAAATTTAAGCGGATATTTTTTGCCTTTTTCGTCAATCAAAAACAAATTTACAGGTGATTTACACATATCAAAGGCATATTTCAAGCAATGTTTTGTGCGCATAAGTTCAACATTTTTCGGCTTTGTACTTTCATAAGACCTCTCACAAGTTTCACAGCCGCAATTTTCATAAAAACTTTTTGCTTTGTGATTATGGATATTTGCCCTGTAGTCAAGATTTTTTACCGGAAATTCCGCATAATGCAGAGGCTGCTGAACGTCACGTTCATAGTTATTAATTCGTTCTTCCATAAGTTTATCCAGAATATCACGGCGCAGATTATTTATTTCAGAAATCGGAAGAAATGGCAAATCGCCGTTTATTTGAATATCTGTTATATAAAAATCGCTTTCGCCTGATTTTTTTAACTGGGTTTTAAAATTTTCAAGCATTTTGTCGGGGTTTTTGGGAGTTTCAAGGGTGTCAACAGCCATCGCAGCTTCATTTCCGTCCTCATCAATAACATGCAAAACACCTTCATTATACAAAAATTTTGCTTCAATTCTGCGGCGGGTTTTGGAATTGGTAAGCTGTTTTTCAAATTTTGAATCAAAATTTCTGTAAATCGTCATTCCTTTTTTTAAATTATCCGTTTTATTCGGATAAACTCTGTTCCCTTCGACTTTATTCACAAGACAACCGCACAATTCCCCGTCAACAAAATAACACAGACCGTCCTGAGGATTCAATGATGCATTTATTTCAAAATAATCTTTGCCGACAGCGGTAATTTTACCGAGCTTTTCACCCGTTGACTTTGGTGTTTTAAAATTAAAACATTCTTTTCTTTTTTCAAGAAAGTAATCCGTAAAACCTCTATTAAAGCTCTTATTAACATCGGGTTCAAAATCAAGAAAAACCTTGCCGGATGATGTTCTTTCAGATATTTTATTAAGTTCGTTTGAGTAATATGCCGTGACATTTTTTACATAATTTACATCTTTCAACCTGCCTTCTATTTTAAAAGATTTAACGCCGGCATTAACCAAATTTTGCAAGTGTTTTGAGGCATTAAAATCTTTCAAACTCAAAAGATACATATCTTTTGCTAAAATATTTCCGTTTTCGTCAACAAGAGTGTATTTTTTCCGGCAGCTTTGAGCGCATTCACCTCTGTTTGCAGAACGCCCGCCATTAGAACAGCTCATATAACATTGCCCGCTGTAGGATACACATAAGGCGCCGTGTATAAATGTTTCGATCTCTGTTTTTGTATTTGTACAAATTTCTTTTATCTGTTCAATTGAAAGTTCACGCGCAAGAATAATTCTTGAAGCACCGATTTCATCAAAAAATTTAACTTTTTCAAGTGTTCTGTTATCACATTGCGTACTTATATGTATAGGGATAGGCGGGAGTTCACCGTTTATGGCAAGCTCTAAAATCCCCATATCCTGAACAATTATAGCGTCGACTCCCGTATCATATAAATCCTGTATCAATTTTTTCGCCAGAATTAATTCATTATCATCCAGTATAGTATTAATCGTCACATGAACTTTTACATAAAATTTATGGGCGTATTCAACAACTTCTCTAATATCTTCAATTAAATTACCGGCATTTTGCCTTGCACCAAAATTTTGAGCACCTATATAAACCGCATCACAACCACAATTTATTGCTGCAATTGCTGTTTCTTTATCTTTTGCCGGTGCCAAAAGTTCAACTTTCTTCATAAATTTATTTTATAACAATGTACATGACTTGACAATCATGCTTTTTTATGATATAAAAGATGTGGGGTAAATGTATATTTATAAGTCTTGTCTTTCGACGAGACTTTCTTTTTCAGCAAAGGGGATATAAAACAAAAAGCTCCTGCTTATCACAAGAGCCTGTGTTTTTATAATCTTCAAAATTTTATTTTTTCTTTGATTTATCTGCAAGTTCACTGTCAACTCGCAAAAATACCGGTTTTATTTCTTCTTTTGATATAAGTTTGCCGGTTTTAATATTATCGCAGGTTAAATCATCAAGTTTTATATTCAAATCAAATGACAATTGTTTTGCCATTTCACGCGCTATATTCGGACAATAAGGATAAATAAGCGCCGTTACTATGCACATAATCTCTAAAACTGTTGTCAACACCTGTCCGCACTCCGTCCATTTTTCCTCTTTTGCAAGAGTCCACGGGGCATGATCTGTTACAAATTTGTTTGTCATATCAACAATCCCGATAATCTCCTGCGCAGCTTCCGCTATCTCAAAATGATTAAAGTGATTTTCGACTATTTTAACTGTTCCGAGTGCCTTTTTAAACAAATCAGATTGAACTTTAAATTCAGGCTTAACCTCACCGTCAAAGTATTTTACAAGCATTGAAAGGGTTCTGTTCAAAAGATTTCCCATGCTGTTTGCAAGGTGAGCATTAACTTTTTCTTTAAAATCTTCGTCGGAATAATTCCCGTCTCGTCCGCACGGTGCTGATGTTGCCATGTAGTATCTGAATGCATCCGGATATTCAAGATTAAAACTTTCCAGAACAGCTGTCGGAGAAATTACATTCCCCAGAGATTTTGACATTTTGGATTCATCTATCGTAATCCAGCCATGCGCAAAAATATGTTTAGGAAGCGGCAAATCCAGAGCAAGTAAAAATGCCGGCCAATAGATACTATGAAATTTCAAAATATCCTTTCCGATTACATGAACATCAACCGGCCAGAGCTTTTTGTACAATTCTGACGGATTTTCCGTGTCATAACCGATTGCCGTAATATAATTTGAAAGAGCGTCTATCCAAACATAAATTACCTGATCAGGATCGTCCAAAACATCAATACCCCACTGGACATTGGTTTTTGCACGGGATACGGATATGTCCTGAATATCTTCAAGCTGATTCAAAACCTCATTTGCCCTGAATGACGGAACTATAAAATCAGGATTTTCTTTTATATGTTTGATTATTGCATCTTTGTATTTTGAAAGTTTAAAGAAATAATTTTCTTCTTTGACTAATTCCGGCTTTTTCAGGTGATCGGGACACAAGCCGTCCTCCGTCAAGTCTTTTTCGCTCAAAAAGCATTCGCAGCCGGAACAATACAAACCTTCGTAGGAATGTTTATAAATATCTCCTTTTTCAACAAGTTTTTGAAATATTTTTTGAACAGTTTTTTCATGATATTCATCCGTTGTTCTTATAAATTTTGTATAGTCAACGTCAAGAGCTTTCCATGCATCTTGAAACTTCTTAGCATTTATATCACAAAGCTCTTTGGGCGTAATTCCCTGCTCTTTTGCGGTTTTTTGAATTTTTATACCATGCTCATCAGTTCCGGTTAAAAAGAAAACTTCTGTTCTTTGTGAATAATGTCTTGCAATTATATCTGTCAAAATCTTTTCATAGGCATGACCTATATGGGGGGCGCCGTTTACATAGTCTATTGCTGTTGTTAAATAATATTTATCCATTTATTTTCCCTTCAAAAAATTCAATCTCCTTAAAAAGATTGGGAGTATAGCCTCAAATCAATTATATCACAAAAAATTTACAAACTTTTTGTTTTATGGCAATTTTTACAACAAAAATAACTTTATATACATGTAAAGGAGTAGGTATGTCCTGGATAAATGATTTAGATGCATTAGCCTCAGCAGGTGTAATAGATTTTGACGCACCGGCATACATAATGGGAACCCGACCGAGATATTACGGTAATCCGGCTCTGGAAACCATTCCTGATACTTTACCGCAAATGAATAATCAGCCTAAAACTGATGAATTTAAACCCAGCAAACCAAAAACCGGCAATCCTGCCTGGAAAAAGTGGCTTTTCGGTCTTATGGCAACGGCCGGAATAATTTTTGGTGCTTCTAAACTTAAATTTGTTAAAAATCTGGCAGGTAAAATTACCTGGGCGAATATAAAAGCTTTACCCCAAATTGCATGGGATGGTATTAAAGCCGGCTGGAAATCATTAACAGGTCTTTTTAAAAAAACAACACCTTAGTTAAATAATTTTTTTAACATTTGTTCTGTTGTCAGCCCGTTATCTTCTGCCTTCATGCAATAACCGTGACGGAATTTGTAATTATTATCTGAATTTGTAACAGTAAAAACAAATAAATCATGTCCCCATTTGTTGGGACCTTGTTTTCCGTTTATATCAACTGCTAATATATAAAAATAACTACTAAAGAAAAATAATATTGTACCATCGGCAAGAACATAAACTTTTTTGTTATTTAAAATTTCAGTTTGGTTAAAACCGCCGCAATTTCGAGTCGCATAATCCTGCCAGTAATCTTCATCATAGTCTTCGTCATCTTTGTGCTGATCTTTTATTAAAGTATCAAAACCATTATACTTTGCAATACAACCATTTTCATAAGCCCTGTTTTCACAAATTCTTGCAACTCTTAATTCCTCTATAAACTTATCCCTATAGGCAAGGCATTCACTTATTTCTGATGTATTCTCACCCGAAGCATAACATTTCGGAGGATATCCAAAGTCGCCCTGTACTTTTAATAAAACTTGATTAAGCATAGCATAGGTCTTTTTAAACTGATTATCCAAAGCTTTTTGCCTGTAATTGCTAATCAATGTCGGAATTGTCATTGCTGCTACAATGCCGATTATGGCGAGGGTGATTAAGATTTCTGCAAGAGTAAACGCGGCTTTTTTAGAAGATACTAAGTTACTAAGACTGTAAGGCACTAAGAATTTTCCGTGAGCTTCGCTCTCGATTTTGTCACCCTGAACTCGTTTGACTACTTTTTCCAAAATCTCCGATTTTGTGAAAAATGTCCGGTTTTCCCGCAGGGTCTCATCATGAGCTGATAGCCCCCTCTCCCTTAATCCCTCACCCGTAAGGCGAGGGATTGTATTTTTGTCATTCTGAGCACCGACGAAGAATCTCTTGAGTTTCTTGTAGGTCGGATTTACTAATCGACAGTTACCTCTTACTGCCTTAGTATCATAGTATCTTAGTATCTTTTTCCAACGTATACCGCCAGAACCCTTGTTAATTTCATGACCCGTTAAATTTTCTCCAACTTCCTGTTGGTCGGGTCCAGCGGCTACGCTGGCTAGGAGAGTCGTCCCCCCCCGAGATTTTTAAACTTTTTATTACCCATTCTTTTCTCCTTTTTGTAATCTTTATACTAACAATTATTTTTGATTTTTGCAATACTTATTTGAATTTTTTATTTTCTGTCTTTTCTTTCCCTGACAGAAATCCTTATCGGTGTCCCGAAAAATCCGAACGCCTCGCGCAATTTGTTTTCTAAATAACGCTTATAATGATCTTTTAATAAGTCGGCATTGTTCGCAAAAATTATAAATGTCGGAGGTTGAACATTAATCTGTGTTGAATATAAAATCTTCAAACGTTTATTTTTAACACTTTGCGGCGGGTTAAGAGTATAGGCTTCGTTCACAATCTTATTCAACAAACCTGTTGAAACTCGTTTTGTAGACTGCTCATAAACTTCCTGCGCCTTTTCAAAAATCTGATTTAACCTTTGTTTGGTTACAGCGCTGATATAAATTTTCGGTGCAAAGTCCAAAAAAGGTATATCGTTTGCAAGTTTTTTATCAAACTGATTAATAGTATTTGATTTTTTGTCTTCTATCAAATCCCATTTGTTAATCGCAACAATCAAACCTTTCCCTGCATCCGTTATGATTGATGAAATCTTTTTATCCTGATCTGAAATTCCCTGAGTAGCGTCAATTACAAGAACTGCAACATCACAATCCCGAATTGAGCGGATGGCTCTGTCGACGGCAAACTTTTCCACACCCCAATCGACTTTTGATTTCTTTCTGATGCCTGCTGTATCAACTATTACAAATTCTTTGTCTTTATAATTAATCTTTGCATCAATACTGTCCCTTGTTGTTCCTGATATATCGGAAACAATAACTCTTTCTTCATTCAACAATGCATTAACAATTGAAGATTTACCGGCATTTGGTCTGCCGACTATTGCTATCTTTATTGTTTCGTCTTTTTCAGGGTTTTCGTCAATCTCAAAATCTTCTGTTATAAGATCTAACAAGTCACCCACACCGCCGGAACCATGTAGTGCTGAAATTCCTATAGGTTCCCCTATTGCAAGTGAATAAAAATCACTTGTCATATATTGTGAATTCGGGTTATCAAGCTTATTTACCGCAAGAAAAACCGGTTTGTCTGTTTGTCTTAAAATATTTGCAATATCATAATCAACAGGATTAACACCTTCTTTTCCGTCAACAAGAAAAATTATTTTATCCGCTTCATCACAAGCTATTTTTGCCTGATCAAAAATAGAAAGCATAATTTCATCTTCATCTCCGGGAACAATTCCGCCGGTATCAATACATGTGAAAACTTTATTCTGCCACTCAACATCAAAGTAAATTCTGTCACGGGTAACACCAGGCAAATCGTCTACAATTGAGTTTCTTGCGCCGACAAGACGATTTACAAAGGTTGATTTTCCGACATTTGGTCTTCCCACTATTGCAACTATTGGTTTTCTTTTCATAAACTTAGTATACCATGTTTATGTTAAAATTACACCATGAAGAGTTTAATTGTTTTAACGGGAATGATGGGGTGCGGAAAAACTACCGCAGGTGAGCTTTTGGCAAAAAAAATCGGATATGATTTTATTGATATTGATAAAGAACTTGAAAAATCCGAAAACATGACTGTCACAAATATTTTTAACGAATTCGGAGAACAGTATTTCAGAAAAATAGAAAAGTTAAAAATATTTGAATTTGCAGGTCATAAAAATTTGGTTATGGCGCTTGGCGGAGGGGCTTTTGAGGATGAAGAAACAAGAAAAATTCTTAAAAAATACGGTATTGTTATTTATTTAAAAGCAACTCCCGGATGTATCTTTCAGCGTATAAAATCCGAAATCCACAGACCTCTTTTGCATAAAAATTTTTCTGTTGATTCTATTGCTTTTATATTAAAAAAACGCGCCGGAAATTACGAAAAGGCTCAATTCACCGTTGACACCTGTGACAAAACGCCTGATGAAGTCGTTAATAAAATTATGAGGGTTATTAAATGATTACTTTAACCGTAAAAATTAAAGAAAACGAAAAAAGTTATCCGATTATTATTGAAAATAACGATATAAAAGAATTAAAAAATCAAATCTTTTCTTATTTAAAAGGAAAAAAATTTGTTGTTGTTATTTCACAAAAAGTTGATAAGTTATACGGTAATCTGCTCGGATTTGAAAAAGAAGATAAATTTATTTTAAAAGACGGCGAAGAACAAAAAAATTTAAAAAATTACGAAAAAATACTCAAATTTTGTCTTGAAAAAAAATTAACCCGTGAAGATGCAATCATTGCTGTTGGGGGCGGTGTTGCCGGTGATATTGCAGGTTTTGCGGCATCAAGTTATATGCGCGGAATTGACTTTATTCAAGTCCCGACAACTCTTCTTGCATGTGTTGACAGTTCCGTCGGGGGAAAAACCGCCGTGAATTCTTCTTTCGGAAAAAACCTTATCGGATCTTTTTACCAGCCGAAAGCGGTAATTATAAATACAAATTTCTTGAAAACTCTTGATGAAAGAAATTTTAAAACAGGACTTGGTGAAGTTGTAAAATACGCATTTATTGAAAAAAGCTGCATGTGTTCCGATGACTTCAACCTTATTAATTTTTTGGATGCAAATTATAAAAAAATTCTCGATTATGATATGACAACATTAAAAGAATTGATTAAAATTTGTATTTCTTTAAAAATTTCCGTTGTGGAAAATGACGAAAAAGAATCAGGATTAAGAAGAATTTTAAACTTTGGCCACACCTACGGTCATGCTATTGAAAAACTTACAAAATACAAAAAATACACTCACGGTGAATGTGTGGTTGCAGGAATTTATTTTGCATTTAATCTTGCTTTGAAAAATAATCTTATTGACAAAAATTATATGTTTTTTATGCAGGATGTAGTTAAAAAATTCAACTTCAAACAAATACCCGCATTTGATATGAAAAAAGTTATTCCGCTCATGAAGACAGACAAAAAAGCTTCTTCAGATTTTATAAGATTTATTCTGCCGGTGGATTATTCAACAGTTAAAGAATTTAATTTTAATGAATTACTTACCATTTCTTAAAAATAAAAAATACCGCAAGGATTATGAATAAAAAACCTACAAGATAATTCCACCGGAATTGCTCCTTCAGGTACCAGACAGAAAATCCGCTAAAAACAAGAAGTGTAATAACTTCCTGAATTGTTTTCAGCTGAGCTGCGTTATAGACATCATAACCGATTCTGTTTGCCGGAACTTGAAAACAGTATTCAAAAAAAGCAATTCCCCAGCTTGCAAGAATTACAATTATCAATGCTGTTTGTTTAAACCTTAAATGTCCGTACCAGGCAAATGTCATAAAAACATTTGATATTGTTAAAAGTACAATGGGCGCTATGTATTTTATCATTTAACCAGTCCTTCTGTCTCATTATATATTACCATATAAAAATCCGGACTGGTCATATTCGGATTTTTTTTCATAAATTTTTGGACGTCAAATTTTTCAAGAAATTTGTCTAATTTATTTATTATTTTAGGGTTATCTTCGTGTTCGGCTTTTAAATTATTTATGTATGATTTTGTCATCATAAGAACTTCATCTTCTGTCAACAAAGGAAGTCCGCCGATTTTTACTTCGTCCTGTTCTTCCTGTTCGAGGTATTTTTTTTCTTCCTGCTTTTGTTCTCTTGGCTGCTGGTGTTTATTACTGTCAGAGGATGTTGATGATTCTATTTTTCTGTTAAATGGATTATTTACCGAATTAAACATAAAATACCTCCTTTTTTAATAATAACGGATATTTTAAAAGAAATCTTAAAAAAATCATCCGATTGATGTATTGCTGTAGAAAAACATGTTAAATGCGGTAGAAAACTCATGAGTTTTCTACAAACATTTTTATTTTTTGTTGTTTTCTACAATTTTGTTATTTTTATTGTTATTTTTTCTACAAAACTTTCTACTATTAAAATTTAATAATAATAACCATTTCAAACCGTTTTCTACAAATATTAAGAGCTTATTATTACTATTATATTTATAAATTATTATTTATATTTATATAATATTTAATAAATAAAAAAAATTTTGAACAAAAAGTTATAACCCGAACTATAGTTTTTTAAACTTCTTTACATTAGTTTGTTTTGAAAAATTTTTTATTATAAAATTTTTTTAAAGGAATAATATAAAAGGAGCTTTTAATGAAATTTGTCATAAAAAAAGAAGATTTGTTTGACGGGATAAAGATTGTAGAACGTGCTACAAGCATGAAAGCTTTACAACCCGTATTTATGAATATATTAATAGAAACTGTTGACAAAGCTACTATCAGACTTGTTGCAACAGACTTAGATTTAACAGTTACAGCTCTGGTTGATGCTCAAGTTGAAGAACAGGGCAAAATTACCCTTCCTTCCAAAACATTGAATGAAATAGTTTCTAAATTGGGTAATAAATTAATAACATTTGAAATGCCGGAAGGCGAAACAAGTGTTAATATTACATGCCAAAATTCAAAATTCGATATAATAGGTATTTCTGCAAACGAATTTCCGCCGGAAGTTTATACGGTTGATTTGAATGATGAAGAAAGTTTTGAAATAGAATTAAAACCGTTTTCAAAAGCCGTAAGACAGGCAGGCTTTGCAGCAGCCGGTTATGAAACAAGCAATCTTTTATCAGGTATTGTATGCGATATATCAGGTCAGGTTCTTGAAATAGCCTCAACTGACGGAAACAGACTTGCACGTGTCAGAGAACATATTGATAACAAAGACAACAAAAATAAACAGCTTATTATTCCTGCAAAAACACTTAATGAATTCATAAAAATGAGTGCCTACATTGATGAAGACAGCGTCAGAATTTATACGGAAAAAACAAAATTAATAATAAAATCAGAAAGAACAATGACAATTTCCAGACTTCTTGACGGTCAATTTCCTAAATACAATCAGTTAATCCCGTCAGAAAGCCCGAAAGAAGCAATTGTTAATGTTTCACAATTGATATCAGCTCTTGAACGTGTATCAATTATGGTTAATGAAAAGACAAGTATTGTAAAATTGAACTTTGCTGATAATGAATTAACCTTGAATGCAGACACACCGGATTCCGGTAAATCCGAAGAAAAAATTGATATACAATATACATCAGAGCCGTTACTAATAGCATTCAATTATAAATATGTACTTGAAGCATTGAAAAATATTGATTGCGAAGAGGTTAAAATAGGTTTGAATACAGGATTATCTGCAACGGTATTGAGACCGAACAGCGAAGAAGATTTCGTATGTTTGATTATGCCAGTTCAGATAAGGTAACAGAATTGCGTCATTTGACGTAATGTTTTTATATCCATTATTGAGCCTTTTTTTAAAAGGCTCTTTTTTTTATTTTTGTATTTATAAAGAATAATTAATAATCCATTTTCCAGCCGTCTTGCACAATTTTGTTGTAACAGCCTCCGGCATATGTGGTAAGATCACCAAATACACCACATTGTTCAGGTTTACGAGCATCTATTGAGTTTTGATCTTTATTAAAAGTTTCTGCAATTGCTCCACTATAATTCATAGATAAAGAAAATGCGTCACGTCCCCAGACATTTGGACCACTTTTACCATTAACATCAATATTCAAAGTTATAGGCATATATTGATTAGATGGATATATACAAACAGCGGCACCATTATTTAATAAACCACAATAATATGTCCATACACCAATATAAGCAGCTCCATCTTGTCCATCAAGAAGTTTATAATCTTCGTTAATACAATCAGATAAGTTATTATCAAATATGTTACAAGTTTTAACAACTTTTAAATATGTTTTTAAAAATTTACCTACTGAATTTTCAAAATCTTCTTTGGTAAGATTTTCTGACTGATACAAGTAAGTCTGATTCAAATTAAATGTTTGTTCTTCAGCCATAAGTAATTTAGCTGCGTTTGAAACAAGTGATATTGTTTGCTGTAGTTTCGCAACGAGAACTTTTTTCTGATAATTTGCAACCAGAGTCGGAATAGTCATGGCTGCAACAACGCCGATTATACCTAAAGTAATCAACACTTCCGCTAAAGTAAATCCGTAATTTTTCATATATTCTCCTTATCTATAAGTCTTTTATTTTGTATTATAGTTTAATTTTTTATAAAAATCAACAATAATAATACAAAATGTCAATCTCACTGATTTTATATAATGTCAGTATAGCTGATAATATTTAAATGAACAACGAATATTTACAAAAATTTGCAAAACATCTTAAAAAATTGAGAAAAGAAAAGAATATAAAACAGGATGATTTTTTGGATGTCGAAGGTATTTCAAGATCAACAATAGCAATGGTAGAAACTGCCAAAACAGATATAACTCTTTCAAAATTAAAAATAATAGCAGATGTTTTAAAAATAAAACCAAAGGATTTGTTGGATTTTGAATAGATTTGTTGAAAAATGAAAAGTTTTAACATAAAATATTTATATGAAAGAAAGAGCAAAAGATTATTATGTAAATCAAGGGTATTCATGTTCTGAGAGTATTATTCGTGCAGCAATAGATGAGGGGTTGTGCCCTAAGGAGTTACTGCCTTGTGCAACAACATTTTCTGGCGGCATGTCCTCAGGATGCCTTTGCGGAACAATTTCAGGATCTCAAATAGTTTTGGGCTATAATTTCGGCAGGGAAAATACAAAAGGAAATGAAGTTACAGCACGTCAAAAAGCAGCAGAATTTTTGGAACAATTCAAAAAACGCAATAAATTCACCTGCTGCAGGATTCTGTCAAAAGATGTTCCGCCCGAGAATAAAAAAGCTCATTGTTCAAAGTTTGTTTCTGATGCTGCAGAAATTCTTGAATCCATGTTAAAGGTTAAAGTTTAATGAAAAAAATATTGGATAAATTAAATTTTTTGACTGCCGGAATGCCTCTTGCAACAGGAAAAGGCAGTTATCCGGAAGCGTTTGGTATTTTGAAAGACTTAAATCTTGACGGCATGGAGATGGAATTTGTCCACGGGGTCAGAATTACCGATAAATCAAAAGATTTTATAAAGAGTAATTCCGAAAACCTTGTCATAACCGCACATGGTCCTTTTTATATTAATCTGAATTCCAAAGAAGAAGAAAAAATTGACGCAAGCGTCGGGAGAATTATTGATACTGCAAGGGTTGCGGAAGATGTCGGAGCTTACAGTATAACGTATCATGCGGCATTTTATATGGGCAAAGATAAAGAAATCGTTTACAATCAGGTTAAAAATCAGACTCAAAGAATTGTTGATATTTTGGAAAAAGAAAACATAAATGTTTGGATAAGACCTGAAACTACTGGAAAAGCAACTCAATGGGGTGATTTTGAAGAAATTATAAGACTTTCAAAAGAGTTTGAACAGGTTTTGCCGTGTATTGATTTTTCTCATATTCACGCAAGAACAGGCGGTAAATATAATACTTATGACGAAATAGCATACGTTTTGGAAAGAATTGGAAAAGAGTTAGGAGTTCAGGCGTTAGAAAATTTTCACGGACATCTTGCAGGGATTGAATATACGGATAAAGGCGAGCGCCAGCACCTTATTCTTGAAGAATCCGACATGAATTATCAAGCTGTTTTGAAAGCTTTGAAAGATTTTAACGTCAAAGGCGTGCTTGTTTGCGAAAGCCCGAATATTGAGGACGATGCGCAGATTTTGAAAGAATATTATTATTCTTTGTAATGTTTTTTCATTTCGTCTATGCTGTCACCGCCGAATTTTTGCATTAATTCATCAACGAGAATGCAAGCAATTCTTGCTTCTGCAACGACGGAACACGCTTCAACCGCACAGGTGTCAGAGCGTTCAAAGTGCGCCTCACACATCTGAAGAGTTTCTTTATCAACTGTTTTTAAGGGTTTTGACATAGTCGGAATAGGTTTCATAACAGCACGAACAATTAAATCTTCACCGTTTGTTATTCCGCCTTCAATTCCGCCGGCATTATTTGTTTTGCGGTTAAATGTTCCGTTTTCAAAAAATATTTCGTCATGGTATTCGGAACCCTTTTTCCCGAGAGGGTTTTCGCCAATTTCAACGGCTTTTATTCCGCCAACAGACATAACACATTGAGCAATTTTACCGTCTAAGGCTCTGTCCCATTGAACGTATGATCCCAGACCGATGGGGAGATTTTTGAATACAATTTCAAATTTTCCGCCCAGAGAATCTCCATGTTCTTTTGCCTTGTCAATTTCCTGTTCAAAATTTTCCGTAACAGAACCAATTTGCAAAATCTTGGAAGAACAAGTAATACAAAATTCTTTTAAAATAATTTTTGCCACGGCTCCGACAGCAACCTCAATAGCAGTTTTTCTGGCGCTTGAGCGTTCGAGAACATCTCTTAAATCAGAAAGATTATATTTTACGCTTCCCGCAAAATCCGCATGACCGGGACGAAATTTTGTAAACGGCGGTTTTTCGTTGAAATCTTTGTTATTAATAACAAGACACAAAGGTGCACCGGTTGTTTTGCCATTGTGGATTCCTGCGGTTATTTCAACGGTATCTGTTTCCAGCTGCATTCTTGAACTTCTTCCGTAACCGGATTGTCGGCGCTTTAATTCATTATTGATAAAATCAATATCAATCGTCAAATTTGACGGAACACCGTCAATTATTGCTGTTAAACATTTGCCGTGACTTTCGCCTGCGGTTAAAAATCTAAAATTATTTAGCATATCTTAAAAAAATCTGTTCCTTTGTCTGCATTAATTCTTCAATAACTTTCCAGTCGCCGTTCGGCTGTTTTTGGACTATTTGATAAGTTTTGAGCCAATAAGTTTCGCCGGTCGGCTGGCGTTCGGAGCTTACTTTATAGCCGTTAGCAACTTTTGTAACAGTTATATTGCGATAAGTGTTTTTGTATTTTCTGAGTTTTGCGGTAGCCTGACCTAATTTTAACTGCTTTATATAAGTTGCGGTATTTGTGTTTACATTTACAAGAGAGCCGTCGGGTTTTACAACCTGTCTGATAATTTTTGCATTCGGTGAATAAAAATTAGGAATAGTTGTACTATAAGTGTTTGCAGCATTTACATATTTATTGAAAAAAGCTTTTGCATCTGCCGCATCATCAGCAAGGGTTTGTATGCCTGTGAACATAAATAATATAAAAATTGTTGATAAAATTTTTTTCATGTCTTTCTCCTACATATATACAACGAAAAACAATGTTTTGTTGTTCATTTTTTAGTATAGCATAATATCGTTTGTTTAAACAAGGTCTAAAGCGGTTAAGTCATTTTCCAGAAGATTTTTCTGAAATTTTTCACATTCTTCTATTAAATTTTTAACCTCTTGATATTTTGTGTTATGTAAAACAGGTGACAAATCTTTTATTTCATTTAATTGAATTTTGTAAAAATCATGATTTTTTTCTAAAATTTTAATAAATTCAACTTCTTCAAACAAATCCAATAAAGTTAAAACAGTTTCAAGAGATTTTCCGAGAGCACTGGAACAACGAAGAAGATTTACTTTTCCTTCATTAATATGTTCAGCGTATCTGAGCATTTTAATAAAAGTTGTTAAAAATTCTTTGTCATCAAAATATTTAATGTTGTAATTCATAAAATGAATTGAGGAAGGTTGTGATTCTTCAATTATGTAATCAAAAGTTTCTTTATCCGCAGGATAGTCAAAAAACATTAACGTATCACATGGCGGGACTTTTTCTCGTGTGAAGGCTTTTGAAATAAGATTTGGAAAAGGTGTTAATAAATCTTTTACGGCTTTGCTTTCGGCAAAAATTATAATATTTTGTTTGGAATTTTTGACATAATCATTTACAAGCGGCAATATATTTGTTTTTTTGCGGTGGTCATAAAGTTTTACTCCACACTCTTGCGGTTCATCATCCTTTAGCATATCTGAATGTATGTCATCAATAATCAATTGAACGCTTATATTGCCGTTATATTCATTAATTTGCGGATGAAAAGCAATATCTATCATATCTCCCGGCACAAGAGAAATATCACCCATTTGCCAGCGGACACAGGTAAATTCACATGTTCCGGATTGAACTATAAGCCTTAAATGGTCTTTATTTTCTCCCATAAGTCTTTTTTCTTTAATTTTTAAATTTTTCATTGCAAAAATGGGACTCGGGTTTGACGCGCCAAAAGGCTCCATTTGAGAAATTTCTTCTACAAGTTCGACATTTATATCCGTTGGAAAAATTTCCATATCCACATCAATAAAAGGTTTTAATTCCTGTCCGTTAAGCATTTCTTTTATTGTTTTATTTATAGAGGATTTGACCTGTTCAAAAGAGGACTTTTCTTCGGAAAAATATAAACCTGCCGCAAGTTTATGACCGCCGAATCCGTCAAGAAGTTCGGAATTGGCATTTATTATATCATACAGTGAAAGTCCATCCACCCCGCGTGCAGAACATCTGTATTGTTTGGTTTCTTCCGAATATGTCATTAAAAATGCCGGTTTATAGTATTTTTCAACAAGTTTTGATGCAACAATCCCGATAATTCCAATATGCCAGTCAGGCTTGTAAAGAACAATTGCAGGGTTCCTGTTGCCTTCTTTTTTAAGCATTTCTTCAGCCTCAAGAAATGTATCCTGACAAAGTTCCTGCCGGACTTTGTTAAAATTATTCAAAGAAATTATGGAAGTTTCAATTTCCTGTTTGTTGTCCGAAATAAGTATTTTAACAGCATCTTCTACCGTATCAAGACGTCCTGAGGCATTTATTCTAGGAGCTACACCAAAGGTTATGGTTTCGGAAGTTATGCCTTTTTCAACATTATATCCGGCACTTTCCAAAAGTCTTTTTATACCATAATGCTTGCCCTGAGAGATTAACTCCAGTCCTTTAGTAACAAGGTATCTGTTTTCGCCAACCAGAGGAACAATATCAGAGATGGTTCCGACAGCAACAAACGGAAGAATTTCATATATAAATTCGGTTTTGTTGTAGTATTTTAAAAGGCCCTGAGCAACTTTAAAAGCAACACCGACTCCGGCCAGAGATGTTAAACTTTCAATGTCTTTTGCCGTAAGATTTTCGTCTAATGCGTTGGGAGCTTTAGGGTTTATTATGGCAAAAGCTTTCGGGAGTTCTTCGGGCGCTTCATGGTGGTCTGTAATAATTACGTCAATTTTAAAACTGTTTATAAAATTGACAGCTTCAACGTCGCTAATTCCGCAGTCAACGGAGATAATGACTTTCGGCTTGACTGTTGTCATAAGTTTTACAAGAGCTTTTGTATCAAAGCCGTGACCTTGTTTATCTCTGTCAGGAATAAAGTAATTTACGTCTGCCCCCAAATATTTAAAAGTTTTGTATAAAAGAGAGGTGGAAGTTACACCATCTGCGTCAAAATCACCGTAGATAACAATTTTTTCGTTGTTATCAATAGCTTTTGACAATCTTTCAATTGTTTTTTCCATATCAACAAAAACATTCGGGTCATACGGTGTCATTTCAAGCGGATGAAGAAATTCATATATTTCTTTGTCGGTTTTTATTCCGCGTGAAAATAAAAGTCTTTTTATTAAAGACTTTTCTCCGCTTTTATCTTCTTTTATCCTCCACTCTTTCAACATAATTATATAATATCATAAATAATAAGTTTCTGTTAAAGAAATTTAAAATATATCTTGTTTTTAAAAATGACGCGTGGTATATATTTTACATAGGATTATAAAAATGAGAATAAATAATATTACATATACCCCGGCAGTAAATTTTACTGCCAAAAAACGGGAGGGAAAAAATAATCATTATGTGTCTCCTATACGTGCCGGATTAACTACGGCAGTAATATGGGGAGGATTTGGTGTTGTATTTGAACAGGTTTCAAAAAAACTTACAAAAGCATTGAAATCCGATAAAAAATCATCCCTTGTATTAAATGGCGGATGTGCGCTGGTTTTCGGGATGATTGACGGAGTTAAAACAGCAATAAGAAACAAAAAAGCGGCTGAATAACAGCCGCCCATTTTTTTTGTATGATTTTTATAATTATTTGTCATCCAAAGCTGCAACGCCGGGGAGAACTTTACCTTCGATAAATTCAAGAGAAGCTCCGCCGCCTGTTGAAACGTGGGTGAAATCTTCCGCATGGCAGAATTTTTTGGCTGCAGAAACTGAGTCGCCTCCGCCGATAACGGATATGGCACCATTTTTGGTTGCTTCAACAATAGCTTTTAATACAGCTTTTGTACCTTCAGCAAATGCAGGATTTTCAAATGCACCGACCGGTCCGTTCATCAAAATGGTTTTTGAGTTTTTAATAACTTCAGCAAAAGCTTTTTGAGATTCAGGACCTGCGTCAACGCCTTCAAATCCGTCAGGAATATTTTTGATATCAACAACTTTGTTTGTTCCGTTGCCTGAAAAATCGTCGGTTACAAGAACATCTGTTGCCATAACCAATTTTACACCTTTATCTTGTGCTTTCTTTTCAATAGTTTTTGCAACATCTAATTGATCGTCTTCGCAGATAGAGTTGCCGATTTTGCCGCCGTTAGCCTTAACAAATGTATATGCCATACCGCCGCCGATTATTAAGTTATCAACTTTGTCAATCAGGTTTTCCAAAACGCCGATTTTTGATGAAACTTTAGCACCGCCTACAACAGCAGTAAACGGTCTTGTCGGGTTGTCAAGTGCTTGAGATAAGCATCTTAATTCTTTTTCCATTAAAAGACCTGAAACTGCAGGTTTTAAAACTTTTGCAAGTTTAGCGGTTGATGTGTGGTTTCTGTGTGCTGCGCCAAATGCGTCATTCACATAGAAATCACCGAGTTTTGCAAGTTCATTTGCAAAAGTCATATCGTCATCTTTTGCTTCTTCTGCTTTGTAGTAGCGGATATTTTCTAATAAAGCTACCTGACCGTCTTTTAAACCTTCAAGTTCTTTTTCTGCACCTTCACCTACAGGGGTTGATACAAATAATACATCTTCGCCCAAAACTTTTGATAAATATTTTGCAACAGGTGCTAAAGAAAATTCAGGATTTGCTTCACCTTTAGGTCTGCCTAAGTGTGCCATAAGAATAATTTTTGCACCTTTTTCTTTTAAATAATTTACAGTCGGTAAAATAGCCTGAATTCTTGTGTCATCAGTTACATTTTTGTCTGCATCCAAAGGCACGTTAATATCAACTCTTATTAACGCTCTTTTACCTTTGATGTCTCCTAAATCTTTAATTGATTTTTTCATAAAATTCTCCTTCTTTTATACAATTATTTTACCTAAAACAAAAAATTTTCGCAAAAACAAATTTTTACCTGACTGACTAATTTTAAAATTTAAAAAAGCGCGGATAACATGGGTTTAAAGAAAGGATTTATATTTATGAAAAAACATTTATGGTTTATTGCGATTTGTTTGATAGCTTTTGTTGCGGGGTATTCAATTAACAGTAAGGCAATTTCGGATACGGGATATAGAGTTGCGGTTGTGGATGTTCAATCGTTGATTTCTAAATCGTCTCAGGTAAGTGCATTAAAAGCCGAGCAGCAAAAAAAATTAGATACAATGAAAGCAACTGTTGACAAGGCAAGAACGGAAATTTCCAAAGAAACGGATCCCGTAAAAATTGCTCAATTGGAAGAAAAATACAGAAATGATATTAATAATCAAAAAGTGGCGCTTGATAATGAATATAATACAAAATTAATGCAGATTGATTCAAATATAAAATCAATTGTAGTGGAAAAAGCCAAAGGAATGAATTATAATCTTGTTTTACCGAAAAATATTGTTCTTTTCGGCGGTGATGATATAACATCAGAAGTAGCAAAATCTATTAAATAAAAAAGCCGGAAACTTTCCGGCTTTTTTAACTTATTTATTGGCTTTTTCCTGTGCCTTTTGATATTTTCTGTCGAGTTTTTTAAATTTTCTGTAGTCTTTGAAGGCACTGAAGAATTTTAAATCACCAAATTCAAGCATTGCGCGCAGCATATAAGGTTCTCCTCTTTCGGGAGCAACTTCCATTGCTTTTTCAACATCATTATAAGCTGCTTCTTTATCTTTTAATTGATAATAGACCATTGCGCGAGCTTCATATTTTTCAAAGTCATCCGGATCAAGTGAAATTGCTTTGGTCAAATCAGCTTCTGCCTTTTTATAGTCTGTTTTTGTTGCATAAGCAGCGCCTCTGCCGTAGTAGCCATCAGCTGAATTCGGTTTTAGTTGAATTACTTTTGTAAAAGATTTTACGGCATCATCATATTTTTGTAATTCAATTTCCGTTTCGCCTTTACCGTAGTAGGCATCAGCAAATTTGGAATTAGCTTTAATTGCAGAGTTGTAGTAGGTTAAAGCTTGTTCATAATTTTTTTCTTCATAAGCTTTTTTACCTGTCTGATAGTCAGACTGTGCGTTTGCATAAACTGCTGTTGATACGGCCAGAACAGCAACCAGCGTGAGTAATAATTTTTTCATAGAACCCTTTTCTTAATTTTTTACATAAATCGTCAGCATATCTTCTTTGTCACCGTAGTGTGAAAAAGTTATTTTACCGCGTTTTTTCAATGTAATTAAACCTGTGATGTAAGGATTTTTAATACTGTTATCAGGTCTGTATGAATATTTGTAAAAAGTTAAATCTGTATCATTTAATAATAAAACAGTTTTTTCTTTAAACCAGCCTTTTTTGATTGTGATTTTACCGTTTTGGAATTGAGAAATTTTTATAATTTCAGCATCAGGGAAGATTTTTTGTATTTCTTCAACGGTCAGAGGTTGTTCAGAGAAAATACCGTTTTCATAAACGATTTCGTTGAATTCCAAATCAGCATTGTTTACGGCTACAAGTTTGCCGTCAAACAAAAATTCAAAATTTGATGTCAACGGAACGGCAATTTTCCCGTCATTGTAATAATATTCGGAATAGCCGCCGGATCCGGGTGACATTTTTTTTGTCAAAACTATTCTGTCATCAGCCATTCCGCCTTTGTCCCAAATTTTTGTTTGTGTTGAATAAACAGCCTGTTCATTTTCCTTTATGCTGTCAAATTCATAAGCCTGAGCTAATTGAATTCCCAGAAAAATGACAGAAAATAAAATAAGTGATTTTTTAAACATTAAAAACTCCTTTCTCATATCTTCCATGTCTAATTTAGCATAAAAAAGGATATTTTTAATTAAAAGTAATAAAAAACGGTCAAATTTTTACAATTGACCGAATTTCCCTTTTTGTATAAACCACATAAATAGTTTATACTTTGTTACTAAGATTTATTATAATTTTTATATTTATAACTTAACATACTGTAAGAATCGACATCTGAAGAAGAATCATCACCGTAAAAAGTTGACATATCAGTTGCTCTTTTGTGGTTAAATTCGTCTATTTTTTCCTGACGGGAAGCATCTACATTGTATGCGGAGATTTCTGCACTGGTAATTTTACCGTCGTGGTTTGTATCCATTTCATCAAAATGTTCAAGAATATTGTTTATTGTATCCGAAGAAAGTCCTGAAGCACCGGATGCCGCAAGTTGTGTTAATTGCGCTCTTGTAAGCCCCTGTGATGACAGAAGATTTGTATAATTTGTAATTTCATCGGAGCCTATTACGCCGTCGCCGTCTTTATCAATAGCGTTAAAGTTGGTTTGCAGATAAGATGCAAAACTCTGGTTAAGATTTAAATAATTTTTTGAATCCGTTCTAGCATTTGAAATACTGTCTAAGGTTACACCATCGGGGTTAAGCTGTGCAAGATATGAATATGTATTTGTTAAACCTGCATAGATGCCAGTGAGTAATGAATTTCCGGAATAATTTGACATATTTTTGTCCTCTTTATACTACCTCACACATATATTAATAATTTTTTTTTAAAAATCAACCATTCAAAAAGATGAAATTTTAAAAACATAATTATAATAATCTTCCCCAACAGGTGAATGTTAGATGTTTATTATTGTTTTTATAATTTGAATTATGGATATAATAATTTCTTCAAACAACAGGGAGCGGATTTTTTCCGGAAAAAATGTCATAACTATCGGTACCAATTCAGGTTGTAATTTTCAGCTTGATTTGGATTATGAGGTTTTGATTACAATTCAATTTGATTTTTCTATTCAGAATTATATTATTCTGAATACTTTCGGCAACAAAAATGTCTTATTTAGGAGCGAACCTTTGAGGCGTCTTGAGCTCGGCAGCATCAACAGAATTGCGTTTAAAAATTCCAATGAAACATTGAATATTAAACTTCTGCAAAAAATTCCTGCTTAAAATATAAAAAAAACCGGCATTTCTGCCGGCAAGGTTTCACTTTTAAAGTAAAGAGGTGATGATTTAGATTTTTATAATTTGCTTCCGACTGCTTTGTATAAACCAATATAGTCTACTAAACAATCGACCTTATTCTGGGCAACGAGTTTGTCCATTGTTAAAAGGTTTTCTTTAAACTGGATTAAATCAAGTTTTGAAATTGTTCCTTCATTGTATCTGTGGGTATTGTAACCGAAGTCGGCTTTTTCAAGTTTTGCCTGTTTTTCGGTTTCCGTCATTTTATCGGTATCCATTTTTATGCTTACAAGTGAATCATTTACCTCCTGAATTGCTGTCAGGTTTGTTTTGTAATAATTTTGCAAAATCCTTTCATATTCAGCTTTTCTTATTCGGAGGTTTGCAAATCTTGAACCGCCGGTAAAGAACGGGTACATAATTGAACCGCCGAGCATTGCAAGCATTCCTTTTGTTGAGAAAATGCTCCCTAAATCATTTGCGTTAAATAATGCAAGTCCGGTTAAGCTTATTGACGGTAAAAATTCTTTTTTTGCAACGCGGACGTCAATTCCTGCTTTTTCTACCATTTTTTCGGCTTTCATATAATCAGGACGTTGAATTATTACATCTGACGATATTTCAGCCGGAATTACTCCTGTAAAATCAAGGTCATCAAGGTATGTCCGCTGTAGGGTATCAGCGTTTTCAGGACTTTCGCCAATTAAAACGCATAATTGATGAAGCATTGTTTCACGTTGTTTTTTTAAGTCAATAAGATTTGTATTGCCGCTTACGTAAGATTTGTTTGCCCTGACAGTATCCGCTGTTGAGGCAAGTCCTTCGCTGTGGCTCAAAACCATTAAATCGTATATTTCTTTTCTGTCTTTTACTATTTCTTCCTGTATTTCAATAATTTTGTCCAGCATGACTATGTTCAAATAAGTTGTGCCGACCGCTGATGCAACTGAAATATAGGCACTTCTTTCATCAAGCTGTGAACCTTCCCATAACTTTTTGGAGGCTTTGGTTTTATCTCTGTTTTTTAAGAATAAATCTATTTCATAGTTCGCAATTGCCGGAACCGCATACATTCCTGTTGTATTTGTAGCGCCGGGCATTTTCATTAAATTCGGCGCAAATCCTGCGGTAACTGTCGGCAATTCGTTTGCGAATTGTGCTCGTGTTTGCTGGTAATATTCTTCAACCGCAAGGGTTGCCATTTTTAAGTCATAGTTGTTTTCAATTGCCCTTCTTATATAACTGTTTAAATTTTCATCGTTAAAATTTTTCCACCAGTCCATATTTACATAAGCATATTTATATTCGTTATTAGTTTTTTTGTTTTTCTTAACCATGCTTTTGAATTCTTTTGGGGTTGCAGTTGATTTTTTTACATCTTCAATTGCAAAAATCGGGGCTGCATTCATTATTAATATTCCTGCTATAAGTGTTGCTGCTATTGCCTTTTTCAATTTCTCTTCCTCATATAAAATTTTTACTTGCATTTTTTATAATGATATGTTAGCATAATATTGTTGTAAATGCAACATATTTTTTTTACAACATAATGTTAAGATTTGAAAAGGAAGTTGAATGTACAAAAAACTCAAACATTATACCGATACTTTGAATTATGAACTTGAAAAAACCGCAAAAGTCATGAAAATTCTCGGTATGCAGGTTATGGAAAAACTTAATATAAGTTTGTTATTGGATGAATATGTTGCACTTGATATAATATCTTGTCATCAGGGAATTTGTCAGAGAGATCTTGCAAAACTTATTATAAAAGACAGGGCAAATACAGGAAGAATTTTAAATTCCCTTGAAGAAAAGGGCTTAATTACCCGTTTTGTTGATACTAAAAATAACAGACTTGTCAGAAAAATGGCAATAACTGAATCAGGTTATAAAATGTTAAAAAATATTAACAAAAAAATTGAAAGTTATATATCAGAAACCAAAAAAGTTGTTTCTGAAGAAGAACTTGACGGATTGTATAATTCGTTAAAAAAAGTTAGAGAAAGATTTGAAGAGCTGATAGAATTGAAAATATAAGAGGTCAAAATGGAAGAAAAGGAAATTCAAACAGAGGAAAAACAAGAACAACCAAAAGAAAATAAAATGTTTAAAAAGCCGGTTATAATTGCGATTGCAATAGTCGGTCTGGCATTACTGGCATATTTTATAGTAGATGTATTAACATATCAATCAACCGACGATGCGTATGTTGAAACAACAACCGTATCTGTCGCGCCAAAGGTTAGCGGTCAGATTGTTGAAGTTTTAATAAAAGATAACCAGAGAGTTAATGAAGGCGATCTGGTTGCAAGAATTGATGATACGGATTATAAAATTAAAGTTGATCAGATGACGGCTCAATATGAAAGAGCGTTATTAAACCAGCAGAATGCAAAAGCAAATCTTAATGCGGCAAATACAAATATTGAAGTTGCGAAAAAAGATTTGGAAAGATATAAAAATTTGTATGAAGCAGGTGCGGTTTCAAAACAGACACTTGATGCTGCACAGGCAAAATATGACAGTTCAAAAGCTCAACAGGTAACGGCAGAACAGTCAATATTTTCCGATAATGACAGCAAAGTTGCCGACGCTGATTTGAAAGTTTTGAAAGCACAGAAAGATCAGGCAGAAGTAAACCTTTCATATACAAATATTTATGCTCCGCAGTCAGGAACGGTTGCTTCAAGAAGGGTTGAAAAAGGTATGTATGTTCAGGTCGGAACGCCTTTATTCACAATCGTGCCTGATAACATCTGGGTTGTTGCAAATTATAAAGAAAATCAGCTTCGCCATATGAAACCCGGTCAGCCTGTTGATATCAAGGTAGATACCTATCCGAATAAAGTATTTAAAGGGAAAGTTGACAGTATTCAGAGAAGTTCAGGCGCAAAAGCAAGTTTATTCCCGCCTGAAAACGCCGTAGGTTCATTCGTTAAAATTGTTCAAAGGGTGCCTGTAAAAATTATATTTACGGAAGAAATTGATCCTGAACAGTATAATGTAGTTCCCGGAATGTCAGTTGTTCCCAAGGTAAAAATAAGATAAGAGAGTTTACAAAGCCGGCATTGCCGGCTTTTAAGGGGAGAAAATGTCCGAAGCAGTCACTCAAGATACTGAATGGAAACCATCGAGAAGCCCGTGGTTTATAATAATGCCGGTTATTCTTGCAACATTTATGTATGCATTGGATGAAACCGTTGCAAATGTTGCACTGCCGCATATCGCAGGAAGTTATTCCGTCAGCAATCAGGAGTCTATCTGGGTTTTGACAAGTTACCTGATGGCAAGCAGTATTGTTATTCCTATGGTAGATTTTTTCTGTAAATTTTTAGGAAGAAAAAATTTCTTTATGATAGGAGTGTTTATTTTTACACTTGCGTCATTTTTGTGCGGGGTTTCAAATTCAATCGGAATGATAGTAATAGCCCGTGCATTGCAGGGGATTGGCGGCGGATGTTTAATGCCTATGGCGCAGGCAATTACAATGGAGAGTTTTACGGGTGAGGCGAGAAACAAAGCTATGTCCGTATTCGGTTTGGTTGTAGTTGTGGCGCCGATTTTGGGACCTGTTATGGGCGGATGGATTACAGAAAACTGGTCATGGCCTTATATCTTTTTTATAAACGTGCCTTTCGGGTTTTTTTGTATTGCTCTGGCTAAAAAATATCTTGAGGATCCTCCGTATGCCAGACGCCAAAAAAATACACATCTTGATAAATTCGGGTTTTTGTGGCTTTGTGTATGGTTGATACCGTTGCAGATTGTATTTGATAAAGGTAATGACGCGGATTGGTTTAATGCGCCGTGGGTCTGCTGGTTCTCGGCTGTTGCGTTAATCGGTGCGGTTTTGTTCTTTGTTTCACAGGTTAAAGGCAAAAAGCCTATGATAAAACTTGATGTGCTTCATGACGGAAATTATCTTTGCGGAACAATAATGCTTATTTTGTTGAACGCAGTTTTACTGGCATCACTTGCAATATTACCGCAGATGCTTCAAAATATGCTCGGGTATGACGCATTTACAAGCGGCGTTGCCGTTATGCCGAGAGGTGTCGGTGCATTAACTGCATTGATTATTTTCGGATGTCTGGGCGGAAGATTTACGTATAGAACTTACGGACTTGTGGGACTTTTTTGTTTAGGTCTTGGCGGCTGGATGCTCGGCGGATTAAACCTTCAAATAAGCATGATGAATATTGTTATCCCGAATATTGTTTTCGGATTCGGGCTGGTATTTACTATGATGCCGATTACGACGTTATCCTGTATTACGTTAAGAAATGAACAGATGACAAATGCGTCAGGGCTTCAAAATTTGTTAAAAACAATCGGCGGTGCAATCGGTACATCACTTGTTGCAACTATGATTTCAAGATTTTCACAAGTTCATCATAACGGTCTTGTAAAATCTTTGATTGATACTAATTCTGTTTTTGTCGAAAGATTAAACAGTTATGCGGGGTCGTTTATTTCTATGGCGGGCGACAGTATGAATGCAACATATATGGCAGGCAAAATGCTTTATAATCAGTTAATTCAGCAATCTACCCTTTGCGCGTATATGACAACATTTAAAATATTTGCGATTGCGTGTTTTATTTTAATTCCGTTTATGTTTATATTAAAGAGTGAAAAACATGCAGCCGTGAAGGTAGAAAATAATGTCGACTGATGCAATAGAAGAAGAAAATCAATATTATCCCAAAAACCCGTGGCTTACGGCATCGGCTGTATTGCTTGCGGTATTTATATTTGTTTTAGACGGAACAATTGCAAACGTAGCATTACCGCATATGGCGGGAAGTTTTTCGGTTACGCGTGATGAATCCATATGGATTTTAACAAGTTATTTGATTGCAAGCGGGATTGTAATTCCGGCGGTTGATTGGTTTAGTAAAGTTTTCGGGCGGAAAAACTTTTTTATAATAAGTATTTTATTATTTACTGTAGCGTCATTGTTGTGCGGACTTGCGAATTCATTATTGACAATGGTTCTGGCAAGAGTTTTGCAAGGGTTTGGCGGCGGCGGTATTGTCCCGATTTCGCAAGCCATAATGCTTGAAAGTTTTCCGAAAAGAGAACGTCCGAAAGCAATGGCTGTGTTTGGTATGGGTATAATTATTGCGCCGATTATAGGTCCTGTATTGGGCGGATGGATTACCGATAACTGGACGTGGCCGTGGATTTATTTTATAAATGTGCCTTTTGGCTGTATTGCAGCACTAATGTGTAAAAAAATTCTTGTCGACCCTCCGTATGCCAAGCGTCAAAAGGGCGTAAAAATTGATGCTCTCGGTTTTTTTCTTCTGGTTGTTTGGATTACGTGTTTGCAGATAGTTTTGGATAAAGGTAATAATGCGGACTGGTTTAATGCAACGTGGGTGTGCTGGATGTTTACGGTTTCTTGTGTTGCGGGAATTTCGTTTTTTATATCTCAGATTTACCGCAAAGATACACTTATTGATTTGAGTGTGTTTAAGGATATGAATTTTCTTGCAGGAACTGCAATGCAGGTTGTAATTCAAGCGGTTTTGTATGCGTCTATTGCGATTTTGCCTCAATTTTTGCAAAGTATGATGGGTTATACTGCATTTTTAAGCGGATATTCCATGATGCCGAGGGGTTTGGGAAGTTTACTATCCATGGTAATTGTCGCAAATATTTCCAATAAAATCAGCAACCGGTTGATGGTTGTAATCGGGTTATCTTTGATTGGTACCGGCGGTCTTGTTTTGGGATTTTTGAATTTACAGATTGCAAGCATAAATATTATGATACCTAACTTTTTAATGGGTATGGGTATGGGGCTTGCAATGATTCCGATTATAAACCTGTCTGTTGATACATTGAGAAATGATCAGATGACAAACGCATCCGGTATTCAAAATTTGTTAAAAACAATCGGCGGTGCAATCGGTACATCGTTAGTTGCAACCATGCTTTCAAGGTTTGCGCAAATGCATCAGTATATGTTGGTCGGGAAATTATCCGAATTAAACGGTGTTTATATGGAAAGACTCCAAAGTACCGCAGCAGCTTTATCTCAATATACGGAGCTTTCCGTTGCAAATTATATGGCACAGACAACTCTGTATAAACAATTGGTTCAGCAGTCAACACTTTGGGCATTTATTGATTCTTTCAGAATTTTCGGGCTGTTATGCTTTATAATTATTCCTTTGCTGCTATTTATTAAATCAAATAAATCTTTATACGATCGAAATAATAAATGATATTTATTGTCAAAATAAAAATAAATTGGTATAATAAAAACATAAAAAAAAGGAGAAAAGTATGGAAAATAAAGAGTTTAGAAATGTCGGGGGGGGGCGACTCTTCTAAGTAGATATAGCAAGGGTTTCACGCTTGCCGAAGTCTTGATAACGTTAGGTATTATCGGAATAGTTGCGGCAATGACAATTCCTACACTAATATCGAATTACACTAAAAAAGAGACAGTTTCTAAGTTAAAACAGAGTTACTCAATACTTGCTCAAGCAATTACACGCGCACAGGTTGATAATGGGGATATTTCTAATTGGGGGTTAGCATATATATATGAATCATCTGTAGGAAGTCTGGATCCAAAAGAGATATTAACCAATTTTTTTAATACGTATTTAAAGCCTTATGTAAAAGTTTCTGAGGTTTACGGCTACAAAAATCCTATTTTGTTACCGAGACCATATTCACACAGTATTCCTAATGATACAGTGGTTAGGCAAAGTGCTTTGTATTGGTTTACACTTTCAAATAATGTGCTTGTAGGTATTGGACTTGGGACAGGCTGTTTTGAAAGGGATAATGATGGTAATTGCTTAAAGCATGGTTATACAAATATAATGTTTAAAACAGATGTAAATGGTTTTAATTCACCAAATATTATTGGTAAGGATGTCTTTTTGATGACATTAGATGTTCGTGCAAATAAATTTGGTTTTTATCAATACTCAAGCTATACCTCTCGCAATCAATATTTGCGGGCATGCCGAGGAGAAGTTGGTGATGATGATGTCTATAATTTATGCGGTCAGCTTATATTCCTTGACGGCTGGGAAATAAAGGATGATTATCCGTGGTTATAAGTGATTATTTTATAACTTCAATAAATTCATAATCCGTCAAATACGGCATGTGGCTTTCTGTTATCAATTCACCCGGCAGCAAAACAGCAATCCCCGGCGGGCATTCTGCGATTATTTCCGCGGAAATTCTGCCGATTGCCTGTGATTTAGGTATAGTTTCTTTTTCCGAATAATATGCCTCGCGCAAGTTCATTTTGATAACCGGTGTCAGCATCGGCATGTGTTTTTTATTTTCCAGATAACAGATGTCTGAATAGTTTGTCCTGTCAATTTTTTTTAGGCATTCAACAAGATATTTAATATCAGAACGTTTGTTACCTATGTTTGATAACAATAAAAGTCCTGCGTCAGATGCGCTTTCAACCTCTATATTAAAATCAATTTCCAAAATGGATTCAAGCCTTTTGCCGGATAAACCGTCAGCTTTTATAAACACTTTTGTAACATCAGTTTTATACCCGAAATCAGGTTTCAATTGATGAATATGTTCTAATTTATCAATTTCGCGGCGTAAATATTTTGCGTTGGAAATTGCTCTTTGAAGCTGTTTTTTGCCTTTCGGGCTTTCAAGATTTGCTCTTGCCGCATCAAGACTTGCTAAAAGCATTAAAGAAGGGCTTGTTGTGTGCAAAAGTTTTAAAGCTTTTTCAACAGCGTCAACATCCAGAATGGAATTTTCCGCGATGTGGAGCATTGAACTCTGGCTCATGCTGCCGCCTGTTTTGTGAAGTGAATGAACAACGGCATCCGCGCCGAGTTTTAAGGCAGATGTCGGTAAATGATCGTTAAAATTCCACAAACACGCATGCGCTTCGTCAACAATTAGCGGAACATTGTATTTTTTACATACTGCGGAAATTGATTTTATGTCAGATACAACGCCTTCGTATGTAGGGTTTGTAATCCAAACCATAGATACATCTTTATTGGTTTTGAGTAATTCTTCAACACGTTCAGGGTTTACGTTACCCCATATTCCCCAGTCTTCAAATCTTTCGGGAATAAGCCATAATGGTTCTGCGCCGGAGATTATCATGCCCGTTAAAATAGATCTGTGACAGTTTCTGTTTGTTATAATTTTTTGTCCCTGTTTGGTTAAACCCATTGCAAGCGCAAGGTTGCCTGCGGTTGAACCGTTAAGCAAAAAGAAAGTTTTTTTGGCGCCAAAAGCTTTTGCGGCAAGTTCCTGTGCTTCTTTTATCGGACCTGTCGCAGGATGAAGAGTTCCCAAATTATCAAATTCGTCTGTTGTATCAACAGCTAAAGCTTTTTTCCCTATAAGTTGTTTGAATTCGGTTAGTGTCCCGTTGCCTTTTGTATGACCCGGAATATGAAATTGATATGTCGGATTTTCGTAAGCCTTTTTTAAAGCTTCGACTATCGGGGCATGGGTTTTTGTATATTTATAATTTTTTGTTACAGTTGTCATAGTAATATATAATATACAATAAAAAAAATAAAAATTGCAATATCTTTATGATATAATTAATATTTATGAAGACCTTTTTTAAAACGGTTTTAATAATTTTGTTTATATTTACCTCACAGAGAGCTTTTGCAGTAGAGGGTTTGTCTATTGAGAAAAATGTTACGGAAGGGGAAATTTTGCTGCCCGAAAATACAAAGCTGCCTGCAAGGGATTTGAATAATGACGGTGTTATTGACAGCAAAGATTTGTTAATTGATACGGCAGAAGAAAACTTTTTTATGTTTAATCATCTTGGTGATCCCATAAATAGAGAAGAAGGTTCATTATTTTATAAAATAGAAAAAGCTTTAAAGGCAGAGGTGACAAGAACGGATTACAGCAATTATCTTTTAAAAGATATATTGACTGTTGATTTAGACAAAGGACCTGTAGACAGAATTCAATTTTACGGCAAATACCGCGGTAATATGTCGTTTAATTTTGTTGAACAAGGGGATTATGACGGAGATTATGATATTACATCAATTGACGTTGGTATGATGGGAGAATTTAATCCGAAATATAAAACAGATTTTAAGTTGCAGTTTAAATTTGCTCCTACATCAGAACGTACATTTTTGCAGAATCTTATAAGTGATGCTTATATTGTGAATAAATCTATACCGAACCATCAAATTATTATTGGGAATTCTCGTAATCAGGTCGGTGTTGAAGGCGGTATGAGTACAACATATGTACCGTTTGTTTTGAGATCACAAATCGCAAGAACATTTGCAAATACCCGTGCCTTAGGTGCAAGGGTTATCGGGAATTATTCGCTTGTGGATTATAGTCTGGCATTTAACAGTTCGGACAGATTTTTCAGGGAATTTTTTCCGGGTGCTGAATTCACCGGCTGGGTAAATTTAAAACCGCTCGGTAAAACTGACGGTAAATATGGTAAACTTGTTATGGGCGGAGGTTTGAATGCCGGCAGGCGCCATGAAGATTATACAGTAGGCGGTGCATATATAGGCTGGAATTATAAAGATTTTATGATAAATGCGGAATATTCTGTTGCGGACGGTTATAATGCAAGAGTTTTCTCAACAGATAAGGCTGAAGGTTTTTATACAACTATCGGTTATAAATTAACTCCGAAAATTCAGCTTGTTGCACGTTATGATCAATTTGACCCGAATAAAGATATGTCAGGCGACATCAGACGTGAATATTCAGCCGGTATAAATTATTTTGTTATAGGACAGGGCATGCGAATTTTATTAAATTATGTTTATTGCGATAATCAAAGTCTAGAAGACAGCCATAGACTTATTTTAGGCACACAAATATTATTGTAGGAAAAATTATTCTACAATGAGCGTGAAAAATAATAAGAAAGTTTATTTTACGTCGTCTTTGATAACGATGAGGTTATTCATAATTTTCATTGCACAGGTTGGCAAAACAACGTGCTCCAAGCCGTCGGCAATGCTTAAAATTTTCCCTGCGCCAAGTACAACATCTTCGCCTTTGTACTGAAATTTGTAATCAGTTTTTCTGTCAGAACGGATTGTAATTTTGTCCATTGTTTTTCCCTTTATTTGTCTTTCATTATACCGAGAGCATCAAAAAATATGCCCTCTTCCATTACCTCATTATATAAATCTTCATCTTTTTTAAAATCATCCATTGTGTAAGGATAAAGATCTATACAAACATTCATTTCGGTTTCAATTTTTCCGATAATCGGCCAAATTTCTTCGCGTTTTGATTTGTCTTCAACATCAAAAATCGCAACGAGTTCAATGTCTTCGCCTTCATGGTTTTTGCCGTCTAAAAATTGACCGAAAAGATAAATTCCTTTAAAATCGCTGAATTTTTTTCTGAAAGCTGATGTTAAAATTTTTATGACGTCGTGAACCGGACTTGTCATAATATACTCCTTAATTCTTGTCTTGAAACGGTTTTTTGTTCGCCTGTTGCAAGATTTTTCACGGAAATTTTGCCTGCCTTAATTTCATCTTCGCCTAAAATTAAAGCGTAATCAGCAACTTTTGAAGCCTTTTCAAGTTGTTTTGTAAATTTTTTATTACTCAGGTCAAATTCTATGTTAAATCCGTCATTTCTTAATTCTTCCGCCAGCTCAAATGCATCAACCGGAGAATTTGAAACAATATATCCGTTGAGTTTTTTAGGTGCAGGTACAGGCAGTAAAGAATTTAATCTTTCCATGCCCATTGCCCAGCCGACAGCGGGTGTGTCGTCGCCGCCAAGATTTCTTACAAGGCTGTCATATCGACCTCCGCCGCAGACTGCATTTTGGGAACCTAAATTGTTTGATTTAATTTCAAAAACAGTTCTGTTATAGTAATCCAAACCACGTACAAGAAGTTTATTGACACTGTATTTTACATTTAATTTATCAAGATAAGTCTTTAGTTTTGAAAAATGTTCAGCACATTCTTCACAAATATAATCCGACTGTATAACTTTTTGGATTTCAGGTTTTTCAAAAATAGCTTTGCAGCTTTCGACTTTGCAATCCAAAAGTCTTAACGGATTTTTTTCATATCTTGTTTTGCAGTCATCGCAAAGGTTATCAAATTCGGGTTTTAAAACTTCTTTAAGTCTTTTTTTGAATTCTTCACGACATTTGGGGCAGCCGAGAGAATTGATTTCGACATCTAAATCGTTAAGTCCGAGGGATTTAAGATAATTAACAGCCATTAAAATAACCTCTGCATCAGCTGTCGGTTCTTTTATTCCGAACATTTCAACGCCGACCTGATGAAATTGTCTTTGTCTGCCTTTTTGCGGCCGTTCGTATCTGAACATAGGACCTTTGTACCATAATTTTACGGGCGGAGATAGTCTTGCCATTCCGTTTTCAATGTATGAGCGTACAACGCCTGCCGTGTTTTCAGGACGAAGTGTTAAAGATCTATCGCTTTTTTCAAAGGTGTACATTTCTTTGTTTACAATATCGGTTGTATCTCCTACACCACGGGCAAAAAGTTCTGTTGCCTCAAAAATAGGTGTTCTGATTTCTTTATAACCGTATCTGGTAAAGATTTTCAGGGCATTTTCTTCCAAAATATGCCATTGATCAACTTCTTGAGGTAAAATGTCATGTGTACCTTTGATTACGTTGATAATTTTTGTCATACGTTGATTATAGTAAGTTAAGTTTTAATTGTCAATCGTTATATTTAAAAAAGCTCCCATTTGGGAGCTTTAATCCTCTATTGATTTGCTACAGCGCTGCCCCGTGTCATATTTTGCATAATTTCAATTGCTTTTTTGAGCTGGACATCGTCTTTATTTTTTACGTTTTCTTCAGTTAATTCAACAACCAGATCAGGTGTTATGCCCTTTTTGTTAATGTCAGTGCCGTTTGGTGTTAAATATTTTTGAATTGTTATATTAAGTCCGGATTCATACGGCAGTTTATTAATTTCTTGTACAAGGCCTTTTCCGAAAGACTGTTCGCCGATTATAACACCTCTGTGGTTATCTTTGATAGCTCCGGAGAAGATTTCGCTTGCAGAGGCAGAGCCTTTGTTAATTAAAACCACAAGCGGTTTATCTGTTACCATACCTTTTGCAGCTCGCTGTGTTTCTTTGTAGCCGTCCCTGTCAACCGTACTTACGATTACACCGCCGTCTAAAAACATATCTGAGATGTAAATGGCATTACTTAAAAGTCCGCCCGGGTTTGATCTTAAATCTACTATAAAGCCTTTTTTATCTTTTGAATTAATGAGAATATCGCTGAATTCTTTTGCGGCATTACGGCTTATAAATGAGCTTAGCCTTATATAGCCTATGTCATTCGGCAATGTAATATTATCGGGCAGTTTTTGTGAAATTGATTTGATTTCGATTTCCGCACGGGTAATTGTGTATAATTTCGGTGCCGTATCTTTACGTTTGATAAGCAAAGTGACGGTTGTGCCTTCTTTGCCGCGGATTTGGTCTGCAGCTTTATCAACGGTAATACCTTTTGTGCTTTTGCCGTTAATTTCAAGAATTTCATCGTCAGCCAAAAGTCCTGCTTTTTCCGCCGGTGTGTCTTCAATCGGTGCGATTACCATTAATTTGCCGTCTTTAACGCCTATCTGGATACCGATACCTTTCAAGGAACCTTTGATTGAGCTTGTTTCTTCCGCAAATTCTTTTGGGTCTAAAAATTTTGTGTACGGGTCATTTAAGCTTGCAATCATTGTGTTGATTGCAACGTAGGCATCTTCATTGGTTTTTATAACGTTGTCGTATTTATGACGCCATTTTGACCAATCCTGATCATTATTTGTCTGGTCTACAAATTTTGTATTTACAAGTCTCCAGACATTGTCATAAAGCTCAACGGGCGTGTATGCCATACTGTAATTTTTGACGACACATCCGAATAATATCAGAAACGTCCACAAAAATATAAAACTTTTCCTCATAATGTTTCTCACTAAATATTCCTCCACCTAACTCTTACTTTTTTATAGATGTTTTTTTAAAAAATTAGTTCCATAAAAAATTAAAAGTCTTATAATATAATATCATATATATAAAAAATGTGGAAGTTTTCCACATTTTTTATTATTTATGAAATTGTAAAAGTTTGAGTCCGCCTTTTTCTTTCGGGTGAGAGTCAGGCAATTCATAACATTTTATGCATCGAGCTTCGTATGTTTCATCACCGCCAATCATAATAAGCGGAGAATTTTTATCAGCCGGTTTGCCGTCAATAAGCCTTTGGGTTCTGGTTGCCTCATCACAGCCGCATTTCATACAAACTGCATGAAGTTTGTCAACTGTTGTTGCAATACACATTAATTCCGGCATGGAACCAAACGGTTCTGCCTTAAAATCAAGTTCTAAACCGGTTCCGATTACTCTTTTGCCGTCTTGCATAAGTTTTGAGATAACTTTTACAATATTGCTGTCAAAAAATTGCAGCTCATCAATTGCAACGATTTCGTCTTCCGGTTTTACAATACTTAAAATTTGTATTGAATGTTTAACTTTAATTGCATCAAGCCATAAACCGTTTCTTGATTCTATATAATCACCCTTTGATCTTGTATCAACGTCGGGTGAGATTACTTTGACTTTCTTTTTTGCAATAATACAGCGTCTGATTCTGCGTAAAAGTTCTTCTGTTTTGCCGCAGCTCATCGGTCCTGTAATTAATTCAAAACTATACCCTTGTATCATCTCCCTGTATCCCCAAAAAATATGTCGTATCTTTTACACTTTTTATTATACTCCCGAACAAAGTTTTTGCAAAGTATACATTACGAATTTGTTAAGCAAAATTTTTTTGCTGTATTTATAATGCAAAATTATCATAAAAATGCAGGATTAATGTATATTATATTTAGAATTTTTGTTTAGGATTTTGTCTTTGAGTTTCTTCAAACCGGCGCCGTAGAAGTATTTTAACTGTTCAGGGAAGCTGTCTTCTATATCTAAAAGGTACATGTCGTGGACTATAAATTCTTTTAAAAGGAACACAATTTGCGGGTTTTTTGTCCAGATAGCTTTTGCTTCCGATTTGCCGAAAAGACCTTCATTGTTATCTGCCAGAAGAAATACCATACGTCCCCCGAGTGACAGTTCAAGTTCTCTGCCGTTTTTGTGTTTAAATACCGTGCCGAACGGACATTGAAAATTGTCATAGCCAACAATTTTTATGTCAAGACCTCTGTTGTAAGCGTCAAAAAGAGATTGTTCAATATATTTGAAGTCATGCGACCAGATTTCGAGATATATATCTGATTTGGCGGATTTTATTATTTCCGTCATTTTTTCTCTTATTTCAGATATTCCGGAAACGGGATGTATGGGGTCATTGTAGTCGTTTTTGACATCAGGAAGCTTTTTTTCCAAAAAATCAAGATTGGATTCAATTTTTCGTCTGTATCGTTTTGTCAAATCTTTAGGTTTAATCGGAATAAAAGTCTGAGGTTTTTCGCCGGTAGAGGAGACAATTTTTGCCGTTTCAAGAGATTTGAGGGTGTCGTAAGCCCTTGATTGCGGGATGTCGGCAAGTTTTGCAACTTCATAACCTGTTGCAGGATATTTTTTCAAAAGTGCAATGTAGACTTTTGCCTCATAGCTGTTTAAACCGAGTTCTTTTAAGCTTTCTATTACGTCATTCATATGGCAATTATATCATATTTTTTCAAAATAAAAAAGCGGGAGTTTACCCGCTTTTTACCAAACAACTTTTTCTATAAGTTCAATTTCATATCCGTCAGGGTCTTTGATAAATGCAATTTTTGTTCCTTTTCCGTTTAAATCATAAGGTTCATACAAATATTCATAGCCAAGGCGGTGAAGTTTTTCCGTGAATTCGTCAAGCGATTTGACGGAAAAGGCAAGATGTCCGAAACCTGTGCCTAAATCGTAGCCGTTTTCGGGTGTTTCGTCATTATATGTCAGTTCCAACTGTGTTGTGCCGTCCTCATCATTTAAAAAATACAGTTCACAGTCTTCAAGGCGTTTTTTCTTATCCAGTGTCATATTCAAGAGTTCAGTATAAAATTTTACGCTTTTTTCAGCGTCTTTTACCCTTATCATGGTGTGTAACAGTTTCATAAATCCTCCTTTTGAAAGGATTATACCATAACGGGCTGCTCTGCGCAATTATTCTTTATTAATTGAAAAGTATACTTCTTTCAGACGTTTTTTGCTTATATGTGTATAAAGCTGAGTTGTTGAAACGTCACTATGACCGAGAAGTTCCTGTACAACACGCAAATCAGCTCCGTTTTCCAGCAAATGTGTTGCAAAACTGTGTCTGAGAGTATGAGGGGAAATAGTTTTGTGGATTTTTTTGCCCTGAGCATGTATGAAATTATAAACATCCTGACGGGTCAGCTCTCTCCCGTTTTCGTGGATTAAAAGTCTTTTTGTATTTAATCTGTATTTTTGGAGTAAATAATCTCTTTCCGGCAGATAATTTTTAACTGCCGTAACGGCTTTTTTGCCCATAGGCACAATTCTTTCTTTGGAACCTTTTCCATAACACTGGATATATTTGGCATTTAAGTCATAATCGTTTATTTTTAAATTGACAAGTTCGGAAACACGGAGTCCGCAGTCGTACAAAAGTTCAAGGATAACTTTTTCAAGTTTTGTCAAATGCTGGTTTAAAAGAGTTTCAATTTCTTGAACAGTCATAACTTTCGGGAGTTTTTTGGGGACTTTGGGCTGTTCAAGAGTAAGTGTAGGGTTTGCATTGCAGTAATTATTTGCACACAGCCATTTGAAAAATCCCCTGAGAGATGCAATTTTGCGCATTACACTTGTCGGCGAGTAATGTTTTTCGTGTAAATTTCTTATGTATGTTGTTATTTGATTTCTGTTTATATTGGAAAGTTCAACTTTAATACCAGATATAAAATCTGTTAAATCACGTCTGTACGCTTGGGTGGTGTTTTCAGACAGACCCTTTTCAATTTCCAGATATTCCAAATATTCTGATAAAAGCTGCATACTCATAATTCAAATTATAAAGCTTTTTCAAAAAGTTTTAATGCATTAAATGAATTATTTTCTTGGCAGTATAAATGTAAATCTTGTGAATTTTTCAGGTTCACATTCTACAAAAATTTCTCCGCCATGCTTGGCAATTATCTCTTTTACTATATAAAGTCCGAGACCGGAAGCCAACGATTTTTGATTTTTGCTTACGGATACAAATTTATCAAAGATTTCATTTGGATTTTTAAGATTAAAATTGCATCCTTCATTTTCTATTGACATGCAGATATGTGAATTTTTTTCCAATAGTTTTATCAATATTTCCGAATGCGCCGGTGAATATTTTGCTGCATTGCTTATAAGATTATTTATAGCTCTTGTTAATTCTAATATATCAATTTTTACATTTGGATTTTTTAGACTGTTTTGTACTTTTACGGTTTGATGTTTATCAGAGAGTATATATTTACTTTCTTCAATAATAGTATTTAAAAATATACTAAAATTAACGGGCACTTTTTCTAAAGAGTAAACTTCATTTTCAAGTTTGTATCTGTCTAATACATTTTCGATGAGGTTTTGCATATATTTCATGCCAAACATCAAACTTTCTAATATTTCAGTTTGATATGTGTTCAAAGGCGACAATTTCGCATCCTGTAATAATTTAAGGGCCATTATTCCTGAGTTTACAGGATTTTTTAAATCATGTGAAACCATTGCTAACAAGGACTCTTTGTCCTGTGATTTATTTTTTTCTTTTTGTATATTATTCATTAACCTTAATATGTAATTACCATAAATAAATTTTACAAATTTTTTTAAAATAAGGATATTACCCATCCGGGTATAATTTTGCTTAAAAAAATATTAATGATAAAATGTAGTTATGGCAGATACTCTGGAAGAATTAATATCACAAATAAAAGACAGGCTGGATATTGTTGATGTTGTGTCAGAACAGGTAGTTCTTAAAAAATCCGGCAACCATTACTGGGGGCTATGTCCTTTTCATAAAGAAAAAACGCCTTCATTTTCAGTAAATCCGCAGCTTGGGATTTATAAATGTTTTGGATGCGGCGCAGGCGGTGACGCTTTATCTTTTATTATGAAGACAAAAAATATTGAATTTATGGATTTGATAAAAGAGCTGGCACAGGAATTCGGGCTTGAAATGCCTAAAAGTCTCCGGCATGGTGAAGCTTCAAAAGATATCAAGCAGCAAATGATGAACGCCTGTGAGCGTGCGGTTGAATTTTATTCAGACCGTTTACTAAAAAATTCTGACGCGGCAACTGAAAATGTTTTGAAATATCTTACAAAACGCGGAATTTCAAAAGATATTATCAAAAAATTTCACTTGGGGCTTGCTCCAAAAAGCTATACGGCGTTATATGATGAATTGAAAAAAGATTTTTCTGATGAAATTTTGGAAAAAGCAAATCTTATAATTCCGGGTAAAGAAAGCCGTTTTATTGACAGATTCAGAAACAGGGTTATAATTCCTATCCAAAATGAATTCGGGGATTTTGTGGCTTTTGGTGCGCGTGCGATTGAGGAAGGACAGTCACCTAAGTATTTGAATTCATCTGATTCGCTTATTTATAATAAAAGCAAGCTTTTATACGGATTATATACGGCAAAAGAGGCGATAAAAGAGCAAGACAGCGTTGTTTTGATGGAAGGGTATTTTGATGTAATATCAGCTCAGGCACATGGCATTGAAAATTGTGTTGCAGCCTGCGGAACAGCTTTGACTCAGGAGCATGTTAAACTTCTTTCACGCTATACAAAATCAAGAAAAATTTATCTTTCTTTTGATACTGATTCAGCCGGTCAAAAAGCTACTGACAGAGGCGCGGAAATTATTAAAGAAGTATTTGAAGGAATAGGTAATATAAAACTTTTTGATGAAAGTTATATATCAACCTCTGACGATAAATATGCCTGTGAAATCCGCGTAATTTCACCGCCGGAAGGTAAAGACCCCGATGAATTTATACGTTCTGTGGGTGCCGAAAGTTATAGACAATATATGGAGCATGCTCCGCTTTTGATTGATTTTCAGTTGAATCATATATTAAAAGACAAAGAGAAATACAAAACGCCTGTAGAAAAGGCACGTTTTGTGAAAACAATTATTCCTGTTTTGCAGGAAATCGGTAATAAAATTGTAAGAGCGGAATATATTGAAATGGTCGCCCAGGCGCTTGATTTGGACGGTAAAGTTCTGGCGCGTGAAGTTAATTCTTATTCGACAGTGAAGGTATCTCCTGAAAGTTTTGTTAAGAATGTAACAAAAAATGTTTCAATAATGGAAAAAGCGCAAAAAAATTTATTGAGTGTTTTTCTAGTACCCGAAAGCCCGTTAAGTTTTGATATAATCAAGACTATAATTGGCGATACGGCATTTGAAAATGAAACGTTAATAATTGTAAAATCTACAATTGACAAATTAACATGTACCGTAAATAATGTAAAGGAATTAATTGAACATTTATATACGGAATTCATTCAAAAACCTGAGTTACAGGAAATTGTAACCGATTTGATAGGTATTTCCGAAAGTTATAAAAATCTATCTCCTAAAGACTTTGAAAATATAATTAAAGAAAATATTAATAAAATAAATCAATGTCAGCGGGAAAAAGAAAAAGAACAAATTCGTAATTTATATAAAAATGTAAATGACGACGATACAGAAGCCCTAAAAATTCAAATGCAATTAAGAGATAAAATTAATAATCGGAGAAAAATTAATGAGTAAAAAAAGACAACCCAATTCCTCAGTTGTAAGTGTTATGGAAGATGAAACATTAGATTTACATGATTTAGACGAGGATGCTGTTTTAGAGTCCGAAAATGATAGCGTAAACTATATGAATATGGACATTAGTACTGATAATATTGAAGATATTGTTACTTCAAAAATCGGTAACAAAATGAATATGGATGACATTTATATGATGTCAGGTTCTGATGAAGAACAGGAAGAAGCCGATTTTGATTTACCGAAAGGTATTGCGGTTGATGATCCGGTAAGATTATATTTAAGAGAAATCGGCAGAATTAAATTATTATCTGCAAAAGAAGAAATTGAACTTGCAAGAAAAATTCTTCAAGGCGGTACACCCGGCGCTATTGCAAAAAGAAAACTTGTTCAGGCAAACTTGCGTCTGGTAGTTAGTATTGCGAAAAAATATGTAGGTCGCGGAATGTTATTTTTAGACCTTATTCAAGAAGGCAATCTCGGTTTGATTCGTGCGGCTGAAAAATTTGACCACGAACGCGGTTTTAAATTTTCAACATATGCAACATGGTGGATAAGACAGGCAATTACACGTGCTATTGCCGATCAGGCAAGAACAATTCGTATTCCTGTTCATATGGTAGAAACCATTAACAAGTTGAAAAAAGTTACCCGCCGCTTGGCTCAGGAACTTTCAAGAAAACCGACCGAAGATGAACTCGCAATTGAAATGAATGTTTCTATCCCGAAACTTCGTGAAATTATTAAAATCGCTCAGGAACCTTTATCTCTGGAAACTCCTATTGGTAAAGAAGAAGATTCCCGTCTGGGCGATTTTATTGAAGATAAAGAAGCTGACGCTCCGATTAAAACTGTTGCATCCGAACTTTTGAGAGAAGATCTGGCAGAGGTTTTATGCACATTATCACCCAGGGAACGTGATGTTTTGAGATTGCGTTTCGGCATGGATGACGGACGTCAAAGAACTCTTGAAGAAGTAGGACAATTGTTCGGTGTAACACGTGAGCGTATCAGACAGATTGAAGCTAAAGCTCTGAGAAAACTCCGCCACCCGAACAGATCCAAACGCTTGAGAGAATATGTAGAATCATAATAAAAAAGGCTGACATTTGTCAGCCTTTAAATTTGTGTGTGAGTAAATGTGATTTTATAAGTCTAAATTCCGAATTCTTTATTGAGAGCTTGAATAAATGGGGATGAAGCCATTTTTCTTTCCATGTCAATTATTGCAAAATTATTATCCAATTCTGCAATGCCGTCTGTTGTTGCAGCAGAAATTGCTGTATCTTTGAGGTTTAAGCCTTTTAATGCATCACCCCAGAAATCTTTGTCGATTTTTGTGCCTGCAGGTTTTGTAAAATTGATTCCGTAAGCACTTGCTGCATTTTGGGTAAGCAAATCTTCGCCCAAATCTTTTACAAATTTGTTGTCTACTACCTGTTTCGTTACCTTTTCTTCCTTCTGAACATCTTTGGAGTTCGGCATTTCCTTGCCGATTCTTAAATTGTTTACCTTTCCTTTTCCGTTAAATTCGATTGCCATCACATGACTCCTTTTATTTACTCACATGATACTTATCGGAATATTTTTAATTTTCTTTAACAAAAAGACAGTTTTTTTCTCTTTTTATTTTACAAAACTTAACAATATGCATTATATTAGAAATTTACTAAAAAACATAAAAACGAATCAAAAAATATTTTCAAAAAAGATAATTTATGTTATATTGAAACATAGCGGGGCGTTAGCGCAGTTGGTAGCGCACGACACTGGCAGTGTCGGGGTCAGGGGTTCGAATCCCCTACGCTCCAGATTTTACAACAAGAGCCGAAAGGGCTCTTTTTTAGTTTATAGGTTGGAGTTTCCATTCCAACAATTTTTTGATTTTAAAACAAACTCAATTGTTTGGAATTATCTTTTTCCTTTTGTTCAAACTTTGAAAAATTAAGCAAATCTTCCTCAATTTTTGCCAAAAACGGAGATACAGGAAGGTTTTTGAATGTACCGTATTGCAGTCTTTTTATGGCACGGCTCAAGAACAATCTGTCTTTTGCCCTTGTCATACCCACATAAAGCAAACGCCTTTCTTCTTCGATTTCATCTTGTGTCTGCGCTTTATATAACGGAATAATCCCGTTTTCAAGCCCCGCGATAAACACACATTTGAATTCCAAACCCTTTGAAGCATGCAGCGTCATTAAAGAAATTCTGTCCGCACGGCTGTCAAGGGTGTCGGATTCCCTCAGCAACGATACCTCGTGAATAAATTCCGCTTTAGAGTTGCAATTCAAGGCAATATTTTTCAAATAATTCAAAATATAATCTTCAATTTCACCTGATGTGCCTTCCAATTGCTCAGCAACTGGAATATCATCTTTTAACCCTTTTAACAAATCTCTGACGGATTTTTTATCACAAAGCATATCATCCGAAAGCTTTACAAACGGCATGCCGGATCTTTCAAGGGCTTCCAATATCGGCTTTAGCTGTGATGAAGTTCTGTATAAAATCGCAAAATCCGAAAACGACAAATCATCCTTATCACCTGATGACCTTGATGAATCTATTGAAAAGAAACTGTGACCGCCGATTAAATTTTCAATACTGCTTACGATAAATTCCGCCTCTGCCCTGTCTGTCGGCGCCGTATGGATTGTAATTTTTTCCTGCGGTCTGTCATAGCGTGAAATAATATCATAAGAACTGATAATCTGATTTGAAGCGTTTACAATACCCTCATTTGAACGGTAATTATTTTTAAGATGAACAATTTCAACATCTTTGTAGTCATTTTTAAAATTATCAAAGAATTTTGCGCTGCCGCCTCTAAACCCGTAAATCGCCTGATTGGAATCGCCTATAACACAAATATTTCCGTTTTCAGGCACAAGTAATTTAATTAATTTATACTGGTTTTCGTCAATATCCTGATATTCATCAACAAAAACCATTTTGAATTTTTCCTGATAAAATTCTCTGATTTCTGGATAATTCTCAAACAGTTTGACAGTAAAAGTTATTAAATCGTCAAATTCAATCAAATTTTCAGGGACTACATCATACAAAGCCTTTTCCTGCTCGCTTATAACTCCAAAATTTTTGTCCAATCCGGCTTTTTCATAATTTTCTTTTAAAATTGACAAACACAAAGAGTGAAATGTATGAATATTAACGGAGGAAGATTTTTCCGTCAGAAGAATTTTCAACCTGTCGCGCATTTCCTGAGCTGCGCGCCGTGTAAATGTTATGGCAAGGCAATTCTCAGCAGAAACTTTATTCAGATTAATTAAATATGCGATACGACGGGTGAGTACGGTTGTTTTACCGGAACCCGGGCCTGCTGTTATTAACAATTGATGAGAATTACTTTCGACAGCGGCTTTTTGATATTCATCCAAACCCGAAGAATTTTGATGAGGAATTTTTTCTTCAACCGTGTTTTGAACTGAAATTTTTTCCTGAATTATGGTTTTTTCAGGCTCTTTTACATCTGTTTGCGGAATATCAATATCAAGTTTGAGATTTATACAATTTTTTTTTACGATTTCGCTGTCGTCAAAAAGTCTGATAACACCATATTCGCCGTCATAGCCTGCATGTTTTATGACTTTTCCAGCACGAAGCCTTGAAATTGCCTCGCCGAGCATGGGAAAATCTTTTGAAAGCTCATCAACGGGAACATTTTTCAAAATTGAAAGCTCAGACCCGAATTTATGAATTAATCTTTCGTATTCATTAACAACGGATTTGCTTGACGGTCCGACCTGCATAATCTCGGAAATAATTTCCGGCAAAGGGACGAGACTATAAACTTTTCCGCCTGTTTCAGGTATAAAATCACTGTCAAAGGCTCTGTCAGCAAGTTCATTTACTCTGTTTAAAACCCCGATGGTCAAAGGCTTTCCGCACACAGGACAAATCCCGTTACACTTTTTGGTTTCGTCGGGTGTAAGACAGATATTACATTTTCTGTGTCCGTCCTCGTGGTATTTGCCTTCTTCCGGGAAAAATTCAACTGTTCCGACATAGCCGGTACCTGTTTTGAGGGCATTCATAATAGAAAAATAATCCGGATTTGTGTCGAAAACAGTTGCTTCACGAGCAAGTTTTGAGGGCGAATGCGCGTCGGAATTTGAAACAAGACGGAATTTATCAAGTTTTGACACTTTCCAATTCATTTCAGGATCGGAAGAAAGTCCTGTTTCAACGGCAAAAATATGATCGGATAAATCTTCATAACATTCTTCAATAGAATCAAAACCCGATTTTGACCCTAAAACTGAAAACCACGGGGTCCATATATGTGCCGGAATTATATAAGAATTTTCGCCTGATTCAAGAACTATCTCCAGCAGACTTCGGGAATCCAATCCCAAAATCGGACGTCCGTCGGAATTAATGTTGCCTATGGCGTCCAGTTTCTGTCTAAAATTCTGCGCAGTTTCAATATCCGGTGTGAATACAACGTGGTGAACTTTGCGGGTTTTATCACCTTTTTTATATATGGTTGAAATTTCAACTGACAGAATAAATCTTACGGGTTCCGAATTTTTAAAAATTTGTTTTTCAATTTCAGGCTTTAACCTGTAAGCGCCGCATCCGTCAGGAATTAATTTTTCATTAATTTCTTTAAACCACGCAGGATGCGTAAAATCGCCCGTTGAAATTACACTCAAACCTTTTTTCTGCGCCCAGAGAGCCAGGTGTTCAAGGTCGCAGTCTTTGCTTGTGGCTCTTGAATATTTTGAATGTATATGTAAATCAGCATAAAACATAATGATACCCCGTAAATTAATTTTATCAGGAATAAAATTTTTTACAACAAAATATAAGTTAAATGCTTATCCTAAAACCAAACTGTAACGCAATACCATTACGTCCGCCGTTTCTTATCATCGCTTCTAAAAATCCGGTAACCCTGTCTCCCCAGCGTTTTTGGACACCTGCACCATATTGTACAAACGGCTTAACAGACAAATACGGTAAATAAACATCATCTGCCTTAAATCTTGCCTGATCTATTAAATTCCAAACCATAGAAACAGTCAAATATGGTTGTAAATAATTTTTAAAATTACCTATTAATTTTATCTGAGGTTCTATATGAAGCGCATGAAGAGGATCTGAATTCATTGCGACATTTGCTGATGTTGTATAATCAAAAGTATTTACAAACGTATATGACGTTAAAATGCTGGGTTGAATTATAAATCTTCTTTTAAAAGTTTCAAAGTTATAACCGGTCTTTTGGGCAATTCCTGTATTTAACATTACAAAATTATCATTGCCAAACATAGTTGAGGCTTCAGAAGAATTTGCTCCCACATTCGCTGTCCATGCAGAAAACATTTTACCTCTGTAAAATACAGTATATGCACCTAAAAGTCCTCCGTTATTATATATACTATTGCCCTGAAAAGCCTGGTGGGAACCATTATATGACACATATCCGCCTGTTATATTATACCATTCTTTTTTTAATTTTTGTAAACCGCTTTCTACACCTAAAATAGTCCCGTAACTTACATTGGATACTTTGGGCCCGTTTTTCAAAGAAACATTTTCAAAAGTAGTATAAGGTTTTATCCAAATACCATTTCGCTGTTCAGGCATTAAAAATGGAGAGTATGGAACCTGAGATCCTGTATATGCATTTTTATTATAAAATTTTAAACTGCTATATGTATTAGGCGGCGATATCATCACCATATCAAGATTTGAAAAAACGTTTTTGTATGTATCAATTTGAGTTAAATACCCTGCTAATTGTGCTGCAACAGCAGGAGTGAATATTGAGGGTTCAAATCCGCTACGCGTAAAATCAAAATTTCCATCCGATAAATTATAACTTACATTATAATTATATATGGGAGTATTTATAGTAGATGGATTATACTGAACATAGTCTTTTAAAACAGAATTTGCAAACGGAATTGAAATATATTCCGCATCGGGCGCTCCTTCAATGGCAAGATGAGGTACAAACAATAATCCGCTGCCTGAAATACTTTCAGCGTTAATTCTGTCCATTGTTCTATTATTCAAATCTACATCAGGAAAAATATTTGTTTTGCCTGATAAATTTAAATTACCGAAATTGACATCATTTATTCTGTCATTTTGCATATTAAAATTTATATTATTGCCAAAATTTGTCCTTACAGCATTAAAATAACTGCCATTTGCCAATAAATTAACTGTTCCGCCGTTAAAATCAAAATTGCCGGTAAAATCTTCATTTTGTCCGCCAAGATTAAGAGAGCCGCTGTCATTTTTTGCAACCGTTCCTGTTCCCTTAATTCCGCTTAAAATACTGGTTGTACCATCCGAATTAAAATTAACAGTTCCTGTATTATAAATATCATTTGAGCCTGTTTTATCACGGTTATTTTTAAATATTGAATTTTCAATTATAAGGTTCCCCGCATTATAAACAGCACCGCCATCACCTGTTTGAGCGGATGAATTTATATAATTTCCGCTTAAAGAAGAATTAACTATTCTGGCAGTTCCCATTGAATCATTAAATATTGCACCGCCGTAAGCGGCATTTTCAGTATTAATATAATTATTGTCAACTTTTGAGTCTGTTATTGTTAAATTTGAACTATTATAAACAGCTCCGCCGTTATTTGTTTGAGAAGCTGAAGCAATATAATTACCGGTCAATGAAGAATTAGAAATATTTGTTATTCCGTCGGAATCATTAAATATTGCACCGCCATCGGCTAAAACTCCAGAGCTTGCATGATTACCATTTATAATTGAATCCATTATTGTCAAGTTTGAATTATTATATATAGCCCCGCCACGCATATAATATGTAACATTGCTTTCTCCGTAATTATTATCCAAAATACTTTTGTCAATTGTCATATCACCGATGTTATAGAGTGCACCGCCGTATAATGTAAATCCGTCAGTTGTACTTACATAATTGTTTTGAAAAAGAGTACTTGATATATTTATATTGCCTTTATTATACAATGCACCGCCTTCTGCAAAAGATGTTCCGACTGAAAAATTATCTTTGAAAACCGCATTATTAATCGTCATATTTGCTGTCAAACCGTTTTCGTAACCATTGGCGACAGCCCCGCCGTATACTCCTGCACCATAAGCATAATTTCCGGTAAATAATGATGAATTTATATTCATAGTGCCGCCGTTAAGGTTGTAAACAGCACCTGCAACCGCAAAGTTATATCCCGCCGAGTTTACAAAATTATTTTCAAAAAAAGATTGATTTATCGTCGATTCTCCGCCAAAATTAAAAATTGATCCGGCGAATTTAGAATTATTATATATTTGCCCCTGACAATTACGAATGCCAACTAAATCAAAAATATTATCACTATTTACAATAAATCCGCCAAAAGTATTGTTGCCGTTAATGTAATGATTATTTCCTGCAAAAGTTATATCAAGCCCTATAAAATGATTATTTATAGACGATGTTGAATTTAAATCATTTGTAAATGTAAAAATATCACCGTTTTGCGGAGTAGAGTTTATTAACTCGTTAAAACTTGCAATATCAATATTATTTGCTTTTGACTCTAAACTCGTAAAAAACAATAGTAAAAATAATAATTTTATGAAATATTTAAACTTTTTCATAAAATTATTATCATTTTTTAAAAAAAATCTGCTATTAACCGGTCAGCTATAGGATATTCCCTAACCGTATTATATTTCCATATAATGCAAATTATCGCTTACGGTAAAATCCGCCGTAACTGACTCTTTAATATCATTAACGGAAAACATCGGATTAATATCCGTCATAATAAGACCATCCGGTGTAACTTTAAACACGCAGCGTTCAGTTATTATCAAATTAACTTCACGGTATGCAGTCAAAGGTAAATTACATTTTTTAACTATTTTTATCTGTCCTTTTGAGGTATGTTCCATTGCAACAATAACTTTTTTAGCTCCGACAACAAGATCCATAGACCCGCCCATACCCGGAACGAATTTACCCGGAATAAGCCAGCTTGCCAGGCTTCCTTCCTCATCAACCTGCAAAGCTCCGAGAACAGTAGCATCAATATGTCCGCCGCGCATCATGGTGAATGCCATCTGGGAATCGTAAAAACTTGCTCCTTTTTTGGCTTCTACATATCCGCCGCCTGCATTTATAATTCTTTTATCAATAATGTCGCCTCTCTGGCTTTTTCCTACACCTAAAAGGCCGTTTTCTGATTGAAAAGTTACATTAATTCCTTCCGGTACATAGTCGGCAACTGCAGTCGGAAGACCTATGCCTAAAGTTACTGCATCACCGTTTTGAAATTCTTTTGCGGCGCGTTTTGCAATAATTTCGCGGATTTTTTCTTTTGATAGTTCCTGTAATGCTATTGCCATTTAATTCTCCTCGTTTACAACAACATAATCTATAAAAAGTCCCGGGATTACAACTTCATTAGGATCTAAGCAATCTACAAGTTCATCAGCCTGAACAATTACTGTTTCTGCTGCAGTTGCCATTATCGTATTATGGTTGCGCGTTGTTCCGAAAAATGATACATTGCCGTATTTGTCTACTTTTGTACCGTAAATTAACGCAAAATCAGCCCCCAGGGGTTTTTCAAAAATATATTTTTTCCCGTCAATTGTCATTGTTTCTTTATTTTGTTCAATAATCGTTCCGACACCGGTAGGAGTTAAAACTCCGCCAAGACCCGTGCCTTTTGCTCTTATTTTTTCAATCAATGTCCCCATTGGAACAAGTTCCACTTCAATTTCTCCGTCATGCATCTGCCTGCCTGTTTCAGGGTTTGTGCCTATATGGGATGCTATAACTTTTTTAACCTGTTTATTTTCAATAAGTTTGCCTCTGTCATTTCCCGGGGTTGATGTATCATTACAAATCATTGTGAGATTTGAAACATTCAATTTTACAAGCTCATCAATAATTCTGTCAGGCGTGCCGCAGCTTAAAAATCCGCCGACCATAATTGAGGCACCGTCATTTATCATATTTGCAGCTTCTTTTGCAGAAATTATTTTTTTCATAATATTATTTATCCCTTATTCTAATTTTATTATAAAAAAATTGGTTTTGTAAAATCTGTAGACATTCTGTTACAATTTACATTTGTCTTTCAATCCATTGCATAATAATATTCACAAGATACTTTTGTTCTTTTTCGGAAAGTGCCCTGTCATAAGGAATTTTATGCCATTTATTAATACATTTTCTACAGCAGCAGGCTGTTGCATGCTGTGCTATAAAAACAGGATGTCCCTTCATGGGCGTTTGTTTACCGTCATTCGGGATTATGGCAGGTGCAATTCTTTTAGCGATAAAATCTCCGGCATGACGTCTGATTGTTTCAAGTCCTTTTTCTTTAATATACAATTTATCTTTGTCTTTAAGTTTAAATCTGCTGCGGAAATCAGATTTTGCAAGCCGTTCAAATATATCGTCCATATCTAAATCCATTCGGGGTAATAATAAATTTGTATTGTTTTGTTTTCTTTAAGTTTTGCATGCCCGCCTTTTATAAAATTAGTCAGGGAACCTGTAGGCGGCAAAATTGTCAATGCCCATTTTAACGGATAAACCCAGAGGCTTCTGTCCTGTCCTCTAATTTCAAAACTATCTGAAATTTGACCTTTCGGAATATTTTCAACTTCAAAATTACCGACAATTATACTTGCCGGAATGCCGTTCATTCCGCTTCTTATTATGGTTTCTATCTTTGCCGGTACAATTGTCCCCTTCTCAAAAATTATTTTATCTTTATAATAAACATCTGATCGAACCTTAAAGGTTACATCCTGTCCTTCGGAGACTTTTGTTTCGGATGAAATTTTTTTAGTTATACGTAGGCTTACGGGAATTCTTTCTGTGCCGATATAGTTATATTTCAAATGAGTTTCCGGTTTTTCAAAATTTTTGCCCTTCAGAGTTGCATCGACAAATTCATCTGTTATAAGTTCTCCGAAAGCAGATGTGCCAATTAATATACTAAACATAAGTATTAAAATTTTATTCATATTTTAATTCCTCATGCAAGTTATTTTTTATTTTGTGTTCAAGTAATTTTCTATTGTATCTTGACGTTAAAAGGAAATTTTGGTAGCTGTCTGTTTCAAAATATTTATTATTTTCAAGGAAATACGGATATTTTGTATAAATATATTCATAAATTATGGCGAGTCTTTTTGAGGTTAAGTTTGTATTGGAAAACATATCAAATCTTTTTTGCGGAAATGCTTTATTTATATAAGTTATAAGACCTATCGGATCATATCCTGCTTTAACCATAAAATCTACAGCTCTTTTATCAGCATATATTTCATAAATTTTAGGTGCAAGTTTTACCTGAACAGAGGTTAAACTTCCGTTGCACATGCCGCCGTATGATTTCAACGCCATTGAAATCCCTCTTGCCAGAAATCCTGCAAGTTCGTCATCGTTTGCTATAAATTGGATGTCATCTTTGTATAATACAATTTGCCTTTTTGTAACGTCTTCAATTGATTTTAACAAAGATTTTTTTGCGGTTTCGTCATACACAAATACAATTCTTTTATCTATTTTGTTTGCATTTAGTAATTTGAATGCAATATTGTTAATTTGTTCCTGAATAGTTTTCTGATGAATAATAGTTTCATCTTTTGGTGTCTCTTGTTGAACCGCAAAATCCTCGGGTGTAATATTTTCATCAATATAATTTTCTGCAGCAAAAGTACTGCCTGCGAAAAATATTACAGCAATAAATAAAAATAAAATCTTTTTCATACTTTCCTTTAAAATTAACTTTCGGCAACAACAGTGGTGACTAATTCGCCGTAACTGTTAAAATGTCCGTCTGTTTCTTCAACTATATATCTTAATTCCGGTTTTCCTTCAACTGCATTTTCAGCACAGTCCATTGCTTCATCGTAATCTTTGAATTCACCGATTAATGTTTTTGTAAGACTTGAATGATTTTTTTCAGTATAAACACTGTACATAACATATCTCCTTTCAATTATATAATATCATATAATTCTTAAATTACTGACGGATTTTTATATTTTCTTTACAGTTAAATATCTTCTTTTTGAACTGTAGTATTGATTGAATACAAATCAACTCCGCCGACTGATTTGTAAAGTGATATTGTGGATATTAAATAATTAATTTTATTAGAGATTTCTTCTTTTTCCATTAAAAGGTGAGCCTCTTTGCTATATAAAACATCAATATCCGATGCTGCGCCGATTTGTCTTTTATCCTCCATAAGCTGATAAATTTTATCCTGTATTTTTAATCGGTCATTTGTTTCATCATAATTTTTCATAGCTGTTTTGTAGCCCATAAGCCCGAGATTAATTTCTTTTATAGACTCTAATATGGTTTTTTGATAACTGTTTAAGGCTTCTTCATACTGAAATTTTCTCAACTTTAAAAGCGCCATTTTTCTTCCGCCGGCAAACAAATCAAATGAAGGCAAAATCCCCGCATTAAATAATTGCGAATAACTGTTAAACAAAGTATCCAGATGATATGCGTTCAAACCGATTTGACCGAATATTACAAATTTAGGCAAAAGTTCTTTTCTGGCAATTCTGACATCAAATCCGAGACGTTTAATATTTGCCTCTTCCTGCAAATAATCAGGTCTGTTTTCAATAACCGTTGTGTCATATTCCATTGGTATTCCTGTTAATAAGTGTATGCTTTCATACTTTGCTCTTTCAGGCTCGCCTTCTTTCATTGAAAGATAAACCCTTAAACCGTTTGTCAAAACCTCCTGTTTTTCTATTAAATTATTTTTTTCTTCTTTTAATTGTGTAAGGAGTTTTTGTTCTGCAAGAACTTCATTAATTGTGCATAGACCCGTATCATATTTGCTCAAAGTTTTTTTCACAATATCTTCTTGTAATTTTACAAGTTCATCTTGTATTTGTAAAAATTTGTCTGTTTTTATAAGATTAAAATAATCTGCCGTAAAATCAGATGTCAGAGTAATATATGTTGCGCGTTCTGCCTGCTTTATAATTGCAAGCTGTTCCTGTACACTTTTTGTTTTAAGTCTGTTTTCGCCCCAGATATCAATTTCATAAGCCATAGTCAGCGGCAATTGATAGTTATACTGGGCAAAACTAGGAATTAACATATCACCGAATTGCTGGTTTGAGGATCTGAATTGTCTGCCTAAGGATCCGTCAAATGTCAGCATAGGAAGTTCATTTGCAAATTGAATTTTAACCAATTTTTCATTTTCTTTAACTTTTAGTTCGGCATTTTTTAAATCGTAATTGACTTCATAAAGTTTTTTTAAATTATTTATCAAAATAGGATCTTGATATTTTTCCCACCACGACAAATTCAAATAATGAATTTTATTTTCTTCATGTTTAATTTCGGCTTTTGACTGTTTTGCACATGCCGCAGGCATAACAATAGTCAGGGTTAATAGTATAATTAAAAATTTCTTCATATTCCTCTTCCATTATTTTTTTCTTGTGTTATGATTATAACACAAGAAAATTTTATAACAAAGAAATAAAAAAGTAAATCATGAAAAATAACCCCTTACGAAAAAGAGTAGGAGCAATGCTTGTCGCAACCGGAGTATTATCACGCGGACTTTCATTGCAGACATTTGCGGAAAAAGGTTTTGACATAACACCGGAACAATATTTGATATTGTCGCTTTTGTATGAACATGGCGAATTATATCAAAGACAAATATCCGAACTTACATATAAAGACAGACCTAACGTGAGCAGATTAATTAATATTCTTGAGCAAAAAGGACTTGTAAAACGTATAAATGATTCAAACGGCAGACAAATTAATAAAATAGTTGTAACGGAAAAGGGACGGGAATTACGGGAAAAAATTCATCCTGTATCCGTTGAAATCAGAAAAATTGTTACAAAAAATATAGCAGTTGAAGATTTAGAAAAATGTCTTGCGATTTTGGGACAAATGCTTGACAACATGAAAGATAAAGTTAGCTTACAAATTTAGTAATGGAGAGATAAAATGGAAAATATTGATCATCATGGAACAAATACTGTAGACGAAAATATTGATACACGACCGGAATATATGAAGAAGAGAGTTATAGTACCATCTGTAACTGCAATTATATTTTTAATATTCGGTATATATTTTACAATTCATTCAATATTTTACCAATCAACCGACGATGCTTTTGTGGAAGGTCATATAGTATCAATTGCACCGCGTGTTGAAGGACCTGTTTTAAAATTATTAATAGATGATAACCAGCTTGTAAAAAAAGGTGATTTATTGTTGGAAATTGACCCTAAGGATTATGAAGTTAAACTTCATCAGGCTGAGGCAAAACTTGAAGAGGCAAAGGCATCTCTTGTCAAAACGGAAAATCAGGTTACAAAAAGTTTATCTGATTTGGAATTTGCGGAAGCTGATTATGACAGATATTCTAAAATGTACGCAAAGGGCATTGCATCCAAACAAGATTATGATTCAAGTTTAAATAAATTAACTTCCGCGCGGACAAATAGCAATGCCGCAAAAGCAATGTATGATGAAATTTCCGCTTCCATAAAAAGACTGGAAGCTGAAGTTGAACAGGATGAATTAAATCTTTCTTATACGAAAATTTACGCTCCGGAAGAAGGTTTAATCACAAATCGTTCCGTCGAACAGGGTAATTATGTGCAGGTTGCACAGCCGATGTTTGCAATTGTTCCCGAAAAAATGTGGGTTGTTGCAAACTTTAAAGAAACTCAACTTGCAAATATGAAACCGGGACAACCTGTTGAAATTAAAGTTGATACCTACAGAGGCAAAAAATTTCAGGGAAAAGTTGACAGTATTCAAAGAGCAAGCGGTGCAAAAGCAAGTCTTTTTCCGCCTGAAAATGCTGTGGGAAGTTATGTAAAAATTGTTCAAAGAGTTCCCGTTAAAATTGTATTCACCGAGGACATTTCAAAATACAATATTGTTCCTGGCATGTCAGTTGTTCCGGAGGTAAAAGTTAAATAACAATGACCGATGAAGTAATAAAAACACCCCAAAAAGCCCCTTTGTGGCTCATCTCAATTTCAATTCTTGTGCCGACTGCATTTGCAATGCTTGCAACATCTGCCACAAACGTTGCAATCCCCCATATTGCAGGATATTTCGGCTCAACTATTGATGAAGCTAACTGGGTTATTACATCATATATGATAGCAAATGCCTGTCTTATTTTGATGACGGGTTGGCTTGAAAATCTTATGGGACGTAAAAACTTTTTAAAAGTCTTTATCTCCATTTTTACGGTCGGTTCATTAATTTGCGCGGTTGCGCCGAATTTGAATTTTATGGTTTTGGGGCGTTTGATTCAAGGGATAGGCGGAGGTCCGATGATGCCTATTTCACAGGCGATTTTACTTGAGAGTTTTCCTTTTGAAAAAAGAGGACTTGCAATGTCATTATTCGGACTTGCGGTTATGGTTTTTTCAATTTTAGGACCGTCATTCGGCGGGTTTATTGTGGATAATTCCGCATGGCAGTGGATTTATTATATTAATATACCGATAGGCGTAATTTCGGTAATTCTGGTGCATTGTAATATTCCTGAGTTGGAAATAAGAAAAAAAATCGAAAAAATAGATTTCCCGGGCATGATATCACTTGTGATATGGCTTTTAACAATGCAGGTTGTGCTTGACAAGGGTCAGCAGTACAACTGGTTTGACTGCGCATGGATTTCATGGCTTGCCGGAATTTCAGCCTGCGCAATGGCATTTTTTATTGTTTGGGAACTTGAATGCAAGCATGCTTTAATAAATTTAAGAATTTTCAAAGATAAAAATTTCTTTATCGGAACGCTTTTAGGTTCGTCCGTTAATGTCATTATTTACGTTACAATTCTTTTGCTGCCGCAATTCTTACAAAACATGATGGGTTATACTGCAATGCTTAGCGGTTTTTCTCTTGCTCCGCGTGTAATTTCCTGTGTTATAATGCTTCTTATAATCGGACCTTTGATGAATGTTGTAGATAACAGATTTTTAATCTCATCAGGATTCTTCTTTTTGGGATTATCAACAATAATGTTTATGAATTTGAATTTATCGGTTTCATTCACTTATGTAGCAATACCGAATATTATTATGGGGATTGGGGTAATTCTTGTATTCATTCCTGTGTCATCATTAGTTCTCGGGACGTTGCCGAAATCCGAATTGTCCAACGGTGCAAGTTTACACAGCTTATGCAAATGTGTTGCGACAGCGTTTGTAATTTCAATGTCCTCAACACTTGTTGCAAGACATTCCCAGATGCATCAGGTTTATCTTGTAAGGCATCTGTCAAATTTTAACCTTACATTCCAGCATAAGTTTGCGGCTATGGTTAATACATTTATGTCATCAGCGTCAAGCGTTTTTGCACAACACAAAGCAAACGGCTTTTTCTACAAACAACTTGTACAGCAGTCAAGATTAATGGCTTTTGTTGATGTGTTTGAACTTTTTGCATTACTCGCATTTATCTTAATTCCGTATGCTTTTGCGTTAAAAGTAAATATTAAAAGCCGCAGAGAAAGTTAATCTTGCATTAAATTCATTTAACTTTTATAATTTGAGAAAAAGGAGTTTATTATGAGAAACATGAATTTAAAAATAGATGAAGACAAATGTACTCATTGCGGGCAATGTATTAATGACTGCTTATCAAAGGTATTGGAATTTGATGAAAATAAAATTCCAAAAATTGCCGAAAACGGAGAAAAAAGATGTATAGGCTGCCAGCATTGTCTGACAGTTTGTCCGACGGGCGCTTTATCCATTTTCGGTAAAAATCCCGAAGAATCTGACGCTGTTCAACAATACAATCCTGATGAAATTCTTAATTTGATTAAAAACAGACGCAGTTACAGACGCTACAAATCCGAAAATTTACCGCCAGAAGTTATGGAAAAATTAAAAAATATGCTCAACTGGGTTCCGACAGGGGTAAATAACCATAAGTTACACTTTTCTTTCATTGATGATGTTGACGTTATGAATGATTTCAGAGAATATACAAATAAAAAACTTGTTGACATAATATCAAAACCCGGACTCAACGGAGCATTAAAGAAATTTGCAAGGTATAAAAATGCTATATTAAGAGGGGATGACGTAATATTTCGCGGAGCACCGCACATGGTTGTTGTATCGTCACCTGTTGATGCCCCGTGCAAAGATATTGATCCTGTTATTGCATTAAGTTATTTTGAACTTTATGCTCAGAGTTTAGGGGTCGCAACGTGCTGGTGCGGGCTTGCATACGGTGTTTTAAGATTCATGCCGGAGCTTTGCAAACAGCTTGAAATTCCGGACACGCACAAATTATCTTATGTAATGCTTTTCGGGCCGAAAGACATAACATACCACAGAGCACCGCAGCCTGAACCGTTTACCATGGTTTCAGTTAAAAAAGGCAACCGTGAAATGTCTTTTGTCGAAAAGGTTAAAAGATTTTTCTATAATGCTCAATAGCAATTAAAAATCACGCGGATTAACACCTTTAAGCCAGTTGGATTCTATTTGTTCCAGAGAAATACCCTTTGTCTCAGGAACAAAGAAGAATACAAACAATATGCAAAGGAATGATACGGCAGCAAAACCCCAGAAAGTTATTGCGCCGCCAAGCCTGTTAATCAAAATCGGAAAACTCCCGACAACAAAGAAATTAAAGGCAAAATTTGAAACAGTACAAATACTCATTGCCAAACCTCTTATTTTAAGCGGGAATACTTCTGATACAAGAACCCAGCCCACAGGTCCCAGACTAAACGCAAAACATACAATATAAGAAACTAAACTTCCGACAGCAACCCATTTTAAATTTGCGCCCAAAATTTGTTCAAATTGAAAAGCACATCCAAGAGCCAACAAACTCAGCATGACCCCTGTCAAACCGAAATATAATAAAGGTTTTCTGCCGAGTCTGTCCGTAAAAAATATTGCGACAACCGTCATTAAAAAGTTTACAACGCCAATACCCGTTGTTGCATAGATTGCATTCAAATTTGAATCAAATCCTGCTATTTTAAAAATAGTAGGAGCATAATAAATTATTGTATTTATGCCTGTACAAATTTGGGCAAACATAATACCGATACCCACAATAAACGGCATTATCATCCATTTTTTAAATCTGAATTTTTGATCTTGCGTATCTTTTTCAGGTTTTAATGTTTCTTTAATTTGTCTTATTTCTTCGTCAACATCAATATCAGGTTCAATTTTTTGGAAAACTTTTTTAGCTTCATCATCTTGATTTTTGCTGACAAGCCAACGGGGAGTATCACTCAAAAACATCATACCGATTAAAAGAATTAATCCCGGAAAAACTCCCGCAAATAACATCCATCTCCAGCTGTATACTGCTTGAGCAAATGCGGCATTAATTAAATATGAAAACAAAATTCCTGCTGTAATTGCCCATTGATAAAGCGATACAAGAGTTCCTCTGAGTTGTTTTGGTGAAACTTCCGATAAATACAGCGGTACAACAAAATTAACAATCCCGACAGCCAAACCCACAAGAATTCTGGATAAAATTAACACATAAATATTTGGTGCCAAGCCGCATAGAATTGAGCCCGTAATAAATATTAATGCCGTTGCAATAATAATCTTCTTACGACCGAATATATCCGCTAAAATTCCGTTTGTTGCAGCACCGATAACAGCTCCGATTAATACTGAACTTACAAGAATTCCCTGCAAATAATCAGACAAATTCCAGGTTTCATTTATGTAAAGCAAAGCCCCTGAAATTACTCCCGTATCAAATCCTGACAATAATCCGCCCAAAGATGCAACAATTGCAACAACATATAACCATAAATATTTCATTTATATCTTACTCCAGAAAACGTGTTTACTTTTTTATTATAACTTATTTTGTAACTTTTTCAAGCTGGTTTTCAAATAATAATATTTATTATATAATTGTTAGAAAGGATATTTTATGGCAGTTTTAGTTTTAGGCGGCGCAGGATATATAGGTTCACATACTGTTTATGAATTAATAGACAGAGGTGAAGATACAATTGTAATTGATAATCTTCAAACCGGTCATATAGATGCAATTCATCCTGACTCTAAATTTTATAAAGGTGATATCCGAGATAAAGAATTCCTTGATAATGTTTTTAAAAAAGAAAAAATAGATGCGGTAATTCATTTTGCGGCAAGTTCTCTTGTGTCTGAAAGTATGATTGATCCTTTAAAATATTATGATAATAATCTTTACGGTACAATGACTCTTTTGAGATCAATGGTTGAGAATAATGTGGACAAAATTATTTTTTCATCCACAGCCGCAACTTATGGCGAGCCTGAAAATATTCCAATAAAAGAAACGGACAGAACAGTGCCTATAAATACATATGGCGAAACAAAACTTTCAATGGAAAAAATGTTTAAATGGGTTTCTGTGGCGCATAACATAAAATATGTGTCGTTAAGATATTTTAATGCAGCTGGTGCTCACAAAAGCGGAAAAATAGGTGAAGATCATTTACCTGAAACTCATCTTATACCGCTTATTTTACAGGTTCCGAATAATAAAAGAGAAAATGTTAAAATTTTTGGCGATGATTATGATACAAAAGACGGAACATGTATAAGAGATTATATACATGTAACAGACCTTGCGCAGGCACATATTCTTGCAATAGATTATCTTAAAAAAACAGGAAAAAGCGATATATTTAATCTTGGAAACGGCGTTGGTTTCAGTGTCAAAGAGATAATAGACTCCGCACGTAAGGTTACAGGACATCCGATACCCGCTGAAATTTGTCCGAGAAGGTCTGGCGATCCTGCAAAATTAATTGCCTCAAATGAAAAAGCGGAAAGGATATTAGGTTGGAAACCTGTGTACACCAAGCCTGAAAACATTATAGAATCTGCCTGGAGATGGCATAAAAATAATCCTTCGGGATTTAAAGATTAATTTTTATAAATTATAGTTCCAATTTTGCGTTATTTGTGTTTATATAAAATTAATGGTAGACAAAAATAATATATAAAATTATAATAAAGTTATGTTAAATATTAAAGAAATACCGGTAGGGAATATATTTTCTAAAACATCATTTCAAGGTTATAGTTATGTTATTAACCCGTATACAGGTTGTGCCAGCGGATGTTTGTTCTGTCATGCGTGTTTTATGCAGCAGTTTACAAATCATGCAGATGAAGAATGGGGAGAATTTATTGATATAAAACGCTGGGATGGCATTGTGAGAACAAAAAGAGCGGTTCAGGGGCGGAATATTTTGATGAGCACGGTAACCGATCCATATAATCCCTTAGAAAAAGAGTACAAGAATACGCGAGCTATTCTTGAACGATTACATGAAATCGGTTGTAATCTCACTGTTTGGACACGGTCTGATCTTGTGTTACGCGATATTGATATTTTGAAAGATATGCAGGCAAGGGTCGTAATAGCAGTTAATACTCTTGATGAAAATTTTGTAAAAAATTGTGAAAATACGACGCCTATTAAAAAAAGATTAAAAGCACTTAAAAAACTTCATGATGAAGGAATTTATACAATACTTTGTATTTCACCGATATTTCCGTATATAACAGATTATGAAGAAATTATAGAAAAAGCCAAGGGATTTGTTGATGAATACTGGTTTGAGAATCTTAACCTGAGACAGCCATACAAAACAACAATATTAAATTTTATCCAGAGTAATTATCCGGAGTATTATGATAAATACAAAGAGATTTATGTTGATAAAAACAGGGAATACTGGTTTTTCTTAAAACATAAGATTATTCAATACTGCAAGAAACATAAATTTACTTACAAAATAGATTTTCGACACAGCTAAAACCGTCCGGCGTAAGTTTATAAATTTTATAATTTTCTTCAAAATTACCTGCAACAGTAATCATAAAATTATTTTCAAACGGAATGGTTATTTTAGTTTTTGGTGAGCCTTGAAGTTTAATAACAGCTTCATGTTCAGTCCAGAATTTGTAGAATAATTCTTTAGATATATTTTCGCCTTTGTAGTTATATCTTTTAAAAATTTCTTTAAAATTTCTTTCTTTCATAAATTCAATATCAGCACCGACATGATTTATGTCAAATGCGGCAAGAACAATATTTGCCGAATGGGATATACTAAATTGCAATTTGTTATTTTTAAATCTCGGTTTGTTATTTACAATTTCAATTTCCGTATCATCAAGTTTAAAAAAATTTTTTGCAGCCGTTTTAACTAAAAATCTGCCGTAGCAATGTTGTATTTCTTTTGTTTCGCAAAGGAATTTTCTGTCAGCAAATTTTTTTAAGAAATCAATATTTGACGGATATTCATTTATATCAAGATAAAAAATTTTCATAACATAATGATAGCATATATAAATAAAAATTAATAATTATTTATCCAATCGGGCAATTTAGTTTTACCCGGTAGCAGGATAAAATGAGTATACTTTCAGAAAGGTGGAGTTATGTTTAAAGATACACACAGTAATTGTGCGAATTTGTGCACCGAAATAATTAATAATACAGACTTGATGGATCTGAAAAAAAACTTTGTTGAAATTTTGACACACGATTTAAAGACACCTATTTTGGCGCAAATAAGAGTGCTGGATATGCTGGTCGAAGGTAAATTTGGACAATTGAACAATGAACAGTCAGAAATGTTGAATTTAACGCTTGAGTCTTGTAATTATATGTATACAATGGTAGCTACTTTGATTTCTACCTATAAATTTGACATAGAGGAACCTGAGCTTAATTATTCACATTTTAACATAATGCAGATAATAGAAGATACAATAAAAAAGACGAAACTTTATTTAAAAGAAAATAATATCAAAATAGTAATTATACCCGAGATTAAAAATCCCATAATTTCCGGAGATGTAATACGTTTAACAAAGGTTGTTCAGACACTTTTATTCAATTCACTAAACACTGCCTTTAAAAATTCAATAATGAAGATTTATTTGAATGAGCATAACAATAATTTTTCAGTCAGAATCGAAAGCCGCAGCGGTTATATCAGCCCTGAAAAAATAAAAAAAAGATTCCAATTCCATACCTATAACACTGAGAAATACGATAAAATAGGCACTGGTATAGGGTTGTTTCTGGTGAAGAAAATTATTGAGAAACACGGTGGAAAAATTATTATAGAAAGTTTTATAGATCAAAAAAATATTCTTGGTTTTGAAATTCCAAAAGAAGCTGTAGGCAAATTTTATTATGAAAATTGTGTTTAAATTTTGCCCAAAATTACACGGTCAATATCAGCAAGGTCTTTAATAATTTCTATCTGGCTAAATCCTGCAGATTCCATAATTTTTCGGACATCTTCAGCCTGTCCTATGCCGAGTTCAAACAAAAGATATCCGCCCTTATTCAAAATTTCAGGCGCATTTTTTGTAATTTTTTCATAAAATTCCAGCCCTTTTTCATCTTTAGTAAATAAAGCCATTTCAGGGTCAAATTTAACCTCCGGCTGGATATTATTTTTTTCGTAAGGCGGAATATACGGCGGGTTGGAAACAATTATATCAAAACTTTCATCCGGTTTTACATTAGAAAAAATATCAGACTTTCTAAAAATCGCTTTGTTAAATAAATTCAACCTTGATGCGTTATCAAGCGCAGTATTCAGAGCTTCATTGGATATATCAAGCCCGATTACCTGACAACCGGTAAGTTTTGCAATCATACATGCAATACAACCAGTGCCTGTTCCGACATCAAGCGCCATTTTAAAATTATTTTCATTAATGATTTCAACCGCTTTTCTGACAAGAATTTCCGTTTCATCACGGGGGATTAAAACATTTTTATTAACAATAAACTTTTCCCCCATAAAATCCGCAAATCCTATGATATGCTGAACAGGCTGGCGTGTTCGGGCACGCAGTTCAGCTTTTTCTTTAACAAGTTCAAGCTTTTGAGGGTCAAGCTTTTTACCCATAAGAATATCTTTTACGCCAAACCCCGCAAAATGCTCAATAAGCAGTTTAACCTCAACATTCGCCTCGTTAGGGTCAATTCCGGCATCGGTCAAAATTTTTACAATCTCCTGAATAGTCATAATATATTTATAACACTAAAATAAGTTATTTTGAATATTACTAAAAATCCAATAACTCCAAAAGCGTCAAATCAAAACCTTGAGCAATTTTCAGCAACGTTGTAATTTTAGCCGTAGTCTGCGCTTTTTCAATTCTCATAATCGTTGACGGCTCCAGACCGTTTAAATAACAAAAAGCTTCAAGCGTTAATTTCCTTGATGTTCTCAAGGTCTTTATTCTATTGCCAAGCATTATAAGAAATTCTCTGCTATTATCCTGCATATAATAATTTTAAGCTGGTAATTCGGAGATTTTTTGCACTTGGGCAAAAAATTAAGTTTGCTTATGCAGATGTCAATTTATTAATAATAATATAATATGTATTATTAATTACAATTGTAACAATATATAAAGTTTATATACTTTTAAAGCAATTTTATCTTAACAAATTTCTTTAATAAAGTATAACGAGGTATAATTACGTTATGGATGAGAGAAACGAGCAAAACTTAAAAGTAATATCAAATTCTCAAGAGACGAGAGGTAATGAAGTTTCTGAACAAATTCGTTTGTCTCGCCAGACAAATCCTATTGTTAGAAAGTTGTTGAAATTTGGCAAGTCTGAATTAACACACAAATTTTCGGTCAAAGATTTGTTCACGCGTTAGGAATATGCGCACGGTTTTATGAGGACCGCACGGGGGCAGAATGATCCGCCGGTTTGCGAAATTCTGAAAGTTATACTTCGTTATACTTTTTTAAGGTAGTTGTATGTACGAGATTAAAAAGCAGATATATCTTGATTTTTCAAAAACACAAAAAGCTGCCCTGTGTAATTTTTTGCGTGCATTAGTGAAAAAATCACCTGAATTATCTGTTGATGAAATTATGCAAAAATTTATTGAGGATGAAAAATATTATCTTGAGATCAACAACTCCCGCTTTGAATTTTTAGAAAATCTGCTTGACGATGAACAGTTTTTAAAAGATACGGAAAAATATTTAAAAGAATGCAGAAAATATTATGATTATAAAAAATCACAGGAGCCTTTAATTCAGGCACAAAAAGAATTTGAAAAGAAAAAACGCGAATTTTTGCGTCAGGTCAAAATGTCAAAAGAATCCCCGACAAAAAAACAGTTATATTATTACGAAAAACTCTGCAAAAAATATAATCTTGAAAAAAAAGAACTTTCGTCAAAACTTGAAGCACGTGATGAAATTGACAAAATCTTAAAAGAACACAACCCGTCCGTTGAATTCGGAGAAGAAATTTTATAGCTCAAGTTTTGCAATTTTGACATCAAAAACGCTTTCAATGTCAATTCCCGTCAAAACATTTGATATCAAATCATTCGGGTTAATTTTTTTCAAATTTTCAATATGGGGCATAACACCCAAAATCTTTGTATCCGTATATTTTTCAATTAATTTTGGCATTGATTTTATATTCAGGTCATGAATAACTTCCGGGCAGTCGTTTATAATAACACCGCGGATTTTCACACCTGATGCAACAGCCTGATTAATATTTGCAAGTGTGTTATTCACGGAATTTTCACTCGGAGAAACTACCAAAAGCACAGGCACCTCAAGCATTTTTACCAGATCCTGTTCCAAAAATTTATCTGCCAGAGGTGTAGCAAGCCCCATTGTCCCGTCAATTAGCGTGCATTCAAATTCACGCTTTATACTTGCAAAATCCTGAAAAATTACGTCTTTATTAATATATGTATGTTCAAGTTCCGCTGCAATTAAAGGTATTGCGTTGCTTTTCAAAAGGTATGAAAAATAAGTTTTTATATAAGGGTCGATAAATTTAACAAAAGCCAGATCCGGCGCCTGAATAAACCCGCTTTTTTCAATTGCGCCCGTCTGAACCGGTTTGTAAACACATGTAGAGTATCCGAGACTCTGCATAGTCGCAGCAAGTCCTGCCGTGATAAATGTTTTGCCGCTGTTTTTTTCCGCTCCGGATACAAATAACTCTAACATAGTTTTATACTAGCATAAAATAAACTTTTACAATGCAGGTTTTAACAAATGTTATAAACAAATTTATTTTTTATCCGTTCTTCTGTTCGGACTTTTCGTGATAATAAGTTTGTCACCTTCTATGGTATACTCTGCCATATCAACTTCAGGATTAATCTTTAGCAATTTTAATATTGTTGAATTCACAAACACTGCCCATCCTGAACCCGAACGAAAAAATTTTACATCCATAATTAACTCATATATTTACTATTACATTAACTTAATAATAAATTGTTTTATAAAATTTATATACTATTATATTTACTATGATATAGACTAATAGATTATTCTTTATTCAGCCCACTTGACAAAAAAGAAAAAACAGGTTAAAATAAAAAAGAGGAATTATTATGAAGAATAAAATTGAAGAATGGCTGTTAAAAATCGGAGAAATCAATGAGCTGCAAAGCTGTGCGGCAGATGTATTGGAAAATTGTATGCAAAAAGATGAAAAACCTTATTATGCACTGACACTTATCAATATGATTGTTGAAAAAACCACACAGATTTACGAAGACATTGACGAATTCAGCATAGAAATAAAGCAATAATATTGAAGTTCTTTGTTTTTCCTATATAATTGAAAATATGAAGTACAGGGAAAACGTAAGAAATTTTTGTATAATTGCGCATATAGACCACGGCAAGTCAACATTGGCGGATAGATTGCTGGAATATACCGGCACGGTTGCAGAGCGCGACATGCAGGATCAGCTTTTGGATTCTATGGATATTGAACGCGAACGCGGTATTACAATTAAGCTGAATGCCGCTCGAATGAATTACAAATCCAAAAGCGGTAAAGATTATATCTTGAACTTGATTGACACCCCGGGTCATGTGGATTTTTCCTATGAAGTTTCAAGATCACTTGCGGCATGTGAAGGTGCACTTTTAATTGTTGATGCGACTCAAGGTGTTGAAGCGCAAACGCTGGCAAATGTGTACCTTGCAATTGAACAAAATCTGGAAATTATCCCTGTTATAAACAAAATTGATTTGCCGTCAGCAGATGTGGAACATGTAAAACAAGAAATTGAAGAAGTCTTGGGAATTGATGCCTCAATGGCAATTCCTGTAAGCGCAAAAGCCGGAATCGGAATTGAAGATGTTCTGGAAGCGGTTGTTGATTTTATTCCGCCGCCTGTTGACACATCAGATAAACCGTTAAGAGCGCTTGTTTTTGACAGCGCGTATGATCAGTATCTCGGGACCCTTTGCTTTTTCAAAATTATTGACGGCAAAATGAAACTTAATGAAAAAGTCAAATTTATGGCGTCAGGCAAAGAATACGAAATAGTAGAACTCGGCTACCTGACACCGACACGGGTGCAGGTAAATGAACTTGTATGCGGGGATGTAGGATATTTTGCAGGTTCCATAAAAGAATTAACCCGATTTGTCGGTGATACAATCACAAGCGTTGAAAAACCGGCAAAAGAACCTTTACCAGGGTACAAAGAAGCACTGCCTATGGTATTTTCCGGTATGTATCCGGTTGATAACGATGATTATCAGAATTTGAAAGAAGCGCTTGAAAAATTAAAACTCAATGACAGCAGTATAACTTTTGAACCGGAAACCTCCAGCGCACTGGGATTCGGATTCAGATGCGGTTTTTTAGGTATGCTGCATATGGAAATCGCACAAGAAAGGCTTGAACGCGAATACAACCTTTCACTTGTAACAACCGCACCATCAGTTGTTTATCATGTTTACAAAACAAACGGAGAAATGGTTGAAATCGACAACCCCGCGAATCTTCCGGCGCCGCAGTATAGAGATTATATCGAAGAACCTTATGTAAAAGTTCAGATAATTACGCCGAATGACTATGTCGGAACCTTAATGGAGCTTGCTCAATCTAAGCGCGGAATTTTTGTTAATATGTCATATCTTGATAAAGTCAGGGCAAGCCTTGAATATGAAATCCCGTTGAGCGAAGTTATCACTGATTTTTACGACCAGTTGAAATCTCGCTCAAAAGGTTATGCAAGCATGGATTACGAATTTAAAGATTATAAACGTTCAAAACTCGTAAAACTTGATATAATGCTTGCAGGCGAAGTTGTTGACGCACTTTCCGTTATTTGTCATGAAGACAATGCTTTTTATATAGGTCAAAAATTAACAGCTAAATTAAAAGAAATTATTCCGCGCCAATTATTTGAAGTACCTGTTCAAGCTGCAATAGGCGGCCGCGTTATTGCCAGAACAAATATTAAAGCTATGCGCAAAAATGTTCTTGATAAATGCTACGGCGGTGATATTTCACGTAAACGTAAATTGCTTGAAAAACAGAAAAAAGGTAAAAAACGCATGAAATCTATCGGGCGGGTTGAGGTTCCGCAAGAAGCATTTATGGCTGTTTTGAGTCTGGACGATACCTAAGTAACGTTTCAAACAAATCATGCTGCATAGCATATAATGCTGATTCCGTTCTGTTTTTACATCTTAGTTTTCTTAATATAGCACTTATATGTGCTTTTACCGTATGATGTGTTATATCAAGTATTGATGCAATTTCTTTGTTGGTCAAGCTTTGTGTAAGGTAATACAAAACTTCTTCTTCTCTTTCGGTTAATTCATGTTTATCTTCTTCCATGTGGCCTCCTTTTCTTAATAATATCTCTTTATATTTTTATACTAACAAATATTCCCCAATAATCTATTACCCATATGTCTAGTTATAGCTTTATTTTTTGAAAACCCTTGTATATCAAGGCTTTTTCATTTTTTAATTGTAAACAATTGTAAAGATATGTAAATAGTATATAACAATTGCGCAATTTTTAGATACAAAAATACTTTTTAAATGTATAGATGAAAATCTTGAAATAGGAAAAAGTATTATTAAGAGAATGTGAGTAAAAAAGGAGAAATCGGATATGGCATTCGAGATTAGCGGAAACGGAAATGTAAACAAGAATTTGTTTGTTACAGGCAACACAAAAGCACAAAATACTTCCGGAACAGAAAAAGTTGAAGTAAATATTACTGATAACAAACATATCGGCGAATTCGGAGACAAATTATTAGAACAGGTTCAACCGGGATTTGTTCAGGCTTCAAGAATTCCCGAGGCTGACCGGGCTGAATTATCAGAAATGTTTGCAATGGTAGGTATTAAAAATCCGAAAATGCCAACGGTAGCTCAATATACAAGTATTGCAAACCACGTCGGAGGTGCTGTTACAGCATTAGATGGATTAACAACAACTACGAATGCCGAACAGCTTTTTAAATCACCTGAATTTAGCGTTTTAAATGATATATTTGGCGTTTAGTAAAGACTTATAAATCACATTTACTCAGTGCCAAAGGCACTCCAACACAATTTATTAATCGCATTTACTCACAAAATTTGAAAGACCGGATTTAGCCGGTCTTTTTCTTATGTAAAGAAACACTTGGCATGATTTCTTGTTCCACATGGTTTGATTATTTTCGAAAACTTAAAGTCTAAATCTTTTTCAATTTCTTTTGCCATTTTATATTTAATTTAAGATTTAGATTTCACATACCCCTTGACTTAGAGCAGCTCTCAAGTTTTAAAATATAATAAAGATTTAAATATGGATAGACGAAAATTTATTAAAAATACATTCATTACAGCAGCCGAGTAGTTGCCGGCTCTGTTGTATTTTTAAATAATAAAACAGGAGGCAAAAATATGAAAATACTTGTTATCACCGGAAGCCCGAGAAAAAACGGAAATTCAAATACTTTAGCGGATAATTTTATCAAAGGTGCTCAGGAAGCAGGGCATACTGTAGTAAGATTTGATTCAGCCTTCAAAAATGTTCACCCGTGTATTGCCTGCAATAAATGCGGAATGAACGGTCAATGTGTTTTTAAAGATGACTTTGAATTTGTGAAGGCAAATATTATTGACGCGGACGTAGTTGTATATGCAACCCCTATGTATTATTTTGGAATTTCAGCTCAGATTAAGACCGTAATTGACAGGTTTTATGCGATTAATGGGCAGATTCATGTTCCTAAAAAAGCTGTATTGATTTTAACTTACGCTGATACAGCTGAAAAACAAGCACAGCCAATCATCAATTATTATGAAACTTTATTGAATTATCTTGGTTGGTCTGATGCAGGAAAAGTTATTGCATCAGGTGTTTGGACGGAGGGTGATGTTAATCATACACAATACCCTCAAAAAGCTTATGAGTTGGGTAAAAATATATAAGAATAGGTGAAATATGAAAAACAAATTGTTAGCGATACTAACCGTAACGGCATTGATGACAGGTTTTGTTTTAAACCCTGGTTTTGCAAGAACAAACAAAGAATTAAATAAAGGAGCTAATATGAGAAAAATCACACAAACAGCAGGAAGAGTTCAACTCGGGAATTTTGCACCGGAGTTTGCACATTTTAATGATGATGTTTTATTTGGTGAAAATTGGAATAATCAAGATATTGATTTAAAAACAAGAAGTATCATAACAGTAGTTTCATTAATGTCGCAGGGTGTGGTTGATTCATCTTTGAAATATCATCTTGAAACAGCAAAAAAGAATGGGGTTACAAAACCTGAAATTGTTGCAATAATTACTCATAATGCTTTTTATGCAGGCTGGCCAAAAGCCTGGGCTGTATTTAATTTGGCAAAAGAAGTTTGGACTGACGATGAACCTGTCTTAACTGAAAAAGAAGCCTATGCAAAAACTATAATGTTCCCGATTGGAGAGCCAAATAACGCATATGCAAAATATTTTATAGGTCAAAGTTATTTAGCCCCGGTTTCAACACAACAAGTCAAAATACATAATGTTACATTCGAACCTAAATGCAGAAATAACTGGCATATTCATAAAGCAAAATCAGGCGGCGGACAGATGTTAATTGCAGTAGGCGGTCGTGGATACTATCAGGAGTGGGGAAAAGAACCGGTTGAGATGAAACCTGGTGATGTAATAAATATTCCTGCAAATGTTAAACACTGGCACGGTGCAGCTCCTGATTCCTGGTTTTCCCATCTTGCAGTTGAACTTGATGGAGTTGATACTTCAAATGAGTGGCTGGAACCTGTCACAGATGATGTGTATAATAAATTAAAATAGTATAATACAAATAAAAAGGAAGATTAAAAAATCTTCCTTTTTATTTTGGAGGTTAGGAGATTCGAACTCCTGACCCTCTGCGTGCAAAGCAGATGCTCTACCAGCTGAGCTAAACCCCCATTGGTGAAGCAAAAAATTGTATTTTTTTGGTTCTGTGGGTAATGTATACAACTTTTTGCTTGTGATATTTATTTGTCACATTTTTTATTTTACATGATGAATTTTTTTTGTAAAGTATTATTTATAAAATTTCTTCAAATTTTTTGAAAATATATTCCAGTTTTGGTTTGTCATTTAGATACCACCAGCCGATTAATGCTTCAAATGCTGTTGCCTGACGGTATTCAGTTTGATTTGAACGTCTGGCGACAGGAACCGGCAAATTTCGGGCACGTCTTGAAAGTTCGTGTTCCTTTTCGGTTAATTCATCTTCCAGAATTGCAAGCATTTTTGTCTGATATGATGCTTTGACTTTGTCGGTTGTTATTTTATGCAATTGTTCGGCTTTTGAGGTTTGATATATGGTATGTTCTCGTATATAAAGTTCCCATACCGCATCACCCAGATATGCATAATGTCTTAAATTCATTTCTGTCATATTTTTATTTTACTATAAAAATCAGTTGTATTATTTGTTTTGTTATGGAATAATAATTTTACAGGAGAACTTATGAAAAAGGCAGTTTTATCTTTTATAGTTTGTTTTTTATTGACAACGACTTATGCGTTTGCGGAATGTAAATGCAAACCTGTCTGCAAATGTTCACCTGAATGCAGTTGTGATTGTAAAACCAAATTGCAAAATGCCGAATATTCTAATTATAAACCACGTTCAATTTTTGCGGATGATTTAAAGTTTAACCGAAATTTTGCTGATCAGGTTAAAAAAGAACGTGCTGCTGTTTCTAATGCGCTTGGTTTGACTGAAGAACAGGCAAAATGCAGAGTTGAAATGACTCGTAAAAATACTGTGATTTTGGAAGAAAAATTTCGTATATTATATGATGAAAATTATAAATTAAAAATGCTTAAAGCTGAAAATTCTACAAAAAATGTTATTAAAGTTCAAGAAGATAAAGTAAATTGTATTAAAAGAGAGATAAAAGCTATTGTAGAAGAAGAAAATAAAGAGTTTAATAAAATTCTTGACCGTCAGCAGCGTTCCAAATTGAGAATGATACAAAAGCTTCAACGTAAAGCCATGAAGGAAAGCGCCAAGCAAAAAAATTATTACAAATCTAATCCTAAAATGCGGCCGTTTGCAATGCCCGAAAAACAAAATTGCGATTGTGTTACAGGTGAATTAGAATAAGGAGAAAATCATGAATATGGTGCGCAAATTCAGAAGCGGGGGGGGGCGACTCTCCTAGATAGACAGGACAAGGGTTTTGGCGGTATACGTTGGGAAAAGTTACTAAGATACTATGGCACTAAGATACTAAGAAGTAACGGTCGGCATTACCAAGCCGACAGAAAATTTACCGTCGGGTTAGTAAACCCGACCTACAAGAAACTTCCTTTGTCCCTCAAAGGCAGGAGGGACAAATCAGTGAGCGTAGCTCACAGAAACCACAAATCTCACTTTACTCACTCCACTCACTTTACTCACGCAAAGCGTGCTGCGTTTACCCTCGCTGAGGTTTTAATCACCCTCGGCATAATCGGAATTGTGGCGGCAATGACTATTCCGACACTAGTTCAGAATTATCAAAAAAAATTATTTGAAACAAAAGTTCAATATACATACAGTTTATTGTCAAATGTAGTTCAGAGATCTGTTGCAGAAAATGGAGATATTAATACATGGGATTACGGAACAAGTTATCATTCTGATGATGTTGAAAAATTTGTAAAGAAATACTTTGAACCATATTTTTATGTTGTTGAAAGTGGTAAGAGTATTTCTTATCCGACAAGATATTATTATACTAAAATAAAAAACGGTGTAACTATTACATGGCAATTTGACGGAAAATTTGATGTTGGAGATTTTCCGTCTGCTATATATGCTATAGGCAGTTTTAATGGAAACACTTCAAGTTTTTATGATGAAAGCCGTGATTATTCACATAGAGATTTTATGATGACAATAATGCCTTATAACAATAAACTGGATTTTTTTAGCTGGAGTGGTAATTCACGTGAGCTTGTAATAAACAATGATACTTACGGCTGTAATAAAAATATAGTTCCGTATAAGCGGTTGCAGTGCGGGAAGTTGCTGCAGATAGATAATTTTAAAATAAAAGACGATTATCCTTGGTAATATAATCATTTAAAAAAGCGGTTACCGTGACCGCTTTTTATTTTCCCCTATTTCCATAAACTTTTTATTTTATCAATTATTTCTTTTATCCATTTAGTCAAGTCAAAATCTTCATCTTCGGGAAGCTCAAGTTTTCCGCTCATTGTGAAGGTATCTATTTCCGGTTTTGAAGCGAAAATGTTGATTTCTTCATGTTTTTCTTCGTGTTCTTTCCGTCCCTGACTCATATAGCCAAGGTTCCCTGCGCCGCCGTCGTTTTGCATATTCGCTGCGGCTTTAATTACCGGTTTTGAACTCAAAACGTTTACATCGAAACTCATTTTTCTGTCCCCTTGGTTTTCCCTTATATATATAAAGTATTTTTCATGAAGAAATGTTACAATTTTGTTTGAATTGTAACAAAAAATTTACAATACGTTTCAAGCTTCAAATTTAAAAACAACCTGTGTTTTGAACCCGATTTCAAACAAATCTTTTTTACGGATTGCATAAGTTATGTCAGGCCGGTAATCAATATTATTCGGGGTTAAGTAAAATTCAGTAATATTATTTTCGTTGTCATAATTGACGCGTACTTTTTTGATTAAATTTACGTGAGCTCTGTCAAGTCCGTCTGCTATTTTCAAAATTCCGGCAAGGCGTTTGACGGTTTTTCGGTCTTTTTTATCAAGGGTACAGTATATTTCGTGTTCTTTTTTGTCGGGAAGTCCGCCTCTATGGTATCTGCAAATGCATGAAATTATATGTTTTTCTTTTTCGGAATAATTTTCAAGTCCGTAATCAAGAACCATTTTTTGGCTGTGTTTATGGTGGCTTTTGGAATCAATATAATAACCTATATCATGTAAAAGGGCAGCTTCTTCCAGATATTTGCGCTGTTTATTTGAAAGTTCTTTTAAGGTGTCATTCACACCGTCAAAAATCATCATTGACAATCTTCTTACCTCATGCGGGTGAGAGGAGTTGTTTGAGAACTTTTCCAGCATTTCTTCGGATGTAAGTTTCATATATTTTGAGTGTAGCAAAAAAATATCTTTGCCGCAATTTTTATGTTATAATTTTTTTGATATGGAAGAGAGACGCGAAAAACCTTTGGGAGAGAATTTTGATTTTCCGCCGTCGGTATTGGATGAAATTCAAAAAAATATTGAAGAAATAATTTTGAATTTTGATATACCTGACGCGAATAAGTTTGACGTTATTAAAAAAATCAATTTTATGTATTCTCAAACCCGTTATATGTCTGTAACGGATCCTTTGACAGGGTTATACAATCGTCGTCACTTTGAGGAATGTCTGGAGCGTGAATTTTTGCGTGCAAAAAGGTACAAGAGTGATTTGAGTTTTGCAATTATTGATATTGACTTTTTTAAAAATGTTAATGACACATACGGTCACAGTGCGGGTGATTATGTGTTGAAAGAAGTGGCGTATTATATTTTGCAGACATTCAGGAAAACCGATATGGTGTTCAGATACGGCGGGGAAGAATTCGCGGTAATAATTACGGAAACTCCGCTTGAAAAAGCCGTTATTCCGCTTGAAAGACTCAGAAAGACAATTGAAGATTATGTTTTCAGATACAACGGAAATCAAATTGATGTAACTATAAGTATCGGAGTTTGCGAAGCTGACAATAATACGGACACTGTTCATAAGTTATTTGAAAACGCTGATAAAGCTCTTTATAAAGCCAAAGAAAACGGGCGTAATCAAATTATGCATCTTTAAACATATTTTGGAATTTTACACATGCTGCAAGGGCGTGCTGTACGGTGTCCATATTGACAATAGAGGCAGTTTTTGGCACTCCTACTTCTCTCCAGTCTGCAGAATTCGGAAATCCGCCTTTTAAGGGTCCTTTTTGAATTTGTACAAGCCTTAGGAATTTTATACCTGTATCAATGGATTTCATAATCCGCATTTTTAAAATATCATCGTCAACACAATTGTATGTAGCAATCAAGCCTTCCACAATACATGCGATGTTCAGGGGTTTAATATTATCTATCAAAGCGCCGTAGTAGCGTTCTTCTTTGTTTACAATCTGTTTCGGGATTACCTGTTCGACCATTTTTATCAAATGAAGTGTAAGAAGATGTTTTTCATCATCTGTCAAGCCGTTATCGGGTGTCTTGAAAAGTTTTTCCGTAGCAAGCATGGCATTGTAATCGAATTGAACTTCTTTTTGGCGGTTGCGTAAATTTGCAAGAAATAACAATCCCTTTTTTGCGCCCTCAAGCCATTTTTTCTTAGGATTAAATTCATATAAATATAAAAGTCCCAAAGGTGCATCACCTGTATAATTCAGGTTGAAGCTGTCACCGATGCCGCCGTTTTCTATGTCGTAAAAATTATAAAATTGACCTGTTTTCATTTGCATAAACAGCAGAAATTGCCCCATACCTTCAAAAATTTCATCCGGAATAATTTTTTCCGGTCTTAAATCAGAAAAAGCCACAAGCGCCATTGCGGTTGCGGAAAGTTTTGCTTTTTCGCATTTCAAATTTTCTTCATCCGGTTTGGAAATTACGGCATAACGCCCGAAACCCAATGGTTTTACATATTCATCAACAAAGTATTTTGCAGATTCTCTGCGTCTTTCGGCCAAGCCTTTTATGTTTAATTCTCTTTCGCAAAGGTATAATGAATAAAGCATTCTGGCGTGATTTGTTGTGTTGTAAACATTTTTATTTACATTGTATTTGTCTCGTATATTTCGTATATAAATAAACCTGCCGTTATCCAGCATATTTTCGTTTACGTAAGATAGGGCATAAATTATGGAATTATGGATTTTGGAAAGATTTCGCTGTGAAGCCGTAAATTTGTTGGCATCTTTGGAAATTATCCAGGCAAAAATTGCCGCTCCAATGACGACAGCTCCGAGATAAATATATTGCAAAGAAATTCCTTCCATACCGCAATTGTAGCAGACCGTTATCTAAAAATCAATTTTTTAAGCTCTCTACAATTTTATGCAAGCCTGTTGCGTGTGATGATTTAACGAAAACATTATCGTTGTTGTTTATGAAATTTTTAAATTCCGGAAGTAGTTTGTTTATGTTTTCAAAATAATAACATTCAAAATTATCTTTTAAAATGTCAAAAACGTTTTGCATTTCCGGTCCGCAGAAAATTACTTTGGAAGGGTTTGCATTTTTTATAATATCAACAAGTGCAAGGTGGTATTCTCTTGAATTGTCTCCGCCTTCAGTCATATCACCGAGGAAAAGGACTTTATTTGAGTCATAATTTTTTCCGAAAGCTTCAATTGTTGCAGACATGGAAAGAGGATTTGCATTAAAAGCTTCGTCTACAAGGGTTATACTTTTGCCATCGAATGTTATATTTTGGGTTTCGCCGCGTCCTTTTAGGCTTTTAAAGTTTTCAAGTTTTTTCAAGGCGTCTTGAACGGGCAGATTTAAAATTTTATTAACAGCCATGGCTGCCGCCATATCATACATAAGATATTCAGGTATAAAGTTTTCACCCGCGGAGTATATTTGTCCTTCAATTTCAAAAGAATAATTTTCTGGGATAATTCTTACGTCAACGCCCTCATCTTTTCCAAAAGTGATGATATTAAGCCCTTTTTCTTCAGCCGTTTCTTTAAAAATTTCATAACACTGCATATCACGATTAAGAACGGCAAATCCGCCGGGCAGCATGGTCGCAAATATTTTACTTTTGCCGCGAGCCATACCTTCAAGTGTTTGACCCTCTTTTAAGTGAACCGCCGCAAGATTCGTGACAACTGCAATATTCGGAAATGAAACATATCCGTAACCTATTGAGGATTCAATTACCCAGTATTTTCGGGTGATATCAAAAGTTGTCATATTCCAGCAAATTGCAATGAGGGTGTTTGCAAGATTCAGGTTTGAATCTGCGCCGAAATCTTTTAAAGTTTCATATATCATTCTTGTTGTGGTTGATTTTCCCGCACTGCCTGTCAGGGTAATAACAGTTCCTTTATAGGCGCGTCTTATATATTTGCCGAGAGCAAAAAGAGCTTTTGTAACATCTTCAATTTCAATGACGGGCTTATTCAAGTCTTTGAAATTTTCATAATTCGTGCACATTATTGCGGAAATTTTATCCAAAAAAGGCAGAATATTTTGTTTTACGGCACCTTTTGTTTCGCCGGGAGCTCTCAAAATGACAACATCATTTTCGCCCAGATCCGTATGCCAGATTCTAAATCCCGATGCTGACCAGTTTTCGGGAAAGTTGTAAAATTTGCAAGTCCCGAGTACTTCTTGTATATTTTCTTTATTCCAAAAATTCATAGAATTATTATACTTGATTTAAAAAAGTTGTGCAACAAAAAAAGAGCCCGAAGGCTCTTTTAAGCTGTTTTTTTGTGTTTTGCTTTTTCTTCTGCGACTTTTTCTTGGACTTTTTCCTTAATTTCACCGGCCTTTTCTTTAACATCTTCTTTTGCAAGATGTGCTTTTACTTTGGCTTCATCAACGCCGCGCTTTATATCTTCTTTTACCTCGTGGGCTTTTTCTTTTACTTTATGCGCAGTGTCATCAATTTTTTCTTTCATGGTTTTTTTATTGTCTTCGTGCATAATAATCTCCTTTCTATGCTATTATAAGTGTTTTTACCCGATAATTGATTAACGGAAAGTATAATCTTTTATGTTATACTAATTGAGGAGAATTTATATGAAAGCTTTAATTTGCCATAAAAACGGTTCAATCGAATTAGTTGAAAAAGAAATGCCAAAACTGCAAAATGACAGGGATGCAATTGTAAAAGTCACTTTGTCGTCAATTTGTACAAGTGATTTGCACATAATGCGTGGTGCGGTGCCGAGAGCCGTGCCGGAAACCGTTTTGGGACATGAATTTGTGGGGGAAGTTGTTGAGGTCGGCTCCGCTGTTAAGAATTTAAAAAAAGGTGACAGGGTTGCCGCGAATTGTGAAACTTTTTGCGGGGAATGTTTTTTCTGCCGGCATGGGTTTATAAATAACTGTGAAAAAGGCGGCTGGGAGCTAGGGTGCAGAATTGACGGATGTCAGGCGGAATTTGTCAGAGTTCCGTTTGCCGATAAGGGTTTGACAAAAATTCCTGAAAATGTAAGTTACGAAAGAGCACTTTTTGTCGGTGATATTCTATCAAGCGGTTATTTTGGCGCTGAGATGTGTGAGATTAAAAAAGGTGATACTATTGCGGTAATAGGCGCGGGACCCGTCGGGCTTTGTGCTATGATGTGCGCGAAGTATCTGGGTGCCGGAAAAATTATTGCAATTGATGTAGACGCTTCAAGACTTGAGATTGCTAAAAATCAAAAACTGGCGGATTTTGTATTTAATCCTTTGGATTGTGATATAGAAAAAGAAGTTAAAAACTTGACCGAAAACCGTGGAGCTGACGGGGTTATTGAATGTGCCGGAGCAAAAGACACATTTGAGATGAGCTGGAAAATCGCGCGCCCTAACGCAATTGTTGGTGTTGTTGCAATGTATGAGGAAAATCAAATTTTGCCTTTGCCTCAAATGTACGGGAAAAATTTGACTTTTAAAACAGGCGGTGTGGACGCTATTCATTGTGCTAAACTTCTTGATTTAATATCAAAAGGTTTGATTTCTACTGATTTTCTTATTACTCATAAAGTTTCGCTGGAAAATATTAAAAATGGCTATGAATTGTTTGAAAATAAGCGCGAAAATTGTTTGAAAGTCGCTGTTACGGCATAAGGAGATTTTTTATTGTTAGGAACTGTAACGGCACTTATTTTAAGAATTTTTTCCAACCCGTTTTCAAATGTTTTGCAAAAAAGTTTAACTTTAAAAGGCTGCAGACCTTTAAGTGTTAATTTTTGGACATATTCGGGTTTGAGTGTATTTTGTCTATTATTTATAAATAAGCTTGATTTTCTATCAATTTCTACTTTTGCATATAAATTTGCTATATTAGGCGGTATATGTGGTGTTTTGGGTAATGGTTTTTTGGTTTCGGCGTTAGAAAAAGGCGATCTGTCAATTCTGGGTCCGATAAATTCTTATAAGTCTGTTGCAGCAGCTCTTTTTGGAATTATTTTTTTGAAAGAGATTCCCGGTTTATCCGGAATTCTCGGAATAATTTTGATAATTTACGGGAGCTATTTTATCTTCGGGACTCAAAATGAAGGATTTACCTTTAAGCTTTTAAAAAGACGTGATATCCAATATAGAATTCTGGCGTTGTTGTTTACAGCAATTGAAGCTGTTTTTATTAAAAATGTTATTGTAAACTCAAATGTATTAACTGCGTTTGCATTCTGGTGCTGGTTTGGGGCTCTATTTTCGTTTATATTAGTTGTTTTGCGTCATCAACCAATTGTGCCTTCTAAAGTTAATTTAAGAAGTTTGTGTTTGCTGGTATGTTCTACAGGTGTAATGCAGTGGAGTACTAATTATGTTTTTAAATATATGAATGTTAGCTATGCCCTTGCTTTATTTCAATTATCCATTATTTTAAGTGTTATTTTCGGCTGGAAATTTTTTAATGAAAAAGACATTAAAATAAAATGTCTGGGTTCTTTTATTATGGTTTTCGGTTCTGTTATTTTAATTTTATTTGGCTGATAATCATTTAATATTTCTTAATATTTTTTTGACCGGTAGTAAATTTTTTCAAGCAAAAATTTTTAAAAATAATATGGGGAAAATTTTTAAGGAGGAAATATTATGGTTGAGAAAATTTCGGCAGAAAATGCTTATGTTCGTTCTATGATGGATAAATTGCCGGATAATGCAAAAGGACAAAAATATACGATTAAACGCGGAGATAGTTTGTGGAATCTTGCAAAAGCTGAATTGAATAAAACAAAACAGGCTACAAATGCAGAAATTAGTAAATATATGCTTTTGATTGCTAAACTTAACGGTCTTGATACTGTTGAAAAAATGAATAGTATAAAAGCTGAAGAAACTATTTATATGCCGGACACGGAATTTGTTTCGGCAAGAGAATTAATAAATCCGGAATATATAGACAAAGAGGTTCCTTTGACAAGTGCCGAACAAAGTTTTGAAAATGTTATGGATATTGTGTTAAATGATGAATCAATTATCACCAAAAAAGTTTATCCACATTCCTGGGATAATTCTACTATGTATCATGTCTATACACAGCGTAATGATAGAGCAAGTGATTTTTCAAATGCATCACCGGTATTGTCATTTAGTGTAAATAAAGACGGGAATGTCGACGATATAGCTTTTGAAGATGTTAATTGTGATACAAATAGATATGGTTATGATTATAATTTGAATCGTGATGGTACAATCGTGACGAATGATTATCATAAACAAAACAGAGGAAAGATTTCGGGCGAAGATTTTCAGAAATTTGAAACAAAACTAAAAAATCTTGCCGGTAATTGTATTACTTATACATTCTAAGATAATGCCGCTCAGGATACTTATTAGAAGTAAAAGTAATATGATATAAACAGAATCTTTCAGGCTTGAGTTTTTTCTTAAAAGAACTAAAAGTCCGAGTCCGGCATTTGAGCATAAACCTGCGATTGCCGCACCGAAAGTTATTGTGCCTTTGATAAGCATCATTGTTAGGGCAATTGATACTGCACAATTCGGTATCAATCCTATAGCAGATGTTATAACAGGCTGCAAAAATTTATGCGCCAAATCCGGATTATTTAAAAAGTTTATTATAATCGCGTCTTTGATGAAGAAGTTCAAAATAAGCGTTATAATCAGAATAAACGCAAATACATTAAGTGTATGCATAACAGGGTGAAGCCACAGATTAATTTTATTATCCGTTAAAATATCGTGTTTACAGCAGCCCTCTTCCGGAATTTCAATTTCAGCATTTTTATCAATAACTGATTTGAAAAATAAGTCTGTCAGGTATCCCGCAATTATTGCAATAACAAGTTTTACGCCTATGACTGGTAAAACCAGATGAATTTTTTCAGGATATGATAACAAAACCGGCAAAGCTTCATCCGAGGTTGCAAGATAAATTGCGATTAATGTTCCGCGGGTTATGAGTTTATTTGTATAAAGCGAGCTTGCTATTATTGAAAATCCGCATTGCGGAATTATTGCAGCTAAACTTCCTATTAAAGGTCCGGTTTTTCCGGAATTTTTCATAAAATTATTAACTTTATCCGCATAATAGTATTCAAAAAGTTCTATAAACACAAAAACTATAAACAAAAACGGCAGTGTATGAATGCTGTCAATCAAGGCATCACATACCCAGTCAGGAAATCCCGTACCTTCAATAAGTCTGTCAATTCCGCCGAATAAAAAATCGTTGAGCCCGAGAATTTTGTGTAAAAAATTTGTTATCATACGTAATCATTTTAGTACGAAATACATGTGTTTTCAAATTTTTTAAAAATAATAATATAAACACATCGGCAATAGAATTTTGGAACCGGCTGATTAATCCTGTAAATATGAAAAAAATAATTGCAATGCTATTAATTTTATCTTTAGCTTCTCCGGTTTTTTCCGAGGAGATTATAGGTTATGAACACATGTTTTGCGAAAAAGGTGCTTTGACGGATAATGTTGCCATTACGGATTTACATAACATAATTTGTAAAGGCAATGCTTTTAAGGTTGCATTTAATTGCGACTTTAAATCAGAATGTTCAAAAGCGGGCGACAGAGTGAATTTTGATGTTCCGGGTGCAATATATACAAGAGAAGGAACCCTTTTAATTCCGGCGTGTTCAAAAGTTGTCGGGACGATTATAAGAATAGAAAAACAGAGAGTTCCGAATAAAAATGCACGGGTTTATATAAATTTTGAATGTTTAATTTTGCCTGATGGCACGGCAGTTCAGATGTCCGCAAAACCTTTAACAAAAGACGGTGCATTAAAAGAAGACGGCTGGCATACGGCAGGGAAATTGCTTGCATATACTTTAGGGCTTGGTATTGTCGGTGCAGGTGCAGGTACGGGTTTTGCATTTATTCCTAATCCGGCAAAGCTCGGAGTGGGTTATGCAATCGGTATTCCGGTCGGCACAACCGTTGGTTTGATAACGGGTTTGATTACACCCGGTTTGAAATATCACGCAAAAGCGGGCGAAAATATAGTTTTGATTCTTTGCGAGGACTTATGTCTTTCAAAACAACCCGATTGCAGCTGTAATCAACAATAAAAAAGGCTCAATTTAGAGCCTTTTTTATTAGATTTTAATTAAAAAGAATTTGCTGTCTTTATTTGCGACGACTTTGTGTTCTTTGTCTTTTTTGAACATAAGAATTTGACCTTTGTCGACTTCAAATTTTTCCGCATCAAAGTGAAGTTCAATTTCTCCCTCCAGAACATACACTGCAGCGTCGCAAATTGATGTATGTGTGTCAATAATTTCGCCTTTTTTAAGCGCAATAACAGCAAGAGTGCTGTCATTGTTTGCCATTAATACATTTTTTTCGAAATTGCCGTTGTCAAATCCGACAAGATCTTTTGCTTTGAGAACATTAAAAAACATTGTTACCTCCTTTAAATACTTGTTTTATTGTTTTAGAAGCGAGCAAAAATGCTGCTTTTACAGGTTCCGTATGAGCAATTGCATTAAGAACCATAAAATCATGTATTGTACCGTTAATCCTTATATTTGCCGTTTTTACTCCTGACAGGTCAAGTTTTGCGGCATAAGCTTCACCTTCATCGCGTAAAACATCGTTTTCTGCCGTAATAATTAATGCAGGCGGAAGATTTTTCAATTCATCTCCTGTTGCATTAATCGGTGATATAAAAGGATGTTTGCGTTTTTCTCTGTCCGGTTCGTAAGCTTGCCAGAACCATTCCATTGCCTTTCGGGTAAGCCATGGACCGTCGGAAAAATTTTTATAAGATTCGGTATTCATTTCGGAATTTGTGACAGGGTAGAATAACAGCTGAAAGAGGATTTTGGGTCCTTTTTCTATAGACGACCTGAGTGCCGTGACTGTTGCCATATTTCCTCCGACGCTGTCTCCTGCAATGACGATTTTTTTAGGGTCGATTTTGAAATCCTTCGGTTTATCACAAATGTATTCAAGGGTTTCGTAAATTTCATTGAGGGCTTTCGGGTATTTTGCCTCGGGTGAGCGTGAATATTCCGGAAAAATTACTGCGGAATTTGTATGAACGGCAAATTGTCTTAAAAATCTGTCCCAGGAATTTTTACTCCCCAAAATCCAGCCCCCGCCGTGGATGTACAAAATCGCAGGAAGTTTTTTATTAGTTTTTTCAGGCTTAAAAATCCTGATTGGTATTTCGTAATTTTTGGTTTTAATTAAGGTATCTTCAACGTAAGCGTCAATTGGATTGTAACTTTGCTGCTGGAGATTTTCCAAAAATTGTCTCGCGTCATCGGGCGTCATTTCATAAAGAGGTTTTCCGCCTCGGGACGTCAGATTATCAATGAATTTTTGGGTGGCTTCTGTGAGGTTTTGCACTATATTGCCTCCTTTTTTATAAAGGATAATTGAGTTTTGAGGTTTTTACATTCCCTGAAAGGTGAATTATGTGGCATGCGGAAAAAATTCTCTTGCGTCAAAAATATTTTATGCTAAGATAAAAATACAGCAGAAGAAATTAAGCCCTGGTAGCTCAGCTGGATAGAGCAACCGCCTTCTAAGCGGTAGGTCATGCGTTCGAATCGCATCCAGGGTAAATAAAAATGACGGGTTTATCCCGTCTTTTTTATTTACATTGAATAGCGATGAGAGCGTCCTTTGCGTTTGAACGGATTTCCGTACGGACGACACGAGCGAAAGCGAGTTAGTCCGGATAGCGAGGATATTGAGCCTGCTAAGCCGTCAGGCTTAAAGGCGAAACTATTCGAGCGTGGAGGAAATCCAAGACAGCGGGAGCGAGCTGAGGGCGGAGGAGCTTTCTTTGGAAGAAGCACAGCTTCTGAAAAGAAAGTCCGCAGACCCGTTAAACGCGAGCGACCAAGACAATCGCATTCAGGGGAACTGAAACCTAAAAGAAATATTTCATATCTACATTGAAAAATTCTGCAAATTTGTATAAAGTTTTTATATTAATAGGATATTTTCCGTTTTCAAGATTTGATAAGTGGTCACGAGAAATTTTAATTTCATAGGCGAGTTCGTCTTGAGTCAGATCTTTTTCAAGTCTTAAAGTGCGTATGCGTCTGCCTATTTCATTTTGTATTTTCTTTAAACCCATTTATGAATTTTAAAATATTATTATATATTTTTCAGTCGAATATATTCTACAAAATATGGTTTAAATACTTACACTATATGGGCTTGAAAAATTTTGAAAAATATTTGTTTATCACTCAATATAACCGCGCCTCAATTGTTGCTTTTGACGTAAAGCCACAAGAACCGGATAAACTATTAAGCCAACTTCTGATTTATGTAAAAAAACTTACCCCTGCACAGCAAAAACAGGTCATTGAAATCATAAAAACGTTTAAGTATTGAATATATAGATTATTATCTATTAAATTATATTTATATGTACATCAGCTGTGCGTTATATATTTCATCTTTAATTTCGCATATGGTTGAAGTTTCTTCATATAAGCCTAGTTTTATAACTGTAGTTTGACCAAAATTATTTTTTGCTAAATCAATATACAAGTCCTTTCGTTTGATAATATTTTTTGTTTCATAGCAGCTCAAGATAAGTATTTTACTAGATAAAGCCGTTAAAGAATCATATATACCAAATTTTGATAGTTCAAGTTGTGCAAAATAATTTTTAGAGTTTGATATTTCTACAGATAAAATTAAAGGTATATTTAAATAACGTATAAGATTTTTTAATATACGGATATTATTATCTATATATTTACCAGCTAAGAATTTATTATCATTATGCAAGAGATTAAAACCGTTTATAAAAACAATGCCGTTAGGTTTTAATTCTTGAAAATTTTTAATATAGGATACAATTATTTCAATGTTTAAATTTGGAGATTGTATATATCTGTTTTCATTATTTAATTTTATTATAGAAATATTTTCATTATCAAAATTTTTTACATCCAAATCTATAAATAAAAGGGGTCTTTCTTTTTGGAGAGTAATTTTTTTAGCCATGTTTAACATAAAAATATTTATATAAGAATTAAATCCTCCAGCAACAGTTATAAGTTCGCCTCGTTCAAAACCATCCGTATAAAAGTCTAGAGAAGAAAATCCTGATTTTACAGAAGATGCGGAGCCTTTTACAAACATTCTACGTTCAATGTCAGCGAATGTATCGTGTAATATATCTCGAATACATATAAAATTATTTGTCAATTAAACTCTCCTTTTTATACATTCTCTACTATTTTATGTACTACTTCAAGTTTATGTAAAAATAAATTAAGTAAAGTTTTATTATCTTTAATTATGCTATGATAATTTATTATGATAAAAACATTCAAATGCAAGGAAACGGAAAAGATTTTCAGGGGTAAAGTTTCGAAGAAGTTACCGACGGAGTTGCGTCGCCGTGCTTTAATAAAACTGCATATGATTGATGCTGCGGAAAATGTTTCTGACCTTCGAATACCGCCTGCGAATTTTTTGGAACAACTGCAAGGCGACAGAGTCGGTCAGTATTCAATCCGGATTAATCAGCAGTACCGGATTTGTTTTCTATGGGATGACAACGATGCCTATGATGTCGAAATTGTAGATTATCACTAAACTTGTTAAGTTTTGAAAAATAATTTTTAAGGGGGGTTGATTTTATGTTGTACGTAATACATAATATAAGTATAGTTATATACACTTTAATAAACTTTGGTAAACTTATATAAAGGAATATACAATGCCGCAATACATAGACATACCGCATATAGGAGACGTTCTGCAGGAAGAATTTTTGGAGCCGTTAGGTCTTTCACAAAATGCACTTGCAAATGCTATTGGTGTCCCGCCAAACAGGATTAATGCCATAATAAGAGGTCAAAGATCAATTACGGCAGATACGGATTTGCGGCTGACAAAATATTTTGGGCTTTCAAAAGGGTATTTTCTACGCCTGCAAAACAATTTTGAATTGTTGGCTGCTGAACGCAAGACGGATTTGTCTAATATAATTCCGTTCAATTACGGTACTCAAAAGAAAGCTGTGTAAAGTTATGCAATTTATACTTATTTATCATTCAAATAATAAGTATAAATCGTAGGTTTTACAGGTTTGGTAATCTTGTTTTAAAAAAGTTTCTAAATCCCGCAAAGTATTGGAAAGCTTTTCTTATTCCGCGTTCTGGATAAAATTGTGGATTATTATAATGCTTTACCGTAAATTTGACATAACTTTTTTGGATTTCTTGCTTAGATAATATTTTTATGCTAAGTTTTCTGGTAGTTAAACAATATTAGAGGGAAAAATTTATGCTAACCGGAAATCAAATCAGACAGTTATATTTAGATTATTTTAAAGATAAACACCAGCACACAATAGTTGAAAGTTCAAGTCTTGTGCCGGATAATCCTACTGTTTTGTTGACAACGGCGGGCATGCTGCAATTTTTGCCGATATTTTTAGGGATTGTAAAATCACCTTATGATCCGCCGCGGGCAGTATCTTGTCAAAAATGTGCAAGAGCAGGCGGAAAAGATTCAGATATTGAAAATGTCGGTCGTACACCAAGACATCACACCTTTTTTGAAATGCTCGGGAATTTTTCGTTCGGCGATTATTATAAAAAAGAAATTATCCCCTGGGCTTGGGAATTTGTAACCGAGGTTCTGAAGCTTGATAAAGACAGACTCTGGATTACTATTTTTGAAACCGATGACGAAGCTTATGATATTTGGCGCAGCGTTGGGGTTCCGGCTGACAGAATTAAGCGTAAAGGTAAAAAAGATAATTTTTGGGGACCTCCGGGTGCATCAGGCTCCTGCGGTCCGTGTTCCGAAATTCATTATGATTTAGGCGAACAATATAAATGTAATGACCCGAGAGGCTGCGGCATTGATACATGTGAATGCGACAGATGGGTTGAGATTTGGAACCTTGTGTTTACCGAATTATATCAGGATGAAGAAGGCAATCAGTCGCCTCTGGACAGTAAAAATGTTGATACAGGCATGGGACTGGAACGTATTACAATGGTTTGTCAGGGTGTTGCCTCAACTTTTGAAACTGATCTTTTGAAGCCGATTATGGATGAAGTTTCAAAAATGTCGGGCGTTCCTTATAAAAAATCAGAAAAAACGGATATTTCTCTGCGTATTATAACAGACCATGCAAGATGCGTAACTTTTTTGATTTCAGACGGTGTAATTCCGGGAAATGAAGGCAGAAGTTATGTTTTGAGAATGATTTTGCGCCGCGCTTTGCGTCACGGCAAAATGCTCGGGCTTGATTTGCCGTTCTTGTATAAACTCGTCGATGTTGTTGTTCAACACTACGGCGAAGCTTATCCCGAATTGGTTAAAAATAAGGCAAAAGTTATTGATATAATTAAAAAAGAAGAAGAACGGTTTGCAAAAACACTGGATAGAGGCTACAAACTTCTTGATGAATTTATTTCAGCCAAAAAAGATATTGACGGTGAAAATGCCTTCAAATTATATGACACTTTTGGTTTTCCGTTTGAATTGACAAAGGAAATTGCGGAAGAAAACGGTTTGAAAGTTGATGAAGAAGGCTTTAAAGTCGCAATGCAGGAACAAAAAGACCGTGCTAAAGCCGCAACTCAGAAAATCAGCGTAACTGGCGATATTAAATACGCAAAAATCGAAGAGAAAGTCGGTTCAACAGAATTTGTCGGCTATGACGAAAATGAATGCGACGCAAAAATTCTCGACATTGTTGAAGGTGAAGGATATGTCGATATAATTCTTGATAAAACACCTTTTTATGCTGAATGCGGCGGTCAGGTAGGAGACAGCGGTGTCATTGAAAATGAAAATATGAAAGCCGAAGTTTTGACAACTTTTAAGGTTAATCAGCTTTTTGTACACCGTTCAAAATTAATAAACGGTGAAATTACAATCGGCGAAAAAGTTCATGCAAAAATTGATGTTCCGCGTCGTGAAGAAATCAGACTTCACCATACATCAGCGCACTTGCTTCAGGCTGCTTTGATTAAGGTTTTGGGTGATGAAGTTCATCAGGCAGGCTCTCAGGTTGAAGAAAATCGTATGAGATTTGACTTTACATTTTCCCGTGCAATGACGCCTGAGGAATTGTTTAAAGTTGAAGAAATTTTAAACAACTGGGTTGCAAAAGGTTTGAAAGTTTCAACCGAGGTTATGGATATTGAAAAAGCTAAATTAACCGGTGCAACGGCGTTGTTCGGTGAAAGATACGATGACGAGGTAAGGGTTGTTTCAATCGGCAATGAAACATGTATTTCAAAAGAATTCTGCGCCGGAACGCATGCAAGAAATACTCGCGACTTGCGTCTGGTAAAAATTGTTTCGGAAGGTGCAATTTCTGCCGGCACAAGACGTATTGAGCTTGTTGTCGCACGTTCCGCATTTGAATTTATGAATGCAAAAGTCAAAGAAATGGATAAATTGTCTTTGATGTTTAAAACGCATTATGATGAAATTCTTGATCGTGTTGAAAAACTTCTTGACGAGAATAAAGAACTACAAAAAGAGCTTACCAGAGCTAAAGAAGAAAATGCAAGAAATAAATTTTCATCATTTATTTCGCGGGCTCAGGATATTGCAGGCGGGAAATTGTTTATATCAAAAATTGAAGATTTTGATTCCGATGCAATCAAGGCAGGAATTGATGTTCTTGCAAACAAGCTCGGTGAAAGTATTATAGTCCTTGCGAATTCGAAAATGGTTATTGCAAAAGTTTCTGACGGTTTTGTCAAAAACGGTGTAAATGCAGGCAAAATTGTCGGTGAAATTGCAAGAGCTACCGGTGCGAACGGCGGCGGACGCCCGAATTTTGCTCAAGGCGGCGTAAAAGACGCCTCTAAACTTGATGAAATTTTAGCTAAATTTGATGAAGAACTTAAAGTGGTCAAGATTTAGATGATAATTGCGTTGTGTTTGCTCGTAATGCCTGTATTAAAATTGTAAAGGAATAAGAAATGACCGTATTAAAAATAGAGAGGTTACCGCATAATAAGAGTGTTCCTAAGTATCAAACGGAAGGTGCTGCGGGAATGGATTTGTGTGCGGCAATAGAAGAACCTGTTACGTTAAAGCCGCTTGAAAGAGCGCTTATTCCGACAGGTTTAAAAATCGAATTGGAACATGGTTACGAAGCGCAAGTCAGACCGCGTTCGGGACTTTCAATAAAACACGGGATAACTCTTATTAATTGTGTAGGAACAATTGATGAAGATTACAGAGGCGAAGTTTGCGTGCCTGTTGTAAATTTGTCCAATGAAACTTATACAATTCAGCCGGAAGAAAGAATAGCGCAGATGATTATTGCACGTGTTGAACAGGCAAAAATTGAAGTCGTGACGGAATTAACCGAAACAACAAGAGGCGCCGGCGGATTCGGTTCTACAGGAAAATAAAAAGAGAACTTTTACTGTTCTCTTTTTTTGAATATTGAAATTTCGTTTGTAATATCGGCAAGGCTTGATTTTACGGCATTGTCAAATATGTGAGGCGGAAGTTTTTCAGTTTTTTCGTTATTTTGGAGCTCCCAGTAATTATCAGGAAGTTTTGGTAAGCCGTTTGGTATATTGTCTCTAAATTTGACCATTTCTTATCTCCGTTTGTAATATTTAACGTAAAAAATTGTAAAAACTTTGATAAAATATATGAAAAGTTTACATGATTTTACAATCTCGGGACTGTTAGTAACATTTCATAGGGAATGCAGTATTCTTTTACTCCGAGACGTGCACTTATAAACATAAATTCCAGTGTATCATTGTAGTCCACTTCAAGCAGGTCAAACGGTATTCTGAAATCTATTGTATTTGCAAAAGCATACTGCATATCTTTATCATTTTGTAATGACCAGATATTTCCGGGCAGAGATTTTGCGAGTCTTACAAGTTTTAGTTCGGCATCGCTTATTGATAGTTGTAATTCATTATGAAATTTTTCTTTTAAAAGCGGCAGAACATTTTCTGTTTTGTTAATAAGTCTGACAGGAGAAAGTGAATGTTTTTTATTTGAATTGCGCATATAAATATACATTTGATAAGTCCGGAGTCTTAATTCAGGATCTTCTGTTATGTATTTGTTTAAATAAAATCTTATATAAAAATTATTTTTATCATAGCCATAGCAAATTCTGTCAAATAGTTTGGACTCTCTTAAAACAGGACCGTCAGGTATATCAATACATCCGGCATTCAGCCATGAATCATCATCTTTATTCCCGTCAACTAACGGAGTAATTTCACATTTGGGATATCTTGAGGGTTTTGTAAAAGCAGAAGTCAAAGGTTCTTCAAGATAAGCCGGTACTTCTAATCCCAGATATAAATAAATATTCTTTAAGTGTTCACGGAAAATGTAGTCAAAAATATTGTCACGTCCCGAATCATTCGGTTCCCCATACCACCAGAACCAGTCGCTGCCTTCACATATAAAAAGTTCTTTTCTTGCATCTTTTATATGAGGATTTAGCGGATGTTTTTTTACGTATTTTGAAAAATCATCACGAACTTGTTTTAAATAATTCCACGCGAGATTTTTAACAGGTTCATCTATCCATAGTTTAAAGTTTCGGTTTATCCATGAACCGGAGCTGATTTTGGCAAGTGGTTTATGACCTGTTTCCTTATCCAGATACTCACTTATAAGAACAGTTTCAAGAGAGTCATCATCCTCAATAAGTGTATAAAGTGTTTTTAAGAATGACAGACCGTCTTCCATATAATTTTCCCAGCAATTTTCGCCGTCCATTGCAATTGTCAGAAGGTGGTTATTGTCAGGCGATGACAGAAGTTTACTTTGGATGACTTTTATTCTGTCATATAAATCATTTGCTGCGGCTATCGGATTATGGTTCGGGTATTCAAAGCCTATAAGGTTTGGTAGTGTTCCGTCACGAAAGATTATTTTTATATCTTTATTTTTTACTGTATAATCGTAAGATTTGACTAAATGATATGGATCTTCCAGATGTCCCTTAAAATCTCTTATAAATTCAAAGTTAATTGAGTCTGATAAAATGCCTTCGTCTGAAATTGTCCAGTCTACACCGAGAGTTGTAAGCATGTAAAGTGTTTTGGGGCTTACGCATTGTTCTGACGGCCATATACCTCTCGGGCGTTTTCCGAAAATTCTTTCAATTCTGTCTAAGGCCATTTTTGTCTGTACTTTGCCGTCCAGATATGTCTTTAATACTTGCGGGGCATTCTCGGTTGTCTTTTTAATATTTTTGTTTTCAAGTAATATCGGAAGAATAGGATGATAGTATGGGCTTGTTGTAATTTCAATTCTGCCTTTATCAAGATATTTTTTGTATGCCGGAATTATCTGCCGCATAATATCACGCTGAATTTCAATAATTTTAATCCGATCCTCAAGCGTGTAATCTTTGCCTTTTTTGTATAATTTTTTTAATTCAGGATATTTTGTTTTATAAACAGGATCAAACCAGGCAAGATTAAATAATGCCATCAAATTGGAATATTCCTGTTCTGAAAATATGTCAATGCCTGCGTCAGGATTAGTTTGGATTTTGTGGTAAAGCCTGTTATATTCTTCATACGGAAGAATCATGGATTGATAGTTTGCGTCAAAAAAGTTATTTATAATAAATAATTTTGCATCATCCGAAAGCATTTCAATCGGAGTTATTGTTAATCGTGAGTGGATATCGTGCATTTCGTTTTCAGCGTAATCAATTATGCAGTCCAAAAGTACCGGTACAAGATTAAAGTTTAATTTAAGCTTTTTGAATTTGCTAAGTATCTCTACCATATCAAGGTAATCTTTGACAGCATGAAGTCTGACCCATGGCATCAAATAATCTCCGTCCGGTGTGAGCTGGTAAACAGGCTGGTGCATATGCCAGTAGAATGCGATAGATAATTTTTTTGTTTTGCTCATCATAAAATCTTTTTCCTGCTACGGTTATTATAGCATTATTTTTATAAAAAATACAACGTATGCATATATTCAGTTGTTTAGAGGATTTTGAAGTTTACAATTTGCAACTTTTGGAATTTAGTGTTATAATAAATCAAAGATAAGGAGAAGAGCTGATGAAGACGCAGAAAAAGTTGCGAAGCGGGGGGGGGCGACTCCTCTAAGTAGATATATCAAGGATTTTAAGGCATTCACTCTGGCAGAAGTCCTCATTACTCTTGGAATAATAGGTATTGTAGCTGCATTGACAATACCGACGCTTATAAGTCATTACACAAAAAAACAGACAGCTACGAAATTAAAACAGACTTATTCAATAATGTCTCAAGCTTTAACGATGGCACAGTCAGAACATGGTGATACTACAAGCTGGGAAGTTGCCGGAATCAGGGGTACAAATACTGAAGATGTAAATTTTAATACCAAGGATGTTATTACAACTTTTGCAAAGAAATATTTTTTGCCATATTTAAAAGTTGCAAAAGATTATGGTTATGTGCTTCCCGGATCTATAGGTTATGACGGAGTATATCTTCCTATATCAAATAGTAAAACGGGAACCGGAAGAAAGTATATAGTTTTGTTATCAAATAATGTTTTTGTAAAAATTGGTTTAGCAACTCATTGTTACGAATATGATCAAGATAATAATTGTACGGAGAGAAGATATACAAATATATTGTTTGATGTGGATATCAATGGTTTTCAAAAACCTAATACTTTGGGTAAAGATGTTTTTTATATGATATTTAATTTGAATAAAAAAGTTTTTCAAATGCATCAATACGGAACAGCTTCCAATACAGCATCATCAGGATATAACAGAGAAGATTATCTTTATACGTGTTCAGAGGATGACGGTTCTCAAACATGCGGGCAGCTAATTTATCTTGACGGTTGGCAGATTAAAGATGATTACCCATGGCTTTGACATTTTAAATTTTGCAACGATATTTTAACATTTGTCAAAAAAAATTCAGCATAAAAAATGTTTCTGCTATGATAGTAACAGGTTGGTTTTTTATTGGCCGAAATGTGAGTTAAACCCCGAAAGGAAACATTTATGAAGAGATTTTTACTTGTACTTTTTACACTTTTATTCAATATTCAATATGCTAATGCTATGAATGTTGATGCAATGATGGACAAATATGTTGCACCGGTTTGCGACAGAATTGCGGATGTGGTATTCTTTCCGATTTCAATAGGATCATCACATGTTCCTTTAATTATATTCTGGATTTTGTTTGCAGGCTTCTTTTTCACATTGTATTTTAAAGGTGTATCTTTGTGGGGTTTAAAACATGCGGTGGAAACAGTTGCAAAACCGGCTGACAAAAGTTCTGATTCAAATGGTGAAGTTTCATCATTTCAGGCATTAGCAACTGCATTATCCGGAACAATCGGTATCGGAAGTATTGCAGGTGTTGCAATTTCAATTTCAATAGGAGGACCCGGTGCTGCGTTCTGGATTTTTATAGGCGCACTTTTGGGTATGTCTATAAAATTTGTGGAAGCTACACTGGCTGTTAAATACAGAAGATTTAATCTTGACGGAACAGTTTCCGGCGGTCCTATGCATTATATTGCACACGGTCTTACAAGAAAAAAATTACGCTGGTTAGGTCAGCCATTGTCTGCTATATTTGCATTACTTTGTATAGGTGGTGCAATCTCTGGCGGAAACATGATTCAAATTAACCAATCTGCTCACCAACTTGTTCATATTACAGGTGGTGTAAACAGTTTTATGCACGGTTACACCTGGGTGTTTGGTGTTGTTATTGCAATACTTGTTTGGATGAGTGTTGTTGGTGGTATTAAAAGTATATCTAAGATTACGACTATTCTCGTTCCGACAATGTGCTTTTTATATATCGGGGCATCACTGGTTGTAATTTTAGCAAATTATGCAGCTATTCCGCACGGACTTATGGTAATTGTAAAAGAAGCTTTTTGTCCGCATGCTGTTGCAGGTGGTGTGTTTGGTACTATAATTATAGGTTTAAGACGTTCTGTTCAATGTAACGAGGCCGGTACAGGTGCTGCTGCCATTGCTTATGCAACAGTTAAGACTAATGAGCCTATTTCTCAAGGTTTTGTAGCGTTGATTGAAACTTTCTTAACAGGTATTTTATGTCTTTTGACATCATTTGCGATATTATTTTCAGGAACATTTGTTATGGGTGCTCAGGGAATTTCAGGTATTGAACTTGCATCAACTGCATTTCAATCCGTAATTTCTTTCTTCCCGTATATTTTGTCACTTGTTGTTATAATGTTTGCATTATCAACATTGATTTCCTGGTCATATTACGGTCAAAAAGCATGGAACTTCCTTGTGGGTGAAGGTAAAAAACGTAACCTGACTTTTGATATTATATATTGTGTGTTTATTGTAATCGGTTCTGCCATGAATGTAGGGTCAGTAATTTATATTACCGATGCTATGATGATTGCAATGTGTGTACCTAATATTATTGCTTTGTATATTATGGCACCTGAAATTAAACGTGATTTTAATGAGTATTGTAAAAAACATAATGTAGGTAAACTTGTAAACGGCACATTGTTTAAAAAGGCAGAAGTAACAACGGAAGCATAAAAAATGTCAGATCAACAGATAATAGTTACAGTTTCAGGTGTTGATAAAGTAGGAATCGTTGCAAAGGTTGCAACGGCTCTTGCTATGCTTGAGGTAAATATTGAAGATATTAAACAAACTATCATGCAGGGACATTTTGTAATGTTCCTGCTTGGTAATATCTCAAAGTCCAAGTTTACGTTTAAAGAAATCAAAGAAAACTTAACCCATATCGGTGAAGAACTTGGCATGGAAGTTTGGGTTCAAAGAAAAGATATTTTTGATAAGATGCATAATGTTTAATCTTCTTCTACCTGCCATTTTTTGGGGTCAAATTTCAAATCCTGAACTTTTATTTTCAAAGATTTGAGATAGGGTTGAAGTTTTAGAAGAATTTGTGTTTTTTTAAGCATTAATTCCTGAGCAACAATTGCATTTTCGCAGGCTATTACCATAATGTGTCCGGGAAGTAGTGAGTAGGGTTTTGATTTGTTCGCAAATTTTTCTCCTGCGGCTTTTGACCAGAATTTATACAGATTACTTCTGGTTACAGCTTTTTTTATGTCTTTGTTTTCAAGCATATCAGCTATTATTTCTTCGGTTGAAACAAAGTTTGTATATAATACTTTCTTCACGATTTTGTACCTTGAGGTTTTTATGGTATTATTAAAGAATGGAAGTAACTCAATTAAATGATATCATAAAGTCTTCTAAAAATATATTAATTATCTCCCATATAAATCCTGACGGTGATACTCTCGGTTCTATGTGTGGTATGTATTCGCTTATTAAACTTAATTTTAAAAAAAAGTGTGATATGCTTGTTGTATCCAAAGTGCCTGAGAAGTATAAATTTATTCCTAATATTAATCTGGTAAAACATATTGAAGATTTGGATAAATCCCGTGAATATGATCTTGTGATAAATGTTGATGTCGCTGCAATTGATAGAATTTGCGACGGCAAAATTCTTTTTGATAAGGCAAAACATACCGTTAATATTGATCATCATAAAACAAATATTGGTTACGGAGAGTTGAATTTTGTGGAGGGCGATGCAAGCTCTGCAGCAGAAGTTGTTTATTCAATTGCTAAAACATCCGGCTGGAAAATAAATCTGGATATTGCCACTTGTTTGTATGTTGGACTTTTAACTGATACCGGTTCTTTCAGGTTTAACAATACTACTGCAAGATGTCTTGAGTATGCCGCTGAAATGATTAAAATCGGTGTGCTGCCTAATGATATGTTTAAAAATTGTTATGAAACCTACACAAAAGGCATGGCGCTTTGTCAGGCTTATTGTGTGGATAAAGCGGTGTTTCTTGATGATGATAAAATAGTTTATACAACCGTTTATAAAAAAGATATGGAAAAATACAATACTGATGAAGAATTCGCGGAAGGTTTGGTTGAAAGACTCCGTGCAATTACATCAACAAGTGTTGCATTTGTCGCTAAAGAGATGAAAAACGGCGGTTGTAAGATTTCTATGAGAAGTAAAAAGGTTGATGTTGCAGAAATTTGCGGATTATTCGGAGGCGGCGGTCATAAATTTGCTGCCGGCTGCACAATGAAGTGTAACGTGGAAGAAGCTGTTAAAAAAATTCTGCATGAAATTAGGAAACATGAGCTGTGAAAAATAAAGCGTTTATCAGAGCAGTAAAAAGATTAGTAATTTCTATTATTAAAAACGATTTCTACGGTATGGCTGCAGAAATGGGTTTTATGATGGTTATAGGGATTTTTCCGTTTATGTTGTTTTTGATGGCAGTGTTTGGCTGGATGGGAAATAAATCTTATATAGATCCGATTTTGCTTGCATTATCAAATATTATGCCCGAGCAGGCTATGAATTTGATTTTGACGGTTTTGTCCGAAGTTATGATATTCCAAAAAGGTGATATTATGGCGGTTATCGGCGTGATTGTTACAATTGTTTTATCAACAAACGGTGTCGCAGTTGTTCTAAAAGGATTAAACCGTGCGTATAAAGTTGAGGAGACAAGGAATTTTGTTTATACAAGAATTTTGTCTTTTATAATGGTTATCGTAAACACGCTTGTGTTATTTTTGAGTATAAACCTTATTGTATTCGGCAAAGTGTTTATAAAATTTGCCGTAGAACATTTTCACATGTCGCATCAGATTGCGATAATGCTTTTGACTCTGCGTTGGCCTGTTGCGTTTCTGGCGTTGTATTTAATGGCGTTTTTAAGTTATTATATATTGCCTGATTTGCGCGGAAATGAAGCGTTCAAGCGTGCGAGTGCATTGCCGGGGAGTTTATTTTTCTGTACGTTCTGGCTTGTGGGGTCATGGGGATTTTCCGTATATGTAAACAATTTAGGGACATATAACCTCGTATACGGGATTATCGGGGCGTTTATAGTTTTAATGGTTTGGCTTTATTATACATCTATATTGCTTTTGATTGGCGGCGAGATAAATTCGCAGGTCTATAATCAGCTTGAGAGAAAAGCCGGCGAAATAAGAGATGATTTTGCAAAGCTTAAAAAACCGGGAACCTAAAGCTGTTTTGTCACAAGTGCAAATATATCGTTAAAGATTACAAAAACCATTAACAGAATTAAAAATAAAAATCCTGCAGTTCCGATTTTGTCGATAGTTTCCTCGTCGAGAGGTTTTCCGCGGAGCTTTTCTATTATTAAAAACATCACATGCCCTCCGTCGAGCGCCGGAATCGGCAGGAAGTTTACTATTGCAAGGTCAAGCGAAATAATTGCGATTAACAAAAGTCCTGAGAAAAATCCGCTATTATCAATTATGTCTCCGCCGACTTTTGTGATTGCAATAATCCCGTGGAGGTCTTTCAGAGGAATTTTTCCGCTTACAATCTGGTATAATCCATAAAGAAGCATGTAGGTCTGATCATACAGGTATTTACCGCTTGTAACAACAGCGGATTTGACTCCTTTTGTCGGAATAAGAATTTCCTTCACATCAAGCATTACCCCGATTTGACCTTTTTCATTAGGATAAATCGGTTTAAGATTTATCTCTTTACCGTTTCTTAAAACGGTTATATTTAATGGACGAACGCTGTCAGAGAGCGCAAATGCAAGGTTATTTAATGTTAATGTCCCGTCTGAAATTATATATGATTTTCCGGTGATTTTTTCCCGCAAAGATTTTTGTTCATCATTTAATGAAAGTTGTTTATCTTCATATTTTTGAAAACCTTTAAGCATATTTTTTGTAAGAGAAACGGCTTTTTCCGGTTTTTGTTGGGGCAGACTGATAAGGACGTCTTTTGGAATGGTTTCATCTTTTCGATATGCAGGGTTAAGCTTTTTCAGGTTTTCGTAATTTTCTTCAACAAATTCTTCATCAACTTTGCCGTCATATTTTTGGCTTAATTGTGTATAAGCCAGAAGTCCGTAGCTTGTGTCAATATCGGAACCGTTTACGCGGATAATTTTGTCGCCTTTTTGAAGTCCTGATGTCCAGACGGATTGGTCTTTTTCAGCTACAATCTGGTTAATATACACATCATATTTGCCTGAGGGCATGTGTCCCCACAAAAATGCCGTCAAAAGCACAAAAACAAACGCGCAAATAACGTTTGCGGTGACACCTGCGGAAACTACAATTAACCTTTGATAAATCGGGCGGTTCAAAAATCTGTCGGGAGAATCTTTCGGCAAATCTAATTCTTTGTCATCGTCGGGAAATGCAACGTATCCCCCGAGCAAAAATGCGTGTACGAGAACTTTTACGTCACCCACCTGTTTTTCCCATAAAGTAGGACCTATCGGAAGTCCGAAACCGAATTTGGCAACCTTCATTTTAAAAGCTTTTGCAGCCAAAAAATGCCCTGCCTCATGGACAAGTATCAAGACGCTCAATAAAAGTATCATTATAATAATTGACATAAAGTTCTCCCCTGTTAGTCAAATTATAGCATAAAAATGATAAAATATGTTAAAGCGGAAGTTATAGGTGAATAAGTTAATAAGGGAATAAGTAAATAAGTTTTTACTGTGAGCATGGTCGGCGCAGCCGGTAGGTGTTGCGGGACTTATTAGAAGAAAGATACTAAGATACTAAGGCATTAAGGCACTAAGAATTTACTGTTGGGCAAAAAGCTCAACCAACAAGCTGTTAGTAAATTAATCTTCAACGGCACTGCCAATAGTATAGTCAACTGTATCATATAACTTTCCGGTTCTGACTACACTATGCAAGTCACCGCCCCATGCTGTTTTATTTGAAACAGTAGTATCTCTGCGAACTTCAAGTGCAAAAATATCTCTGCCAACCTGATTTGGTTTGTTTTTGCCATTTGTGTCTATCATTATATTGGCACAATTGTATTGTTTAGCCTCATAAGTTACAGGATTACCTTCTTCGTCTTTTACTACAACACCATTTTCAAATTTGGAAAATGTGTCCGTTCTCTCACAACTATTAAATTGCTGCACTCTTATTAAAATTCCATCCATAGTTATAAATCTCGGGTAATGGTGCATCTTCTCACCAGAATAATTTTCGCCGTCAGTTGATATAGGTTTTGTCATTTTGTATTCATATGGACCGCCGCATCCTGTACCTGTCGGACAAATTTCCTGAACTTTAAAATATTTGGCAAAAGCTCTCATGGATTCTTCGTTAGTGTTATTAGGATTGAATAAAACAGAATTATCTCCGTAACCATTTTCAGCACGTGCAAGATTTACAGCGTTATTAACTTGAGCAAATGCCTTTTTAGCGCGTGTAACGAGTTCTTTTTCCTGATAATTACTTATCAAAGTCGGAATAGTCATAGCAGCAACAATACCGATAATAGCAAGGGTTATCAAGACTTCCGCGAGAGTGAACGCGACTTTTTTAGAAGATACTAAGTTACTAAGGCAGTAAGGCACTAAGAATTTACTGTGAGCTTCGCTCACATATTTGTCATTCCGAACTAGTTTCGGAATCTTTTTATTATGAGATGCTGAAACTAGTTCAGCATGACCGGAGGTTAAGCTACTGCCCCCCCCTCCTGAGTGAAAAGTAGTCGTGATGCGTATTTGCGCCCATGTTTAATACCTCCGAATTATTTTTAACATAGTTATTATACCATTTTTTTTTGAATTTTACAAGAATCTATAACAATTCTTTCAAATAATTAGGCAGTGCAAAGCGTGCCATGTGGTAATCTTTGTTATAGATTTTGCAGGTTTTTGTAATTTCGCTGCAGCGTCTTTCATCAATGTATGAAAGCGGTTCAACATTTTCTGAACAAAATGCCCATGCCCAGTATCCGCCGGGGTATGTCGGGATGTTTGATGTGTAAGTTGAGCACACAGGGAACACTTTTTTCAATAAATCATACATTTTTTTGATTTCTTGTTTGTTTACAAAAGGTGATTCTGATTGAGCTACCATTATACCGCCTTCTTTGAGGGAATTTTTTACGTTAGTGTAAAATTCTTCCGTAAACAATCCTTCACCCGGTCCCATCGGATCTGTTGAATCAATCAGAACAATATCAAATTCGTTTTTCTTATCCTTAATATATTCAATTGCGTCTTGAACGAGGATTTCAACTTTCGGATCATCAAGCCCGCATGATATTGTCGGAAGATATTTTTTGCACGCATCAATAACCATTCCGTCAATTTCGCAAAGCACAACGCGTTCGACTGTATCGTGTTTTAAAACTTCTCTGACCGTGCCGCCGTCGCCGCCGCCGATTACAAGAACGGATTTCGGGCATTTGTGGTTCATCATCGGAATATGTGCAATCATTTCGTGGTAATGGTATTCATCGCCTTCGGTTGTCATCATTAAATCGTCAAGTGTTAAAACGCGTCCGAGTGCGCTTTCGGTTTCAAATACTTCTACTTTTTGAAATTCGGATTGCTCTGAAAATAATACTTTTCCCGCTTTTATTGCAATTCCGAATCCTGATGGTGTAATTTCATGATAATATCCGTTTTCTATTCCGTTTTTCATTAATTTTTATCTCCCATAATATGTATATGCAGGTGGAAAACCTCCTGACCCGCTTCTTTTCCTGTATTTATAAGTGTTTTATATGATTTCAAGCCTGCTTTTTTTGCTGCAGCTTTTACTGTCATCATAAGTTCGCCCAACAATTCTTTATCGTCAAGTTCATTTAATGATGCAACGTGAATTCTCGGTACAACAAGCATGTGAACCGGTGCTTTCGGATTTATGTCATTAAACACAACGGCATGCTCATTTTCCAAGACAAATTCAGTGCCGAAATCTCCGTTTATAATCTTACAAAAAATACAATTTTCGTCCATAATTTTTCCTCTTTTGCTCAATTTTATAACAGATATTTTAAAATTTCAAAATTTTTTAAAAAAATGTTAATTGAGTTGCCAATAAATTTTTCCTAATGTACAATATTAATACTTGGGAGAAATAAATGCCAAAGTTAGCAGAACAATACGACAGAAGGCAATTTTATGCGGATGTAAAACCTACTTACCCCAGAATTAGTGAGGTACGTCCTTTAAGAACGTACGGAAAACCCGCTTATACTCCAAGACCTGTTCATTTGCAGGTTAATAAAAAGAAGGTCAGACGGAATAATATTTTGCACAAAATTATTTCTACGATTTTCTTCACGCTGATTGCTGTTTTTGTTTTGCCTCTGGGATTTCATAGAGTAACAATGTCATTTCTGCACGGTTCTCCTTATCCTGAGGTTAAAACGGATTATCATGCTCTGAGGTTTCCGACGACTGATTATCTGGCAAATGATTTGTTATTTAACCAGCGTTATTTGACGGGTGTTGAAACTAAAAAACCCCAAATGCAAAAGATTTCCGAAACCTACAGGATGGGTGATTTGGAAATAAGTCTTAAAAATTTAATGGCTCAATATCCGTCCATTCATCCGTCAATTTATGTCTGGCAGTATGAAACCGAAAAGTTTGCAGATATTAATGCGTCCGAAATTTTTTCCGCCGCAAGTATTATTAAACTTCCGGTTTTGATTGAACTTTTCAAATCCGTTGAAGCAAAACAGGTTTCGCTTGAGGATAAAATGACACTGACGGATTATTACAGAGCCGAAGGCTCAGGCAGTTTGCAGTTCAAGGCTGAAAATTCCAACTGGACTCTTGATGATCTTGCAAGAATTATGGTAACGGAATCCGACAACTCCGCAACCAATATGATTATGTCAAAAATCGGTTCAATGGTTGATATTAATAGAGCCATAAGAAGCTGGGGCTTAAATAGTACCTATGTTCAAACATGGCTTCCTGATTTAAGCGGAAATAACCATACGACTGCCCGCGATTTGGGTACTATGCTTTATAATATTGATAATAACCCGAATTTCTTAGATATATCTTCCCGCGAAAAAATATTTGATTATATGGGGCATGTTCATAATAACCGTTTAATTCAGGCAGGGCTTGGACCGGGGGCATTATTTATGCACAAAACTGGTGACATAGGCAAGATGCTCGGTGATGCCGGAATTGTTTTTGCGCCGAACGGTAAAAAATATATTGTCGTAATCCTTGCTAACCGTCCGCATAATTCTGTTCTGGGTAAAGACTTTATTGTGAAAGCATCTGAAATTATCTACAATTATATGGTGAGATAATGCTAAAAGATCTTCTGGAAGCGAAAAATTGTTTCAAACTCGTTTGCGGAGCCGGAAATGAGGATGCCAAGGAAGTTGAAAAACTCGTGGCGGTTTATGCAAAAGCAGGATGCAGATTTTTTGATTTGTCTGCGTCTGAGGAGATTATTGATGCTGCAAAGCGCGGGCTTGAATTTGCTAATGTTGATGATGCTTATTTGTGCGTCAGTGTCGGGATAAAAAATGATCCGCATGTGAATAAAGCCGTTGTGGATTATGAAAAATGTATTTCCTGCTATTCATGTGATAGTGTATGTCCTCAAGGCGCCATAAAGTTTGCAAAAGTTAAAAAATATAAATGTATCGGCTGCGGCAGATGTGCAAAAATTTGCCCGAAAGGTGCGATTTCTTATGTATCTGAAGAAAAAGATTTGCGTGAGGTTTTGCCCACATTGATTGAAAAAGGGATTGACTGTATTGAATTCCATGCGATGGGGCTGAATGATGATGAAATTTGGCAAAAATGGAATTATATAAATGAAATTTATCCAGGAATTTTAAGCCTCTGCACAAGCCGCGGTAAATTAAGCGACGAAAAACTTGTCGAAAGAGTTAAAAAACTTACCTCTGTCAGGGCGTCATATACGACGATTGTTCAGGCTGACGGGTTTCCGATGAGCGGCGGGAAAGATGATTTTAAGACAACGCTGCAGGCTGTTGCAACCGCTGAAATTATTCAGAATGAAAATTTGCCTGTATATCTTTTACTCTCAGGCGGTACAAATTCCAAAACCGCGGAGCTTGCTAAAATGTGCGGAATTAATGCAAACGGAATTTCTGTCGGCTCTTTTGCAAGAAAAATTGTTAAAAAATACGTTGAGCGTGAGGATTTTTTGCATAATGAATTGGTGTTTAATGATGCGGTTGAAGTTGCTAAGGTTTTAATTAATAGTTGCAATATTCGATAAAAACTGTTATAATTTTTACAAAAGAAGGAGAAGAATCATGAAAAATATTAAATTCGAAAGCATCGGGGGGGGGGCGACCCTTCTAAGTAGAAATAGCAAGGGTTTTAGAGCATTTACTTTAGCGGAGGTTTTAATAACGCTCGGAATAATCGGCATTGTAGCAGCCATGACTATTCCGACTTTGATAGCAAAGTATAGTGAACGTCAGACTGTATCACAATTAACAAAATTATATTCAACTTTAACCCAGGCATACCAGATGCTACAAGCAGAATATGGTCAGTTGAGTACCTGGGGACTAAAAAATACTTATACAAATAAAGTTGATGATGATGGTAATCCAATATATGATACCAGTGCTAATCAAATTATTTCGCAGCGTTTTAAAGAACAATTACGAGTTGCCAGAGAATGTACTGAGGGTGATAATTTTTGTTATCCTTATGCCTATTATAATTTAGCAGGTGTGAAAATTAAGGATGCAGGTTCTGTTGATAGCAGAGCTGATGCATCATCTAAATTTTATATTCAAGACGGTACATTTATATCTTTCGGAGATTATACAGGGGTCGGTACAATTATAGTGATATTGCCTACGCGTAAGGATGCAACTTTAGGTAAAAATTATTTTTATTTCTATTTTAATGATAAAGGGCTATTCCCTGGTGGAACAAAGGATGCAACAAATTATCCTTTTAGAACATGTGATCCAAATTACAGCGGTACTGCATCTGTAATCGGACAGGGATGCGCAGGCTGGGTAATATATAATAAAAATATGGATTATATGTATTGTCGTGAAAAATTATCTTGGGACGGAGCGCATAGCTGTGATGACGCAGAATAATGTTTAGGGTTCAAATAATGAATTTGCAGAATCGTGGGTTGGTGTAGAAACCCCAACCCACAGTCTATGATCTACAAAGTTCAAAATTTAAAAGGATAATTATCGGGAACTTTCCAGCTGTTTAATTTTATTACGGCACCGCAAACGTAACCTAATCCTTTTGATGAACAACTGGCATTTGTATTATCAGAGAGAGAAAAGCTCGGATTTAAAAGGTCATCTATCGTTACATTATTTGTATCTCCATATAAAACAAGGCCATATTGCTGTTTAAATACTTTTCCTGTGTCTGTAAAATTTCCGTCATCATCTGTTGTCCCCCAGGTTTGACCGGGATTATTCGGAGAGAAAAGCATTACAAATATATCTTTTCCGAGCATATTAGGTTTAGCTTTACCGTTTAAATCAGCATATACCCATACATGCGGGTAGTATGCATCACCGCCTGCCCAGGTATAAACAGATGTTCCATCCGGTAATATAAATGCGCCGCGAGTGCCGGATATTGGTAAGCTGCTACCGTTAGAAAAAGTCATATCGGAAGGCAGACATTCTTCTGATGCAGGAAAGCATTTTTTCGATACTTTTAAATAAGGAAATATATATGTATCCCAAAAATAATTTGTTCTTTGCGCGTTGTCCGCAGGTATATTATTCCAATACCATGTTTCATAATCGCCGTGGTCAACTTTAGACATTTCAAAAGCATTTTTTAAAGTTGCATAAACTTTTTGCAATTTAGTAACGGTTTGTTTTTCGTTATAATTGCTTATCAGTGTCGGAATAGTCATAGCGGCAACAATGCCGATTATTCCGAGGGTTATTAAAACCTCTGCCAGAGTAAACGCGGTTTTTTTAGAAGATACTAAGTTACTAAGACAGTAAGGCACTAAGAATTTACTGTGAGCTTCGCTCACATATTTGTCATTTCGAACTAGTTTCGGAATCTCTTTATTATGAGATGCTGAAACAAGTTCAGCATGACCGGAGGTTAAGCTACTGCCCCCCCCCCCTGAGTGAAAAGTAGTCGTGATGCGTATTTGCGCCCATGTTTAATACCTCCAAGTATTCTGTTACATGTTTATTTTATCACGTTTTTAGATTTAGGGCAATAATATTTTTTCATACGGAACGGTTGTCTGGCAGAGCCTTTTGGGAATAAATTCAACTCCATATTTTTCCGCTATTTTGTCAATTCTCGGCGATGCGGAAATGATTACAATTTTTGTGTTTTTGTATTCAGGATAAAATTGGATTTGTTTTATCAGCCATTCGCCCGCGTTTAAGGGCAGAAAATCCGGTTCCATCTGCATATCCGTGAAAATTATATCAAACGGCTTGTCTATATTTGCCGATAATATTTTGTCGCCTTCTTTTGCGGAATTCGCAGACAAAATTTCTATATTATCTTCGCCTAAAATGTATTTGATGTTAAAAATATGGTGCCGCACCCAGCTTGGAGAATCATCCACAACTAATATCTTTTTCATAAAATTATTATAACATAAAAGGGCGGAGTGCCCGCCCTTAAAATTAATCTTCTATAGGAACTGTTATTACGTAGGTATCGCCTTTGCGTTCTTTTGTTAATTTGCTTAAATCAACGTTGTCACCGAACATATAGCTTTGTGTGAATTCAACCAGAGATTTTCTGTCACCGAAACCGTGGATACCGGCTGCTTTTACTGTCAAAATATTGCCGTTTGTTTTTACTTCAACATTTTTTTCGTTGTCATTTAACGGAACCAAATCTACAAGAACTTTGTATTCATCGTCATTCTGTTCAAGTTTTATGATGTGGTTGGCACGTTCCTGAAGTCTTTCGGTCCCGTGAAAAGCTTTTTTGAACGCTTTTTCCATTTCTCTGTCGCGTCTTTCAATAGCTCTGTCCATTCTTTTCATTTGATTTACAGGATTGAGCATGGCTTTGAAATACCAGTCCGTAACCACATAAAATGCCAAAAATGCACCTATTAAAGCCATAAGACCATATAACAAATGTTTTAAAATCGGATGGCGTTCAAATTCACATTTTCTGTGTTCATAGTTGTTGTTTTCTTCCATAAGACTCTCCTTTCTTATTGAATTATATTATTCAAACTCCTGTATTTTGTCCATAACCGATATGACTTAATCCTGTTGCGGAATATTATATAATGTGGTAAAATACATGTAAAGAGGAAATGGTTTATGGCAAAAATTTTGGTAACTATGCCGGATGACTTTTTGAATAAAGTTGACGGACTTGCTTTAACAGAACAAAGATCACGCAGCGAATTGATTAGAGAAGCTTTGAGAACTTATATGAGAAGAATTTCCGCGTCTCAGGCAAAGGCAGCATCAACTAATGCTGAAAAGCTTGAAGAGCTTATCGGTTAAATTCTCTCACAAAAGCGTCTACCCATTTTATAAGATGGGGTAATTCGTATGGTTTCGGCATATATAAATCCGCACCACAGTTCAGAACGGTTTCTTTATCGTGAAATATTGATGTCACTATTAATTTGGAATTTAAAAGTCTTTCGTCGGTTTTCAATTTTTTACAAAGATCCAATCCTTTTTGGGATGCAACATCCCCCGCATCAAGGATAATAACCGCCGGAGTTATTTTTTTGTGGTTTGTTATAATTTCATACCCCTGAAGCTCCAGAATGGTTTTTAAAAGGGTATTCATGGCATCGTCCGGTTCTATAATACAGATTTTGTTATTGTATTTTTTTTCAAAAACGGCGTTTTCTGCAGAAATTTTAGGGCGTTCTATCAAATAGTTGGACCGTGTAGGAATGTGTGCCATATTCCGTGTTTGGACAAGGGCGTTTATCAATTGAGTAACATTAGTAAAATTATTAAATTCATTTGTTACAACGCCTATTGTTGTATGGATAAATTCACCTCTTCTGCCGGCAAATTCATCCCCCTGCATTATCATATATCCGCGGTTTACATCTTCATATGAATAAAATTTCGGTGATACCGAATCAATTGCAAAAGTCAGATAATTTGCTATTTTATCTGCTTTGTACATATCGGTGAGAATTAAAAATTCATTGTCAGATACAAGCCCGAGATAGTCATCTTTATTCAGTGCCGATTGAATAATTGCGCAGAAAGTTTGGATTAATTTATTGGAGGCAAGTTCTGTGTAGGTTTCTTTATAATTTTCAAAATTATCAATGGTTACAAGCATTGCCGCCCATGAATTTTTCGATTTTATAATTCGTTTGAGCGCTCTTAAAGAATAATTTTTGTTCGGTAAAAGCTTTTTGGAATCAAGGTTTGATTCAAATTCGCGTCTTAGATGTGCCTTTATCCTCATTACAAACTCTTCGGAATTTACCGGCTCGCTTATAAAATCATCCGCACCGTTTTCTAAAACCTTTAAACGGTCGTCAACTTCTGCAGATTTTGAAATCGCAATAATGACCGGCCGCATGTTATAAGTCAATGCCCGAATTTTTTTGCAGTAATCCGAAAGGTCACTGTCTATGCTGTCGGAAATAATTATTACATCAGGTTCGGTGTCTTGAATGGTTTTCATTGCCGATATAAGGTTTTTTGATACAAGTACAATATTTGTATCATTCTCCAGTAACTTTTTATATTTGGTTGAAAGCTCACGCCTTTTATCTATCAACAATGTTACCGATTGCATTTTACCCTCGCCTGTTCTTCAACGCTTTTGACAGGAAACAAAATTTCAAATGTGGTTTCGCCGTCACCTGAAATGACTGATATCCTGCCGTCCATTTTTTCAACAAGATTTTTGGTTATGTAAAGCCCCAGTCCGCTCCCTTGAACTTTTCTGGTCAGGGGGTTGTCTATTCTGGAAAATTTTGTGAAAATTTTGTTGTAATTCTCCGGCAAAATTCCTACCCCGCGGTCGGCTACTTTTATTGAAACGTAATCTCCGGCAGGTTCGGTTGTTATTGTTATTGTCGTGTTTTCATTTGAATATTTCGCGGCATTTTCTATCAAATTCGTCATTATTTGCTGGAATTTGTCTTTATCTACAATTATATTCGGCGTGTTTTCATTAAAATTAAATTCAAATTTATGCGTCGGATATGCTGTTTTTATGATATCTATAACCGGCTCAATCAGCGTTTTTAAATTTGCTTCTTTAAAGATAAGAATTTCTTTTTCGGAATGCAGTTTTGTGACGGAAAGCATATTTTCCACTAACCCGATAAGTCTGTTGGATTGATCTTCTATAATCTTCAGGAATTTTTTCTTGCTTTCGTCATCCAGTTTGTCCCATGATGTCAGCATTGTCTGGGCAAACCCCCTGATAGATGTTAGAGGTGTCCTTAATTCATGGCTTACGGTTGATATAAAATCTTCATAGTTGTCCATATTTTGATTATAACAAATTTTGCTGCGTTTTGCTCAAAATTAACAATATATTTATAAATCCATAATTAAATAGTCAAGTTCGTTTATTAATTCTCTGAATTTGGTTTTAATAATGTTATTCAGTTCGTTGATGTGTCCGCATTCTAATTCATTTTCAATGCAATAGTTAAGTGCTTCCAGCATTATTTGGTACAGATATCTTACATGGCACAGTTCATTAAAAATCGTTTTCAGTTTTTTATGCATAATGTCCAATCTGTAATTTTATGTTACATCTAATACTTAAATTTTTAAGTTTATACTTAAAAATTTAAGTATATTTTATAACTAATGACAGAAAATGTCAAGATAGATATAATAAAAATTATGAGTACAAAAAGTAAACTTAAAGCTTTTATAACATTGAATGATGTATATATAAAGGATTTAGCCGTAATGATGACGGAAAAATGCGGCAAAAAATATACTCCTGACGGTCTTGCCGGAAAAATTCGACGTGAAACGCTAACCTTTAAGGAGGCAGAATTGCTCGCAGATATTTTAGGTTATAACCTTGAATTTGTTAAAAAATAGCCTTAGTATATTATGATAGTTTTTTACCGCCAATTGACAAACTCCAAAAATGAGTTATAATATAAATATAGGGAAACGGCTCCAGAAACCGCAATTCCTGAAACCGTTCTTCACTCCCTATAACCAAATTAAAATAATTTTAAAAAGTGCTCTCAGTGCAATGGCAGCACTTTTTATTATGTTTTTGGTCATATTATCACCTCCCTTCAGCCTATTTCTTCACAAATGAGTGTGCTGCGGAGGTTTGGAGTTTACCCTCAGAGTTTATTTTATATTATTTTTTTAAATATGTCAACAAAAACAGGAAATATTATGAAAATTAAAACACGTCAGTTTTAATAGGGTTTTTGAATTTTGTTATGCTGGCCTGGAATAAAAGATCAACTTTACCGACGGGTCCGTTTCTGTGTTTTGCAATAATAATTTCGGATTCGCCTTTGGATGCGGCTTTTGCGACTTCGGCTTCTTCATCATTTTTCTGGTAATATTCCTGACGATATATAAACATAACAATATCCGCATCCTGTTCAATTGCACCTGATTCTCTCAAGTCTGACAACATCGGACGTTTATCGGTTCTGGATTCAACAGCACGTGACAATTGTGAAAGTGCAATTACCGGTACATCAAGTTCACGCGCAAGAGTTTTCAACCCCCTTGATATGGCTGAAATCTGCTGCATACGATCTTCTCTGCCTGTACTTTCCATCAATTGCAAATAGTCTATTACAACTAAGCCTAAATCTTTTTGTTCCATTTTTAATCTTCGGCATTTTGCTCTGATATCAGTTAGGGTGCAACCGCTTGTATCATCAATAAAGATAGGTGCATTTGCAAAATCGTTCATTGCGTTTACGATTTTGTCCCAGTCTTTTTGGTTCATATTGCCTGTTTTAATACGCTGGGTATCAACTTCTGCCTGTGAGCATAACATACGCTGAACAAGCTGTTCCTTTGACATTTCAAGTGAGAATATCGCAACGGGAACTTTTTCTTTTATTGCAACATTTTGCGCAATATTAAGCGCAAACGCTGTTTTTCCCATTGAAGGACGTGCCGCAAGAATTATTAAGTCTGATTTTTGAAGTCCGCTTGTCATGTTGTCAAGCTCATAAAAATCGGTTCTTAATCCGCTTAATTCATCCCTGTGTTCGTAGCGGTATTCCATTTTCTGGTATGAGGTCATCACAAGGTCTTTTATATGGCTTAAATCCGTAGTGGCTTTTTTGGAGGCAATGTCAAATATTAATTTTTCGGCACTTTCCAGTGATTCATCAATGGGGTTCATGTCGTATCCAAAAGATACTATTTCACTTCCGGCGTTGATAAGAGCTCTTTTTACTGCTTTTTCCTGTACTATTCTTGCATAGTATTCAATATTTGATGTTGTAATAGTTTTGTAGCTTAAATCGTTTATAAATGCACGTCCGCCTACAGCTTCAAGTTTTGAATTGTAACTCAATACATCAGATACGGACACAAGGTCAATCCGTTCATTGCTGTTGAAAAGTTGAAGCATTGCTTCGTATACATATTTGTGTGCAGGTTTATAAAAACTTTCAGGCTTTAAGGTCTCTACAACTTTTGTCAAAACCTCAGGGTTTACAAGAATTGCGCCCAAAACCGCTTCTTCCGCTTCTATATTCTGCGGCAGAAGATTGCCTTCATTGATTTTTTCTTTGACTGCTGGCATGCTATTCCCCTTCGTATTTAACATGATATAACAAGATGAAAATTTGTCATGCCCATGTTAAAATATATTTTAATTATGATAGAAAAATTAACAAAACTGTTAATAGAAAAAAAATTAATTATATCAACGGCGGAATCGTGTACCGGCGGACTTTTAAGCTCTATTTTGACGGATGTATCCGGCAGTTCCGCATATACAAAGCTTAATTTTGTGACTTATGCAAATGAGGCAAAACGCGAGGTTCTTGGTGTAAGCATGGAAACTCTTGAAAAGTATGGTGCAGTCAGCGAAGAATGTGCAAGAGAAATGGCAGAAGGTTTGATGAAAAGAACCGGCTGTGATATAGCACTTTGCACAACCGGAATTGCCGGCCCGACCGGAGGAACGGTTGAAAAACCCGTAGGACTTTGTTATATATCTTGCAAATATCAAGATAAAACTTATGTTAAAAAAGTTTTATTAAATCCGGATATAGAGAGATGTGAAATGAAACGACAATTCGCTGAGCATGCCGTAAATCTTGCGTATGATGTATTATCCGGCAATAATATCAGCAATGATTTCAGGATTTTTATTCATTAAATGATCAGCAAAAATTTCAGTATCAAGCTGGGTGATTACAATTGACATTAAATCGTTAGGAAGCTGACCTATCATTTTAATCAATTCTTCATCTTCAAGTATATTCATTGCTTTTACGATTTCGGGCTTTTGTTTATGGATGTCAATCATATTTGTATAAGCCCGTGCATCAATCAGCTGGTAAAGTTCAGGATTTTCTTTGGCCAGAGAAAGTGTTAATTGTTGTTTTTGTGTAGGTTGAAGGCTTGTGAGTGCATCTTTATATTCCAGAGGATTAAGATCGCCTACTTGTTTTATCATCGCAAGTTGATTTTGATTTTCTACTTCTTCTCCGGTTACGCTTTCAAGCATTTGCGCAATATATTCCGGCGGAATAGATTTCAAATGCTGTAGAACTTTGTTTTTATCCAAATCATGGTAGGTAAGTATTGTATCTAATTCTTCTTCCGGAACAAGGCTGATAACTTCTTCTTGTGAAAATAATTGCAGGACGGTTTCCACAAGTTGCTCCGGCGGGACTTCTTCAAGCATTTTGAGAAGTTTATCCTGTGTAAAATACATTAATCCCTGAATAAGGTCATTATGTTCCATAAGCGGAAGGAATTCTCTCAATTGTTGTTCATCCATATTCATAAGAATTATGAATTTGTTATTAGGGTCAGCAAGTTTAAAAATTTCAATAAGCAGATTAACATCAGTCAGTAATTCATTTGCCAGTTCAACCGCAAGCTGGTTGCCTGCTGCGGCTTCGGCTTCAATTACTTCTTCAATTGATTTACCCTGATAAAGCTCAAGTTTTTCCGCAGATAAATTCAGGCGGTTTTGAAGATATGCTAGATTTGTATCAATTACAATAGACATAGTTAATCCTCGTTATATATAATAACGGTTTTTTAAAGTGGTGAATTCAATGCATGGGAATATTTGTAACCTTTCTTAATATTAAATTTTAATCATCTACTTGATTTTAAAACATGTCCATGATAAATTAAGAATTGCCGAAATACGGGCTTCAGGTGTTAGAGCACTGTGCCGAACGAGACAACTAAGTGTTGTCGAGTCAGAGGTCTGATAAGGGTCACAGCCTGAGGGTTGATAAAAAAAGTTTTTACAATAGAATAGAAATATACGGGCTGCTAGCTCAGGTGGTTAGAGCGCACCCCTGATAAGGGTGAGGTCGGTGGTTCGAGTCCACTGCGGCCCATATAAAAGAGAGGTAAGATTTTACCTCTCTTTTATTTTGCAGTAATAGGTTTCGGGGACTAATAGGTTTCTGGGACATTGAGTAATAGGTTTCTGGGACATTGAGACGGGGGAAATTTTAATAAAAAATCAAACAGACAGCACGATTGAGGCTGTTTTTTAGTATTGAGATGCATGGGTCTTTTCTTGCACTCAAGTACTCATTTTTTGCACTCTTTTGCACTCCATTTGTAAATTTTAAAAACTACATTAGGCTAAAATCGGCAAGGTGTTTAAAGATAAGCCCAGTGCAATAAAGTGCAAAAAAGTGCAATTTTATTTTTGCTTGCAAATTGAGATATCCTAAATTATCAATGAGATTTTAATGTCATATTTCTTAAATTTAATATCGCAAAACCTTTAATTTTTTTCACAAATATTGTAAAATGTCGATATGGATAGACTAATCTATACAATTGGGTATTCTGCTTTTGCTAATATTGATGATTTTCTTAACCAATTAAAAGAATATCACATTAATGTTTTAATTGATGTTCGTTCAGTTCCTGTAGCCTCTGAATTTTATCAAATGTATTCAAATTCTTATTTAAATCCATATT
>CALVBW010000029.1 GCA_944325945.1 Candidatus Gastranaerophilales bacterium | reverse complement strand
TGGGAATAAAATATTAACACTCTACAAAATTTTTGTCAATGTTACTTTATGTAAAAAATATGTAAAATCCTAAAAGTTTTGCCGAAAAAAATCCGTCCATAAAATTACTAAGGAGCTAAAAATTATGACAGAACCGATTAAACCGGTCACTAACGGTACAGTAGGCAGTATTATACAAAAACTTGACAAAAAACTTCCGGAAAACAATCCGAGTATTTTCATAAAACCGCAGGATGCTGATGAAACAGCTATTCCAAGTGATTTCATATTCAAACAATTGTATACTTAGATAAGGAATTTTCCGTTTTCGTAAATAAGAACGTCGTCGGCAAAAATTTTGCCTCCGTTTTTCATATTTTTAATTAAATCCCAGTGAAGTCCGGAAACATTTTTGCCGCCTGTTTCAGGGTATGAAGCGCCAACAGCCATGTGGATTGCGCCGCCGATTTTTTCATCAAAAAGAATATTGCCGGTAATCTCCTGAATCATATCGTTTGTGCCGACTGCAATTTCACCAATGCCGCGGGAGCCTTCATCCATATCAAGCATTGCGAGCAAGAATTCTTCACCCTTATCCGCAGAGGCTTTTACAACTTTTCCGTTTTCAATCCAAAGGTGAACCCCGTGGGCTTCATTTCCTCTGTAATTTTGCGGGTAATCAAAATAGATTTCGCCGTTTATTCCGTCCTCTACGGGAGATGTAAAAACTTCACCGTCAGGGTAATTATTCAAACCTGAACAGCTAATCCATTTTCTGCCTTCTACATTAAAAGTTATATCAGTTCTGTCGCCTGTTATGTGCAACTTTTTAACTTTATTCAAATATTCAGCCCATTTGGATTGTTTTTGGTCTAATTCTTTAAGTTTTTCAACCGGATTTTCCAGATTTAAGTAGCAGGAATTAAATAAAAATTCCGCATATTCATCAAAAGACATGCCGGCTTCCTGAGCCAGAGCATGGGTCGGCACATCACAAATAACCCATTTGGCAGAACCTTCTGCTGAACGCTTCATCAAAAGTTCAGATAAAGGTTTTGTTGCTTTTCCTCTGCGCGCAAGTTTTGTAAGATCAACGCGCTTCATACTTTTGGTATTCAAAGGACTTCCGATAGAAATAAATTTATCAACCCTCTCATATTCAAGCTTAGAAATAGGGTCAACATAATCCAACTGTTCATCAGAGGCATATTTGATAAATAATTCCGCCATATCGCCCAAGCCTGTTCTGACTAAAGGATGTCCGCCGCGTTCCAGAACACGTTTATAAACTGCTCTTACAAGATCTTTTGCATAAACGCTTTCCGATCTGATTTCAACAAGATCACCCTTTTGAACGTCGACCGAATAATCAACAAGGACTTCGGCATATTTATCCCAGACGGTTTTATTCATCTTCACCGCCTTCTAATGATTGGTAACCGTGTTTATGAGATTTTAGCAAAACTCCGCGTTTAGATGTTTGAATAAATTCAATCATTTTTTCGATATATTCATTCATCGGAATTTCAGCTTTAATTTTTTCAATTGCCTGGGTTGTATTTAGTTCTTCAGAAATAAGAAGCTTAAATGCTTCATTAGTAGCAGTTCTGATTTCCTGAGGAACTCCGCGGCGTTTCATGGCAATAACATTAAGACCGCGTGGAACCGGAGGACGCCCTTCACCTTTTGAATACGGTAAAATATCCTGTCTGGAGGCAGAAAATCCTGAAATAATTGCCATATCACCAATTCGAATATTTTGATGGAATACACTCATACCGCCGACAAATGCACCAAATCCGACATGGACATGCCCGCCCAGAGTTACCAGATTTGCCAGAATTACCTGATCCGCAAGAACACAGTTATGAGCGACATGAGATCCGACCATAAGCAAACATTTGTTGCCTATTCTTGTTGTGAAATCGCCGCACGCAGCGCCTCTATGAATTGTTACATTTTCTTTTATGATAGTATCGTCGCCGATAACAACTTTCGTTTCTTCGCCTTTATAACCTAAATCCTGCGGTTCTGAACCTATTGTTGCAAACGGAGAAATCGTACATCTTTCGCCGATTTCTGCATGTTCAATATAAGCATTTGCAATAACTCTTGTTTTGCTGCCGATCTTTACATTTTCGCCGATTACAACGTACGGTCCTATAATTGCATCTTCCGCAATCTGTGCTGACGGGTGAATAACTGCTGTCTTGTCTATCATAATTACCTCTCTTCTATACTATCCTCCCCTCTCCCCTTGAGGGAGAGGGATGAACACTTGACGAACTTGTGAGTCTTAGTGTTCAGGGTGAGGGGTTCCCCTCAAGATAATTATATTATAAATTCCCCGCTGTCTCAATATTTTAATATTATCTTAATCTCTTGCACTTGGAGCTTAAATTTGATATAATAATACCACAATGGAGGTTAAACAAATGAACGCAAACACGCACTATGACTACTTTTCACTCAGGGGGGGGGGGCAATAGCTTAACCTCCGGACACTACTCTTTTTCAGGTCATCCTGAGGTGCCTGAGGCACAACAACACATTAGGGCTTTTTGGAATTTTACTGGTCATCCTAAGGCTTTAGCCGAAGGATCGCAAAAAGTTAATGAGATGCTGAAACAAGTTCAGCATGACAGAAATACCTTCCCTCGCCCCTTGGGGAGAGGGATTAAGGGAGAGGGGCAAGGCTGTGACAAAACCGTGAGCGAAGCTCACAGAAAATTCTTAGTGCCTTACTGCCTTAGTAACTTAGTATCTTCTAAAAAAGCCGCCTTTACCCTCGCCGAGGTGCTTATCACCCTCGCCATAATCGGCGTTGTTGCTGCTATGACTATTCCGACGCTGATTGCGAATTATCAGGAAAAACAAACCGTATCAAGGCTTACAAAAGCTTATGCCACAATCAGTAATGCTTATCAAATGGCAAAGATTGAAAACGGTGAGTTATTTGCCTGGGGGTTTAAAGAAAATTCAGCCAAAGAAACTGATCCCGACACAGGTGATTATGAAATTGCAGACTCAGCCATAGAAAATTCAAACCTTTTCTGGGCTAAAGTGGTTCCATATTTAAAAGTTGTCAAACACACTGATACGACTAAAGATAACTATCAGTTTGAAACATATACTCTTGACGGAAGAAAGACAGATATTTTAACATTATCAGTAGTTGAACTTGCCGACGGAACGGCATTTTTTGGCGGTTATATCGGTGATTACAAATGCATAGATAAATGCGGCGACTTTGGCGTTGATATTAACGGTATAAACACAAAACCGAATACATTAGGCAAAGATATTTTTTATTTTGATATAACTAAAAATATGATAAAACCTAAAGGGAAAATTGATAATCAGCCTTTTGATGAGTACTGTAATATATCAATAACAACTTCAAATTATAACGGCTATGGGTGTACAGCATGGGTTTTGTATAAAAAAAACATGAATTACCTGAAATGTAGTGATCCTGACTGGAACGGCAAAGGTTCCTGCAATTAATAATTTTGTGATATAATTTTCTCACAAGAGAGGAAAATTATATGAGAAAACCAAACATTGCAATTTTAGGCGCAACAGGAGTTGTAGGACGCGAAATTTTAAAAATAATGGATGAACTTGATGTTCAATATAATGAACTCAAACTTTTATCCAGCGCCAAAAGTGCAGGGAAAGAATTGGAATTTCAAGGCAAAAAATACATTGTTGAAGAAGCCAAACCCGAATCTTTTGACGGAATTAATATTGTTATAGCATCAGCAGGCGGCTCAACCTCCAAAAAATTCGCACCGGAAATTGTAAAACGCGGCGGGGTTTTGATTGATAATTCATCCGCTTTCAGAATGGAAGAAGATGTTCCTCTCGTAATTGCAGGCGTTAATGACGAAGATCTTAAAAAACACAAAGGCATTATCGCAAACCCGAATTGCTCAACATCACAATTAATGCTTGTTTTAAAGCCCTTAAATGACAAAGCAAAAATCAAAAGGCTTATAGTATCAACATATCAATCGGTTTCAGGTGCGGGACTTGCTGCGATAAATGAACTTACTGCCGATACAAAAGCCAAATTAAACGGTGAAAATTTTGAAAATGTATGTTTTAAAAAGCCGATTTCTTTTAATGTAATCCCGCAGATTGATGTATTTTGCGAAAACGGTTACACAAAAGAAGAAATGAAAGTCACAAATGAAACCAAAAAAATTCTTCATCTTGCGTCTGACACACCTATTTCATGTACAGCTGTCAGAGTTCCTGTTTATCGCGGTCACAGCGAGGCTGTAGATATTGAATTTGAAAACAAAATTACACCTGATGAAGTGAGAGAAATTCTTAAAAAATCATACGGAGTAAAAGTTATAGACAATCCTGATAACTTTGAATACCCGACAACTCGTGATGCGGAATTTGTTGATCCGGTTTTTGTAGGGCGTATAAGAAAAAATATTGCATTTGAAAACGGCATAACTTTATGGTGCGTGGCAGACAACCTCAGAATAGGCGCCGCGCTAAACACAGTAAGAATTTGTAAAAAAATTACCGAAATGGAATTATTTTAGCAAAATTTTTTATTTATAAGTTTTAATACTTGCAAAGGAGAATTTAAGATGCCAAAAATAGGAAATCTCATCACAAAACTCCAGATTAACGGAAAAACTTTTGAAAAACCTGAATGGTGGTCTACAAAACATAAATTAAAATGTAATTTACGTGATGCGGAAAATTTTAAAGAAACAATGCACGCAAGAACAACTTATCAAATAAACAGCGGTAATGATATTCCTACCGATTTATTTATACGAGAAATGCAAGCCTCTCTTGATTCGCCGTCATATAAAGAATTAGCGCCATGGAATCCGATATTTAACAAGCAAAAAAATATCATTACCTACCCCAAAACACGCCGCATTGATAATATTGCAGATGAATTACCGGAACAGACAAACTCCGTCAAAACTGCACAATTAGATATTGATGCATAAAATAAGTTTAAGCAATTTTCTTACTTTTCAAGCCAAACTTATCACTCAAAACATTAATAACCATATCCGGCGTCAAATATTCCATACAATCAGAAACTTTATTTTTGCAATATTTAGTGCTGCCTGATTGCAAACAACACGGGGAACATGAAAAATGTCTTGAAAGCACAACACATTTATCACTTCTGGGCTTCCATCTAACTAACGATGTTGGGCCGTGAAGTAATATTGACGGAATATCAAGTGCTGCTGCCATATGTATTACACCTGAATCTATGCCGATTAACATATCCATATTTTTCACAAGTGACATTGTCTCGGCTATGGAAATTTTACCGCACATATTTATAGGCGGATATTCAAGATTATCAGTAATGTTATCTAGAATGTTTTGATAACATTTTACATCCTTCTCTGCGCCGACAAAAAATATTTGCGCACCAATTTCATTTGATAAAAATCTTATAAGTTCTATCCAATATTCATCAAGCCAATTTTTTTGTGCAAATCTGCTGAAAGCTTGAATTAATATTTTTTTATTAGCAATACATGATATAATTTCCTTTGCTTTATCATCATTAATTCTATTAAGCCAAACTTCCGTTTTATCATTTTTTACAGGAATACCTGAAATCCTTAACAAATCAAGATAACAATCAATCTCATGCCTGTCTTCGTTATAAGCAGATGTTAATGTCAAAAATTTATTGCGTCTTACATCAAAACCTATACGTTTTTTAACACCGGCAAAATATGCAATTAGTGAAAAGAAACTGTCATTTTTTAGAAAATAAACCGTATCGTATTTGCGGAATAATGAAAGATAGGCAAAAATATTTCTATATTTACCGTCCAAATAAAAAATTTTATTTATATAGGGACAATTATTCATGACACCTGCTGAAATATCATCTGCAAGAATGTCTATTCTTGCATCAGGCAATGCATGCCTCAATTCTCTATAAAAAGCACTTGCAAAAATGGTGTCACCTATTGTTCCGTATCTTATAACCAATATTTTTTCCATAATGCGTTCATCCTAACATTGACAATTTGTTTTTAATATTCCCCACACGGTCAATATTAATGTGATTATTTCGAATAATTCAATATAAAAATATTTCTCCCCGAATTAAAGCATTATTGCCTGCATACAGGCAGAATAATAACAAATAGTATATTTTATTATTAGGTGAATTATAATAATTAAATAATGAATGCCCGTAATAAAATTAAATCTTTAATAGCACTAAGATGCACTACAATTACAAAACTCGCACAAATGCTGCGGGAAAAAACCGGCAAGCCTTATACCTTTAAAAGCCTGACAGGCAAACTCCAACGCGGCACCTTATCACTTGATGAAGCTTACTTAATTGCGGATCTGCTTGAATACAAACTGGAATTTATAGACAAATAAATTGAACTTCACTTTTATTACTTTTTGTAAAAAGGACGCGACTTTTAAGGTTTTTTCTGCTAAAATATTAAAGTCACAAGGGGTATTTATGGGACAGATTTTAAGAAGAGAAAATATAGCAGAATTTGTCCGCAATCTTCAAAAAAGCGGAAAAACCGTTGTTGCAACAAACGGCTGCTTTGATATTCTTCATGTAGGACATGTGAGATATCTTCAAAAATCAAAATCGTTTGGAGATTACCTGATAGTCCTTTTAAATTCCGACAAATCGGTAAGGTTAATTAAAGGTGAAGGACGCCCGATTAATAACGAAAATGACCGCGCTGAAATATTAACCGCATTAAACTGCGTTGATTATGTGGTATTATTTGATGAAACAAGCCCGCGTGACTTACTTGATGAAATCAAGCCTGATGTTTATACAAAAGGCGCGGATTATAATATGGAAACACTTCCTGAAGCGGACATTATGAAAAAAAACGGAACAAAAGTTGAATTTATCGACTTTGTACCCGGCAAATCAACAACAAATACAATAAGTAAGATAAAGGAGTAGGATATGAAGACTTTTTCGATTGAAGAAATCACAAAAATTACAGGTGGTATGCTTACAAAAGCCGGAGATGTTGAAATTACTCACATAGCACCGCCATTGCTTTGCGATGAAAAAACTTTAGCACTGGCACTCGGCGAAGATGAAATTGCCAACCTTTCAAAATCAAAAGCAAAAGCAGCACTTGTACCTTTAGGCGTACAAATTGACGGCTTAACAACAATTGAAGTTGAAAGACCAAGACTTGCGATGATGAAATTGTTGAACCTTTTCTATGTACCGCCTGCGGTAAACAAAGATGTTCACCCGACAGCGGTTGTTGATCCTACTGCAAAATTAGGTCAAAATGTTTCAATAGGACCTAATGTTGTTATTTCGGCGAATGCAGAAATCGGCGATAATTCAAAAATTCTTGCAAATTCATATATCGGAAGCGGTGTAAAAATCGGTACAAACTGCTTTTTCCACCCCGGTGTAAATATCGGTGACAGAGTTAAAATCGGAAACGACGTTATTTTACATCACGGCGTGTCACTTGGCGCAGACGGTTTCAGTTTTGTAACCGAAAATCCTGACAATATTGAACAGGCAAGAAAAGAAGGCGAAATTAAAGAAGGTTCTCAAACAAAACATGTGATTTTCAAGATTCCTTCAATCGGTTCCGTTGAAATCGGCAACAATGTAGAAATCGGTGCAAATACAACAATAGACAGAGGCACCATTGAAAATACAATCATCGGTGATGATACAAAAATTGACGATCAGGTAATGATTGGTCACAACTGCAAAATCGGGAAAGGCTGCCTTTTAATATCTCAAGTAGGTATTGCGGGAAGCTGCGTAATCGGCGACAGAGTAGTAATTGCAGGTCAAGCAGGTCTTGCAGATCATATCCAAATCGGTTCCGACACAATTATTGCCGCAAAAGCGGGTGTTACAAAATCCTTCCCTGAACGCTCAATCGTTGTAGGTATTCCGGCTGTTCCGAGAAAAGAATTTATTAAACAGCTTAAAACAATGAAAGATGCACAGGAAATCATTGCGAAATTCAGAAAATACGAACCGATGCTGACAGCTTTTGAAGAGGCACATAACGAATAATGGGAACACTCAAAAAACAAATCGAAATAACCGGTAACGGCTTAATGAAAAACAAGCCCTGCAAAGTAACTTTTTTCCCTTCAAACGAAGGTAAAATAAGATATTTTGTAAAAGGCGAAGAAGCTTTCACGGCTGACATAGACAACCTGATTTCAACAGATCATTGCGTAACTCTCGGAAACAAAAAATCAAGAGTTATGCTTGAAGAACACCTGTCAGCCGCAATGGCATTTTGCGGAATAGATTCCGTTGATATCTGCATGGATGAGAGCGAAGTTCCGGCTCTGGACGGAAGCGCAAAAGGCTGGGTTGAACTTTTTAAACAAGCCGGTATTGAAAAATCAAAACCGAAATATTATACGGTGACGGAACCTGTTTATTACCTGAACGGCAAAACCAGTATGATAATTCTGCCGGATAAAGATTTGTTTATATCTTATGCGGTGAATTATGACCATCCGGATTTGACAAGACGCTGGGTTAATTACAATCCGAAAAATCCTGATGAAATTATTGAAGCCAGAACTTTCGGATTTTATAAAGATTTAAAAAAATTCCAGATGTTCGGATTTGCTCAGGGTGTAACTCAAGAAAATACCGTCGGATTAACAGATGACGGCTACACAACCGAATTACGTTCCGAAAATGAGCCTATAAAACATAAAATCCTTGACGTTATAGGAGATTTGTATTTAACAGGCGTAAACCCGCTTAATCTAAAGGCACAAATCCTTGTAAAAGAAGCGGGACATGCCGTGCATTTAAAAGTTGCAAAAATTTTAAAAGATAAACTAATAGAGACTAAATAAGGAGAAAATTTATGACAGAAGAAGTATTGAGTTTTGACATTATGCAGATTATGGAAATGCTGCCTCACAGATATCCGTTTTTGCTGGTAGACAAAATTACTGAATGTGTACCTGGCAAATACGCAAAAGGTTACAAAAATATGACAATGAACGAAGGATTTTTCCAGGGACATTTTCCGAACAATCCGATTATGCCGGGCGTTTTACAACTGGAGGCTATGGCACAATGCTCAGCACCGATTTTATTAAAAATGCCTGAATTCAACGGCAAATTAGCACTTTATGCAGGTGTTGAAAATGCCCGTTTCAAAAATATAGTAAGACCGGGCGACAAATTTGAAATGGAAATTGAACTCTTAAAAGTCAAAGGTCCTATATGCAAAGCTCACGGTATCGGACGTGTTGACGGCAAAGTGGCTGTCGAAGCGGATATGATGTTTGCATTAAAATAATTTATAAAGACTTCCTTGTTGGAAGTCTTTATTTTTGTAGTAAAATATAGGTGTGTACACTAATAAGAAGGAAGAAATTTATGAAAACACTTTCACCATTACAAATCGAAAGATTAAAATACCAGCCGAAACTCCCTGCATGCCTCGCATTAGGGATAAACAGCCTTGAACTGGTTGAAGGATCATCTACCCAATCAGTAAGAGATCAGGAACAAATCCAAAATTTATTTAAAAATACTTACGGCAAACCGGTTGTAACATTTAAAAATTCTATATCAATGACAACATCAGAGCCGAGAAACGTAGGTGTAATCCTTTCCGGCGGTCAAGCACCGGGAGGACACAACGTAATTGCCGGACTTTATGACGCATTAAAACAGGCAAATTCCTCCAACAAATTATACGGATTTTTAGGCGGTCCGTCAGGCATTATTGACGGCAAATACGTAGAATTCACCGATGAATTTATTGACAAATACAGAAATACCGGCGGTTTTGATATTATAGGCTCCGGCAGAACAAAGCTTGAAACAGAAGAACAATTCCAAAAATCATGGGACGTTTGCAAAAAGCTTAACATTTCCGCTGTTGTAATAATCGGCGGGGACGATTCAAACACAAATGCGGCAATGCTTGCCGAATGGTTTGTAAAAAATAACGCGGGAATTCAGGTTATCGGATGTCCGAAAACTATTGACGGCGACTTGAAAAACGACCAGATTGAAATTTCGTTCGGCTTTGACACTGCAACAAAAACTTATGCGGAACTTATCGGAAACATCCAACGCGACGCAAATTCCGCAAAAAAATACTGGCACTTTATTAAAATTATGGGCAGAAGCGCATCACACGTTGCACTGGAAGCTGCACTCCAAACTCAGCCTAATATAACTTTGATTTCCGAAGAAGTTGAAGAAAAGAAAATGTCACTTGAACAAATCGTAAATTACATGACAAATATCATTGTAAAACGTGCAGATATTGGTAAAAACTTTGGTATAGCAATTATTCCGGAAGGCTTGATTGAATTTATACCGGAGATGAAATCAATGATTGCGAACTTAAACGATATTATGGCATCATTGGAAACAGACCCTGACTTTGTAAACGCAACAACAATCAGAGAAAAATTTGATATTGTGGAAAACAGACTTGATCCTGACAATGCAAAAGTTTACAATTCACTTCCTGTATTAATCAAAGGTCAATTGCTGGCAGACAGAGACCCGCACGGCAATGTTCAGGTGTCAAAAATTGAAACCGAAAAATTGTTAATCGAAATGATTTCAACAAGACTTGATGAATTAAAATCACAGGGTGACTATATCGGCAAATTCTCACCGCAGTCACATTTCTTCGGCTATGAAGGAAGATGCGCATTCCCGTCAAACTTTGACGCTGATTACTGCTACTCATTAGGCTTTAACGCATTTGCATTAATCAACTTCGGTCTGACCGGATACCTGTCATCAGTCAGAAACCTTACAGCACCTGCAGATGAATGGATTGCAGGCGGTGTACCTTTGACAATGATGATGAATATGGAAAAACGCCACGGTGAAATGAAACCGGTTATCCAAAAAGCATTAGTAAGACTTGACGGACCCGTTTTCAAAGAATTGGAACAAAACAGAGAAGACTGGGCAATGAATGACAGATATTTATTCCCCGGTGCTGTTCAGTATTTTGGACCGTCTTGCGTATGCGACGTTACAACCTGCACATTGCAGTTAGAACGTTCAAAGTCACTGGTTAATGCGTAATAAATCAATAGGAGGCTTTAACAGCCTCCTATTTTTTAACTATTTTTTCAAAATCCTTTTTCATTTTATACTCTTTTGCGAGTTTTTTAAAAGCCTTTTCTTCAGGTGTTTTTATCCTAAATTTATTCAAAAACCAAACCTTTGCCATTTTTAGGCCGTAAGATGAAAACAACGGAACTTTTACTTCCATTGCTTTAGCTTTACGTGCTTCACCAAAGTTGGTGACAGCGAGTTTTGCATATTCTTTTGCAGCTTTTTTAAACCCTTTATAATCTCCTATAAAAGCAGAATAAACCTGTTCGTTTTTCAATGATGTCAATCTTTCAACAATAGGTGATATTTTAACCATTTTTCCTCCTTGGGAATAAAATATTAACACTCTACAAAATTTTTGTCAATGTTACTTTATGTAAAAAATATGTAAAATCCTAAAAGTTTTGCCGAAAAAAATCCGTCCATAAAATTACTAAGGAGCTAAAAATTATG
>CALVBW010000028.1 GCA_944325945.1 Candidatus Gastranaerophilales bacterium | reverse complement strand
GTTTGCCGCAAATTGAAGTTACATTCGATATTGATGCTAACGGTATCGTAAACGTTTCAGCTAAAGATAAAGCTACTAACAAAGAACAAAAAATCACAATCACAAATTCTTCTAACCTTTCTGAAGCTGATATCGACAAAATGGTTAAAGAAGCAGAAGCCAACGCTGCTGAAGATAAAAAGAAAAAAGAAGAAGCTGAAATTAAAAATAATGCAGCAAGCTTAATCAGCTCCGCCGAAAGAATCGTAAAAGATTTTGAAGGCAAAATTGATTCTGCCGATCAAACCAAATTGAATGAACAAAAAGAAGCTCTTCAAAAAGCTATTGACGAAAACAAACCGACTGACGAATTGAAAAAATTGTCAGAAGAATTGCAGCAGACAATGTTCGGAATTTCTCAAAAAGCCTATGAAGCAGTACAAAAAGAAGATGCCGCTCAATCTGCTAACAGCGAAAGCGCATCTACAGAAGAAAACAAAGGTTCAGACGACGACGTAATCGACGCTGAATATACTAAAGAATAATTAAATTCTTACACCAAAAAGCGGGGAGTTCAAATGAACTTCCCGCTTTTATTGTTGTCCCCAAAATATATACAAAATTTTTCTATGCTATAATAAAGGTATGAAAATTTTAGGTATAGATCCCGGGATGGCAATTGTCGGCTACAGCATTGTGGATTTTGACGGAGAAAACGTAAAACTTCTCCATTCCGGTTCAATTCAAACATCCAAAGACGATCGGGAATCCAAAAGATTATTGGAAATTTTCAACGATATGAGAACTATTGTTGAAAAATATCAGCCTGATGAAGCTGCTATTGAAAAATTATTCTACTTCAAAAACCAGACAACAGTTATGCCGGTATCACACGCAAGAGGAGTAATCCTGACCGTTCTGGAGCAATTTGGAATTCCGATTTTTGAATATACACCTATGGAAGTCAAACAGGTTTTGACAGGCTACGGCAGAGCCGACAAAAAAGAAGTTGACCATATGGTAAAACTTGCGCTAGGCGTTGAAACATTGCCAAAGCTTGATGACACAGTGGATTCAATTGCTATTGCAATCTGCCATACAAGGAGTAATATATGAACAAAAATATCTTGAAACAGGTTAGTCTATTGAGTATATTTTTAGGCGCTGCACTGGGAGTTATAACAATTATTCCTTATATCGGCGAAATTGCTTTCTGGATTTTGATGTGCCTATCTTCGACCGCCGTCATTTTATTTATGACTAAACTTGATATGCTCAAAATCACAACCGTTCAGGAAAGTGCAGTTTTAGGCGCTATCATAGGTTTTATTTCATTTATAGGATTTTCAATATTTTATATCCCGATAATAATAGTGCTTGCAAGATTTTTCCAGTATTACCCGAATTACGGAGTATCAATGGCGCTGAATAACGCAAGTTTGGGCTTAATCATTGTTCTTGTAATCTTTATGGGTGTTTTGGCGGCAACCATTAACGCTTTTTCGGGATTTTTAACATTTTACGGAATAGATTTTTTCCAATTGTTGAATAAAAAAGATGATGAAGAACATTTTAAATTAAAGTGAGGAGATAATGACAGAATTCAAATCAAAAATAAGAACAATAGAATGGGTTGACACATTTTCCAGAATGGTTGATCAGACACTTTTTCCATATGAATTCAAATATGTTGATATAAAAACCGGCGATGATATGTTTGATGCAATAAAAACAATGATTGTCAGAGGCGCACCGGCAATCGGTATAGCAGGCGCACACGGGGTTGTTTTATACGCTCAGGAATTAAAAAATCTGCCGCGTGATGAATTTATAAAAAAACTTCTTGAAAAAGCGGATTATATGGCAACTTCCCGCCCGACAGCCGTGAATCTGATGTGGGCGGTTGAAAAACAAAAAGAAGTTATAAAAAATTCAAACTCTGACGTAAACGGCATAATTGAAGAACTCAAACAAAATGCAATAAAGCTTGAAAATGAAGACATTGAAATCAACAAAAAAATCGGCGATTATGGTGCGGAAGTTGTGCCAAAAGGCGCAACGATTTTGACCCACTGCAACGCAGGCGCTCTTGCAACAGTCGGTTACGGAACTGCACTTGGCGTTGTGCGTTCTGCATTTGCAAATGATCCGACAATTCAAGTTTTTGCGGATGAAACACGTCCGCGCCAGCAGGGGGCAAGAATTACCACACTTGAACTTACAATGGACGGAATTCCGACAACCCTTATAACAGACGGCATGTGTTCATATTTCATGAAAAAAGGCATGATAGATATGGTTGTCGTAGGTGCGGACAGAATTGCCGCAAACGGTGACACCGCAAATAAAATCGGGACTTATACAGTAGCAATCGCTGCAAAATACCACAATATACCTTTCTATATTGCAGCCCCGCTTTCTACAATTGACATCAACATAAAATCAGGCGACGAAATCCCGATTGAAGAACGTTCGCATGATGAAGTTACGCATATTAACGGAAAAGCAATATGCGCAGAAGGTGTTAATATAATAAACCCGGGCTTTGACGTAACTCCGCATGAGCTTATTTCAGGCATAATTACCGAAAAAGGAATTCTAAGACCGGATTACAAAAAATCAATTGCAGAAGCTTTTAAAAATTAAAAATCCGTAAGACTTTTAGCTTCATCTCTTGCTGCTCTTTTTAAAACAAGAGTCATTTCGTCAATTTTTTTGCTGACAATTTTCGGAGATTTTTGCACAAAAGTTCTGAGTTTTTGATCTTTTCCTTTTGCAAGAAGAATTGATGCGTTATCATTACCGCGGGTTAATTTCAAAAACACACCTTTATTCTTTTCTGTCAAAAGATTTTGTACGGACATAAAAGCTTTGCCGTTGATATGCGCCACATCAAAAGACACTCTTGGGTTCACATCTTTACCAATCCTGTTGCTAAGCTCAACACAAGCTTTTCTAATAATATTGATATTATTAATATTATGTAATTTTATATCATTCATAATCATACCAAGCATTTTAAAATGCCTGATAAATTTTTTTAACACTTCTGCAACAATTTTTTACAATTTATTTTTTCCAATTTTAATAAATTTTCAACAGAAAGAATTTTAGGAATTCCGTGCGGCAGCTCAGGCAAAACAACGGAAAGAAGACTCTTTTCTTCGGCTTCTTTAAAACATTTCCAAACCTGCGTAAGATATTTGTTATAAAAATTATCCAATTTTTTATTCTGTTTTAATAGTGTATATTCTTTTTGCATCTTGTAGAATAACTCTTTTTGGGCATCGTTTAATTTGCTTAAATCCGGAGTCCCGTTCAAACGCATATCATGCAAATAATGTTCAACTTCGCCAAAACGGGTTGTACGTTTTCCTCCTATCTGGAATTCGATTTTAAATCCGTCGATAAAAATATCCATATTAGATCTTGTATAGCCGGCATTTTTAATTTTATTCAACGTAATATTTTCTCCGGCTCCGATTTCATTCAACATACGCATATTGTTACCGTTAATATACGGATTTATGCCGTTGCCTCTGTAATTTTCTACCAGCGTAAGTTCCAGCTTGCCGGATTTATGAGCGTCTGCCAGACGCCGCAACAATACCGGCACATCTTTCGGATCATTAATTATAATCCTTGCCCCGTAACCGTCACCTAAAATATTTGTAATTTTGCCGTTTGCGATATACTCAACCGCATCATCAAAAGACAAATCTTTCATTGCACGCGGGATTTTACCTGTAATTTTATCAACCTTTTTAATCCTGCTTCCGAATTCACCCAAATCATCGCATAAAGGTCTTAAAATTTCATCCGCACGTGGTTTTATATCCTTTGAAACCTCATTAATACGCAGTGCCAATTTTTTTGCCATATGGGGTTTTGAATTAAAGGCTTTAAACGCATCAAAAAATGTGGGTCTACAGCCGCCTGTGGAGTAAACGAGTCTTGAGCCTGATGATTTTATGGCTGTTGAAATAATACTGCCTATTTTAGCGATAGGTGCCAAGATTTTCCCCTTTTATTAATCCCCTATAATAATATAAAGAATTTTAAAGAGGAAAAATTGCCTAATCTAACGAAATGTAAATTTCACCCTGCCTGAAAATTTTCAAATCATCACCAAAAACTCCGCAGACAGTGGATTCCAAACCTTTGCATTTATAACCGTAATCTTCTATAACGATATCCGCAAGTCCGTTCATATTTTCAAAAGCCTGTTCATAGCTTTTTGCGGAAGGCTGATGTGAAAGGTTTGCGCTCGTTGTTGCAAGAACATGACCGGGAATAATTTCGCAAATTCTTTTGAAAACCTCATTATCAGGAACTCTTATACCTACCGTACCCATGCCGGAGGTTATAAAATCGGGAGTATTTTTGCTTTTTTTAACCACGAGGGTCAAGGCACCGGGGAAATATTTTTTTATAAGTTTGCATGCAAGCTTTGGCAGCGGCTCGACATAGTCCAAAAGATTATAAACCTCATTTGACATAAGTATTAAAGGTTTTTGCATCTCGCGTTTTTTAATTTCATAAATCTTTTTGACGGCGTCTTCATTATCCGGCAAACAGCCAAGCCCCCAGACAGTATCCGTGACATAGGTTATTACCCCGCCGTTTTTAAGTGTTTCTATAATTTCTTTTTCATTCCGTAATTTCATTTTAACTTCTCCAGAGATCCTGAAACAAGTTCAGGATGACAATTAGATTATATCATCATATAAGTCTTTAAATAATGGATTTTTTTCTTTTATTAAATTGATTTTCCAATCTCTATGCCAATTTTTTAACTGTTTTTCACGTTTAATTGCGCTTTCGATATCATTTGTACATTCAAAATATACGAGTTTGTCAACATTATACATTTCTGTAAAACCTTCAACAAATTTCTGCTTATGTTCATATACACGTTTTATAAGATTTGACGTCACACCTATATAAAAAAACGTATTAATTTTATTTGTTAATATGTATACATAATACTGATTCGGCATCCAGACCTCTGTCATCCTGAACTTGTTTCAGGATCTCCTTAGTTTACTATATACTCTGTCAAACAATTCTTTTGCATAATCCATTTTGAATAACAGGTTTAGCCAGATGTATATTCCAAGGCATATAACACCGACAATAGTTATTTTTACAATTTCAAATACATATTTCGGTAGCTCAATGAATTTGTCAAACGCAGCAGCTGCCGCAAGACACAAAATAAACGTAATCAAACCCGCAATACACATCTTCAAAAGATTTTTAAACAAAACTCCATAGTCCATTTTAATTTTTTTAGACATCAAAATCCCGAGCATACAAGCGTTAAATAACGTCACAAGTGAAGTTGAAAGCGTAATCCCGCCTATTCCGAAATGCAAAATATTTATCAAAAGGATATTCAAAAACACCTTCAAAACAATTGAAGAAAACGCAATCATAAAAGGGGTTGCGGAATCATTAAACGAATAATAAACACGGGTTATACTGTCGCGGAACACATACGGAATAATAGAAAATGACAAAAACCATAAAGCTTCCGTCACCATAAATGTTGCCCTCTCATCAAACGCGCCGCGTTCAAATATAAGCCTTACACCGTCCATACCCAATACCAAAATGCCAATAATTATAGGTATAGCACCGAAAAATAACACCCCCACGCCTTTATTAAAATATGTTTTTATTCCCTGCATATCCCCGTCCGCTACAAGTCTTGAAAAAATCGGGAATAACGGAACCAGAAAAGCAGTAACCAGAATTCCGACAGGGAATTGGAAAACTCTGTTGGCATAACCTATTGCCGTCCAAACACCCTCATTCAATGACGATGCAAAAAACATATCCACATAAATATGCACCTGTCCGACGGTCGAGCTTAATACCGCAGGAAACAATAATTCACAAATATTTTTGAACTGAACATTATTCAAAACATCCAAATTCGGTTTAAATTTGAACCCCAGCTGTCTGATTTTCGGATATTGCAATAAAAACTGACAAACCGCACCTATTGTAGTTGCCCATGCCAGAATTACACCTGCGTTGTCGCTTTTTGCAGTCATTACCATAACGATAATTACAAGACTCATAACAATAGGCGACAAATTCGGCAGCATAAAATACCGGTAAGTTACAAGAATTCCGTAATAAATACCGACAATTCCGCCTATAATCAATACAGGCGACATAATTCTTAAATGTTCCGCCGCGAGCTGAACAAGTTCGGGGCTTCCGCCGGATACTATCAAATTCATAATCGGTGTTGCAAAGAAATAGCATAATAAAGCCAGAATCGCGAAGAAAATTATCGTTGTTGTCATAAAAGTTGAAAACAACTTTTTGACTTCTTCCTGAGGTTTTTCGCGCAAATTCGGTATAAGTTTTGAAAATACCGCAACTGTTGCGCTGTGGAAAGGTCCTCCTACCCCGCCCAATAAAATTATTGCCAGCGCGGGAATTTGATATGCGTAAAAATAAGCATCAGATACCATGGAAGTGCCGTAATAATTCGCGATTACAACATCTCTGATAAAGCCTATGAGTTTGCTGAAAACAGTAACCACAGCAATAAGCCATGCCGCTTTCAATACACTTGTTGTTTTATCATCAGAATAATCCGTCATCTTTTGCCGTCAACTCCGCGTATATTCTTAAACCTTTATTTTTATCCTCATCTTCCGGATAATAAAATACTATCGTATTTTTTCCGTGTTTCAGATACCTTGAGATATCAATTTTTTCCACTCTGTTAAAGAAACTTTTTGAAAGCTTGATATCTTTTTCCTTACCATTTATATTAACCAAAAAATGAGATAATTGATACTTATTATCAACAACAAGTTCAGCATGTTTATCTTTGGTATAAAAATTCTGTGAGAAAATATTTTTATCCGCAGACAGGACAAAAGGTTTTGTGCCGAGGGTAATTCCTGTGTAATAATGTTTAAGAATTTTTTCATAAGGCAATTTTAATTCAGTTGCCATAAACCCTGCACCGTATTGACTCAAACCCACGCCATGACCGAAACCACCGCCGAAAGCCGTGACTGAAATAAGGTTCCCGGCCTCATCAAGGGTATGTTCAAATACAACATTCGCACTCGGGAGCGCTTTGCCTTTATTTGTTAAAAGCCTGCGGACAACAAGTTCTTTAAAAACTTTGTAGGCTTGGGATTTTGTAACAATTTCCATTTCAATAATTTTACCTGATTCGCCGCGTCGCTTAACATCAAGTTTAACAATATCATCAAGCTTGTCGCCTTTTCTGAATTCAGGATGAACAAACCCCGTTGCGGATTGTGCCGCAAGATTTGACTGCAAAACTTTTTGGAGTTCATCTTTTGTCCAGGTTCTTTCCCATCTGAAATAAGGTGATTTCATATCATAGGAATCGGGTTTTGATTTGTAAAACGCCGCGGCATCTTCTTCAATAGATAAAGGTTTCTGGCTGAGCATATCAGGTTTTGCAATCAAATACGGTTTTGAAACCGACGGAAACGCTTTTGATTTAGGGTCGGAAAAAACATTTGCAAAACTCTCAGTATACCCGCCTGCGGTTGATGAATACTGGGCAAGAATTAAATCCCAATTGTAAAGCGCGACAATACCTTCAGTTTCTTCGACAGCACGGGTGCCTAAATCTTTTTCAGACCCTGCGCCGAAATACACCTGACTGGCGACACTGTCCACAACATCAAATGCGTCATAAGCCTTTACTCTCGGGGATAATACATAATTTCTTGCCGCAACACTCTGAGCCTTTAGTGCTTCAAGGCCGAAATGCACAGGCATTTCATTCGGCACAACCCCTTTCAGATAATCTTCAACCTCAATGACGTTCACAATATGAAAACGTCCGAGCCTTTTATTATACTTTGTAATCTCAATTTCGCCTCTGTAAAAAGCCTGAGTGCCTACACGTTTAAGATTTTTAATACCTAATCTGCCTTGAGTGCAGACAAATCTTACAGGTCCCTTAACCTGATCAATAACTTCACCGTTATCGTATGTCAAAACAAACATATCAGATGAAAGCCTTATATTAACTGTTTTATAAGCAGGAACATTTACAACTAATTCCGTGCCGTCAAAAACATACATCTCAGCTTCAGCAAAAATTCCTGCATTATCATAATCATATTTGTTAAACGAATTGTCGCCGATTCCTACACGGACGATTTCGGATTTAGGCTTTTCATAAGCAGCTCTGATTTCCGCCTCACGGGCGATACCCAAAGTGGCTTCAGGAACGACGGATTCCGCATTCACAAAAGGACAAATCAAAAATATTAAAAATAAAAGCAAAGCTCTTTTCATACAAATATTATATGACAAACATTATTCTTCATTAACCGAAAAATTTTGCGGCAATTCCTTTTTCCAATTCCTTCATAAATTGCGAAATTGAAAGCCCGAAAGCACCCGCAAGTTTAAACAAAGTCGTAAGCTGAGGATCCTTAACCCCGCGTTCCAAATCACTCAAAACAGATGACGGAATATCATACTCAGCTCCAAGCATAAATTGACTTTTAGAGCCTCTTAAACGCTTTACTGTTCGGGCAATAGCAGAATAAATAATCTGTTTCTTCACATCTTGCATAATTTTAATTTTGAATGTAATATATTAAATATCCTATCGCGTGCGCGATAATACAAATAATCTGTTTGCTTCGTGAATTATAGATATGTTATAATAAATTATAAATCAATATGGAGGTTATATGAAAAAATACGGATTTACTTTAGCGGAAGTGTTGATTACTTTAGGTATAATCGGCGTTGTTGCAGCCATGACTATTCCGACTCTTATTAGTGACTATCAAAAAAGAACTTACGTCACCGGTTTGCAGCGGGCTTATGCTCAAATTCAACAGGTATTTAAACTCGCTATGGCTCAAGACGCTGTGGATTTACTCCAAAATACCGAATTGATACAGAGTATCAATGGCCCAGGTATAATATCCAATAATGATCAGAATGCGTTTATTTCCAAACTTGGTGAATATATAAAAATACAAAAAGCATGTAATAGGATGGATTTTTCTAACGGCTGCCATGATATTCAATATACGGATCTAAGTGATACAGATACCGTTCCTTTCAATAGAGGCGGAGATATACAAATCTTTACATCTGACGGCATGATTTATTATTTTACTGAAATGGACAAAACAGCATATTTTCGTAATCAAGCCGATTGCGATCGCATAAAAGCCGATGGGGGAAGCATGTGTTCAGATATTGGTACGATAAGCATAGATGTTAATGGCAGCAAAGGTCCAAATAAACAAGGACGTGATTTGTTTCGTCTCGACGTAGACGCTTATGGAAAAGTTTATTTATTCGGAGCAACAGCGGCATATGGTAAAAGTAGAAATTGGGAAAATGAGGGTAATTGTAGTGGTACAGACTTTGATTATGGATTCAATTGTGCCGGAAGAATCTATGAAGAAGGCTGGAAAATGGATTATTAAATAAGGCTGGGTTTTATTGCCCAACCTTATTTTTTCAAAATTTATTTTGCCTCGAGCACTGTGCCGTCTTTGGAATCCTTCACCACAATTCCGACTTCGTCAAGCGCTATACGGATTTTGTCAGCAACAGCCCAATTCTTTTCCTCACGGGCTTTTTTGCGAAATTCTATCAGTTCATCCATTGAATTAAATTTTTCACCCAGAACTTCTGACGCATGGGCTGCGGCTTTTTCAAGTTCTTCTTTGGAAAGCTGAGCTTTGTCAAAACTGAAACCGAGAACTGATGCAAGTTTATACAAAATCGTAAACGCATCTTTGTCGTCTTTATTGGCTTTGTTCGCAAGTTCAAACAGAACAGCAAGAGCTTTGGATGTGTTCAAATCATCATCCATAGCGTCGACAAATTCTTTGTATTCATCTGTTTTGGTAATATCCAAATCCTCGTTAATCTTTGTACGTTTTGCATTCAAAAGGCGTTTAACACCTGCCTGAGCTGACGCTAACGCTTCATCCGAAAACTCGACGGGCATTCTGTAGTGGTTTGTTAAAATGAAAAATCTTATTGTATTTGAGTCATATTTTTTCAACAAATCGTCAATAGTCAGGAAATTTCCGAGAGATTTTGACATTTTTTCTTTATTAATAGTCACAAAACCGTTATGGAGCCAGTAATTTACAAACTTGCAGCCGTTTGCGCATTCGGATTGTGCGATTTCATTTTCATGGTGAGGGAAAATCAAATCAGCACCGCCGGCGTGAATATCAATTGTTTTGCCCAAATATTTACGGCTCATTGCGGAACACTCTATATGCCATCCGGGACGTCCCACACCCCAAGGTGAATTGTAGCCGAATTTTTCGTCTTTTTTCCACAATGCAAAATCAAGAGGATCTTCTTTATGTTCTCCAACCTCAATTCTCGCACCGCTTTCAAGCTTATCAATCGGCTGTTTTGAAAGATAACCGTACCGCGGGAATTTTTTAACCCTGAAATACACATCTCCGTTTGCTTCATAAGCATAACCGTTTTTGATTAAGTCTTTTATAATTGATATCATTTCGCCGAGAGTTTTTGTGGCAAAAGGCTCAATATCAGGCTTTAAAGTATTCAAAGCTTTCATGGAATTTTCAAACTGCTTATACCAGAATTGTGAAACTTCCTCGGGAGTTTTATTTTCTTTTTCGGCTTTTTTAAGAATTTTGTCGTCAACATCCGTAACATTCCGGCAATATGTGACCTCATAGCCTTTAAATTTCAAATATCTGTATAAAACATCCCACGTAATATAACATCTTGCATGTCCCAGATGCGCATAATCGTAAACCGTCGGGCCGCAGACGTACATTTTTACTTTATTTTCTTCAATAGGTTTGAATTCCTCAACAGTATTGGTATAAGAATTGTGTAATTTCATTTGTAAATCCTCTCTTTTTTGATTTTACAACAAAAAAAATACCTTTTGTAAATTTTTTTTAAATTTAAGCAATTAAAATCCTAAAAAATTTTTAAATAAAATATAGCACATAACGAGGAGAATATTTATGAGCGAACCACAAATAAATGTTAATAACATTTCAACAAGCACTCCTGGTGATTACACATCGGTCACGGTAAAAAATAAAAATAGCGGTGAAACATTTGTTATTCAATTTAAAGACGCGAGAATAAAAGGGAATGAAGCCGAATGGACAATCAAAGACGGAAAAGTTTATGATAAATACGGAAAGACAATTGAAGATAATATACTGGAAGTAACCAGATATCAGGCTGCATTAATCAAAGCAGCAGCAAAAGCTGATGGAAATGAGCACGTACTCGATCAATGGGATTTAAATGGCGGAATCTATGCAGATTTTGCCAAAAAAGAACTTCAGAATGCACAATCCGAATATAAACTTGATACAATTACCATCAACGGGGGTAAAGAAACCATACCTGCAGCCGACGCTACAGAAGGCGGAGTAATTTGGGCGGATGTAATTAATGATAAAGAGGAAACCGGCAGTATTACAATAGATATACGTACGGAAGAACAATTAGCTGAAGAACAACGCAGGAAAGAAGAAGCCGAAAAATACTTTGAACAACAAAGAAAACCCTGGTGGAAATTCTGGTAATCAAATTTTTTCCAGAAGATTGAAAATTCTATGCACCGGTTCAATTAAATTCTGAACCGGGCATTTTTCATCCAATTCAAGAGTAATCGTTGGAATATTACGCTCCACACCTGAATATGTGCCGAAACTTCCGGGTGTTGGATAGCCTATGCTTGCCTCTACAGGATAACAAATTATCTCGCTGATTTTCTCTGCAATTTCTTTTGCAGGTCCGTCATAATTTACGACCATAAAAGGCGCATGCAGCGTCAATATCAATTCCGGCTTATATTCTTCAATAACACCAATTAAAAATCTCGTTTCAATTTCACTTGCAGACTCCGTACCGCCAAAAAATTCGTTCGTTTCGGACAGTTCCCAATTTTTTGTCGGGAAATTCCTGTTTAAATCCACACTGTTTGAATTTGTTCTGGTTTTAACCGCCATACCATCGGGATTAAGACAGGGTATAAATAACAGCTGCGACTTAGGATGTATTTTTAAATATTCGTCAATCAAAAATTTTCCCTGCGGCTCATCCCCGTGAAAAACGCCTATTACAAGGATATTTTTGTAATTGTCATTTCCTAAAAGTTCAATCGTATTATTTAATTTTGTTTTTGCTGTTTTTAAAACCCTTGCCATAAAAAAATTATAAGTAAATCTATTGATATAACGGATATTTTTTACAAAGTTTCAAAGAGCGTTCACGCAAATTCTTCAGACCCTGTTCATTATCAGATGCAAAAATTGCAGATGCAATAATTTTTGCAACTTCTGTCATATCGTCTTCTTTGAACCCTCTGGTTGTAACAGCAGGCGTACCCAGTCTTATGCCTGACGTTACAAAAGGACTTTGCGGATCGTTCGGAACGGTATTTTTATTAGCCGTAATTCCTACACGTTCAAGCACATTCGCCATATCTTTTCCGGTTTTGCCTGTTCGTCTTAAATCAAGCGTCATAAGATGATTTTCCGTCATGCCGCCCACAATATCCATGCCTTCGTCCATAAGCCCTTGCGCAAGTGCTTTGGCATTTTTAATAATCTGTTCCGCATAAGTTTTAAATTCCGGCTGCATAGCTTCGTGTAAAGCAACGGCTTTTGCCGCAATAATATGCTCCAGAGGTCCGCCCTGCATTCCCGGGAATATTGCTTTATCAATCCCTGCAGCATGCTCTTCGCGGCACATTGTAATCCCGCCTCGTGGTCCCCTTAAAGATTTGTGTGTAGTTGTTGTTACAAAATCAGCATAAGGTGCCGGTGACGGGTGCAAACCTGTCACAACAAGCCCTGCAATATGCGCAATATCCGCCAACAAATATGCGCCAACTTCATCGGCAATTTCTCTGAACTTTTTAAAATCAATTATTTTTGAGTAGTTGCTTGCACCGCAGATGATAAGTTTCGGTTTATGTTCTTTTGCCTTTCTAAGAACATCGTCGTAATCAATATTGCCGTCTTCATCCACACCATAACTTGCCACATCAAAATATAAGCCCGAAAAATTAACCGGAGAGCCATGAGAAAGATGTCCGCCGTTTGACAAATCCATGCCTAAAACTTTATCTCCTGGCTTTAAACAATACATAAATACCGCCATATTAGCCTGTGCTCCGCTGTGCGGCTGAACATTTGCATGATCCATTTTAAAAAGTTCACAAGCTCTTTTTTGTGCAATTTCTTCAATCACATCAACATGCTCACAGCCGTTATAAAATCTTTTGTGCGGCTTGCCTTCCGCATATTTATTCGTCAAAACGCTGCCTGCAGCCTCCATTACAGCCAAAGATGTTATATTTTCACTCGCAATAAGTTCTATTGTTTCCTGCTGGCGTTTAAGCTCCAATTCAATCTGCTCTGCAACAACCGGATCCACCTTTTTTATATGTTCTAAATTCATTACGCTCCCCCTTTTTAGACTAATTGTACCATATAATAACAGCCCGTAAAAATAGTTTAAGAATACTTAATAAAAAAGCACCTCTTTCGAGGTGCTTTTTACTAATTATTTCTCAGCTTTCGGTTTTGCATTTTCAACCTGCTGCTTAACTTCTTTTTGAAGTTTATCCTGAATGTATTTAGGATCATACTCTTGATTTACAAATTCAATTTTTGCATTTTTCTTCAAAGATTCAGTCAAATCATCAAGAAGTTTAAGTTGCTTTTGATTAGTCAAATAACTTTTAATTTCTGTTTTGGCTTTTTCAAAAGGTTCCTGACCTGCTTCCATTCTATCTGTAACAAGAATTATGTGATAACCGTATTGTGATTTAACCACAGGAGATACTGTATTAGGACGCTGAGAGAATGCGGCGTTTGAAAATTCAGGAACCATTTCTTCCTTAGCAAAGAAACCTAAATCGCCGCCTTTCACTGCTGATGTTGTATCGTCTGAGTTATCTTTTGCAAGTTTTGCAAAATTATCAACGTTAGCTTTTGCTTCGTTATACAATTTGTCAGCTTTAGCTTTTCTGGCATTTAATTCTTCATTAACTTTAGCTTTAATCTCTTCAGCCTTCAAATCTTTATTTTTAGGATCTGATGTAATAACTTCTTCAATTTCAACAGGATTTGCGGAAACCAAAATGTGTGATGCTCTTACTTTTTCAGGATATTTGAATTTTGCAACATTTTGATCATAGAATTTTTTTGCTTCGGCATCAGAAACGCTGCTATCGCCCAATTGCAAAGCAAGTTTTTTCATTTTAACTTCTTCTTTCAGGTCTTTTCTGAATTGAGAAGAAGAAATACCATTTTGTTTTAATATCAAATTAAGCTGTTCTTTTGAACCTACTTTATCAATAATTTCTTTTACAGCCTGATCAACGTCCTCACCGGTAACTTTAATATTGCGTTTAGCAAATTCTTCGTCCAGCAAAGCCTTAATAATTAATTCATTTGTAACTCTTTCTTTAATCATCAAATACATAAATCCGTTAGGATTTTCTTTGATTTTTATACCCATTCTTGCGAACACTGAATTATCTGCCTGTTTGTCAAAAGCTTTGTCAAACTGAGCCTGAGTAATTACTTTGTCATTAACCTTAATTACGGCCTCATGAGATTTAAGACCGCAGCCTGCAAACAATACTGCTGATACCGCAAGTGTTGCAAGTAATTTTTTTCCCTTCATATAAATGTCTCCTTATTTAATATTCATGACTGACTTTATAAATATAATAAAACAAATCCGTTAAAATGTTAAATACTTCATCAAAATTCATATATGAATTGTTTAACAAAATAATTGAATTGCCTTCTTCACAAGATTTCGGCGCAAGCGTAAACTTTATACATTTTAAAATATTGCCGGGAAGTGTTTTTTGAATTATATTCCACTCGGGCTGTAAAAACGGAGTATAAATTCTGATATTTTCATTAGTTTCCCGTATAAGTGAAATTTTTACATCAGTTGCGGCTAGCCTTATTTTGATTAATTTTATTAAATTTTCAACGCTTTCGGGAGGTTTGGCGAACCTGTCTTTCCACTCCTCGGTTATATAATCCAATTCAAGCTGGGATTTTACATCCGCCAGACGTTTGTATTCTATCATCTTTTGTTCGGCAGAGCCGACCCATTCATCCGGAATAAATGCCGTCACATTTATATCAACAATAGTGGGTTCGGATTTTTCAACATAATGCCCCTGCAGCTCCTGAACAGTTTCTTCAAGAAGCTGGCAATATGTATCAAAACCGACATTTATCATGTGACCGTGCTGCTTGGTGCCGAGAATATTCCCGACCCCTCTTATCTCGACATCCCTTAATGCGATTTGATAACCGCTTCCGAGTGTTGTGAATTCTTTTATGGCTTTTAATCTGTGTACTGCGTCTTTTGTAATCTCTTTACTTTTTCTGTAAAAACAATAGCAATAAGCCTGTCTTTGAGAGCGGCCCACACGACCTCTTAATTGATACAACTGCGCAAGTCCGAACCTGTCGGCATCATGGATAATCATTGTATTTGCATTAGGAATATCAATTCCGTTTTCAATAATCGTTGTTGCAAGAAGAATATCATATTCATGATTTGCAAAATCGACTATCACTTCTTCAAGCTGTTTTTCGTCCATCTGTCCGTGTCCTACGGCTATTCGGGCATTGGGAACAAGTTTTTGCAGATGGAATTTAAATTCTTCAATAGTTTCAACACGATTATAGAGATAAAAAACCTGTCCTTCGCGGTCAAGCTCATGGATAATGGCATTTTTAACCATATTTTCATTCCACTCGCCGACAAAGGTTTTTATAGGAAGCCTGTTTTTGGGAGGAGTATTAATAACCGACATATCTTTAATTCCCGATAACGACATATAAAGAGTTCTCGGAATAGGCGTTGCCGACATGGTTATAATATCAATATTTTCACGCAGTTGTTTAAGTTTTTCTTTATGCCGAACGCCGAATCTGTGTTCTTCATCAATTACCAGAAGCCCCAAATCTTTGAATACAATTCCGTCCTGCAAAAGCCTGTGGGTTCCGATTACTACGTCACAAGCGCCGGTTGCAAGATTTTTTACGGTGTCTTTCTGCTCCTTTTTACTCCTGAACCTTGAAAGCAATTCAACATGAACACCAAAAGGTTTAAACCTTTCAGACATTGTTTGAAAATGCTGAAGTGCAAGAATAGTCGTCGGAACGACAACGGCCACCTGCTTGCCGGAAGTTACGGCTTTAAAAATTGCCCTCATTGCAACTTCAGTTTTACCAAAACCCACATCCCCGCAAATTAGTCTGTCCATAGGCTCATCGCTTTCCATATCCGCCTTGACTTCGTTTATTGCACGCATTTGATCTGGAGTTTCAACAAATTCAAAAGCTTCTTCCATTTCCACCTGCCATGTGGTATCAGGCAAAAACTGAAATCCTTTTTGCATTTTTCGTCTTGCATAAAGCCTCAAAAGGTCATACGCAACAGCTTCAACTTCTTTTTTAACCCTTGCCTTGGTGTTTTCCCAATCTTTACCGCCCATTCTGGAAAGTTTCGGCTTAATATTTCCGGAGCCGCGATATCTGACAAGCATGTTAATTTGTTCTGCAGGAATGTGCAGCCTGTCTTTTGCAGCATATTCGATTGTCAGGTAATCTTTCAGCTGCCCGTCAATCTCCTGCTGGGTAAGCCCTCTGTAAATCCCGACCCCGTGAATTGTATGTACAACGTATTCTCCCTCTTGAATATCATTTATATTTTCAATAAATTCAGGTTTTTCCTTGTAATATGAACGTTTTGCCGCGGTAATTTCTTTGGAACGTTTATTAAACAGCTCTCTATCGGTCATTACAATTGTTTTGCAATCCTCAAGAATACATCCGGCGCTTGCAAGGCTTTCAGTATATTCAACGTCAAATATTTCCCGCTCACTCAAAATTTGCTTGACACGTTCAGGGTAATCCGTTGCAACAATTATTTTGTATCCACCCTCACCTGAATTTCTAACGCTCGTTCCTTGCGTTGAAATTCTTCCCTCTCCCAGAGGGCTATGTTCTTTTATAAAATCGGCTATTGCATCTAAATTCGCCTCAAAATTTTGAAGCGGCATGGCGTTAAATTCAATAATATCATCCATTTCGCCGTCTATAAAATTATTAAGACCTATTTTTACAAAATAAGACGTTTTTCGCAAAAATTCTTCAAAAGTAAAATGATTTTTGCCCTTTAACGGTTTTAAAAGCTCAAGTTTTAAATTTTCTTCAAGCTGTTTTTCCAAATTCTGCGCAACAAATTCATACTTTGAGTAAATTTCGGACGTTTCGTCAAAAACAATTATATAATCTTTTAAATAATCCAAACCCCCGACAAGGTTGTCATTAAAATAATTCTGATAAACTTCAATTCCTTCAAAATACCCTTCGTCTTCTTCGTTGAGTTTCGGACTGTTTTCATCAAGCACAAATTTATATACAGGTAAAATCTCAATCTCTTTTGCCTTTTCGACTGATTTTTGAGTTTCATTGTTAAAATACCTGATGTCTACAACTTCATCCCCCCATAATTCAATCCTTACAGGGTTATCGTCCAGTGAAAAAATATCCGCAATATCGCCTCTTATACTGAATTCACCGACATCACTCACCATTGTAGCGCGTTTGTATCCGAGATTAACAAGCTTTTGACTTAATTCTTTTAAATTAACCTCGTCGCCTACTTTTATTTTTAAAGAATTTTTCTCAAAAAATTCTTCATCCGGAAACTTTTCAAGCAAGGTTTTAACGGGACAAATAACCAAATCAGGTTTTTGCCGCAAAATTTTTATCTGCTCTGAATATTCATACAAATTTGGCGAAATTGCCTCGTACATTGAAATATTTTGAAAAGGAATTAACGCGGCATCAATATCAAAACCTCTTTTAAAATCGTTTTGAAACTTTAATGCATTCTGCTCGGTTGATGTAACAAGTAAAATTTTCTTTTTGGAATAGTCACGGGCATTTTTGACTAACAAAAGCCTTAAAAGCGAAGTTAATCCCGTAACCGCAAAAGACCACGATTTTTTTACGTAGTCCCTGAATTCCAAAAACTTTTCACCGGATAAACAATCAATATTTAACATTATTATTGCTGAGCATTGGGGCTTTTATAATCAATACCCATTTCTTTAAGTGTTTTAATAAAATTCTGGGCACAAATCTTTTGAGCTTCCGGCGGCACAATTCTTAAAATTTCAACTGTTCTGGAAATCACGGGGTCCTTATCATACCAGCGATTATTGGCATTAACGGGTTTGACCATGGCATAAAATTTGTCAACCGTTTCTTTGGAAACTTTTTCTTCGATTTTTTGCAAGAAAATTTCAGCCTGAGCATGCAATTCAGTTTGATAATTGCGTAAAAGCTCAATTACTTCCAAAAGTAACGGGTCATGATCATACCAGCGTTTATATGTAGGACTCATTTCGTATTTCCTCCGTAAGCTCAACAGGAGATATTACATCATCTTTTCTCTCTATTTTGCCTCCTAACAATCTTATCTTATTTTCAAAATTTTCGTATCCTCTATCTATATGATGTAATTTTTCAATAACGGAATTTCCCTCAGCCATTAATGCCGCAACAACGAGTGCCGCACCGGCTCTCAGGTCACTTGCCGTAAGAGTTGCACCTGTTAATTTTTTAACGCCTTTTATAATTGCATGGTTTCTGTCCTGATGAATATCAGCCCCCATACGTCTTAATTCAGGCACCTGCATAAATCTGTTTTCATACAAACTTTCCGTAATAATTCCCACACCGTTTGCAGTTGTCAAAAGCGTCATTGCCATTGACTGCAAATCAGTCGGAAAACCCGGATAAGGCTGGGTTACGAAATTTATTGAATTTAATCTGTTTTTATTTGAAACTTCTATTGATGTCGGATCAACGAGCTTAATATTTGCGCCCATTTTCAATAATTTATCCGTAAAGAACGACAAATGCGCAGGATAAATATTTCTTATAACAGCCTTACCTCTGGTGCCTACAATAGCCGCCATATAGGTTCCTGCCTCAATTCTGTCAGGGATTGTTGTGTATTCAATCGGGTGCATATCCTCTGGTTTTACGCCGTTAATAACAATTTCTGATGTTCCTGCACCAATAATATCCGCACCCATTGCATTCAAAAAGTTTGCCAGATCAACGATTTCAGGCTCCTGAGCTGCGTTTTGAATTCTTGTGGAGCCTTCCGCAAAAACGCCCGCAAGCATTAAGTTTTCCGTTGCACCTACGGACGGCAAATCTAAACAAATTTCAGCTCCCACAAGTTTGCTTGCTTTTGCATGAACATAACCGTTTTCTATTTTTAATTTTGCACCGAGTGCCTCAAGCCCTTTTATGTGAAAATCAACCCTGCGTTCACCTATTGCACATCCTCCGGGAAGTGCAACAATAGCTTCTCTGCAGCGGGAAACAAGAGCACCTAAAACGTTAAATGATGCCCTCATTTTACTTACCAGTTCATATTTCGCGGTAATATTCGTAATCTCTGTTGCATCAATTGTTAAAGATTTTTCTTCTTTGTTATATGAAGTTTTAACACCTAAACTGTTAATAACCTGAAGCATAATTTCAACATCAGTCAAATCAGGCACATTATAAATTTTTGATTCACCTTTTGCCAGAAGTGCCGCAGCCATTAATTTCAGGACGGAATTTTTTGCGCCGCCTATCAAAACCTCACCTCTGAGCGGAGTTCCGCCTTTTATATAAAATTTTTCAACCAATTTTTAATTCCTCAAAGTCTGTTATTATCTAATAAAATAATAATACAACGACAACATTATGGTGTAAATATTTTAAAATATGTAAACAAAAAACTCCCTTAGGGGAGTTTTTTTATCTCGGATAGCCGTCGGGGAATTTCCAGCCGTTTAATTTTATTGCCGCACCGCACATATACCCCCAACCGTCAGTAGTACAACTGTGTTTTTGTTTGGCACCTGTGTCAATTTCCAGAACAAAATTCGAGTCCATAAGATCTTCAACGGTAACTCCGTTTACATCTCCATACAAACTTAATCCGTAAGCAGGGGTTAATAATTTTCCTGAATCAACAAAATTATCATCGTCATCAAACGAGCCAATTCTATTCCCGGGATTTTTTGGGGAAAAGAACATCGTAAATATATCTTTACCTACCACATTTGGCTTTGCTTTACCATTAATATCCGCAAATACCCAGATATGCGGATAAAATGTATCACCTCCTGCCCACGTATAAACAGATGTTCCGTCATACAAAACAAACGCACCATGTGTAGATGTTACAACTGATTCAGCCGTACCATTCAATCTTGTAATATCATCTGCCACACATTCCGTTGTTATCGGAAAGCATTTTTTAGCAATCTTTAAATGCGGAAAAATATATGTTTCCCAAAAGTACTGTGTTCTTTCAGCATTAGTTGTTGGAATCTGGTTCCATGACCAGGTGTCATAATCTCCATACTCAATTTTTGCCATTTCAAATGCATTTTTTAAAGTTGCATAGGTTTTTTGCAGCTTTGTCACAGTCTGTTTTTCCTGATAATTCGCAATCAATGTCGGAATTGTGATTGCCGCAACTATACCGATGATGCCAAGGGTTATAAGGACTTCGGCGAGTGTGAAGGCGACTTTTTTAACGTGAGTGAAGTGAGGTTTTTTGTCATCCTGAACTCGTTTCAGGATCTCATCATGAGCTGATAGCCCCATCTCCCTTAATCCCTCTCCCGTAGGGCGAGAAATAGTATTTTTGTCATTCTGAGCAACAGCGAAGAATCTCTTGAAATTTTTATTGAGATTCTGAAACAAGTTCAGAATGACAGACTCCCTTCGACCACAACTGTGTTGGTCGGCATTACTAATACAAATATTCCTTCTTAGTGCCTTAGTGCCATAGTATCTTAGTAACTTTACACAACCAATACCGCCAAAACCCTTGTTAATTTCATGACCCGTTAAATTTTCTCCAACTTCCTGTTGGTTGGGTCCAGCGGCTACGCTGGCTAGGAGAGTCGCCCCCCCCCGATGTTTTTAAACTTTTTGTTTTCCATAGCTTTCTCCTTCTTTTTGTTAAATAATTATAACAATTTTTACCAATCCGGTCAACAAGTCTGTTCACAAAATATTAAAAAATAATAAATTTAACTTGTTTATTACTTTTGATAACTTATAATATAGATAAACGAGGGGAAAAATTATGAGTCATAAACATAGCAACAATCCGTTTAAAAAAGATGCAGAACCGGAAATTAAACCGGATGAACAACTTAAAAATTCTGAAGAACAAGATATACAAGAAGAAAAAACTCCTGATACAGAGGATAACAAACTTCAGGAAGAATACGATAAACTAAACCAGCAATATATAAGACTTGCCGCAGATTTTGACAACTACCGCAAAAGACAGGAACAGGAACGCGAAAGTCTTTTAAAATACGGTGCTGAAAATGCACTCAAAAAAATGGCGGAAATCCTTGACAACTTTGAACGCGGAGAAAAAGCACTGGAAAATGTTGAGGACTGTAAACAGGTAAAAGACAGCTTTAATCTTATCCATAAACAAGTTATAGAAACATTGCAAAAACTTGGTCTGGAAGAAATTGAAGCCGAAGGTAAACAATTTGATCCGAATTTTCATGAGGCGGTTATGCAAACCCCGACAAATGAACACCCTGAACATACCATAATAAATGTTCTGCAAAAAGGTTATAAAATGGGAGATAAAGTTCTCCGCCCGTCATTAGTAAATGTAGCAACAGCCGAATAAAATTGATTTGAGGAAGAATGGCAGATTATTACGAAATACTCGGAGTATCTAAAAACGCAACAAAAGATGAAATAAAATCAGCTTTCAGGAAAATGGCGAGGAAATACCACCCTGATGTAAACAAAGCGCCTGATGCGGAAGAAAAATTTAAGGAGCTTGGCAAAGCGTACGAAACCTTAATGGACGATAATAAACGCGCCACATATGACCGCTTTGGCGAAGCCGGCTTGAAAAATGCCGGATTTGACACCGGAGGACCTTTTGCCGGCGGATTTGGCGATTTAAATGATATTTTCAATTCATTCTTCGGAGGAATGGGATTTGGTTTTGGCGGAGGATATCATGATCCAAACGCGCCTCAACCAGGTGATGACCTGAGACTTGATGTTGAAATAGAATTTGAAGAGGCAATTTTCGGAACCAATAAAGAAATAAAATTTGATCATCTGGAAACCTGCACAGAATGCGGAGGAACAGGTGCCGCAAAAGGTTCAAAACCCGTAACATGTAAAACATGCGGCGGCTCAGGACAAGTTCAAACCGTCGCCAGAACCCATCTCGGTGCCTTTACTCAAATAAGTGTATGCCCTGACTGCCACGGAACAGGTCAAAAAATTGAAAATCCATGCCCCGCTTGCAAAGGTCATGGACGAATTGAAAAAGAGAAAAAAATTGAAATCAAAATTCCGGCAGGTGTTGACAATATGTCTAAAATCCGTGTATCCCGCGAAGGTGATGCCGGTATAAACGGCGGTCATGCCGGAGATTTATTTGTTGTTTTGCACGTAAAACCGTCTGAATACTTCCAGCGCGACGGACTAAATGTATACAGCATGCTTGAAATTTCGCCAGCACAAGCCGTGCTTGGAGATGAAATTACCATAAAAACTCTTGACGGTGAACAAAAAATACAAATTCAGGCAGGAATTCAAAGCGGCAATACTATAAAAATTAAAGGCGCAGGTGTTCCTGTTATTTCACGACCTTCCCAACGAGGAGACCACATCGTCGTTGTAACGGTTAAAACACCAACACAACTTTCTGAAGAAGAAAAAAATCTTTACAAAAGATTATTTGAATTAAATACCAGTAAAAAACCGCAGGAATCTTTAATGTCTAAAGTTAAAGGAGTTTTTAACAATGCGTAGATTTATATTATTACTTTTATTAATATTTATGAGCGCAAACATAAGTTTTGCCGCAAAAATTCCTGCCAATATGCAAAATTACATTAATTCAACCTTTCCTAAAACTGAATTTCGCTTTGACGGAATAATAATTTTACCGGATTCAACTCTTTATCTGCCGTTATTTCCGGCAAAGCCTTTAGATATGGATAATATTTCCATTAAATCCACAATTCCCGCAAACAAAACTTTAAAAGATAAGCCGGAAGCCGTAATTTTTAACAATAATTATGTTTTATTAAAAGTAATTGAAGATAAAAACGGTAAAAAAACAGTTATATCCCCGACAGATGTTCCCGAAGAAATAAGAAACGGACTTTTGCCGCAGGATATGCTTGTTCCGAGAGGATTAATCATTCCTGAAAATCTCAAAGGTATTATAGGCAACCTGAATATATCACTTGATGCAAACCCTGTATTAAAAGTTTCTGTGCCTCAAATTAAACACACAAATGTTCAAACAACCGTAACACCGGTACCGGCGCTTAAAAACAAAACTTTTTATATTGCGACAGGATACTCAAAAAATATTCAGGTAGTAAATTCCGAAAGCAAAACACCGGCTTATGCACTTTCACAAAATTATGTTCCGAATAATATGAAAGCATTTAATAATCAATTTTTGCTTGTCACATCTTTTAACAGTACGTCTTTAAATGTTATTTCACTGGCGGATGAAGCTGCTATAAAAGAAATACTTTTTACGACAATTCCTGACGAAATTCTGATAGACAATGACAGAAAAATCGCATACATCTCAAGTCCCGGGAATTCAAGCATCTATATAGTTAATCTGGAAACAATGACACTATCAAAACAAATAAAAATAAACGGTATGTGCGAAAGATTAACCCTTAGCGACGACGGGACAAAAATATTCTACGCCGACAAAAAAACAAATGAAATATGGGCAATTGAACTTGATAACAATTATCTTTTAAAAGATATCGGAAAATTTCCCAATGTATCAAGAATCGCATTTAATAATAACAAATTGTACATAACAAGCCGTACAAAAAACCACCTTGCAATAATAGATTATGACACAAACGGTCTTATAGCCGAGCTGGAAATCACCGCAAAACCTGTTGATATGACCGCCTATGATAACAACCTGTTTATTCTTGGTGCAGAAGGTAATGTAATTCAGGTTATAAATACCCAGACCGATGAGCTTACGGATACAATTTATTTAAATACGAACGGATTTGCAACAAACATTAATCCTGTTGACAAAACAAATCTGGCAATAATTTCCGACACACGTGCTTCAATATACTGCGTTTTGGATATGACTAAAAAACAAATAATAAAAGTCAGCCCTATAGAAGTTCCTATAAGGACTATTGTCGTAACAGATAAGGTGCCAAAAATTAATAAATGATAAAATATTTTGATAATACAACTGAAAATATTCTGTCTGAACTTGAAAAAACACAAAAAAACTTTTGGAATATTTCAAGAGTAACCGGAGAGTTTTTATATACACTGATAAAAGCTGCCAATTGCCAGAATGCTCTGGAAATTGGGACATCAAACGGCTATTCTGGAATTTGGCTCGGAAAAGCCTTAAAAGAGACCGGCGGACATTTAACAACAATAGAATTCTGGGAAAAAAGGTTTTCCATAGCACGTCAAAATTTTGAAGCCTGCGGGATTAACGACGTAATATCAATTGTACAAGGATCAGCCTGCGACATTTTAAAGGATTTGCCGGAAAGTTTCAAAATAGATTTTGCATTTGTTGATGCAAATAAAAGAGAGTATATTGATTATTTTAATCTTATACATACCCATTTAAAAACCGGTGGATTTATATGCTGCGACAATGTTCTTTCACATAAAGAAAAAACAAAAGAATTTATTGATGCTATAACCGGACATCCAGATTATGAAAACGTAGTAATAAATTTACCGGCAGGTTTATCCGTCGGAAGGAAAATACGTTAAGCGAATTTAACATGAGACTTGATTATTTAAATTTTTAATATATTATTAAATTACACAACTAGCTAGAAAAGGAATAAAATTATGTCAAAACAATGTGAAATTTGCGGTAAAAAACCGATTAAAGCAGCGAAATTAACATTTTCGCATAAACAAATTGTACATACTCAAGAACCTAACCTTCAAACAGTAAAAGCCATTGTAAACGGTCAAACTAAAAGAATCAAAGTTTGTACATCATGCCTCAGAGCAGGAAAAGTACAAAAAGCTATATAGTTTTGAGTATTAATGTGAAAAATTCTAAAAAAGCTTCCTTATAGGGAGCTTTTTTACATAAAGATATTGAGATTTAATATTATATTAAGTGATGTAACAAGAAAATACTTAATTATTTGTCTTTTTTAAACAAATTTAATAAAATATAATTGGGGAAAATTTGAGGGATATTAAAAAAATGGAAGACACAGGAGCTAAAATTTTATCACCACAGCAAGTGAGAAACATTCTTAATGCTGATAATAAAGAAATTGTTGATCTTTGCAAGCGCGCATCTATTTTGCCTAAAAAAAATGCCAAAGGTCAAACATATTTTTCTTATGACGAAGTCAAACATTTAAGAGAAATTCAAGCTCAAAAAACAATGTCATATCCCGTAGAAAAAAGTACCTCTGCAGTCGCAAATATTTTAACATCAATACGCAACATGGAAACAACCCTCAGCGACAAAATTGCAAAAGTTATTGATGAAAAACTTGAAGGCATGGATGAAGTTGTCGTGGAACTTATCCGCTGCAAAACCGATAACGAAACATTAAAACAAAAAATCATTGATTTAAATAAAGAAGTTTATCAGTTAAAAAATGACTTAAACAGCTACAAACCTATAGGTTTAGGCTTGTATAAGAAAAAAGAACGCCACGTATGGGAATAGAGGAATAGAAAATGGCCGTAAAAGAAGAATTAACAACAAATACAGAAGAAAGAAATAAAGCACTGAAGCTAGCCATCGAAAAAATTGAAAAAGATTTTGGTAAAGGCTCAATAATGAAGCTTGGAGATAAAGCAACCGTAAATGTCGATGCAATCCCGACAGGCGCACTTGCACTTGATATTGCACTTGGCATCGGCGGAATTCCCCGCGGTCGTATTATAGAAATTTACGGACCTGAAAGTTCAGGTAAAACAACTCTTGCACAGCATATTGTTGCGGAATGTCAAAAACGCGGCGGTATTGCGGCATTTGTTGACGCAGAACACGCACTTGATCCTGAATACGCTAAAAATTTAGGCGTTCAAATTGACGATTTATTGATTTCACAGCCTGATACAGGTGAACAGGCTCTTGATATTACGGAAGAACTTGTAAGATCCGGCGCAGTTGATGTTGTAGTTGTGGATTCTGTTGCGGCGCTTGTTCCGAAAGCTGAAATTGAAGGCTCTATGGAAGACCAGCAAATGGGCTTACAGGCTCGTTTGATGTCTAAAGCATTAAGAAAATTGACAGGTATTATCGGCAAAACAAATACAACCGTTATATTCATAAACCAGTTGCGTATGAAAATCGGTGTTATGTACGGCAATCCTGAAACAACAACAGGCGGTAATGCTTTGAAATACTATGCAAGCGTTCGTATGGAAATCAAACGTGTTGAAGGCTTGAAAGGCGAAGACGGAGACGTAGGCAACCACGTAAGAGTAAGAGTCGTAAAAAATAAAGTTGCACCGCCTTTCAGAACTGCCGAATTTGATATCATTTTTGGCAAAGGTATTTGCAAAATCGGAAACATTCTTGATGTAGCAGTAAATCTTGATATTGTTAAAAAAGCAGGCGCATGGTTCAGCTATAATGACGAAAAACTCGGGCAAGGCAGAGATAAGGCAAAAGAATTTCTTGCCGCTAACCCTGACATATTAGCAGAAATTGAAAAACTTGTCAGAGAAAAGCTTTCACAACAATAATACATTGTAAACAAATGTAAAGGCTGATATATTAAACTAGCAAGTATTTTTGTGTTTGTTTTTAGTATAATCATAATTACAGGAGGCATCTGACATGCAAGTAAATGCTATAAATTCTTTTAGTAACGTAAATTTTGAAGGCAGAAAAGCCAAAAAAGCAGAAAAGAAGAATTCTGAAATTCAACAGGCACAACCGTCAAATAATCGCTTTATGAGCAAATTATCAGGACCTGTAGCCGCAGCATTATTTTTAGTACCTGCAGCAACACTTCCGACATCATGCGATAAAATTGAAGTAAGTGCGAGTGCTGGAATTGAAGTTCCGATTTATCCTCCATGCCCGCCGCAAGACGACGATGTAAACTTAGACTGGTCTGTTCAGGATTCACTTTTAACCTGGGGAAATGATTATCTTGCCATCCCTATAGAAGGTCTTTACGGAGATAAAACAAACAAAGCATTACGATATGCCGAAGGCAAAAGACAATGGGATTTTAACCGTCCGGAATCTATAGAATTAAATATTCCTATGTCAAATGCATACGAAACACGCTATGATCACATTATTGGTGATGATATTAAAAATGACATACGTATAACAAAAGTAGCTCCCGGAGAACTGACTATTGTAAAACAAGACGGTACAATGACAGATGATATAAGCGGCTTGATGTTTAACGAAGACGGTGTAAAAACATTTGCACATTCAAACGGCAGAGATTCAATTTATGTATATCCAAAAGCAATGTCAGGCGATAATGAAGGCAAATATGTTTATAGAGGTACGGTAGGCAGAGGTTACTTATATAAAGATGAATACGGTGATAATGTTCTTTTAGTCGGATTCTTATCTCCTGCAGATGAAAATAACCCTCCGACGGAAGACCACTATATAGAAGTTGCCGGCGAAGCAATTACTAAAGAGGAAATAGCCGATTCTCTAAACAACGACGCCGCAACAAAATCTGAAGAAGATGAATAAAATAAAAAGCACCTTGTACAAGGTGCTTTTTTAATGAATTTGAAAAACACATTTTGTACAATGAGCTTTAGGATGCAGGACAAGATTATCTTCCAAATCGTACATCCGCTCAATTTTTGTAACCAGAGGCGCGCCGCATTTAGGACATTTAAGTCCGCCTGCACCGTTTAAAATCAAATCTTTAAGGCTTTCGATAATCTGCAGTGACACAAAATCATTTCTGAAATCCTTTTCCAGTCTCCTTATTTCTTCCGGATGACATTTAAGGCCTTTTGCAAGATTTTGTCTTACGGTGACTGACAAAAATAATTCTTTCCCCGCTTCAATATCTTCAATCAATGCCAAATCTAAATTTGACCTTGCAGCCAAACCCTTTGATGAAAGCCCTAAATTATCTCTTTTTTCCTGAACAAATTGTGCTAAAGTTTTTTTCATAACGAAATTATAACATAAAAAAAGCCTCCTTAAACGGAGGCTCTTTTTTTAGTAATCTATATTTGCATCCGCATCTGCTCCGGCTTCCCATTGGTTCATGTATCTGAAATTGCCATCTGCCGTAGTATATGCGTCCTTCAAATTACCTTCTTTTTCATTGTAGTAATTATTAGCATCGTTATAGGAATTATCAAGATTACCTTCTTTTTCATTGAAGTAATTATCCGCATCTATTGCACCCTGCGTATCAAATGTTGTCATGGTGCTTGCATAATTTTGCAAAGTTGTACCGTTTTCTCTGTCAATAAAGCCTATATCAGTATTCATACCCATGAAGTTAGACATTATATATTTTTCTTTAAAGACAGCAGATCCGGCTTCTTTGACATAAACTACAACACCGTCATATAAATTGTAATCTGCACCGGGTTCATCCCATTGAGACTGCAAATCAAATTTTTGTTCCTTTTGCATATAAATTTCATCGCCGTTGGCATTTTTGATAATGATACCGTTTTGTGCATTAGATATAGTCTTACCGTTTACTTCAAGTTGTAATGTACCGGCAGCAGCTTGTTCTGTTTTACCTTCAAATTCATAGTTGACAACTTCACCACTGCCATTGGGATTTTTATGAGCGAAATTACCTTTAACTGTAGGATTGCCTGCGGTAATATCTTTAAGATCTGCCGGTGTAACAATATTCATACTAAATGTAGGAATATCTTTTCCGTCATAAGAGCCAACAAGCGCTGTTTCAAGCCCCATAGAAATCTTAGTCGAATTTTGCTCAGGTTGTGTCAAACCTACGCTTGACAACATTGAAGATAATTGATAAGTTGTACCGTTCGGGTTCAATCTGACATCATCACCGACAGTGTGTGTCAAACCGTTATCAAATACCACTTGAGCTTTTTCACCCGCAATTTGGAAATTATAATTTATACCGTCTGCTGTAGACAATTCATCACCAATAATATTGATATAATCTACAACATTTTTATCATTAATATTGCCTTTTGGATCTAACGGAAGCGATATAGTCTTATCGCCATTGCCAAACACAACTTCAGCTTTACCGTTATTAAGACGGAAGTTATAATCTATATTATCCGCAGTGCCAAATTCATCGCCGATAATATTAATATAGTCTATTATATTTTCAGCAGTTAAATCTTGTAATGGGGAAATGTTTATAGGAAGTTTTATGCTATTTTCACCTTCACCCAGTGTAATAAAAGGTGACGCAATATCATTAACAGGATCATAATCATAACCATATTTAAAATCAACACCATCACCGGTTGTAAGACCAAACCCTTGTTCATTATCAGGATTGTTCAAATAATTAACAATATAATCAGCCATATCTTTGTTAAGAATTGAAACTCCTGCATTAGCGCCCGGAACATCAGGAGTAAAGTCCTCTTTTGAACAAGACTGTAAAACCCCAAGAGACATCAACGCACCTTTTCCAACAAGCAAAGCGCCTCCAACAATAGACGTTCCTAACTCTTTTACAAAATTTTTAACATGATATGCACCATTATTAAAAGTACGTACAATCCAAGGATCCGCAGGTCTGATTTCCCCCTGACTTGCAATGATTTCCTCTTGAGACGGAACATTAAATCTCTGTATAGAAACACCTTTAGATAAATCCTTAGCATTATCGCCGCTCAAACCTTTAGCTAAAGCTTCATTATCTTTAGCTGCTTTGACCTTATCAATTTCTGCCTGCTGTTCAGGCGTTATCTCCACATAATTTTTTGGCTGCTGTACATCCTTTTTACCATACCAATTAGTAAAATCAAAGTTATCAGGACCCGCCATGAGTTTTCTCCTTTCGTATTTACACATTATAACCTTCTATATACCCTAATGACGGCATATTTTATTATTTTCTTTAATATAAATTTTGAAAAATCATCATAAAAATTTGCCTTAAATAACCTGCAGGAAAGATATTCAGCATATTTTAAATTTACATTTACATTCCGTAACATGAATTAAAGGACTTGAAATTTAAAAAATTACGTTTATAATGTAAATACTGAACTTTGAAATATGGGGACGTCCGGATTTGACAGGATGATGATTGATATAAGCTGCGTGTCCGAGCGCTGTTCTCGGTTATCAACGAGCATAGCAAATTAAATGCTAAAGACAACGTAATTAAAGCTGATTTTTCAAGAGCATACGCTCTTGCTGCGTAAGACGCAGTCAGCCACTTCAATAGCCCAGCTTGCCGGCTGTTGGGGTCCACTTATGCAAGACGCAGTACGTTGATGATGGTAGACGTATCAAGATAACCATTAAAGGTTATGTATTTCCGGAAAAAATACTCTGGCTGATTTAAGGGTCGTGATACTTTCCTGAATTAGTCGAGAAAATTGGTATCTACACACGTAGAGGTTTATGTTGGTCCATTTTGGACGTGGGTTCGAGTCCCACCGTCTCCAGTTTATGACTTTTTCTTAAAATATCTTTATTTTTTATTCAATAAATTTCAAACTTTATTCGGCTGATTATTCACAACGAAAATAAAATTTTTACTTCTGCACTACAAATTGAGCCATACAAAGCGTCTTTTGGGGTCTATCTTTAGAAAATACCTTCATAATATACAATCCCGGCTCGGATATTACAACATAATCATCATAATAATACATCTGATCATCCTTCAACACTGCTGAATAACTCCAATAAAGCTTATAACCCAGTGTCATATAATTATTGTCTTGTTTTATAACTTGAATATTTATCGCACGAGTTTTAATTTTTTTAGGAATTATAACAAGGTAGTATATCCTCTCATTCGGTCTAAATGCCGTACTGTAATTCATTACATTGGCAGCAGTTATTTTTTCACGATTAAAAAGTATAGCGGCTTTGTCACGATTACAGCCGCAACAACAAAAAATCATTAAAAACATCGTAAAACAAAGAATTAATTTCTTCATTTTTCGAGACTTCTTATTTTATCTTGAACCTGCGCAACATTATTTGCATCTTTGTTATATTGCAGGAATAATTTGTAATACTTTAATGCCTCAGACTTGTTGTCTTCAGTCTCATAAGCTATTGCCAGAGCATAATAAGCATATGCATAATCAGGTTTCAATTCAATTACTTTATTGAATGACTTTTTGGATTCAGAGTAATTTTTTTCATTAGCATAAGCCAGCCCGAGGTTAAACCATCCGTCGGCATAATCCGGTTTAACAACAATTGCCCGTTTATAAAATTCAGCAGCAGTTTTGTTGTCATTTTTAAGACCGTATATATTTCCTATTTTAAGCAATGTAACTTCATCATCAGGTTTTATTGCCAGTGCATCCTGATAATTTTTTACTGCCAAATCGAATTCTTTTTTCCTATAATTTTCATCACCGAGCGTAATCAAATCTTTATTTTTTGCCATATCCACAGGCTGCTGCTGAATATCACCGTCAGAATTAAGAGAAATTTCAGGTAATTCAGTATCTCCGGCTGCCGCATCGACAGACTGCTGACTGTATAAAGCGGAAATAAATTCACCATATTCAGTACTGTATAATGATTTTTCAGGATTTAACGCAATTGCCTTTTCATACATTTCAGCTGCTTTATCATTCAAATTCAGACCTCTATATGACTTAGCAAGCCCGTAATATGCATAATCATCAGCCGAATTACGCGTTACAGCTTTTTGAAAATATTCAGCGGCTTTTGAATAATTCTTAGCATTCAACGATACAAATCCCTGCGCAGTAATTGCTTTAGTAAGGTTAGACTCTACTGTCGGATTGCTTTTTACGTTCAAAACCTGTTGATACAACGCAATCGCTTCATCATACTGTTCCAATGCATGCAGAGCAAAAGCCTTATTTGTTTTTGCTTCCAGATCATCCGGCTTAACCTTCAAAACCTCATCATAATACTTTAACGCGGATATATAATCCTTTTTGGCATGATAACATTCTGCCAGATCTTTTTTAACATTAATGTCATCTGATTTTAGGGCAAGTGTCTTTTCAAAATTTGCAATAGCAGAATCAAGGTCATTCATACGTTTGTAAACTATTGCCATATTTTTATATGCTCTGGCATCTGCAGGATAATTTTGTGCATAAATCTTATATTGCTCTATAGCCTCTGTATTTTTCTTCATATCGGCAAGAAGATTTGCATAATCCAATCTTATTGAATGCAGATTTGGCAGTTGTTTGAACACAATACCGTATTGTTCGAGAGCTAAATCATTATTATCAAGTTCCTGATATGCAAGCGCAAGACTTACATGGCATGAAGTATTTTCCGGATCCAGCTCAACAGCTTTTTCCAAAATTTCAGAACCTTTAGAAAAGTCGCCTGTCTTTACAAGAGCAATACCATAATTTGCATAATCCTTAAAAGTTGATGAATTCTTATTGTAAAGCGTTGTATATTCTTTAACCGCTTTTTCCGGCATATCAAGAACAAGATAGGCTGATGCAAGATTTTCACGGGCTTCTCTGTGCTGCGGATATATTTCCAAAAATTTTCCGTAACTTTGTACGGCAGCTTTATAGTCCTGCATTTTGTATTGAACATTTGCAATATTTAAATAATTATATTTATATTCCGGAAAAATCTGCATTGACTTATTATAAGCAGCCAGAGCATCCTTATATTTTCCCTGAGTTTCATAAATACTGCCAACACTTATATACACAAAAGCATCATCCGGTTTTAATTCCAAAACTTTTGAATAAGCCTGCAAAGCCAGATCATATTCCCCCAAATCGGAATATATACCGGCAAGTTTTGTATAAAGCATACTGTCATTAGGAGCTAACGATAATGCTTTTTTTAATTTTTCGATAGCATCAGGCAAATTATTCTGATATTCAGCAGAACATGCCTGCTGGTATAACATATTAACTTCCGGCGTCATTGCAGCATATGCAGCAATTCCCGTTAGACTCAAAGTAATAATTGTTGATATTAAAAGATGCTTTCTAATTTTCCCTGCTCCTCAATTAATTTATATTTTAGCAAAAAATTCATTCCATGTAAAGCTGACTTCAAATATCTGATAATTTACCGGAAAATAAAATAAAAATTTTACTACTGTAAAATTAATTCTACAGAATTATTAATATTTAACTCTATAATTCTTTGGCAAATTCTTAACAAAAATTTACAATTAAATTCCGCATACAGCGCAAGTTTTTATATTTTCGACTTTTATACTACTAGAAAATTTCCGAATAACGTGCTATAATATACACAAAGTTATTGGAAAATATAACGAAGGAAAAGGAGTAGGATTCTATGGCAACACTCGTAACAAAGACCGAAGACAAAAAGGTCAAATCAAAATTCAACGACGAGTTCGAAGACTATTTAAAAGCACAATGCCTGAAGACAACTTTTAATGGTTTAGAATTAGAAACATTCTCATGGTACAAAAAAGTTTTGGGACTCGCTTAAACAAAACTAAATAGAATTATTAAAAATCGGCTGTCATCGAAAGCCGATTTTTTAGTATTAAGACAATTCTCGAATAAGTTCCTGAGCTTCTTCACAATCAGGGAAAATTTCAACAGCTTTTTCAAGTTGTTCTAAGGCTGCATCATTATTATTAAGCTTTGCATAGCACTTTGCACTGTTTAGAAGAATATTAATATTCATCGAATTTTTTTCAAGCAAATTTTTAAAAATGGAATTTGCCTGTTCATAATTGCCCAGCTCGTAATAACAAAGCCCGAGAAGATTTTCACAATCGTGTGTTTTATCACTTTCGTAAGATTTAATCAAAAAACTTTTTGCATTCTCATAATCCTTCAGCAAAAATCTTATTTTACCGGCAATAAACAGCAGAAACGGTTGATCATTTGCGAATTTTAATGCTTTATCAATCTGTTCTTTAGCTTTATCAAAATCTTTAAGTTGGATTTTATTCAATGCGGAAAAACCCAATGCATTCGGGTTATCCGGTTCAAGGGCTAGGGCTTTTTGATACATTTCATCAGCCATCTTAAAATCAGTTGTAGCATGAAGATAATTTGCATATTCAAAAATTATTGAATAATTCTCGGGCGCCAATTTATAAGCTTTTTCAAACTCATCTTTAGCATAATCAAACAAACGTTTTGTAAGATAAATAACTCCGAGATCCTTGTGCGCAGGCGCATATTCAGGATTCAATTCAATAACTTTTTTCAAAATTTTCTCAGCTTTGTCAAAATCATTCGTCATAATACAAACATAAGCAAACTCATAATATATTTGAAAAGACACATTCCCTTGTATCAAAATTTTCTCAAAAATTTGCTTAGCATATTGCGGCTGATTTATTTTCAAATACAAATTTGCAAGCTTATGCGCCATATTAACAGATTTAGGGTTGAGCATAACAAGATTTTGCAAAATATTTACGGCAAGCTGATACTCACCAATCAACTCATAGCAGCAAACAAGATTGTATTGAAAATTATGTTTTGCAGGAAACTGAACAATCAGATGTTTATAATGTTCAATAGCGGCATGTATATCGCCGGATTTAACCTCCGACAGAGCTAACGCAACAAGATAACTGTCTGCGGGCTCCTTTTCATAAGCTTTTTTAAAATATTCACAAGCTTCTTTATGTTTATTTTGAATTTGAAGGACAGATCCGATATTAAAATATGTCAAAGGATTATCAGGATCATACTCACTAGCCTTCAAATAATTTTCATAAGCCTTATCGAGGTTGCCTATTGTAACATAACATGTGCCCAAATTATTATAAAGCTGGGAATGAGTCGGATTTAAAGCAAGAGCTTTTTCGAGATAATAAACACTTTCTTCAAATCTTTTTAATGACATACTCGCAGTTCCGATTATATAAAATAACGTATAATCCTGTTCTACAAGTTTGAGAGCCTCTTTACCAAGATCAACAGCTTTTTCGGCCTCTTTAGATTTCACATATACAACACAAAGATTTTTATATGCGTCAAGATATTCAGGTCTGAGCTTCAAAACTTCCTGATAAGCGGTTTTGGCATGTAAAAAATCATCAAGATTATCATAGCAATTTGCGAGATAAAACCAGCTGGAGGCGTCCTCAGGCAAATATTTTACTACAGTTTCAAAAACACTTTGCCCCTCTTTGTATTTTTCCAGATTGACATAACAAAGCCCCAAAAGCTTTAAGGCTTCAACATTTTTTTTATCTGTTTTCAAAAGTTCTTCTAACTTTTTCTGTGCTTCTGTAAATTTATTATCAGCAATAAGCTCATTTATTTCTTCCATAACATTTATTATACATTAAAAAAGTTTTCATGTATAATTTAGTTATGAATATAATTCAAGAATTTGACACAATAGCCGCAATAGCAACACCTCTCGGGACAGGAGGAGTAGGTGTTATAAGAATTTCCGGCAATGAAAGCTTTAATATCGCAGAAAAAATTTTTAAAGGCCAGCCGCTAATTCCGGGTCACATTTCACATGGCTGGATTGAAGATAACGGAATAAAAATAGATGAAGTTATTATACTGTCATTTAGAAACCCCAATAGCTATACAGGTGAAGACGTCATAGAAATTCAATGCCACGGCGGTGTAAACGTTGTGAGGAATATTCTTGATCTTGTTTTAAAAAACGGAGCAAGAATGGCTGAACGCGGTGAATTTACAAAACGAGCCTTTTTAAATAAAAAAATGGATTTGTCACGGGCAGAAGCAGTAGCAGATTTAATTCACGCCAAAACCCAAAATTTTGCAATACAATCCGCAAAAAATCTATCCGGTGTGTTATATAGAAAAATAAATGATATCCGGAGCAAAATTTTTAACAGCTTATCAATTATTATTGCGGCAATAGATTTTCCTGAAGATGTCCATGAACCGTCTTATGATTTATTAGCCGGTCAATTTGAGGAAACCATAAAAGAAGTTGACAGCGTTCTTGCCTGTGCAAAATCATCGGATATTTTAAGACAGGGCATAAAAGTAGCAATCGTAGGCAAACCAAATGTCGGCAAATCATCACTTTTCAATAAATTATTAAATGCAAAACGTGCAATTGTAACGGATATTGCAGGAACCACAAGAGATGTTTTAAAAGAAACGCTTGATATGGATGTTGCGGTAACCCTAATTGATACAGCCGGCATAAGAAATACCGATGACGTGGGACAGGTTGAAGGAATAGGAATTGAATTTTCTAAACAATCAGCAGAAGAAGCTGATTTGATACTGTTTGTCTATGATGCTAAAAACGGTCTTAATAAAGAAGATGAAGAAATCTATAATCTTATCAAAGACAAAAAACATCTTGTTATCGCCAACAAATGTGATTTGACCGACAACAGGACAGATAAGAATGCAATTTACATCTCAACTTTAACAAATGAAGGGCTGGACGATTTGCGCGAAAAAATTAAAAGTATTGTATGTAATTTTTCCGCGGAAGAAACTGAATTCATAACAAACAAACGTCAAACAGATTGTCTTATAAAATGCCGCGACAGTTTAACAAAAGCGCTCGACGCAGCTAAAAATCACGAACTGCAGGACTTGATAAGTATTGATTTAAAATCAGCTCTGTTATTCTTAAATGAACTCACGGGCGAAGTCATAACCGATGAGATTTTGAATAATATTTTTGACCATTTTTGTATCGGAAAATAATTAGTAAGTAAAATATCTGTCAAAATCAACATCATCAAAGCTGCACAACAGCTTAAAAATATCATCATGTTCATCCATGCGCTGAAAATTATATTCATCAAATTTCCAGAATTTCGGATTAATCCCCTTGACACGTACAATCCCTGCATCTTTTAAGATATTGAGCTTTTTTTTAACAACTTCGACAGGCAAATCGACAAGCTTTGCAAGCTCAACGGCCGTAATGCCTTCCGATTTCTCGCATTTTTCGGGCGTCATAAACATCAATTCAAGCCCGACTTTTTTAAGCTCTTTGTCTTCATATTCCAATTCGTACTCGTACATAAAGCTATTTTACTCAAAGGAATAAAATTTTTTATCATATTTATGATGGAAATATAAAGTTGCATAAATACCGCTTAATTGGTATAATGAAAAAGTAATAACTATTTTGGAGGTTATAGATGGACGCAAATACGCATCACGACTACTTTTCACGCAAGGGGGGGGGGCAGTAGCTTAACCTCCGGTCATGCTGAACTAGTTTCAGCATCTCATAATAAAGAGATTCCGAAACTAGTTCGGAATGACAAATATGTGAGCGTAGCTCACAGAAAAAACTTATTTACTTATTCCCTTATTTACTTATTCACTTCTAAAAAAGCCGCGTTTACTCTGGCGGAAGGTGCTACGCACGTAGACATGTTTGACAATATTCGTCGTGCTGCGTTTACCCTCGCTGAGGTTTTAATCACCCTCGGCATAATCGGCGTTGTCGCCGCTATGACTATTCCGACTTTGATGCATAAAATTGAATCAAAGCAATTGCAAGTCGGTTTCAAAACAGCTTACTCACTTCTCAGCCAGTCCGTTCTTTATCTTCAACAGGAACATGGACCGGGATTAAAAACATATTATACAGCACACGGTAATTTAGGTGATGATAACTATTATTATAGGAAGGAAGAATTATACAACCTTTTTAATAATTCATCCCATATAAAAGTGATAGGTAAATGCGAATATCCGGCTAAAATCAGAAACTATAACAACACGCAGGACGCCTATACTTCATTAACGGCAGGAGGTAAAGAAGTTATTGAAAATGCCATGGCAAACGGAATGTGCGTTAATATACTGGTCAATGCCGCTCAAATAACACTTGCAATTGATACAAACGGCATTAAAAAACCAAACCGTCTCGGATTTGATATTTTTTACTTTTATATAGATAATAATGACGTTTTACTGCCGGAAAAAATGTCAAAACTTTATACGGAAGAAGAGCTTGAAGAAGCTGCAAATCAAGGACTTCACACAATTATAAGGGGAGTACCCTGTTCGGTAAAATCTAAACAGACCGGAAACGGAGTCGGATGCGCATACTACGCACATATGAATATAAATCCCGATGATGAAACTAAAGGTTACTGGGAATCCTTACCGTATTAAACTTATATGTTATTTACTAAACACCTTTATTGCTCTTGGCAAAATGCCCAGACAATACGATATAACGATGCCGTAATTGGTTATAGGAATATTTTTGTTGTTTGCGATTAGGATTCTTGATAAAACCTCGCGGCGGTTTGTCATGCATGCCCCGCAATGTATTATAAGTTTGTATGGGGTTATATCCGGAAAATCGTGTCCCGAATAGTGTTCTATTTTCAAATCCTTACCTGTTTTTTGTCTTAAAAGATTCGGGATTTTAACCCTTCCGATATCGTCGTCAATTGCGTGATGAGAACAGCTTTCAAGTATAAGAACTCTGTCGCCGTCGTTTAAATTTGCAATTGCCTCTGCGCCGTTTACAAATTCTTTCAAATCACCCTTTAATCTTGCAAAAAGTATTGAAAAAGACGTGAGAGGAATATTTTCGGGGACAATTTCCGCAACTTTTTTAAACGCCTGCGAGTCAGTGATAACAAGAGCCGGCGGCGTTTTTAAATTATCCAGCGCATCTTTTAATTCGGTTTCTTTCACGACATAAGGCATACAATTACTATCCAGCAAATCGCGTATTGCTTGGACTTGCGGCAAGATAAGCCTGCCTTTCGGGGCTTCTTTATCAATGGGTACAACAAGGATTACCGTACTTTTTTCCGGCACAAGATCCCCTGCAATTTTCGGAGTATTTATGAAATCATCAGGCAAAAGCCTTACAAGAGCTTCTTTAAACTTAAACACAATATCTTTATCACTTACGGTTGATGTGTACAGGATATTTTCATACCCCGAAAGTTTAATTTCTTTTACGTCACTCTTATTGACTACAATAAGATAAGGTATTTTAAGTTCTTCAAATTTTTCAATGAGATTTTTTTCATAATCATCAATACCGTTATAATCACAGACAACAACCGCCACATCACAGCGGTTGACAATTTTCATTGTTTTTTCAATACGCTTTTCAGCCAAATCTGTTTTATCATCAAGTCCTGCCGTATCCAAAAAAGTTACTGGCCCCACCGGCAAAAGCTCCATTGATTTTTCAACAACATCGGTAGTCGTTCCCGCGACATCTGATACAATAGAAACACTCTGATTTGAAATTTTATTCAAAAGCGAAGATTTCCCGACATTTGTTTTGCCGAAAATTCCTATATGTAATCTCATTGATTTCAATGCTTTCATATAAATTCCCCGATGTAATCTTAACACAAAATCACTTAAAATATCATAATCATTTACAACAACTTATTTTTGTCATACAATTTTTTCATAAGATAGCTTTTAAGGAGAAAATATGAACGAGCTTTTAAGAAAACCGGCGACAGAACAAGCCAAAGCCTTGAAAAATAAAGAAATTTCAGCTGTAGAACTCACACAGGCAGCTTTGAACAGAATAAAAGAAATTGACGAAAAATTAGGTGCGTTTAATTCTTTAACTGAAGAAACAGCACTGGAAACAGCAAAAAAAGTTGACGAAAAAATTGCACGCGGGGAAGAATTACCGCTTCTTGCAGGTATTCCGCTTGCTTTGAAAGATAACATGAATTTAGTTGGTTCAAAAACAACAGCTTCCAGCAAAATTTTAGAAAATTTTGTATCACCTTTCAACGCAACTATTTCACAAAAATTACTTGATAATCTCGTTCCTATTTTAGGGAAAGCTAATTTAGACGAATTTGCAATGGGTTCTTCAAACGAAAACTCCGCCTTCAAAAAAGTTCATAACCCGTGGGATTTAAACAAAGTTCCCGGAGGCTCCTCAGGCGGATCAGCAGCAAGTGTTGCATCATGCGAAGTCACGTTGTCACTGGGTTCCGATACGGGCGGATCAATAAGATTACCGGCATCATTCTGCGGGATTGTAGGTATGAAACCGACCTACGGACGTGTTTCAAGATACGGACTTATAGCATTTGCATCATCACTTGATCAGATCGGACCTTTTGCAAGAACGGTTGAAGATGCGGCAAATCTTTTAGAAGTTATCTCAGGTCATGACCCGAAAGATTCAACTTCTTTAAACCTTCCCGTAGAACACTATGCGGCAAATCTTAATAATGACATTAAAGGACTGAGAGTCGGTGTTATAAAAGAATTGATGTCGGAAGGATTATCGGAAGATGTCCAGAAAGCTGTTGAAAATGCAATTGAATGCTACAAAAAACTCGGCGCCGAAATTGTTGAAATTTCTCTGCCGAATTTGAAACATTCAATCGGAATTTATTATATTCTTGCAACAGCTGAATGCTCATCAAACCTTGCACGTTTTGACGGCGTAAGATACGGTTACAGAACACCTGATGCTAAAAATCTTCTTGAAATGTACACCAAAACCCGTGCAGAAGGTTTTGGTCCGGAAGTCAAACGCCGTATAATGCTCGGAACTTATGCTCTAAGCTCCGGCTACTATGATGCTTATTATAAAAAAGCCCAGCAGATGAGAGCATTAGTAACGCAGGATTTTGTTGAAGCGTTCAAAAAAGCTGATGTATTAATTTCACCGACATGCCCGAACACTGCATTTGAACTCGGTGCAAAATCAAATGATCCGTTAGCAATGTATTTGACAGATATTGCAACAATCAGCGCAAACCTTGCAGGTATTCCGGGATTGAGTGTTCCTGCAGGATTTGACAGAGACGGCATGCCGATAGGCTTGCAAATCCTTGCACCGCAATTGCAGGAAGCTAAATTGTTCAATGCAGCGCACAAATTTGAACGTGCAAACGATTACTATACAAAGCTTGCAAACATTTAATCTATTAAAATGATTGATTTTAGAGAAAAATTTATTAAAATAAGGTTATGAGAAAAATTCTTGTAACCTTATTTTTAATGATGTTTGCGTTGTGTGCAACGGCACAAGAGGTGGATTACGAACAAATCTACAGAGATTTACCCGTTCCGGAACACAAATATGTCCACGATATTGACCCCGGAGAATATTATGACATGAAAGACACTTCATGGTCGCCTTATCCTTTATTCCGCCTTACAGGTCCATTATTTTTCAAAACAATCACCATAGAACCGGGCTACTACCTTCTGACCCCGAGAGAACACGAAGGCAAATGGTATATGCTTTTTAAAGTTCAGGGCAAAATTAAATATATAATCCCTGTCTATGAAAGAGATATAACGCCGGAATTTTTCTATGACGAAAACCTTCCAAAACCCCAAATGACCTGGTCGCAAAAAGTTCATATCAAAACTCTTGACTGGGTAGGCAGAGTGTTTCCGAGTGCGAAACGAAAACCCGCACCGCAAACTTACCTTGAAGCAACCGATCTGGATAACAACTTCCTGTCGCTTGTTGTATACTGGGGTGCTCACAGATACTATATGATATTCAGAACGGTTGGACTATAAATAATTAAAATAATAACAAATTTTTAATATCAGTATCCAATATCTCGGATAAATTTAAAATTTTTAAGATAGACATATTTTCCTGACCGCGCTCAATTCGGCTTATATATTCACGAGAAACACCGGCTTTTTCCGCAAAAGATTCCTGTGTGTAACCTTTTCGTACACGTTCTGCCTTGATATTTCTGCCTAATTGTTTTAACAATTCTTTGCCATCATACATATTAACTCTATTTTACTATATTGACATATTTATTCTGGTAACTTATAATATCTATAAATGAGAATATATAAGTTATCATAGGAGTAAAATTATGAATGATAAACATTTGAAATGTGCTTTTACACTGGCAGAAGTTTTAATTACTCTTGGTATTATCGGCGTTGTCGCAGCTATGACTATTCCGACTCTTGTCGCGAATTATCAGAAAAAAGTTTATGTTTCTCAATTACAAAAAACCGTTGCGACTATCTCTAATGCTGCTAAACTTCTTATGGCTCAAGAACAAACTTTTAATTTAAATCAGACTTATTTGTATAATGAAGAATATTCTAAAGAAGCTTATGAAAATTCTGTTGGAAAATTTTTGAAAACTTATTTTAAAACTGTCAAAACGTGTAATGTTTTTGATGATAATATAAATGAATGTATTGCTGAAAATTATAAATCATTAAATGGTACTGTTGGTGATGGTCCTTGGGGGTATTGCGCTGTTCTAAACAATGGAGCAACAATATGTTGTTATCCATTTGATGAATATGACCCAATGGAGATAGACATAGATATTAATGGTAAATCAAAACCTAATATATTAGGACGAGATTTTTTTCATCTTTCTTTAAACTATAGTGGGGCAATTGCAGAAAGCTTTTCTAAAGATCCGATAGCAGGCATAGAAGCTCACAGCCCCGATCAATGCGGTAATGCTGATGGAAATAGTCAATTTTACGGGCTCGGCTGTTACAATAAAATCGTTCAAGACGGCTGGAAAATGGATTACTAATATAAATCAAATTTCAAAAAGGTGAGCCAAAGCTCACCTTTTAATTTTCTTCCTCTTCGGAATCATCATCTGTTTTAATTTTATCAACAACCATTTTAGCCATTTCTTTTGCAATAACATGTTGAGTTGCTTCAGGGCAATTCTGAAGCATATTCATGGCTGTTCTGAGTGTGGTATCTATATCGTACCAGCGGCCTTTTCTGTTGTCGTCCAAACCTGACCCGACAGCATTAATAATATCCTCGACAGCTTCAAACTTTTCATCTTCAATGTTGTGTTCAATAATAATTTTAATCAAATTCAAAGCAATTCTGATTTGAGTTTGATCGTCACTATGCTCAAGTGTGCTAACTGCCTGTGATAATACAGGATCTTTGTCATACCAGCGTCTTTGGTGATTGCTATACTCTTCTTTCATCTTTCCGTCTCCTTTTTATCCTAATTTAAAAGTAACTCCTTTTGTGCCTTTGGGGTATTCCCACTTTAAACTCTGTTTTGCACAGGCAATTCTGCATGCGCCGCATTCCAGACAGTTTTCAAAATTTACGATAAGTTTTTGGTGCGTTTCATCCCACTCATAAACATTAGCAGGACAAATCTTTGTACAAATCCTGTTCGTACAAATTTTACACATTTCATTATCGGGTGTCAAATGAGAAACCGTATCAGGCGTATATTTAACTGTAAACAATTTATCTTCTAGTACCATTTTAAGATGCTCCACAAAAGCCTAATTCCATGCAGGATATCACTTATTATATTCATAAACTTCCGTTCTTTAAAGAAAGTTCCGATAAAATTATAATATTTCTGACGTTTCGGAACACTGTCAACAGATGTAAACATTTTGAAAAACGCGTTCACTGTTCTCAAATAATAATCCAAAAACGCATCACTTTTTTTATGAGCAATATCCATCAAATCTTTATATGTCTTCAAATCCTTCATAACAAAGGAATTTTTAAGTTTTTCTTCATAAAGCTGCAAAGTTTTGGCGGAAAAATCATTTTTATTTAATGCTTCAATCGCTGTTTCGCCTGCAAGTTTGCCGCTAATCATAGCAAGGTTTGTGCCTTCCCAGTGGAGATTATTAACAAGCATTGCCGCATCACCAACGACCATGACACCGTCAGCAGAGAGTTTCGGAACCTTATTATAACCGCCCTCCGGAATCAAATGTGCAGAATATTCCTGCAATTCGCCATCTTTAATTAAAGGTGCAATTGTCGGATGTTTTTTTAATTCTTCCAACATATCATAAGGACGTATTCCGCGCTCAACAAGCTCGCTTAACGTAATCCCCAGACCGATAGTTACTGAATTTTGGTTTGTATACATAAAGCCCAGACCTAACATCCCGAGCATCGGGCCGCCAAAAATTTCATAAATGCACCCCTCGTCATCAGATATATTAAACCTGTCGTTAATTATGTTTTTATCAAGCTTAATAACCTCTTTAACGCTCAGAGCAACATCTTTTGGCTGAATATCTTCACGCAAACCGATTTGTTTTGCAAGAAGTGAATTGACACCGTCTGCCAGAACAACAATATCCGCGTAATAATCTTCAAGCTCCGTCTTAACGCCTATAACCTTGCCGTTTTCAGTCAAAAGCTCTTTTACAACGGTCTTTTCAACAAGATAAACCCCGTTTTTTTTGGCTTCTTCCGCCATCCAACGGTCAAATTTCGCGCGAATTACCGTATAACTTCCGGCAGTTTCTGTTTTATTTTTATAAGAAACAACAGTGCTGTCATCTTCACCTAAAATCGCGAATTTATGTTCAACATTACGCCTTTCAAGCGGTGCTGACGTTTCAAAATCCGGAAAAATTTCTTTTGTCGGCTGTGTATAAATTGCGCCGCCAAAAACATTTTTACTGCCAGCAAAACTTCCGCGCTCAATCAAAACAACTTTTTTGCCGGCTCTTGCAATCGTAATCGCACACGAAATACCACCGGGACCTGCACCAACGACTATTACATCTGTTTTTTTGTTTTCCGTCATTTCCTCTCCGTAATATTAATTATACACTAAATTTTATTCGTTGTAAAATAGTTAATATGATTATAACAGCAGGAAAATATAAGGGTCAAAAAATTACCGCACCGGATGAAAATATTACCCGTCCGACGCTGTCCAAGGTGAGAATGAGTGTTTTTAATACTCTGCAGGCGATGATTGATTTTGAAGGGAAAATTTTTCTTGATATGTATGCAGGTTCAGGTATTATGGGACTGGAGGCAATTTCAAGAGGATTTAAATATGCAGCTGCCATAGAAAAAAATCCCAAAGCTGCCGCCATAATTAAAAATAATTTTAAAAAATTTGATATTGCGCCTGAATTATCCATAGGCGACAGCCTGAAAATCTGCCCCAAATTTGACCGAAAATTTGACGTAATCTATATCGATCCGCCATACTTTTCAGGGATTTACGAAAAAAGTTTAGAGGCAATAAAGAATATTGCCTCTTATATAATAATTCTGGAACATGTTGACGATGTTGATTTTTACGGTTATAAACTCATCAAACAGAAAAAATACAGCGATAAATTCATAACGTTTTTATCAACTATTTAAAACATTCATCATACATTTGTTGAAATCTTTTCCCGCCTGATTCTATGGCATAATTAGTTTCTTGAAGTCGCGTTATACCGTTTTTCTTATTACCATAAATCTTAAATGCAAATATATCATACCCCCATTTATTCGGACCTTTGGTACCGTTTATGTCTGCCGCAAAAACAGGTGCACCCGCGAAGTAACGATTATATTCTATAATATATGTACCGTCAGAAAGCACAAAAACCGGATAATTGTTTTTTACAGAAGCATCGGAAAACATTCCGTTAGGATCTTGTTCCTTATCAGGATTTTGTTCTGATTTTACAACATCCACACCTCTGAAATCTTCAGGCAAGCACCCTTGTTCATAAGCATGATCTTTACATATTTTTGTTGTCTTTAATGTTTTTAAAAACAATTCTTCATAAAAGTCGCTGCACTCTGACATGTGACCATTTATATCAGTCGGAGGACTCTCGCCGGTTTCTTTACAATAATAAGTTCCACTTTTGCAGTTTCCGTATTGATTTTTATCATCTTCATCACATATAACAGTACATTTGCCCGTATAAGGATTATTTTCATCCCAATAATAACATTGTATTGGTCGCCCTTCTTTTGTTTGTATACCTATTACTGCCTGCCAGAATGTACTGTAAAATTTTTTAAATTGATTTTTTAATACTGCCTGCT
>CALVBW010000027.1 GCA_944325945.1 Candidatus Gastranaerophilales bacterium | reverse complement strand
TCAAGGGTTTGAGCGGTATTATGAAGTGCCGGTGTATGGTTTTACGCTGGCAGAAGTTTTGATAACGCTGGGTATAATAGGTTTAGTAGCAGCAATGACAGTGCCGACATTGATAAGTAATTATCAGTCAAAAGTTTTAGGTACAAAATACAAAAAAGCAAAGAATATACTGGTAAACGGTTATAAATTAATGATGGCAAATGAACATGTCTTTGACATTAAAGATTTGTCATTGTTTCAATGTAAGGATCGGGCGTGTATTGCGAATAAGCATAAAGAAGCTTTCAGAATATCAAGAGATAGTTTTAGCTCTGATATAAAAAGTTCAATGTCCGAGGTATATACAATATCCGGAGTTGAAGAGAAAATGGAGCTTGGAGAAAATTTTTGGGAGCAGGTGCCGTATATGTTTCAGACAAACGACGGTATAACATATATGATTATGCAAAGCGGCGGAGGAGCAATAGGATTTTATTCGGATGTAAACGGTAAAGGAAATCCAAATACGGTAAACAAAGATTTCTTTGTATTTCAGATATCAGGAAATGCTGAATTGACAGATCTTACAAATATGCTGTTGCCGCAACCACCTGAGCCTACTGTCGAAGAGGAACTTGCTAACATAAAATCAGAAAGTGAATGCATGTCATACGAACAGGAAATATGTAGACTTAGCTCTACAATACATAAATATGGCACCGGCGTTGGATTAAGATGGGATGCACAGTCAGGCAGCTGCGGAAAAGGTGGAGGTTTTTCCTTCTATTGCGGTTAATTAATAAAATTAATAATATCTTGTGCCGTGATTTTTAAGCAATCCAGAGTTTTGCAGGTGGTTTGTCTTTTATCCCACAGACATGGTTTTAGAGAACAGTGGTCATGTGCTTTGATTGCTGTAACGTTATCGGGTATGAGTTTTTTATCATCTGTCGGTCCGAAAATTGCGTAGGTTTTTGTCCCCATTGCAACCGCAACATGTAAAGGCGCAGAATCAGAGCACAAAAATATTTCAGCTTTGCCTATAAGTTCAGCAAGGTCACGCAGATTTTTTGTCATTCCGTAAAAGTTTTCAAAATTGGTTGTTGTAACTGTTTTCAAAATTGTATCAATACATTCTTTATCATCGGGACCGCCCGTGAGAATAACTTTTTTGTTTTTTTGAACCAATAAATCAATAGTTTTTGCCCAGACTTCAGCAGAAACCGTTTTTATCATGCCTTTTTGGATGCTCATTTTGCTTACACCCGGATGAATAAGTACGGAATTCGGGATTTTTTCCTGCAGCGGTACATTTATCTCAGGTAGTTCGGTAATATTATTTGTAACGGGTGTCACTAAATCATGATACATTTTTGCGGCATACTGGTTTTTATTCAGAGGAACAGCCCGGGTCAAAAGTTTTCGGCTCAATGCCCCGCAGTCATAACCATAACGTTTTTTAGCACCTGTGAGAAATAAAATTATACTCATAAATTTATTTCCGCCTGCAGTTATGGCAAGATCAAAATTCCTCTTGCGGGCAGCAAATATAAATTTTAAAAGTTCAACATATTTATTTTTATTTTTTATATCAACAAGGATTAAATCATCTATCACATCAGTTAAATCTTTAACGCTTTTGCTTCTTGGTTCAAGTGCAAGGGTGATTTCTGCGTTCGGGAATTCTTTTTTGAGAGAAATCATTGCTGGCAAAAATAAAATTTCATCACCTATTCCGCCAAAATTTACTGCAAGTATTTTGTTAATTTTTTCCATAAATTAATTATAACCCAAAAATTTGTTGTATAATAACCGTATGGTTAATAAAGTTACAACCGCAACCGTAATAGGTTTGAATGCGTATGAGGTTTCCGTAGAGACAGATGTTCAAAATGGTTTGCCTTCATTTTCTGTTGTAGGGCTGCCGGATGCTGCGGTGAATGAAGCGCGGGACAGAGTCAGATCTGCCGTTAAAAATTCCGGGTTTACATTTCCCGGTCGGAAAATTGTAATTAATCTTGCTCCAGCTGATTTAAAAAAAGCCGGAACAAGTTTTGATCTGCCTATTGCAATTGGTATTCTGGTTGAAGAAGGAGTCCTTGAAGAGGAAAAGTTAAGAGAGTTTGCTTTTGTCGGAGAGCTTTCCCTAAACGGTGACCTGCGAGGTGTCCGCGGAGTTCTGCCTATTGTTATGGGATTGAAAGATATCGGGATTAAAAATGTTATTGTGCCGGCAGATAATGTGAAAGAGGCTGCTTTAATAGGCGGGATTAATGTTTTTGGTGCGGAATGTCTTGCAGATGTTGTGAATCATTTTATTGAAGTTCCCTTGAAACAATTTAAAATAGATATAAATTCTTATCTTTCCGGTATTGATGAAAATTTTGAATATGATTTTAAAGACGTAAAAGGTCAGCAAAAAGCGAAAAGAGCTTTGGAAATTGCGGCGGCCGGCGGGCATAATTTGCTTATGACAGGCTCACCTGGTTCGGGTAAAACTCTTATGGCAAAATGTTTTGCATCAATTCTGCCGCCTCTTGAATTATCAGAAGCTCTGGAATTAACAAAAATATACAGTATTTGCGGACTTTTATCTCAGGATAAACCATTAATGACAAACAGACCTTTCCGTGCTGTTCATCATACTGCTTCTGCAAACGGAATTATCGGCGGCGGAAGCAACCCTATGCCGGGTGAAATTACGCTTGCTCACAGAGGGGTATTGTTTTTGGATGAAATGGTTGAATTCCCGAGAAATGTTCTGGAGGTTTTAAGACAGCCGTTAGAAGATGGAGAAATCGTTATTTCGCGCGCAAAACATTCAATTAAGTATCCGGCAAAATTTATGCTTCTGGGTGCGATGAATCCGTGTCCGTGCGGGTTTAAAGGAGATAGAGAAAAACATTGTACATGCTCTGAATATATGATAAACCGTTATCTTGCAAAGCTTTCAGGTCCTCTTCTGGATAGAATTGATTTGCAGATTGAAGTGCCGAGATTAACCGCAAATGAACTTCTGAATATTGATAATAATGCTGAAAAATCTTCCGATATAAGAAAAAGAGTTATAAAAGCCCGTCAAATTCAAGCGGAAAGATATAAAAATGAAAATATTTTGACAAATTCCGAATTAACATCTGAATTAATAAAAAAATATTGCCCGATTGATGAACAATCACAGGCAATATTTAAAACTGCTATTGTAAAATATCAATTATCCGGCCGCCGTTATGACAGAATATTAAAGCTCGCTCGGACAATTGCTGATCTGGATAATTCATCCCAAATTCAGCAGACACACCTTATGCAGGCTTTGCAATATAAAATGTTTGATTTAAATGTTTAAATCAATAACTTCTCCGTTACTTTTAACGGGTTTTATATCGTCTATGTATTCCACGTCCGGACTTACTTTTTTCAATATACGTCCGATAAATGTGTCGGCACCTCCAGGGCCTCCGTCTTTACCTACAACTATCATTGCATCTTTGTCAAATATAATAGCTGCCTGATTAAAATCAATTTTGTCAGCTGCTTCCTGCGGTTTCATGTGACCAATATCTTTTATGTCAAAATATTTGTTTAAAGGTTCAAGGTATTTGTGTACAAGAACATTATTATAAGGAATTCTTGTAGAACCAAAACTCGGACTGTTATTTACACTATTTACCATTATATAACTCCTTTCGTTAATATTAATGTATCTGAAGAAAATTATTGCTTAATTTTATAAAATTGTTAATTTTTTTTAAGCGGTTAAGTGTAAAAAACCTGCGAATAACCCGACTAATGCTGAAACTGCCAAATAAAACAGAGGATCATGTTTTTGTTTTAAACTGATAAAAAATAATATTGCAAGTAAAAACATTCCCGGTAAATTTGCATTATTTATAAACATATCTACTGCCACAGCTGCTAAAAGCCCGCATCCTGCCGGTTTTAAAGCATAAATTGCAGCTCTTACATTTTGGTTCGTTTCAAATTGTTCCAAGAATTTTGAAATTATAATTACGAGAATGTATGAAGGCAGGATAACAGATGTTGTTGCCACAAGAGCTCCAAGAATTCCTGATGTCGTAAATCCTGCAAATGTCGCTACATTTACTCCAACGGGTCCCGGGGTTATTGATGATATTGCTATCATATCGGTTAATTGTTTGATAGTATACCATTGTTGATTCTCTGCAATATGATACAAAAATGGTAATGTCGCATATCCGCCGCCAAATGAAAACAAACCTATGTGAAAAAATTGGATAAACAGATTTAGATAAATCATTTATCATCCTCCTTTTTCGGTTTAGCGTCAATATGTTTTTTGTAGATAATTCCGGAAATGATTGACAAAATGATAATTAAAGCAGGCGACACTTGAAAACACGTTGACAAAATGAATGCCGCAAAAAATACCACGCATGTGAATTTATCAACTATACTTTTGTTCCACATTTCTTTTGTCGCGAGATAAACCAGTAAAATTACACCGATTCCTACTCCCCAGAAAATACTTTGTATAAAATTTAAATGAACGATTTCTTCAAGCATGGTTGCAACAAGAATTATAGCTAAGAATGCAGGGGTAACAATGCCGAGGACTGCTGCCAGTGCGCCTATTTGACCTCTTAATTTATAGCCTACAAAAATTGACATATTAGCTGCAATAATTCCCGGAACAGACTGCCCCAGTGCGTAATACTCACATAATCCATCAGAATCTATCCATCCTTTCTTATCTACAAGTTCAGCCTGCAGCAGAGGTAATATTACATACCCTCCGCCTAATAAAAGAGTGCCGACTTTGAAAAATGTTTTGAATATTGAATAAAATGACTTGTCCATGGTATTTATTTTAGCATAAATAAGTTTATATGTTTTGTATTACGTTAAAAATAGTGTATTTTAATTATTTGGATTTGTAAATTTTTATAAATATATTTTTAAACCTTGCAATTCGGTCTGATAATTAAACTTAATAATAATAAGAGTATAAAAAAGAGGTTTTTGCCATGGGTACAAACGGTATAAACGAGGCATTAAGTGCAGGATTTAAAGTAAAACTTCAAAACAGAGGCGCAAAATCAAGCGGTATAACGTTTGAGTTGAAATCAGTATTTGACGAAATGGCAAAACAGGGTTTGATAAAAGATACCGACGGAAAAGGTTTAACCAAACAGGATGCCTTAAATTTGTATGATCAATTAAATAAAATTCATCAGGAAACAAACCGTGCTACTAATTATACAACAATGCAGGTCGGGCAGGAATTTGATTATACGGCAGAAGAGATGAAAGCATTAGCAAAAGCAGCTGGTTATGAGGTTGTAGAACAGCCGTTGACCGAAACACCGCCAACTGCCCCGGAGCAGTCATCTGATCCTGAGACGCCTTCTGACGATGGAACTGTAACCCCGCAGCAAGAAGAGCCTGTAGTTACCGGTCCAAGTGATGATCCGGAATATGAACAATCAAGATTGTCTTTAGTTGAAGCAGACTTTGATGTAAACGGTCAGGTCGGGAAAATTTCTGACGGTAAATATTATATAAACGGCAAAGAGGTCTCAAAAGATGTCTATGATACGGCAAAAGCAAAGGCAATGTCAGCTTCTGCAGGGATGCTTCCTATACCGGAGATAAAACCCGATGATGTTGTTCCGGATGGTGTAAAATCTGTGGAGATTTTAAAGGATAAAATAAAAGAAAATCGTTCTGAAAATAGAGAATTGCGGGCAGACCTTCGCGAAATGAGAAAAGAAATTCGACAGGCTAATCAAACTGAACGAAGAAAAGATCGTTTAGAACGTCAGGAAATTAGACAAGAAAATCGTTTAGAACGCAGGTTGGACAAAGTTACACCGACTTTTGATTATGATGGCAATGTCGGTAAGATTTTGGGCGGAAAATTTTACTTAAACGGTAAAGAGGTAACTGCCAGAGAATTTGAAATTGCAAATACAAAAGCTTATGCTGCAAAAAACAGAGCAGAATTAGAACCGTTTACATCTGAACAAATAGCGGATATGCAAGTTTCTGTTTTAAATTTAAAATATGAATTTGCTGAAGACGAAAATGGAAATATGAAGCTTTATACACAAGGTGTTGTAGGTTTTCTTGCCGGTCCAAATGAAATAACTGATGATATTAAATATATACCTACTTATATAAATAACAATACAACAGATCTTTATAATGCACTGGGCAAAAATTTTGATGACAGCTATTTAGCCTATAAACATAAAGCAACATCTGCTCGTACATTGTCTGTTAATCATGCCGTGTATATGGACTTGTTAAATAAACAAAATTCCGGTGTGGAATTAAAAGACTATGAAAAAGCCTTTATGGAAAAATTTGAAATTGATATTGCTGAATTTTATAGTTATATGGAACCAGATAGTTTTATTAATACTTAGGATATTGGTTCAACTTCATCAGCAAACGTATAATTTGACATTTGTAAACGAAGAAGATGACGCCAGATATTTTGAGGCAAAATTTATTTACGAGTCTTATACCATAGACTTGCCGAATTACGAACAAGAGATGGCAAATTGGGTAGATGGTCCCGTTGCAGAGGAGCCTATTGTTGAAAGAAATGGTATGCGTTGGACAAATCTTGAAAGAATTACATTATCTAACGGGCAAAGAGCATGGAAAACTGATCAAGGCGTTTTCTATCCAGGTCCGGACGGAATGCCGGGTTATAATAAAGTGTCGGAAGAATATTTAGAATAAAAAAGCGGTCAATTTGACCGCTTTTTTATTTATTATTCATAGTAGCTTTTAATCTAACCATTGCTCGTGCAAGAGCAGCTTCCGCTCTTTTGGCATCTATTTTTGCGTTTTGTTCCTCAAGACGTGCTTTTGCTCTTTCGTAGGCTTTTTCAGCACGGGTTTTATCAATGTCATCACCGCATTCTGCGCATTGGGTCAGAATTAGTGCTTCTTCATCTTTAAACTGGAAAACGCCGCCCATTGTGGTAAACAGTTTAACTTTTCCACCCTGCACAACTTTTGTTATACCTATGTCAAGAGCAGTCATAAAAGGTACGTGCCCTTTTAATATACCGAATTCGCCGTCAACGCCTTTTGAATAAATTTCGTCTACGTCTTCGTCAAAAACAACTTTTTCCTGTGTTATTATTTTTAAATGCATAATATTTTACCTTTAGATTCTTTGCACAATGTTGTTGCTCCAACAATTATTCGCTCAGTATGATCTTTTTTAAAGTGTTTTAGCTTTTTCGACAGCTTCTTCTATTGTGCCGACCATATAGAAGGCTTGTTCGGGAAGATTGTCGTGTTTACCTTCAATAATTTCTTTAAAGCCTTTTATGGTATCTTCAAGTTTTACGTATTTACCTTTAGTTCCGGAGAATTGTTCGGCAACAAAGAACGGCTGAGATAAGAATCTCTGGATTTTACGTGCTCTGTTTACGGTTTCTTTGTCTTCTTCTGATAATTCATCCATGCCTAAGATTGCTATAATATCTTGAAGTTCTTTATATTTTTGAAGAATTTCAAGAACTTTTCTTGTAACCGTGTAATGTTCTTCACCAATGATATTCGGATCTAAGGCTCTTGAACTTGATTCCAGAGGATCAACAGCCGGATAAATACCTAATGATGCAATTTGTCTTGATAGTACGGTTGATGCATCAAGGTGAGAGAATGTTGTTGCAGGTGCCGGGTCTGTAAGGTCGTCTGCCGGTACGTAAATTGCCTGAACTGATGTGATTGAACCGTCTTTTGTAGATGTAATTCTTTCCTGTAATTCGCCCATTTCAGTAGCAAGTGTCGGTTGATAACCTACAGCGGAAGGCATACGTCCTAAAAGTGCTGAAACTTCTGAACCTGCCTGTGTAAATCTGAATATGTTATCAATAAACAAAAGTACATCCTGTTTTGAATAATCTCTGAAATATTCAGCAGCGGTAAGCGCTGAAAGACCTACTCTCATACGAGCTCCCGGCGGTTCGTTCATCTGACCGTAAATCAGGGCAACTTTATCAATAACGTTTGATTCTTTCATTTCATTCCAGAGGTCGTTTCCTTCACGTGTTCTTTCACCAACACCTCCGAATACTGAAACACCTGAGTGTTCCATTGCGATATTATGGATTAATTCCATAATCAATACTGTTTTACCAACGCCGGCACCGCCGAATAAACCTATTTTACCGCCTTTCTGGTATGGTTGCAAAAGGTCTATGGCTTTAATACCTGTTTCGAGAATTTCAATATCCGTATTTTGATCAACAAGTGCCGGTGATTTTCTGTGAATAGGCAGATATGTTTCGGCATTAATTTCTCCCATCTGGTCAACAGGGTCGCCTGTTACGTTTAAAATTCTTCCAAGAATTTCTTTTCCTACGGGAATTTTAATCGGTTCGTTTGTATTTACAACTTTCATGCCTCTTTTAAGACCGTCGGTTGATGACATTGCAACTGTTCTTACTTTATTTGAACCCAGCATTTGTTGAACTTCCGCAACAATTTTTTTACCGTCATCCGTAAAAATATTCAATGCAGTGTAAATTTCAGGTAATTCGCCCTGTTGAAATTCAACGTCGATTACAGGTCCTATAATTTTTGTAATAATACCTTCGTTTTTAGCTAAAGTTTCCATCCTCTGCCCCTCTTATTTATTCTATAAATTAATTATATAACAAAAAAAATTTTTATATGTCAAATTTGAAAAATTTACTTTTCGGACTAGCAAATTTTTTTTTCTTGTGTTTATATATTCATACTACCTATGGATAATTTTATGCAAGGATTAATTGAAAAAGAATTATCTTCTAATGATAAAATTTTAAAGCCTGATTTTAATTCAAGAACCGGCCGTGAGCTTTTGGCGTTTTATCTTCAAACTAAATTCAAACAAATTCTTGCGTTTGACAAAAAATATCCGATGCCTATTTTCAGAGAAGTGAATCCTGATTTTATATACAGATTTTCAAAACGTTTAATAAATAATCCGGAAAAGCGTTTTTTGATTAGTATAACCGGTGAATCAGCAGCAGGAAAATCAACTATATGCCGTGAGATTAGCAAGGTTATTGAACAATTGTCGATGCCTGTAACAATATTAAGTACGGATAATTATTTTAATGATATATCTCAATTGATTGCACAATACGGTACATTTGATAAATTACGAGACAGCGGTTATGATGTTGATGCCCCGAGCAGTTTTCAGCTTGATGTGTTAAAAAGTGATCTTCAGGATCTTGCAGACGGTTTAGATATCAGATGTCCAATGTATTTACCTAATGGTACGGGTGTATCAATGCCAAATGCAATTGAGGTGAAATCTTCTAAAATTATAATAGTTGAAGGTACCGCAACTATGTATGAAGATGTTAAAGATATTTTTGATATAAAAATTTATGTGGAAACTGATGACGAAATCCGTAAAAAATGGTTTGTTACAAGAGCGGTTGAAGAGAGAAATCAGGATGTTGAAAATGCCCTTAAACATTGGAATTATATTTCTGTCGCCGGTGAAAAATATGTGAAACCATACAGGCGCGAAGCTGATATGATTATTAACGGTAAGGCTGATTTGAAATATTTTGCTCAAATTCTGGAATATATTTATACTATTACAAATAATTTTCAATAAACTTAACATTTTTTGTATTATTGCCACCTTTTTTAATATATGTTACAATGTTCAGGTAGAATTGTGTATTTTTTACAAAAAATTGAATTAAATACATTAAATAACTGATACAATACTGAGGATATTCAATTATAATTTTGTTAATATTAAGAAGGGTATCACGTGAAGCTAGAAGAAGAGTTGAAAAAAATATTTAAAGATATAAATGATAGGCTGGACAGCTGTTTTAGCCCGAACGGCAAGATAATATTTGTTGTGATTATTTTGCTGGCAATTATTGCGGGTGCTTATTTTGGATTTAGTTCTGTTAAATCTAAAAAGCAGACGCAATTGCCTGTGCAGGAGAATATACAGCAAACGGTTGAGCAAGATGCTCCGTCTGCTGATACAGCCATGACTGATGTTGAGTTGGAAGAAGATATTGATGATATAGATAAATCCGCTGAAAAATTGGTATCTTTATCAGTCGAAGATTATGGACGTTCAAATCCTTTTTTGCCAAGTGATGAATCCTATGCCAATATAAGAAAGTATGGATTTGAGCTTATGGCACCTCCTGAAAGCTTATCAAACGAAGAGTCCGAAGCTGTTAAAGTAATGCAAACTAAAGTATCCGGTATTATGTACGAGCCGAATAATCCTTCTGCGATTTTGAATATAGAAGGAATGGATTATCTTGTACGTTCAGGGGATTATATTAATAATTATAAAGTTTTGTCTATCGGTAAAGATCTTGTTACGGTACAACTTGGTGCAAATATTTATAAAGCACGTGTAGGCGAGGTAATTACCGATGCAGAAATGAATTATAATAATGTTTATAATTTGGAACAAAAATTTGGAGGCGCTAAAAAATAAAAGCAGGAGCATATATGAGAAATAAAATTTCACAAAAAATTATTGCAGGTTTGATATTGACTGTATTTGCATTTTCTAATACGGCAATAGCAACGTTGGCTGTAAACGAACAGCCAAAGCTGAGAGATCAGGATAGTAATACAATTCGCCTGAAAGCTGATATATCAATAACTCAGGCTGATGATCCGGTAAGTTTGAGTTTGAGAGATTCAGATGTTAAGCAGGTATTGAGAATGTTTGCAGACAAAGCAGGTATGAATATTATATTTGATCCTGCCGTAGCAGGAACTGTTACATTGGATCTTGTTGATGTACCGTTGAATTCTGCTTTTGACCTTGTGTTGAGTATAGCCGGACTTTCTTATGTTGTGCAGGATAATACATTGATAGTTTCAACTTCAGGTACAGAAATTAGTGCTGCTAAACAAGAGATTACTCTTATTCCTGTTAAATATGTTGACGCTTCTGTTATTGCAGAATTTTTGAATAAAAATATATTTACAATGAAAAAACCGGGATTATCAAGTTCTGAAATAGTTACTACAAATCCTATGACAAATGAAATTTTAGTATTCGGAAATAAAAATGATGTGGCAATAGCCAGAAAAATAGTAGAAAAATTTGACAGAAAGCCGTTGACTGCATCAATAATAATTAATCATACAACTCCTGAGCAGATGGCAAATTTGATATGTGATATGTTGATTCCGGCGACATCATCAGGCGGAAAGGGCGGCGGTTCAACCGGCGGTGCTGCAGGTATTAAAGGTGTAATGACAGGTGCTGCAAGTTCAGGCGGCGGTGGCAGTTCAAGTGATGTAGAGCTTGGCGGCGGCGAAGTGGCATGCCAAATTGAAGGCGGAACTTCAGGCTCTTTGACGTCTTTGCCATTACAAACTCTTGTTATTTCATATTTTACTCAACAAGGTACCATCGGCGTTATAGGTGGTTCTGAACAACAATTAGAGATGATAAAAGATTTCATTGCAGAAAATGATAAGAAACAGCCACAGGCATATCTTGAATTATCTATAATTGAATTAAATGAAAGCGGTAGTAAAACTCTTACTAACACCTGGCAGTATTTAAGTAAACATTTTAGCTTTAATGCTTCTTCAGGTACTTCAGGTACTAATCCGTTGTATCCAATATTTTTAAACGGCAGTCAGTATCCGCATTATGAAGAACCTGAAGACCTTGCAAATGATCCTGATTATTATGTCGGCAGATATAAAGGACAACAGGCTTTGACATATGCTATTAACTATATTCTTGAAAACAGAAAAGGACGTGTTGTTGCAAATCCGCGTATTTTAATTACAAACGGGCAGGAATCGGTAATCGACCTGACATCTGACTATGTAAAAACAGTTACGTCACAGGTTGTATCCGAATCTTTGACACAGGCCGTTCAAAGAGATTATGAAATAGGCGATGATAACGGTATTAAAATAAGCATTACGCCGTTTATAAGTCCTGACGGTTATGTCACGTTGAATATAACACCTGAATATGCTACTATTGCCAGCCAGGTTATGACACCGAGTGAAGATAATCCTGACGTAATGGATATTCAGGCAACACTTTTACAAAGAAGAAATCTTGATTTGAAAAATGTTCGAATAAAGGATGGTGAAACACTTGTAATTGGCGGTATGATTAGAGAAGAAGATCAAAAGACAGTTCAAAAAATTCCTATTCTGGGCGATATCCCGGGATTGGGTATGTTCTTCCGCTCTACAGTATCATCAAAGGCAAAAGAAGAAATGCTTATTATGATTACCCCCAAAATCGTTGTCGATACGGATGATGCTATGAGGAATGAAAATACTCTATAAAAATCATAATGTACTAAAATGAATGAATTACTAAACAGATTAAAAAACAGTGTTAATAAAGAAATACTTAATCACATAGAAGATGCACTAATGGAACAAAATAAATTTGTTCCTATTAGTGTAAAGGATAAATTTTTATTTGTTGCGGTAAATTCTTCATCGGATAAAGAAACTGTAAATAAGATATTAAAAGAGTATTTTCCATATCAAATTAAGTTTATTCAAGTTCCGGATGTTGATCTGGATGAATTAATCGCGAGTTTAAAACGCGGCTCATCACCTCAATCTGTTGAAGAAGGGCATGTTGATAAACAAATAAAACTCGGTGAACTTTTAATTCAAAAAGGCTATATAACAGATGTTCAATTACTTCAGGCTCTGGCTGAAAGTAAACGTCAGAAGATGCCGATAGGTTCAACTCTGTTCAAACTTGGTTTTATATCTCTTGATCAATTAAAATCTATTCTGCATTTGCAAACAGGTTTTGATATGGTAAGTAACGAACAACTTGCCAAACAAGATAAGTTTGTCAACATTTTGCCGGAAGATTTTATTAAAGAAAATAAAGTTATACCTATATCATCCGATGGTAAAACTCTTACATTAGGTGTTGTCAGACCTGTTAAACCCGATGTATTAAAAGAAATTATTTATTTAACAGGGCAAAATCCAAAACAATTATTGATGACTCACTTTGAGTTTCAAAATTCTTTGGATATGTTTTTCAGCGCTCAAAAAAAAGAGACACAAAAAATTATCCAGCAAATTGAAACAGAAGCTGCTGAAATTGAGGTTGAAGAAAGTCTTTGGGAACAGGTCGATGCCGAACTGCAGGATTCCACGGGTTCGGTTGCAAAATTTGTAAACCAGATTATTACAAACGCTATAGATAATAAAGTATCAGATATTCACATTGAACCAAGGCTGAACGGATATATCGTAAGATACAGAAAAGACGGCATGCTCCAAAAAGTTTTGGATATGCCAGCAAAAGTAGAATCATCAGTAATAGCCCGTTTTAAAGTTATGTCAAGAATGAATATTGCAGAACACAGACGTCCTCAAGACGGTACCTTTTCAATTAAGTATAAAAAACAATCTTATGATTTTCGTATTAATACTCTTCCCGTATCAGGCAAAGAAAAGATGGTTATCCGTGTTTTGGCACCTGCTGTAAGTTTGAAAGCCGAGGACAGAAAAATCATGCTTGCCGGCGCTTCTGAAAGTGATATTATTAAAATTAAAAATATGGTAAGTTGTCCGAATGGTATTATTTTGACATCTGGTCCTACCGGTTCAGGTAAAACAACTACTCTTTATTCTGTTTTGAAAAGTTTGAATGATGAACACGTTAATATTACAACTATTGAGGATCCGATAGAAATTAAGCTGGAGGGTATAAACCAATCGCAGGTAAACCCGAAAGCCGGTATTACTTTCGCTTCCTGTATGCGTGCGATTTTAAGACAGGACCCGGATATCATACTTGTAGGTGAAATTCGTGACTACGAAACTCTGGAAATTGCAATTTCTGCAGCATTAACAGGTCACCTTGTATTGAGTACGGTTCACACAAATTCGGCAGCAGCAACTGTTACACGTTTAATTGAAATGGGTGCTAAAGATTATCTGGTTTCTTCAACGCTTTCCGGGGTAATCGCACAGCGTCTTGTCAGATCTTTGTGTCCTGACTGTAAAGAAGAATATTTCCCGACTCATGATGAAGCACGCGAGGTCGCGGCTGATGAAGAAACTATACAAAAATTGATGAAAACTCCGATATATCGCGCAAAAGGTTGTAACAAATGCGATTTTTCCGGGTACAAAGGGCGATTAGGTGTCTATGAAATTATGCAGATGACAAAAGATATTAAAAAACTTATTGCTCAGGGCGCACATGATTTGGAAATTGAAGAAGCTGCTGTGGCAAACGGTATGACTACTCTTAATAAATCATGTCTTCAGCATATTATAAATGGAGAAACAACTATTGAAGAATTTGTTCGTGTATTAGGTATTGTAAATGAATAATAGGTGCAGTTATGACTATATATAATTATACGGCTCTAAAAAATAATAAAGAAATTGTAAAAGGTAAAATTGAAGCAGATTCTCCCCGTCAGGCAAGAGAAAATATTCGTAAACTCGGGTTTTTGCCTACCAAAGTTGAGGAGGAGCATTTAAAAGGGCAAAATGAAAATGCAGAAAAAGATACTAAAAAAGGCAAAATATCGAAACTCGGGCTTCAAGATAGAATTGATTTTACCTCTACCCTGCAAATTCTTGCTCAATCAGGTATTCCTATTATTGAATCTTTGCTATTTATAGAAAATGATGCTGCCAAGTTAAAAATACGACTTGTTGCAAAAGAATTGAGACGTCAGATTATGAACGGCGGAACTTTTGCGGATACTGTCGCAAAATATCCTCAACAATTCGGGCAGATTTATATTGGCTTATGTAAAGCCGGTGAAGATTCCGGTGAATTGGAAAAAACATTGGAACGTTTATTAGAACTTTTGAATAAAGAAGCCGCTATTAAAAGTAAAGTTATCGGTACTTTAATGTATCCGGTATTTGTTATTGTTCTGGCTGTATTTATTGTTTTAATCATGTTGATGTTTGTATTCCCTGTATTTAAAGATATGTTTGATACAATGGGTAAAGAACTACCGTGGATTACGGCAAAATTGATGGATATAGGTGTATTCTTGAAAACATATTGGTATCTTGTTCCGTTGATGTTGGGTGGTGCGTTCGGACTTATAACGTTTTTGTTCCGGTGGCAGCCGAGTAAAAGAAAAATTGATGAGTATGTCTTAAAAATTCCTGTAATTTCGGATTTGATACAATTTTCAAATTTTTCCAACTTCATTGCTGTTTTACAGGTAGCATATGATGCGGGTGTTCCGATTATTGAGTGTTTGTATCTCGCGAATTTAACTCTTACAAACCATACATTAAAGACAAGAATTGAGGCTGCGACCGGCAAAGTACAACAGGGGCAGCATTTGTCTTCCGCATTAAGATCAACCCGTGTTATGCCAAAGATGATTTTATTTATGATTGCAACCGGTGAGCAGTCCGGTCGTCTGGGTGATATGCTTTCGCAGGCAACAAATTATATTGACAAAAAACTTGATAATATTATAGATGTTATGACTAAAATGATTGAACCTATAATGTTAATTGTAATCGGTAGTATTGTACTTGTCCTTGCATTGGCACTTTATCTGCCGTTGTTCGGATCTTATATGTCAACATAAAAAGGAAAAATATGAAAACAATTGTTATTACAGGCGCCACATCCGGCATAGGAAAAGCTCTTACGGAATATTTTGCAAAGAACAATCAAGTTTTTGCAGGTTATCGCAATGAGGCTTATGTTCAGGATTTGGAAAAGTTGGGAGTTACTCCGTTTTATATAGATATGGCAGCCCCTGAGTCCATAAAACTTGCAGCGGCATTCATAAAATCAAAGACTGACAAAATAGATACACTAATAAATGTTGCAGGGTGCGTGGTTGCCGGCGTTGTTGAAAATATTGAACCTGAGAGAATTAAAGAACAATTCCAAATAAATACTTTTTCCCATCTGGATTTTACGCAGAGGCTTTTAGACTTATTAGAGGGCGGGAAAATAATTAATATAAGCTCAATGGCAAGTTTTGGAATTTTTCCGTTTGTTGCTCCATATTGTGCATCAAAAAGAGCTCTGGATATATTATTTAATTCCATTATGCTTGAAACGAAAAGAAATATTCAAGTTATCTCCGTCAAACCTGGTGTTATAGCTACTCCGTTATGGGGAAAATCTGTTGAAATAAATAAACCTTCAATTGATAATTGTGCGGGGTTTGAAAAAGAGATGAATTATCTTGTTAAAAATGCGCTTAAAAATCAGACCGGAGGTCTTGATGTGTCAAAAGTGGTAGATTTGATTGCCATGATTAACTATCAGGATAATCCGAAATCTTCTTATACAGTCGGGCTTGATGCAAAAATTGCTGAAATTTTTGCACATCTCCCGCAAGATTGGATAAATAAAATAATCAAATTTGGCATGAAAAAAAAATGCAATAAATGAAAGGAGAATGAATAATGAAAAATGTTATACCCGTAAAAAGCGGGGGGGGGCGACTCCTCTAGGTAGTTGTAGCAAGGGTTTTGAGAGTCAAGCAGGGGGAATGTGCCTTTTCGACGACGCTCTCACCTCCGGCTCCGCTATAGTCTCAAAGACACATTCTCCCTGCTCTCAATCATGTGACTTTTGGGAAAAGTTACTAAGATACTATGATACTAAGGCAGTAAGAGGTAACAGAAAAGTAGGTGGGCATTACTATGCCGACAGAAAATATACCGTCGGGTTAGTAAACCCGACCTGCAAGAAACTCAAGAGATTCTTCGCCGGTGCACAGAATGACAAAAATACTTTCTTAGTGCCATACTGCCTTAGTAACTTAGTATCTTTAAAAAAAGCCGCCTTTACCCTCGCGGAGGTTTTAATAACCCTCGGTATAATCGGCGTTGTGGCGGCAATGACAATTCCGACGTTAATCAATAAATATCAGGACTTTTCATTAAAAGTGCAATTCAAAAAAACTTATGCAGTGTTGCAGCAGGCTGCGCGCAGAGCCGAATATGAATTCACAGTTCAGCCGAAGTGTTATTATTGGGGCGTTAATCCTTATGGACCAGCAGTTTGTAATGAATTGAGCGAGGATGGAACTTATTGTGAAGGAGATTATGTGTTAGTATCTACAGGTGAGCCAATACCTGCAGATTACAATGGTTTGTTTTCGGAATGTCCGGCATTTGGAGAACAAATGACAAAAAATTTGAGAGTTGCTAAAATTTGTAAAACAAAACCTTTTGATAATGGGTGCGTTCCTGAATATGAAGGTATGGATACTTATGATGGCGGAAGTCATGCTTATTCTGGTATGCCCAAAGCCATGCGAAAAGAATGGTTAATGAATGAAAACCATACAGTGGTGCTCGCAGATGGAACTATAATTATAAATGGTATGGGAACACAAACTATTTCTCCACAGTTATTTTTTGTTGATATAAACGGTAAGGGCGGTCCTAATAAATGGGGATATGATATATTTCCATTCCGCTCCGTAAAAGATTCTGCCGGTAACTTAAAAATAGGTCAGGCAAACGATTTTAAAGAAGCCGGCGGTAAAACAGTCAATGAGATGCTTGAGGAAATTGCAGGCAAATAAAAAAAGACCCATCAGATGATGGGTCTTTTTTTATCAGCTTTAAATAATTTATTTTGCAGCTTTTGCAGCTTCAAACACTACATCAAAAGCTTCTTTGTCATTAACAGCTAATTCTGCAAGCATTTTTCTGTTGACAACAATATTAGCTTTTTTGCAAGCATTCAAGAATCTTGAATAGCTCATGCCGCGTTCTCTGACAGCTGCGTTAATTCTAACAATCCAGAGGCGTCTCATATTACGTTTTGTAGTACGGCGGTCTCTGTATGCGTATTTAAGCGCTTTCATAACAGCTGTATTTGCTACTTTGAAAATTCTGCTTCTTGCGCCTTTAAAGCCTTTAGCAAGTTTTAATATTTTTTTGTGTCTTAAACGACTAACATTACCACGTTTTACTCTCATTTTATGCTCCTATCTTGAATACTTCTTGTATGGTAACTCTTTGGAAACCAGTTTTAAGTGTGACTCAGAAACACCAACCAGTTTGAAAATTCTGCGTTTTCTTGAACCTGATTTGTGCTGGAGCAAGTGGCCTATACCTGCTTGTCTTTTTTGGATTTTGCCTGTTGCCGTTACTTTGTAACGTTTTGCAGCAGACTTGTGTGTTTTCATTTTTGGCATTTTCTTATCTCCTTTTTGGTTTAAGTAACTAAAAAATTACAGGCATACCAAAGCCTATAACTTTCGGCTAATTTATATATTATTATATAAATCTTATTTTGCAAGCGGTTTGTTAAATCATGTTAATTTCTATAAGGCTTTTTGCTATTGCGTTTTTGAATTCGCCGGAAATTTCATCTAAGTCAACAACATCAACTTCAATGGGTAATTCGGAATTTTCAAAGGCATCTTTTATGAAAAGCAGGGTGTTTTTGTCTGTACCTGTAATAAATTTTATTGCCAGATCCAAATCGGAATATTTTTTGTGTTTTTCTCTTGTCCTGGAACCAAAAACATAAACTTTATCTATGCGGTTTTTGTATTCCGCTAAAATTTTTTTGACGGTATTTAAATATTTTTCTTCAAGGTATATCATTTCAGTTTAGTAATAAGATATTCAATTTCTTCAATAAATTTACCGACAATTGAGATAACTTCTTTTGCTTTTTCTATATTATATGTGTGAGAAGTTATATTTCTTTTTTGTCTGTATATAATCCATTGCTCAAGGTCATTCAGAAGAATTCCCATTTCATTTGCCTGACGGATTAATTGGTTAAATGTCAAAGTGCTCAAATCTTCCTGATTCGGAATATTTAGCTCAATATAACGTTGGATGAATTTTATTGCAAGAGCATAAGTATATTCAAATCTTTGAATAACAGAATCCCGTACATATTCATTTTCGGTTTTGTTATATTCCGAATATGCATCTTTTAAGCTTTTAAGCACATTTTGCAGCGCTGAAATATCCATTACGTAATCCATAGTCTAATCATATATTTTTTATATTTTACTGTCAAATTATATTGGTTTAAAAAAGTTTCATTCAATAACTTCCAGATTTATTGCAGAAAATTCGGATACAAAATTTTTTATGCTGTCTGATTGAACACGGCATTTGAGTTTGCCTTCGGGGTATTTTTTATAATGATATGCAGATGACAACACCATTACTTTTGCAGCATCAAGTATATTCAATTTTGATAAATCCAGAGTCATTTCAGGGCAATCAAATTTGTTTATATATTTTTGGATATTTTTTAAAATTTGCTGCGAATTTCCGCAATTCAAGTCTAAAAATTTGCTTTTTGTTATATTTTGAGCCATTTTTGCATCCTTTTTGCATTAAAATCGCAAAAAAAGTTTAAAAACTTTAAAAATTTTATATATTTTTAATACTTTTGACGGATATTTATAGTATAATTAATTTGTGGGGGTACAATATGGGAAGTATTATGAGTGTAAAATCTATAAACGATCTTGCAAAAGATGTATTAAAAATAGAAGCGGATTCTATTTTAAAATTAATTGACAGAATAGGCGATAATTTTGATAAAGCAATTGAGCTTTTGTATTCTTGTAAAGGCAGAGTTATCATCACAGGTATGGGTAAATCCGGTCTTATCGGTAAAAAAATTGCCGCGACTTTATCGTCAACCGGAACTCCGTCATACTTTTTGCATCCTGCGGAAAGCACGCATGGCGATTCAGGGATTATAACCCGTGATGACGTTATAATAGCGATTTCCAATAGCGGTGAAACTCAGGAATTGTTAAATCTTTTGCCGCTTATCAAAAGATTTGGCGTTCCAATGATAGGTATGACAGGTAATATGTCATCAACTCTTGCAAAAGCAAGTGATGTTGTCCTTGATATTGCGGTTGAACGTGAAGCCTGCCCTTTGAATAAAGCTCCTACAGCAAGCACAACGGCAACTCTTGCAATGGGGGATGCTCTTGCTGTTTGTCTTCTGGAAAAACGCGGATTCTCTGAAGAAGATTTCTTGATTTTCCATCCGTCAGGTGCTCTGGGTAAAGGATTTTTGTATCATGTTAAAGATTTGATGCTGTCTGATCCCGAAAAACTTCCGATTGTTCATGAAAATGATACGTTTACAAGCGTTATTGAAACCATTTCAAAATTCAAACTCGGTATGGCTATGATTGTAAACGGTTCCGGAAAACTCGCAGGGGTCTTGACGGATGGTGATATCAGAAGAACTTTGATAAAATATCCGGATACGGTTTCTTTATTAATAAAAGATGTCATGACTGTTAATCCGAAAAGAATTTCTCAAGATGAATATGCGGCAAGCGCTCTTCATTTGATGGAAAAATATTCAATCACGGCGCTTGCGGTTGTCGACAGCAGCGATAAGCCCATAGGCGTTATCCATATTCATGATATTTTGAAAGCGGGTGTTGCATAATGGATTTAAAAGAGAGAGCAAAAAAAATTAAGCTTATGGCGTTTGACGTTGACGGAGTTATGACTGACGGAAGCGTTACGTATGACGAAAACGGCGTTGAATATAAAACTTTTAACGCAAAAGACGGGCACGGGCTTGTCAGAATGGCACATGCAGGTTTTGTTACTGCTATAATTACCGCAAGAAATAACGGAACGGTTGCTCATCGTGCCAAAAATCTTAATATAACAGAATTACATCAAGGGAAAAAATATAAACTCCCTACTTTAGAAGAATTGCGTCAGAAATACAATCTTTCTTATGATGAAATTTCTTATATGGGAGATGATCTGCCGGATGTTTGCTGTCTGGAAAAAGTAGGTCTGGCATGCTGTCCGAATGACGCGGTGGATGAAGTAAAGAGTATTTGTCATTTTGTGTCCTCCAAAAACGGCGGACGCGGGGCAGTCAGAGAACTTTGCGATTTTATTCTGGATTGTCAGGGGATTGAAAAAGAGTATATAGTTTGTGAAGGAAGCACACCAAAAGCTTCTTGATAAAGGGGAACAGATGTACGAAATTAAGACACAGGCATTTTTTGCAGCAGCACATCATCTTTTGAATTATGAAGGTGAATGCGAAAATCAGCACGGGCATAACTGGATGGTTGAAGCTTATGTAAAGGGTGATACTCTCGACAGAAGCAATATTTTGATTGATTATAAGGTTTTGAAACGTGAATTGAATGCGGTTTTAGACTTGTTGGATCATAAAGATATCAATGAGCTGCCGGAATTTAACGGTGAAAGTCCGTCCAGCGAGATGATTGCACGGTTTATTTACGGTAAATTAAAGGAAAAAATAGTTCAGTTAGATAAAATTTCAGTTTGGGAGACACAGACTTCCTGCGCTACGTATTATGAAGAGGAATAAGAAATGAATTTTATACAGGCAATATTAATGGGGATAGTACAGGGTTTGAGTGAATTTTTGCCGATTTCAAGCTCGGGGCATCTGGTTTTTACATCTAATTTTTATAAAGTTTTTAAGGGAATTGAGATAGTTCAGCATTCAAATGAGGAAATTTTCTTTGATATCATGCTTCATTTCGGCACTTTAATTGCTGTTTTGATATTTTTCAGAAAAGAAATTGCGGATATTTTAAAAGCCTTGTGGAACGGTGTTAAGACAAAAGACTATAGTGACCAAAATGCAAAAGTCGGGCTTTACATATTATTGGGTACGGTTTTGACCGTAGCTGTTGCATATCCATTGGAAAAAGTTGCGGAAAAGCTTGTGTATTCACCTGCTATTGTCGGAATTTTACTTGTCATGACAGGTTTTATTCTTTTTTACAGCGAATACAGATCTAAAAAAATTCCGACTAAATCCGATGTGGATTTGGAAAGTTCGATATTTATTGCGCTAGCGCAGGGTATTGCGGCACTTCCGGGACTTTCAAGATCGGGCTGGACTATTGCAACAGGACTTTTCAACGGCTTGGACAGATTAACCGCGGCAAGATATTCATTTTTGTTGAGTATTCCGATTATTCTCGGTGCGTCTATGGTTTATCCGTTTATAAAAATAGATTTGCATGAAGCGCTTACTTATAATTGGTCTGCTATTATTGCGGGAACGGTAGTTTCAGGACTTGTCGGATATTTGTGTATAAAATATTTTTTGAAATTTGTTGCTAAATTTTCACTTGCAATATTCGGGTATTATTGTGTGGTCGTAGGTATATTGACGGCTGTATTTTTTACGTTTTTTGCATAAAAAATATATTGTAAAAAAATGTTAAATTGAAAAATATGTCATGGCAAAAAAAATTTTGACTGACTTTATATTATACATAATGTGTGCGGAGTAAAAATGATTTCACAAATCAGTAATTTTAATAACAGTGTGAATTTCAAAAATAATAATGCAGAAGGTAAAAAACTTCCTTATGCAAAAGATACTCTGCTTGAAAATAATTTTGCGACGAGAGCCCGAATAGGTTATGATAAATTTACAAATGCATTAACATTGTATCCCGCAAAAGGGTTAAAAGGAAGTAAAAACGCTAATTTTTATGAATTTTTGACAATGGGAACCGTTCCGTATGTTATCGGCAGTTTGATGTTAATGTCTGTTTTTAACTCCGCTAACAAATTTTTTGCTCCGCTGGCAAGATCAAAAGCCGGTGCTATAGGCAGAAAAATGGCTTTAGGAGTATTATTCTACGGAATATTAAAATCTGCTACTAAATCTTTTGTTACCGCACCTGTTAAATGGCTTACAGGTGTTGATGTTGAACTTCCGTATGCTAAAGTTAATTATGAATTACCGGATAATATAAATGATACGGATATTACAAGTATTGAATACCATAAAGTGTTTGAAAGCAAAGAATTTGCACGATGGGATTTACTTTATAAATCAGAAGCACACGGCGAAATCAGAAATGAATATTTTGATAAGATAGGACAAAAATTAGGTTATGGCGATAATTTAAATGATTCCGATCAAGAACTTAAACCGGTAATAAAACAAATTGCAACAAAAACAGATATGGGGAAAATACTGTCTTCCTATTTTTGGGCAGCTGCAGGTGTTGCTTATGCTTTTCAAGAACCATGGGAAGATTATTTTAATGTTGCCACGCTAAAATTTTGGAAATTTAATAAATTTAAACATTCACTCAAAGTGTTTAAAGACAGTGCAATTAAAAGTGCAAAAGAATTATATAGCGGTCCTAAAAATGCAAAAGGCTGGGGCAAACACGCCGGTAAAATAATGCTGGGTGTTGCAGCTTTATCTTCTGTACTAAGTGTATTAAATGCAGTAAATATTAAAAAACCTTCTAAACTTGATGCGGATGATGTCATAAAAAAAGACAGAAAGTATGTGGTGAACTAGTATGCGGCCGAATTTGATACAATCATATTTGAATAATATGCCTGCGGTTCAACCAGACAAGAAAGACCGTAATCTTGATATTGAGTATGTTTTGTCAAATAGAACATTTATAAAACCACTGCCTTCAAAAGGTCACCTTATTGAGCGCGGTATTTTAAGTGCTCCTGCCGCAGTCGCAAAAAATATTGCTTATGATACAAGAGCTTTGGGTAAATCTATTATAGGAAAAGCAAATGATCATGAATTAGGAAAAGTAAATGATATAGGAATGAAAGCCGGCGGGCTTATGATTGCGGCTTATTTGATGACCAGAAAGCAGGCTCCGTTGGCTAAAGCAATGGAATTAGTCGGTTTGGTATCATTTTTTGCTTCAATGTCTATATGGCCTAAGGTTGCACTTCAATGGCCTGCACAACTGATACATGGCTTTAATATAAGACAAAAATATGAGGAAAAACAAAAAGATGATGACCATTTTGGTAAAGAAAAAATGTTTTTCCAGGATCCTCAATATCTTGCCTGGTCTTTATATAGTGACCAGAAAATCAATAAAATAGGAGACTGGATGGGTGTTCCTAAAGATATGAACAACCGCAGAGATTTTATTCAGGAAAAAATGAAAAAAATTGCAGTCCAGAATAATACAATGTGGATGTTGACTGCCGGTTTTGCAACACCTGTTTTGAGTGCGTTGATTTGTAATGCGTGCGAGAAACCGTTAAAATCTTATCTTGGAAATTTACGTGCTAAAAAGGCTGATACATTAATTTCTAATGTAAGTACTTCTGCTGAAAAATTTAAAGATGTAGCGTCTTTAAAAGAATTGAATGAGTTGTTGGATCAAAATCAGGACAGAAAATTGACACCTGAGCTTACGAAAAAGATAAAGACTATTTTAACCAGAGGCTTTGATTCGGTAACTTCTGATGCTATTAATCAAGATTTGGATGATATTTTACAAATTAATAATAAAAAATATATATCAGGAAATGAATTGCCTAATAAAATTATTGAAAATATTCGTGGATTTTTAGGTCAGATAGTTCCTGCCGATAAAATTGATAAGGTGCTTCCGAAAGAAGAAGCTGTCAGAACAATTTTGAATAGTTATAGTAATGAATTGTCTGAAGTTGATATCAAGAAGATTATTGCATCCGTCGGAACTGATATCAAAAAGAACATAAAGAACTATAATATAGATAATCCCAATGCAGCTTTGAATGATAAGTTAATATTAAACAAGTTGTTTAATATTAAGATGTCAGAAAATCCTATAGCGAAAGCATTACATGCAAAATCTACTGCTAAATTGACTCCTGAAATAATCAAAAAATTAAAATCTGTTTCTGAAATATTTACGGATTTCAAAGCAAAAAATGCAGTTTTGGATGAATATGTTTACCTGAAAGCTGCTGCCGCTCCGGAAACGGTTATTGCAAATACATGGAATGAAATTACGGATAGTTTGCCCAAGTTGTTTAATATTTCGGATAAAGAAATTACTGACACAAGATATGACAGAAAGATGGTTGGCAAATTGCTCCGCGAAAAAATTGAAAAAATCGTATCTTCGGATCAAGGTGAATATGATAAAGTAGTCCAGTCTTTGAGAGACAAAATTACGATGCTGAATTCAAAAATGGAAGCTTTGAATACATCATCCACATCTAATGGCAGTTATAAATCAATTGTTGATTCAATTTTCGGGCAGCTTCCCCAGTTATTTGAAGAACAGGGGGTCAATATGCCGAATTCCTTGAATCGTATAAATGGATCATTCGGTTCTTTGAAAAATATTCAGTTGTCTTTTGTCTCTAACAGGCTTTTAGGTATTAGAAGCTCTTTATACCGCTTGTTAAATACATTAGATTTTTACAAACGCATTGCGGATATCGGAGAAATTTCTGGAACTCATACGGCAGCGTTACATGCATATATGCCGCGGGAAGTTAAAGAAGAAATCGTTGAGATGGCAAAAAACATGTCACTTGAAGGTACAACTTCCGACTTTATAACAAAATTTTATAAAACCAGAAATCCTAACCCGAATTTGACTGATTTGGAAAATATTGAAGTTGTAGCCGGTAAAGTTAAAAATAAATATCTCGGTCAAACGGTTAAAGGCGGAAAAGTGGATTTGCCTCAGGATAAAATGTTCTTTAATGAGATAATTAAACTTTTATTTGAAAATCCGCTTCATCCAAAGACTTCTGAATTGATCTCCAGCGGAAGTATTGCAAATGAACTTTCTGAATACAGACAAGATTTTATAAAGGAAATCGGTAATGCGGATTATTTCTTCAAACCTTTCCATACCGTAAATAGTGCTAATAAAAATACAAAATCTTACAGGCAATTCCTTTTGATGGGTATGGCACCGGATCAAATGTTCAGCACAACAATGAAGGAAATGTTTAATACAAGAAAATGGCTTAAAATGTTTGGCGGCTTTGGTGCAGGATTATTAGCGGTTACTGTTCTTTCTCAATTTTTCTTCGGAAAAATGAAAACCCCGGAGGATGCAAAGCATGATTAGTTCAACAAATTTGTTAATCCAAAAAATTAATACATATCCTCAGCAGCAAAATGAAAAGCCTGTTGAATATCCTGCAATGCCGGCTTTTAAACCTGAAAATCTTTTGGAAAGATTTTTAAAATCTACTGCAGCGATAAATGCTCCGCTTGTTAATAAGATTAATCAACCGGTTCAGCAGGAACAAAAGCCTTATAAAAATGATTTGAGAACACTTTTTAGAAATAACGAAGCTAAAATTCTTGCAATTATTCCAAGATTATTTAATGCGCAGGATTTGAACGGGAATGAATATATTGACGGGAATGAACGTAACGGAACATTCCTGAATGCAATTGAACGTCTTGATGAAGTTAAGGCGCAAGGTTTTAATACATTACATTTGCTTCCTATTCATCCGCCGGGAAAAATTAAAGCAATGGGAACAGCAGGTTCCGTATATTCTCCTAAGGATTTATTGGCTATTGATCCGATGTTGATTGATCCGAATGATCCAAGAAGTGACAGAGAACAATTTAAAGCATTTGTTGATGCATGTCATCAGCGCGGTATCAGAGTAATGTTGGATTTGCCGAGTTGTGCTTCTTATGATATGTTCTTAGATAAACCTGAGCTTATGGCAAAAGAACGCGACGGGCTTGCTAAAACTCCTCAAGGATGGAATGATATCAGAATGTTTCAGCCCTGGGAAGATGAAGGTAAACGTACTTTGAATCCGAAATTACTTGAACTGCATAAAAAATATATTGATTTTTGTGTTGACATGGGTATAGATGGAATTAGAGCGGATGTTGCCAGAGCAAAACCGGTTGAATTCTGGGATATTATAATTCCGTATTCCAGAAAGCTCGATCCTGAATTCGGCTGGCTGGCAGAAAGTTATACTTATGAAGTTGCTTCCCCTCAGGCTAATATGCCGTTTGACAGACCGGAAGATTCTTTGCGTGCAGGATTTGATATGTTTTATGGTCAGTATCATATTTTCCATGAAATGTCCACAGCATCTGAGTTTATGAAGTATGTTGAAGAACAGCTTGATATGTCAAATCGTCTTGATAAGGGTAAATCAATTATAGGTTCATTTGCAACCCATGATGATATTTCGCCTATGTATCACGGCAAAACTGATTATTGTAATTTGACAAGCGGACTGCAGGTAACTTTACCGATGATGAACCCGTATATTGTTGACGGTTTTCAATCCGGTGATTATTACGCTTATCCTTACGAAGATAAATATCTTGACAAACCAATGACTGATAATCATACAATGATTGTTCACCATGGTAAATTGGATTTGTTTAATTTGTCAAGAAAGCCCGGAGGTAAAAATCCGGAAATCGGTGAATTTATGACCGAGTGTTTTAAATTTAAAGATAAATATGCCGATATTGTTAATAAAGGTTCATTTATAGAGCTTGACAAATCAGGTGATAAGAACGATCAGATTATAGCATATGCAAGACATTACAAAGGCAGAACACTTCTTGTAGTCGCTAACAAAAATATAGACAGATCTGTTGCATGCAAAGTTAAAGTTCCTACTTTAAAATCTACGCAGGAATTAAATAATCTTTTACCGTCTTACGGTAAAGAAAGTATTATTCAGGCTTTGGACGGGGAATTGCGTGTCGATCTGGGACCTGCAAGAATTCATGTGTTTGAAGTTGATACTCCGTTTATAGAAACTTATTCTAAAAAGATTTATAAACAGCATTAAGGCACACATTAAATAAACAACAAAAAGGTGCAGGTGAAAACTTGCACCGCTTTTTTGTCTGATATATAATTTCATGTGCGAGGTAAAAAATGTTATTAGAATTTTTATATTCCAAAATACACAGAGCTACAGTTACAGATGCAAATTTAAATTATGTAGGTTCAATTACGATTGATGAGACTTTGTTAAAAGCAAGTAATATAAAAGTCGGACAAAAAGTTGATATTTTGGACGTAAACAACGGTGAAAGATTTCAAACTTATGTTATAAAGGGTAAAGCAGATTCCGGATGCATTTGTTTGAATGGTGCTGCAGCAAGAAAAGTTCAACCCGGTGACAAAGTTATAATCGTATCTTATGCATATTTTACACCGGATGAGGCTGAAAATTTCGAGCCAACTGTTGTTATGGTTGATGAAAATAATAAGTTGATAAATTAAAATATTTTGTAAGGGTTTAAAATATTATTCGGGTCAAAGACTTTTTTTATTTCGCGCATATAGTTCAGGGCGGTAGAATTAACCACTTTTGAAATATGTGCGCGTTTTTCCATGCCTATACCGTGTTCGCCTGAGAGAGTTCCGCCGAGTTTTATTGTCAAATCATAGATTTCACTTTTTGCGAGTTTATAATTTTTGTATTCCTCTTTATCATTAAAGTCAAGCGGGATTTGCGGGTGCACGCTGCCGTCGCCGACATGTCCCACCATGCATACTGTTAATTTATACTTATTACAAATTTCTTGAATACCTTTTACAAGCTGCGGAAGATTTTCTCTCGGGACTATAACATCATCGGTTGTTATATTGGGTTTTAATTTTGCACAGGCTCCCATTGAAGATCTTCGCGCCTGCCAGATCTTTTGTGCTTCTGAATCTGTTGATGAATACTGTATCGCTGAAGCGTTTGAGTGCCTTAAAACTTTTGTTATTGTATCTTTTTGCTCTTCAATTGAGCTTTTGTATCCGTCAATTTCTATTATTAAGGCGGCTTCTTTATCCGTTAAAAGTCCTACGGGATAAAATTGTTCAACGGTTCTGAGTGCGTTTTTATCCATAAAATCAATTGTTGCCGGTGCTATTTGCTGCTCAATTACCGACGTAACCGCGTTGGCGGCATCTGCTAATTCGTCAAAATACGCCATAATAACTTTTGAACACTGTGGTTTTGGTATCAATTTTAAAGTGGCTTCGACAACAATGCCTAAAGTACCCTCGGAACCTATAAAAAGACTGCCTAAATTGTATCCTGTTGCGTTTTTAATAGTATTTGAACCCGTTCTTAAAAGTTCTCCTTGAGCTGTTACAACAAGCATATCAATTACGTAATCTTTTGTTGAACCGTATTTAAATGTTCTTGCTCCGGCGGAATTCTGGGCAATACTTCCGCCGATTGTTGATACTGCAAGGTTTGAAGGATCTGGCGGATAAAAAAGTCCGAGTTTTTCAACTTCGTTTTGCAATACGCCTACTATCACACCCGGTTGAACCCTTGCGGTCATATTCTCGCGGTTTATTTCAAGAATTTTATTCATTTTTGAAAAATTCAAGATTATTCCGCCGTGTTCCGCAACGCAGGCTCCGACAGTATTTGTTCCGGCGCCTCTGCAAATTACCGGTAATTTATATTTATTTGCAATTTTGACAATATTTTGAACATGTTCGATATTTTCGGCAAAAACCACAACATCGGGAAGATGCGTGTGTCCCGATGTGTTTGAAGCATCTTGAGAATATGCGTATCTTTCTTCAATTTCCGTCAATACGTTTTTTGAAGTTAATGTTTTTTGTAAATCAGATATTGCTTTATTCATCAACATAACTTGCCAGCTTTTCTATTGTGTTGCTTAATTTGGTTATTTGTTTGTCAATTTTTTCGACTTTTTTCGTCAATTTGGTATCATCAATATCATCTATCGCGGAAAGAATTTTTTCAAGTTTCATTTCCAAGCGGTCAAGTCTTTCTTCCTGTTCTTCAAATTTATCCGATAAGTTATTTAACAATTCCGTATGTTCGGGGATTTTATCCTGAAGTTCTTCTATAATATTTTTAACCTCATCTATTGTATCTTCCTGTTCGCAAAGACTTTCAATTTTTTCGCTTGTTGTGTCAATCCATTCACCCATATACATAAGCGCCTGACGCATTACTTTATCAGAATTTGCAGAACCTGTTACAACATTTGCAACATTGTCGAGTTTTTCCTCAATACGTTCAGTGATTTCTTTGTTATCAAGGTAATTTATTCTTTCTTCAAGTTTATAGACTATATTGCTAAAGTCATTCAGTCCGTTATTTAATGCGTTATAGGATTCATCGGAAGTCAATAACAACTTGTTTGTGCGTGAGCTGATACTCAAGATGTCCTCTGAAAGTTTTTCAAAGTCATTTTTTAAATCTGAAATTTGTTCCTGTGTCAAGGAATTTTGCAAGTCCTCAACAGAGGTTACAATTTTGTGAATATTGTCGGAAATGTCGGACATTTCTTCTCGTGAAGAGTTTTCAGAGATTTCATTTATCACAAGTCTTAATTTAGCAATATCGGATTCAACATCCTGTAAAGTATAAGAATATCCGTCATCACTGTTTGAAATTTGTTTTAATTGTTCTTTTACTTCAATTAAGTTCTGGTTAATTTCTTCTGTTTTTTCTTCAACAAAATCTTTGATATCTTCGGATTCTTCTATAAAAGATATTTGTTCAAATACGTTCAATACCGTTGAAATTATATTTTCACGCATATCTTTTAAATCGGTACTTTCAATTGTATCAATTTTGTTTATTAAATCCTGCAGTTGATTTTCGATTGCATTTATTTTTTCTGAACTTGCGGAATTTGTAAGTAATTGTCTTTGGGACGAAATCATTTCTCTAATTTCGTCGATTTCATCTTGAATTAATGTATCGCTGTCAGACATTGCAAGAATATCTATTTTTTGATTTAATGCATCAAGCAGATTTGATATTTTTGTGCTGTTTTGTGAAATTTCGTTTGTTTTGTCTAAAATTTCACCGTAATTATTCCGTTCATTAAATATTCTTGTAACTTTATCGGAAATATCACTTTTTAGATTGTCTATAGCCCATGTGATATCATCATTATTCATTGCAACAGACAATAAGGTTTTTAAATCCTCAGTGTTTGAGGTGATTTTTTCGCTTAATGCTTGTTTTATATTGTCTGATGATGAAGCAAGTTCATCTTTTATTTCATTTATTGATAATTGATTATCAAGTTTTGTACTAATTTTAGCCTCAAGATTATTGACAGATGTAATTACTTTATCGCTAAAGTCAAGTTTTGTAGTGTATTCGTTGAGGATTGCACTGATATTTTCGTTGATTTCTTTGAAGGCATTTGTAATTGCCGTATTTTGTATCGCCGTATTTTCATCAAGTTTAGTGTTTATATTTTTTTCAATATCAGCAAATGCTTGAAGCGAATCTTTAAGAGGTGCAAGTGCATCAATTATTGCGTCAGTTTTTGAATTCAAAACATCCGTTATATCAGTATTAATTAAGTTGATTTCCTGTTTTACGGCAGTTATTTTATCTTTGATTTCTTTTAGAGGTGTTTCCAGATCAACAGAATTTTCTTCTTTTTCTTCCGTATGAAGATTTTCTTTCAAATCTTCAATATATTTAACGAGGTTATTTATTTGAACTTCTACAAGCTCACTGTTTTTTGAAAGTTCTTGATGAACTCCGGCTTGTATAGAATCCTGCAGAGTTGTTATAGTTACTCCGATTTCGCCGAGTTCTGATGAAATCATATTAACAATTTTGGAGTCCCTGGTTTCCTGACCGTAGTTCCATTCTGTGAATTCTTTGGAAATTTGTTCAATTTCTGTCTTTAATTCAGTGATTTCAGAAACGGAATTGCCGATTTTTATTTCTGTTTCACCTGTTATAGTTTGAATTTTGTCAAAAAATTCATCAAGTTTATGTTTCAGGTCATTAAATTTTTCATTACCTGATGCCGCACTTTCGGTAATTATGTCACGCAAAGCAAGCAATTTTTCAGTTAAACTTGTTTCATTTGAGCTTTGGGATGATACTATGGTTTCGCGTAAAAAGTCTATATTATTATTAAGACTTGAAAATTTGTCGCTGTCGTCAATTGATAATTTTTCAGTAATTTCATTTTTTATACTTTTAATATTCAGATCTGTTTCTGCAAGATTATCCTTAATTTCAGTAAGTTTATCATTTATATCTTCGGTTTGTATGTTATCAATTTTTGAAGAAACTGTTTGGATTTGGGTTGAAAGATTTTCAGCATTATTCATTGCTGTGTCTTTAACTTCTTGCACAGAATTTTTAATATTTTCAATATGGTTATTTATCTCGGAAAAATCAAATTTTTCAGTCAGTGTTCTATTATTATCCGATAATTTTTCAATGACATCTGCCTGCATTTGTCTTAAATTAATAGTGGCAGCACGGAAATTTTCATCAAGTGAATTTAGTTTTTCTTCCAGCGTTCCGGTAGAGATATTATCAATTTTGAACGAAATATTATCAAGACCTGTTGTAATCTTATCTGCATTATCAATTGCCGTATTATGAACGTCATTAATTGCAGATGATAAATTTTCAAATTTTTTATCAAAATTGAAGTTGACGAGTTGTTCCTGAAGCTCTTCATTATCTTTTGATAATTTTTCAAATACTTCAGACTGCATATTCTTTATGCTTTCGGAAGAATCATAAATGTTTTCGCTTAAAGAATTAATGCGGTCTTCGAGATTTTGATTTGAAAGTTCGTCAACTTTTGATGAAAAATTGTCAATTTTAGTGTTGATAAGACTTATATTATCAGAAACATTTATCCTTAATCCGTCAAGCGCATTTGCGATTGTATTGATATTCTGGTTTATATCAAGACTTTCAATTTCTTTTATCAAATTGTGCAGAACATCTTTGTTTACATTGAGGTTTTCATTTAAACTTACTGTGTTATCAATTATTTTTTGGATAAAATCAGCAAGATCGTGTCTGAATCCGGTAAAATCATTTTCTGTGACGACTGCTGATAATACGGAATTTAATTTATCTAATTGTTCGTTTATAATTTGCTTAGTATTTTCATTTGAAGATGTTAAATTTTCTCTAAGGGTATCTAAAATAGTTGAAAATTCATGAACGCAATGATAAATATCCGCCATGTCGCTTTGCTGAGGAAGTTGATCCAGCTGTTCGCTTATGGCAATTGTTTTACCTGAAATTTGTTCAATATCTGACTTGGTCGGGACTTCATCAAGTCTCTGTGAGATATCAACTGTTTTCATTAATATATTGTCAATATCAGTTTTTTCTGCCACAGGTGCAAATTTTTCAATAATTTCTTTATTCTGGGATAATAATTGTTCAAGCTCTGGCTTAGAAGAATTTTCAGCCAATTTTTCTTTAATATTTTCAACGGTTTTTTCTGCCACCTGTTCCAGATTGTTTATTTGGGGAAGTGCTGCAATTTGTTCAGACAGCTCTGTTGTTTTATCGGAAAAATATTTTAAATCTTCCCTGAGCGGAAGTTGATTTATTTTGTCTGAAATCTCCGTCGTTTTGTATATAATACTGTCAAGGTCTGTTTTTTCCGTAACATTATTTAATTTTTCATAAATATTATCGTATTTTTCTATTATTGTATTTAATTTTTCCTGTGACTGTTCGTAATTTTCTTTTGTAACAAAATTTTCTAAAGTCTGTGCCAGATCATCATTTTTTTGATCAACCACATGCAGTGCCGAAAGAATTGCATTTGTTGATAAATAGATATTTTCAAGTTCGCGTTTAACTATATCATTTTGAGCAGTAGGATCCATTACAATGAGATTTTTAAATATGGATTGAATATTGGCATTAATATCTGCAATTGATGTTTCAAAACTCTGGTTAATTATTTCAACATCTTTTCTTATGCCGGCAACTGAGGTTATTATTTCATTTTTGTCAGTTTTGTCAGCAGTGAATGCAGCAAATCTTTCATCATATTGTGCCAGAAGTTCTTTTTGGTCATAAAGCTCTCTTGCAATACTTTGCATATTGCTTGAAAATATATCAAACATCTCTTTCATTTCAGCAGTTTTTGTAAGTTTTGTTTGTTCTTCATTAAGAGAATTGAAAGATGTTTCTATTTTATTGAATTCAGAAACAACAAGTGCATGTCTTTCTTCAAGAGTCTTTTTAAGTTCTGTTAGGTAAACTTTTATCAAGTCATCGGCTTCTGTGTCATTTGACATAAATTCAAGTTTATTATTAATACTGGTTAATAATTTGTCAAAAGTCTCCGCATTTCTGTCAGCTTCAAGTTTTATATTATCTAAAATTTCAGCAAGTTCTTCTACTGTTTGCGCCATGTTTTGTTGTTTCCTTAATAATATCCCTACTTTATATATAGTAGCAGAATTATAAGCAATTGAGCAAAAATATTAAGTTTGTTTATTACAATTGTAAAGATTATAGCGAAATTTGAGATAATTAGTGGTACAATAGAAAATGTATCAAGAGAGGTGGACATGAGCCGGATAGTTATAGACAGTGAAAAATGTAAGGCTTGTTATCTATGTATTAAGGAATGCCCGAAGCATCTTATCAAAGTCAGTAATAAGACAAACAAGCTGGGAGATAAAATAGTTGAATTTGATGACCCTCAAGGTGTTTGTCTGGGCTGTGCAATGTGCGCGACAAGATGTCCGGATATGGCTATAACAGAGGTTTATAAAGGATAGAACATGGTAGAATGCTTAACTGGTAAAAAGGTTTTAACAAAAGGGAATTATGCAATAGCTAATGCGGCTGTGATTGCCGGCTGTGACTGTTATTTCGGTTATCCTATTACTCCGCAAAGCGAGATAGGCGAATTTATGAGCGGAAAAATGCAGGAATTAAAAAGGGCTTATGTGTCTGCAGAAAGTGAACTCGCCGCAATTAATATGACGCTCGGAGCCTGTTCTACCGGCAAAAAGGCGATGACATCTTCATCTTCATGCGCGGTATCTTTAATGCAGGAGGCGCTTTCTTATGCTACGTCCGATGAGCTTCCTGTAGTATTGGTTAGTGTAATGAGAGCAGGTCCGGGATTGGGTAATATATTCCCTTCTCAAGGCGATTATAATCAATCAACAATCGGCGGCGGTGACGGTGATTATAAAATTATTGTTCTTGCACCGTCAACTGTTCAAGAAGCTGTTGATTTGACTTATAAAACTTTTTATCTTGCGCATAAATACAGAAATCCTGCAATTCTTCTTGCAGACGGACTTTTGGGACAGATGATGGAGCCTGTGGAATTCGGTGAATATCCTTACCCTGAGATTGATAATTCTTCATGGGCTTTATCAGGTGCAAAAGGCAGAGAATCAAGAATTATCAGATCGTATTCTCCGACGGAAGGTCCTCAATGTGAGCATATCAGACATTTGTTTAATAAATATAAGCTTTTGGAAGAAAAAGAAGTTATGTACGAAGAACTTTATACTGATGACGCGGATTTGCTGGTATTAAGTTTTGGCAGTCTTTCAAGAAACGTGAAGGCTGCGATTAAGAAATTACGTGAAAAAGGTTTGAAAATCGGATTTTTTAGACCGATTACGCTGTTCCCGTTTCCGAATATGCGTTTGAAAGAATTGGCTAAGAAAGTCAAGAAATTTTTGACAATCGAGGTAAATATGGGGCAAATGGTGCGTGATGTAAGGCTTGCAGTCAATGGAAAAGTTCCTGTAGAATTTTTCGGAAAGCCTGTTGGCTCATGGCCGAGTGTTGAGGATTTGGAATCTGCAATAGAGGGGGCAATGGCATAATGGAAACACAAGTTTTTAAAATACCCGATTCTTTTAAGAAGGATTTCAGATATACGTTTTGTCCGGGCTGCGACCATGGGGTTGCAATCAGGCTCGTGGGTGAAGTCATGGATGAACTTGGTCTAAGAGAAAATACAATTGCAGCAACTTCTATCGGATGTTCGGTTACAATATATGATTTTTTAAATGTTGATGCAATAGAAGCACCGCATGGTAGGGCGTTGGCTGTTGCAACCGGTGTTAAACGCGCAAATCCGGATAAATTTGTGTTCACATATTCAGGCGACGGAGATTTCGCGTCAATCGGTTTGGCAGAAAGTTTGCATGCCGCGCTTAGAGGGGAATCATTATCCGCAATTTGTATTAATAATACAACATACGGCATGACAGGAGGTCAGCTTGGTCCTACAACTCTTTTGGGGCAGGTTACGACAACATCTCCAACGGGACGTAATGTGGAATATTACGGATATCCGATTAAAATTGCGGAGCATGTTGCTCTTTGTGATGGAACCGCTTTTTCAGCAAGGGTTTCACTGGATACAATTGCCAATATAAGAAAGGCAAAACAGGCAATTAAAAAGGCTTTTGAAGTACAGCTTCACGGGCTGGGTTTAGGGTTCGTTGAAATTTTATCAACATGCCCTACAAACTGGCACATGACGCCGGAACAAGCGCATGAACGTGTGAGAAATGAAATGATGCCGGTATTTGTTCCGGGAATTTATAAAGATGTAACAGAAAAGTCATTCTGAGGGCTATGCCCGAAGAATCTCATTGAGATTTTTCGCTTCGCTCAAAATGGACGGAAGGAAATACAATATGGAAAAGAATTTTATAATAGCAGGATTTGGCGGTCAGGGCGTATTGTTAGCGGGTGAAGTGCTGGCGAATGCCTTTATGCTTAATCATAAAAATGTAACCTGGTATCCTTCATACGGTGCCGAAATGAGGGGCGGAACCGTTAATTGTGAAGTTGTAATGAGTGATGATGAAGTAAGCTCTGTTAATAAAAAAGAAACAGATTTTATAATTGTATTAAACCAGGCATCGTTTGATAAATTTGAGCCTAAAGTTAAAAAAGGCGGGTATTTAATAGTTAATACAACACTTGCAGAAGAAAAGAAAAACAGAGATGATATTCATTACATTTTTGCACCGATTTCCCAAATGGCAGTGGATTTGGGTAATGTAAAAATGGCTAATATGCTTGCCTTAGGGTTATTGCTTAGAGCAAGCGGACTTTTATCTGTTGAAATTTTAGAACGTGCTCTTGATATTGTGCTTCCACCGCATAGAAAAAATCTTTTACCTTTAAATAAAAATGCCATGGAAATAGGTTATAAGTATGATTTATTAACTGCAAATTGTTAAAATCACCTAAAAAGTCGATTTAAAATAAGTAAAAGAATATTATTCTTTTCATGTCGAAATAAATGAGGTTTTATTAGTGAAAAAAGAACTGGTATTAGCAATAAAGGAAAAAGAGCGCCAGCTTGCCAAATTAAAAGAGCATATGGATAAGAGTTCAGTTTGTGCTGAGCTTTATAATAAAGTCGTTTTGGAAAAAGCAATCCTGAAAAAAGAATTGGAAGAGTCTCAAAAGAATAAATTTATTGAAGGTGTAAAAAATCTTTTGCCCCGTAAAAAAACGTTAATCTGTGATTATTTTAAAAAATAGCAGTCTAAATATTGTGATTTGTGAGCCTGTATCATAAAAACCAGCGCCTGAGGCAGGACATTATATTGTGCCAATATTGGTAAAACGCTCTACATAAAATTATTATCGGAAGTTATTTTTATTTATTATTTTAGAGCCTCCGGCGGGTGCTGCGCGCACGGCGGCAACTTTTGATGGCAAAAGTTGCACAAAACCACCGCACGCTTCGTTCACTAATAACTTGTACGCCTCAACATAAAGGCGTGTAAACTCGCTATACGTCATCCCGCATTTATTGCGGGATCAAAATACTTTATCGCTCAGACAATACACGCCTATGAAGATTGTTTCGGCTACAGTTATTGTTCACTCCGCTATCGCGGTATTAATGCTGCGTAGCAGCTCCGCGCCGTTGTTCTTAGGCGCGGTAAGAGATTGCAGGATTTTAGCCCCTCTCCTGTCCTTCGTACACCCTCACCTACGCTACGCTCCGGAAACAGGCTCACACAACTCGTTTCTCGTTGGTTCGCTTTGTTTCCCCAAAGGGGCGAGGGATAAAATACTGCAACGGCACGTAGTGCGTCCGTTAGGGCTTGAACAATCCAAAGGATTGCAATTTATTTAGCGTGTTTCTCTTTCTTTTGCCAGCGTTTTCTTTCTCTTTTCCTCGCAAAAAAAGAGAAAGAAAATGCTGACATATACCTATAATAGTTTTTATGTAAAGCGCCTTTACCCATATTGACACAATATGTTGTCCTCAGGCAGATGATAGTTTTATGGAAAATTATTATGCGGGTTTATTTTTTTGTGTTATTATACCTTGTATAGTCGTTTAATTTAGTTCAATAAATAGGAGAAAAAATTATGAAAAGTAAAGCTTTACGGTATGTCGGGGGGGGGCGACCCTTCTAAGTAGACATAGCAAGGGTTTTAGGGCATTTACTCTGGCAGAAGTTCTAATTACACTCGGCATCATAGGTGTTGTCGTAGCAATGACAATTCCGACATTGATATCGAATTATCAGGAAAGAGTGCTTGTCCAGAGTGCTAAAAAGGCTTATGCTCAGCTGACAAACGCAGTAGGACTTGCTCGTGCCGAAAAAGGTTATGGCAATAATACTGCAATATTTAATCCTTCCAATACAAGTCTTGAGACTGCGGAAGATTTATCTAAATTTTATAAAGTTCAGGAATTCTGTAGCGCAAATGACGGAAAATGCGGCGGGACTTATTCTTATAAATTAGCAAAGGCATATTCGACAGACGGAGAAACTTACTTGGGTGGTTATATAGGAAATAACCCCAGATTTTTGTCTATTGATGGTATTTTGCTTCAGGTGACACAATATAATTCATGCAGGCGTACTGTTAGTAATTTGGTAACGGATGAAAATGGTGATATTGCGTTAGATGAAAATAAAAATCCGATTACAGTTGAAAAAATTGCGACCTATTGCGCTGAAGTCGTAATTGATACAAATGGAGTAAAACTTCCTAATCAGGTTGGTAGAGATATTTTTAAAGTAAGGATTTATGAAAATACTATCGGTTGCGGTCTTGGTTCGTTTGAGGGCTATTTAGAATATGTAATTCAAAATAACAGATTGTATTATGATAATATTAATTATATTGTTGGCGGTGCTATAGAAAAATAATTTCTGAATATTAAAAAAAATATTTTCGGTAAATTCGCTGAAAATATTTTTTTGTGCTATTATACCTTGTATAGTCGTTTAATTTAGTTTAAATAAATAGGAGAAAAACTATGACAGAAAAAAGAGTATGGCTTTTCAGAGAAGGTAATGCCGGCATGCGTAATCTTCTCGGCGGCAAAGGTGCTAACCTTGCGGAAATGACCAATTTAGGCCTGCCTGTTCCTCCGGGGTTGACCATTACAACAGAAACTTGTATGGACTACATTAATCACGGAAACAAAATGCCTGAAGGGTTGATGGATGAAGTGAAGTATTATTTGAAGGAAGTTGAACAACAAGCCGGTAAAAAATTCGGCGACAACCAGAATCCTTTATTGGTATCAGTAAGATCCGGCGCAAGACTTTCTATGCCAGGTATGATGGAAACAATTTTGAACTTAGGTTTGAATGACGAAACCGTTGAAGCTATGATCAGATTGACTAACAATCCGAGATTCTGCTATGACAGCTATCGTCGTTTCTTAACTATGTTTGGTTCTGTTGCATGGGAAATGGACAGACAAAAATATTTTGAATCAGAAGTTGAAAAACTTAAAGAACGTGAAGGCGTTAAAGAAGATACTGAAATTTCAGCAGAAGGCTGGAAATCTTTAATCCCTGTTTACAAAAGAGTTATTAAAGAAGTTACAGGCAAAGAATTCCCGCAAGATCCTTATATTCAGTTGGAAGAAGCAATTGAAGCAGTATTCAGATCATGGAATATTCCGCGTGCCGTTGCTTACAGAAATATGAACAAAATTGACCACAACTATGGTACTGCGGTCAACGTTCAAACAATGGTATTCGGTAATATGGGCGACGATTGCGCAACTGGTGTTTCATTCACACGTAACCCTGCAACCGGTGAAAACAAATTCTACGGTGAATATTTGACAAACGCTCAAGGTGAAGACGTTGTAGCAGGTATCAGAACTCCGAAACCTATCGCTGAACTTGAGCATGAAATGCCTGATTTGTACAGACAATATGTTGATATTGCTAAAAAACTTGAACTTGGTTACAAAGATGTTCAGGATATGGAATTTACAATTGAGCGCGGAAAACTCTGGATTCTTCAAACTCGTAACGGTAAAAGAACTGCTGCAGCAGCTGTTAAAATTGCCGTTGATATGTACGAAGAAGGTATTATTACTAAAGAAAGAGCAATCCAGCTTGTTGATCCGTATACAGTAAACCAAATTCTTTTACCTTGTTTCGATTCAAAAGCAATGGAAGAAGCTCATAAAATTTGTACAGGTGTAAACGCATCTCCGGGTGCTGCTGTAGGTAAAATCGTATTCGATACTGAAGAAGCTGCTGAACGCGGTGCTGCAGGCGAAAAAGTTATCCTTGTTCGTGTTGAAACATGCCCTGATGATATTCACGGTATGGCAGTTTCACAAGGCGTTTTGACCCTCAGAGGCGGCGCAACTTCTCACGCAGCTGTTGTTGCTAAAGGTATGGGCAAACCCTGCGTTTCAGGTTGCGAAGATTTGAAAATCGATCTTTCTAATGAAACTTTAACAGGCAGCGACGGTACTGTTTACCACAAAGACGATATTATTTCTCTTGACGGTGGTAAAGGTCTTGTTATGGAAGGTGCTGTTAAGCTTGTAGAAGCAAGAATTGATGACAATTGGAATAAATTCTTCTCATGGGTCAACGAAATTAAACAAATGAAAGTTGAAGCTAACGCTGATACTCCGAAAGACATCGAAAATGCTTTGAAATTCGGTGCTGAAGGTGTAGGTCTTTGCAGAACGGAACACATGTTCATGGATCCTGACAGACTCCCCTGGGTACAAAAAATGATTATCGCAGGTACTCCTGAAGCAAGAAAAGAAGCTCTTGATCACTTATTGCCTATGCAGTATTCAGACTTCTATGCAATGTTCAAAGCATTGGGTGATAAGCCTTTAACAGTAAGACTTCTTGACCCGCCGCTTCATGAATTCTTGCCTGATAAAGAATCTTTGATTGCAGAAGTTGCAACATTGAAAGCTTTGGGCAAAGATTCAAGAGAAAAAGAAGAAATGCTTCACGTTGTTGAAAGCCTTTCAGAAGCTAACCCGATGATGGGTCTTCGCGGATGCCGTTTAGGTTTGACTTACCCTGAAATCAATGAAATGCAAGTAAGAGCAATCTTTGAAGCATGCTGCGATTTGAAAAAAGAAGGCGTAAACGTTAAACCTTGGGTAATGGTTCCGTTAATCGGTCATGTAAACGAGCTTAAAGTCGCAAAAGACGTTTTAGTTCGTGTTGCAAAAGACGTTATGTCTGAAAAAGGTGTTGAAGTTGATTACAAATTCGGTACTATGATTGAAATTCCGCGTGCTGCATTGACTTCTGACGAAATTGCAGAATACGCTGAATTCTTCTCATTCGGTACCAATGACTTAACACAGATGACATTCGGCTATTCACGTGACGATGCTGAAGGTAAATTCCTCAACCGTTACGTTGAACAAAAAATCTTGCCGGCTAACCCGTTTGACACATTAGATCAAAAAGGCGTAGGTCAATTGATTGAAATGTCTATGGAACGCGGCAAAAAGACTAACCCGAGCCTTGTCGGCGGTATCTGCGGTGAACACGGCGGAGATCCGGATTCTGTTAAATTCGCTCACAGAATCGGTCTTGACTATGTTTCTTGCTCACCGTTCAGAATTCCTCAGGCAAGACTTGCTGCAGCTCAGGCAGTTGTTGAAGCTAAACAAGCCGTTACTTGCTAGGTTAGGATAATTATTTGGAAAAAGCGGTTCAGAAATGAGCCGCTTTTTTCTTATGCTATAATTAGATTATAAGGAGAAAATTTATGATTATAGTAATGGAGCCGTCGGCTTCAAAAGAGAATATAAAAAGAGTAGTTGACGTTTTAACCGAACATGAATTCAGGGTTATTGTAAATCAGGGCGAAATCCATACTGTTATTGATGCATTCGGAGATAAAACATCTATCACGCCCGGCAGAATAAGTGCTCTTGAAGGGGTAAAAGAGGTTAAAATAATCCGCGAACCTTTTAGGCTTGCATCCCGTGACAGGAAACCGGAGGATACGGTTATAGAATTCAAAAACGGCGTGAAAATCGGCGGCGCTAATAAGCCTGTTATGATTGTCGGTCCGTGTTCGGTTGAAAGCGAATATGAAGGTCTGCAAAAGGTTGCGTTTGCCGCAAAAGAGATGGGCTGCGAATTTTTAAGAGGCGGTGCATTTAAACCCAGAACTTCTCCTTATGATTTTCAAGGATATGAAGAAAAAGCTTTGAAATATTTAAAAAGAGCAAGTGAAGAAACAGGATTGCTGACTGTGACTGAAGTTATGGATTCTGCGGATTTGGATATGATTTGTGATTATGTCGATGTTGTTCAAATCGGCGCGCGTAACATGCAGAATTTCAAACTTTTAAAATCTGTCGGTAAATGTAATAAGCCTGTAATTCTAAAACGCGGTCTTGCAAGTACAATAAGAGAATTTTTGCTTGCTGCGGAGCATATTATGTATAACGGTAATGAACGGGTTATTCTTTGTGAGCGCGGAATCAGAAGTTTTGACAGTACATTTACGAGAAACGTCATGGATATAGCCTCAATTCCTGTTATCAAAAAATATTCACATTTACCGATAATTGTGGATCCGAGTCATGGAACAGGTCAGAGATATTTGATTGAACCTATGACAAAAGCAGGTTTGATTGTCGGTGCTGACGGAGTGATGATAGAGGTTCATCATGATCCTGAAAATGCTCTGTCTGACGGAAAACAAAGTTTACCTGTTCCGATGTTCAATGATATGATGAGCCGTGTGAATTCAATGATTGAACATCTGCATTATGAAAAAAATTGTCTTTCCGCAAATGTGGATTAATTTATAATGATTTTAATATTTCCAGTACAAGCGATTTAAAGCGGTTTTTGGCTTTGTCGGTTGTTTCAATTACTTCCGTATGCGACAATTGCCCCCCTGAAATACCGCTTGCCGCGTTAGATATACAGCTTATGCCGAGGACTTTTAATCCGCAGTAATTTGCGACAATTGCCTCAGGAACTGTAGACATCCCGACGGCGTCTGCGCCTAAGATTCTTGCCATATTGATTTCGGCAGGAGTTTCATAGCTCGGACCGGAGGAGGCAAAATAAACACCTTTTTGAATATCCAGACATAACTTTTCTGCGCATTTTTCAGCTAATTTAATCAAATCTTTTTTATAAATTTCGCTCATATCTGGAAAACGTTCGCCCAGAGTGTCATCATTAGGTCCGACAAGCGGATTTGCTCCCATAAAATTAATATGGTCGGTTATAATCATTAAATCAGCAGGTCTAAAGCTTTCATTTACAGCCCCTGCTGCATTTGTCAGGATAAGGGTTTTGACGCCGAGTTTTTTCATCACTTTGACCGGATATGTAATTTCAGACATTGAATGACCTTCGTAAAAGTGGTTTCTGCCCTGCATCATCACAACTTTTTTGCCTTCAATTTCCGCAAAAACAAGCCTGCCTTTGTGACCTTTTACATTGGATTTAATGAAATTCGGGATTTCGGAATAGGAAAGAGCATATTCGCAGTATTCATCTGCGAATTCCCCGAGTCCTGAACCCAGTATTATAGCGATTTCCGGTTCAAAATTGTTTGTTTTTTCTTTAATAAAATTGATTGTTTCGTTCATTTTAATACCCCTAAATCTACACAAAAAAGCACAAATTGGTATTACCATTTTGTGCTTTTCAAAAACATTTAGCCGACTAAACGGTTGTCGTCAGCTTCGGACGCTTTAACCATAATAGCATGTTCAACAGGATTTTCTTTTTTGTAACCTGTTTCATAATTTTCTTCAAAGCCGAAATCTTCGCGCGCCTTTTTTGCCTGATTTTCATCAACTAATTTTTTTGCGAGTTCAGCAATTTCATACACAAGCTGATATCTGTTTTCAGTGTTGTCGTTTAAGTCCCATGCTACTTTAATTATTTGTTCCATTTAAAATTCCTCATATTTTACAATTATAATATTATAATACAAAAAATTTTTTGGCAAGGGGTAAAAACCTGTATTTTCCATGTATAATAAAGTTATGAAGTTTAAAGAAAACATAAGATTATATGCATGGCTTGAATTTTTAATCTGGTTTGTTATTTTGTGTTTATGTATTGGTTGTTTTCGTTTATATAGATATAAGGAATTTAAAGAACATCCGAGCTATCAAATATTTATGCCTGATGTTGACGGAATGATTGTGGGTTCTCCTGTCAAATACATGGGGGTTCAGGTCGGGTATATTACAAATATAAAAATTTTAACAAATAATGTTTATGTAAGATTTGTTATAAATGATAAGGATTTAAAGCTGCCAAAGGGCGTAATTGCGACAGTGGAATTCAACGGGCTTGGCGGGTCAAAAAGTTTGGAACTTTATCCTCCGGATGAAAATGAGCATGCCGAAAGATTAATTGTTATTAATACTCCGAAAAGACTGCATGATTCAATAGGTTTGCTAAATGATATGTTTGGCAAAATTGATTCCATTGCGACCAAGCTTTCTCACTTTGCAAATGAAATGGGGGTTGTAGATTCTTCAACCGAACATTTAAAAGTTAGACCCGAAGATATTCAAAAGGGTATAAAACAAACAGATGATTTCGTTGATAATATGATGAAAAACAGAGATGATTTTCAAAATAGGATTAAGGGGTGGAAACATGAAGAAAGAAAAAGTCAGAGTGATTAATAATCCGGTTGTGCTGCTAAATTTATGCACAATGCGAGATAAAAATACGGATAGTCAAGGTGTTAGAATTGCAACAAGAAAGATTACCAGGTGTTTATTGTACGAGGCTGCCAAAAATCTTCCGCTTGTTGAAAAAGAAGTTACCACACCTTTAACGACATTTAAGGCAAAAACAGTTGATCCGGACATTAATTTGATAATTTCACCAATTTTGCGTGCAGGATTAATTTTTACGGATGAGGCAATTGATATTCTTCCGCAGGCCTGCATAAGACATATCGGTATGTACCGTGATGAAAAAACTTTAAAACCTGTCTGGTATTATAATAAAGTCCCGATGGAAGCTCCTAATCCTGAAAAATTTTATATTTATATTACCGATCCTATGCTTGCAACGGGGAATTCACTTATAGAAGCTATTAAACTCTATGCGGATAAAGGAATTCCGATAGATAATATTAAGGTAATCTGTATAATTGCAGCGCCGCAGGGGATTGAAAATATTCAAAAACACTACCCCGATATTGAAATCATAACCGCTGCAGTTGATGATCATTTGAACGAAAAGGGTTATATAGTTCCCGGCATGGGCGATGCCGGCGACAGAATTTTTAATACATAAAAAGCTCGGGTTGGGCTGAAAGCCCAACCCGCAAACTTATGTTTATTTTGCGTCCTTGCAGGAGTGCGCACCATCCCAGGATAAGCCATCACAATGGAGATAATCCATATTATTAAAGGTCAAAACCCAAGCAGTACAGCCATCACCTGAACCCTCATTATTACAAGTGCGTTCAAAAGACCCTACCTCAGAGGTAGTACCTTTCAACCCGTTTGGTATAATCCCGTTATCAGTCATAATAAACTCAAAAAAATCGAGCCCGCGCTTATTCGGGGCTGTTTGCCCGTTTAGATCAACATAAAAATGAGCACAGTAAGATGTTCCATATTCATTAGTCGTGCAATTGTCTCTATTAACATAATTATATATTATAGTGCCATCACTTAAAATCATTGTGCCAAATCTGCCGCCGCGAAAATGTTGATCGTCAGATACACCTGACAAACGCAGATAATCAATTTCTTCCATACAATCTTTATCTGCGGCTTCACAAATTTTGCTCGTTTTCATATATTTGGCAAATCTGCTGATAACCATATCGGTAGAACCAGAGGATGTAATTTGTGTATTACCCTCCGCATCTTCTTCGGATTCCCATTTTTGAAGATTCCATGTCTTAGGACTGCCATATTCAAGCTCAACAAACTTATATGCCTGTGCAAGCATTGAGTATGCCCTTTTCAATTTGGTTATATAGGTTTTTTCCTGATATTTAGAAATAAGCGTCGGGATTGTCATAGCAGCCACAATTCCGATTATGCCGAGGGTTATTAAGACCTCAGCAAGGGTAAACGCGGCTTTTTTAGAAGATACTAAGTTACTAAGACAGTAAGGCACTAAGAATTTTCTGTGAGCTTCGCTCACGGTTTTGTCACAGCCTTGCCCCTCTCCCTTTATCCCTCTCCCCAAGGGGCGAGGGAAGGTATTTCTGTCATGCTGAACTTGTTTCAGCATCTCATTAACTTTTTGAGATCCTGCGGCTAACATTTCAGGATGACCTGTAAAGTTACACAAAAACCTAATATGTTGTCGTGCCTCAGGCACCTCAGGATGACATGTAAGCTTAAAACCCTTAAATCCTAAGCTCTGAGCTAATTTCGGGGGGGGGCGACTATCTGAACCGCTTTTTGTACAACCTTTTTCAACATATCTAATCTCCTTTTTTCTTTTATTAAATATTATTTTGCATATTTTGTCAAGAAAATTAATTCAATTTTTCTTTTGAAATTTTTTTAGTGTGTAAACTAAATGTAACAACTTATAATTCGGGGTTAAAGTTTTCGGCGTTATAATCCGTATTTATATTTGTGTAGAAGAGGTATTTATATTGAAAATTACTAATTTTGACACTAATATATATGTTCCACAGGTATCTGAGAAGTCAGAACAGGTGGTTAAACAGCCGTCTGACACTGTTATAGTGCAAAAACCGCTGAATTCAAATGATACAGTTAAGGAAGTAGTGATAGATTCCACTATAAATGTTCCTGATGGCAGCCATCTTGTTCAACCGAAAGAAACTTTATACAGTATTGCAAATCACTACGGAACAACTGTCGCCGAGATTGTTGACCTTAATCCTGATCTGGAAACCGATAAAAACGGAAATAAAATTATTAAAGCAGGTTCTGTAATAAAGGTTACGCAGCCTTCAGCTGTCCAAGAGACGCCCTCATTAGATGCGGAATCCGAAAAAGTTTTCGGCACATGGAAAATTGAACAGGGAAAAGGCGCTTATTCCGTCATGTCAAAATTTAACCTTTTCCGTGAAGAATTGGCACTTTTAAACCCAGAAATTGATTTGAATAATTTGAAAAAAGATCAGGTTCTAAAAGTTCCTGGTTATAAGGTTAAAGCCGGAGATACCATGTATGCTATCGCAAAATCTCATGATATTACTGTTGATATGTTAAAAGTATTAAACCCCGATCATGGCGAAACATTAAAAATAGGCGAGATACTTAATGTACCAAAATTGGCAGGGCAGGATTTAGGTTTTGAAGATTTGGAAGTAGAATTTGACGTTGTGCAGGCAACGCCTCAAAAGATTTTGCATACTGTGAAAAACGGTGAAGCACTCTCCAAAATCGCCGAAAAATATAACATTCCAATGTGGGCAATTATGCTTCATAATAATATTGAAAATGAAGACAGAATATTTAAAGATCAGGTTCTTGAAATTCCGACAGAAGAAGAAGTTACGCAGCTTGAAGAATTAAAAAATAAGCCTGAACCGGCTGTTGAAAAAACACCAAAAACCCATACGGTGAAAAAAGGTGATACGCTTTCCGAAATTGCAATTAAATATGGTATATCTTTAAAAGATTTAAAAGAATGGAATAATTTAAAAAGTGACAGAATTGACGCAGGAAAAGTCTTGAGGCTCTCCAAGCCTGATGATTATGATGCGCCAAAGCCGCAGCAGGACGTAAAATATACCATAAAAAACGGGGATGTTTTATCTAAAATTGCATTAAAATACGGGGTTTCAACAGCTTCCATTATGTACAAAAACAATATTCAAAACCCGAAACATATTCAACCCGGTCAGACGATTGTAATTCCTGATAAAGCTGAAGTGGCAGAGCTTGAGGCAGCACAAAAAGCAATAAAGGCAAAACAAAATGCTCCGGTACAGCAAAATAAAAAAGTCTCCGGAGGCTCAAATGTTAGTACTCCGGCAAATACCATTAAGTCAAATCGTGGTATTGTTGTTCATAAGGTTAAAAAAGGTGAAACTCTTCAAAATCTTTCAATAAAATATAATATTCCTGTAAAAGATTTACAACTGTATAACAGTAATTTACGAAATATAAAATCAACGGACTCTTTGTCTGAAAAAGAAATAAAGAATATTCAAATTATAGCTACTAAAAAGGCGGTAATTGATGCAACCGGTGTCAGTGAAGAATTTATAAATGATTTAATTTCTATTGAGAAAAAAAGAAATCGTTTATATAATGATGATTGCGGAATTCCGACAATCGGCATAGGACATAATACAAAGGCTCACGGGGATACATCTTTATATCGCGGAAAAACAATTTCGGATAATCAGGTTTACAGTCTATTAGCACGTGATATATTTGATGCACAGAATAAAATACGAAGAGCAATCGGTAAAGATGCATTTGATAAGCTTACACAAGGTCAAAAAGAAGCACTATACGGTTTAATTTTTAACACAGGCAATCTTATCGAAAGTCCAAAATTATGTCAGGCTCTTAAAGATTCTGATTACGTCGAAGCGGCATGTCAGATGGATCAAGCCTGCGGTACTATAAGAGGTAAAAAACAAGTTCTCCCCGGTCTTGCTAAACGCAGATTTATGGATATCTCAAAATTTATAGAAGGCTCAAATTTTTCAAGAAGTCAGCTTAAAACTGTAATGTCTACTATTCAGAATTTGTATGACAAAGGGTTTAATAATATTCAAAAAGAGAATACAAAAGTCGATTATAACGCTTATGCAAAGAAATTTTTAGGCGAATATATAGATAAAGGCTGGATAGAACTTAGAGTTTAGTAATTATTTCACCGACGACTTTGCCATGAATTGTTTTGATTGTTCTGTCAAAAGGTATATTTTCAGCCCAGCGAAGATTTTTTAACGTGTCAATAACAACAATTTCCCGTGCTTTCATATCGCTGTCGCAGATTTTTACGGCAAAACCTTCTTCTTTTTCCGTATTTACTACAATACAAAGTCCGCCGGCTCCGACTTTTGCAATTATATTTTTTGAATTTTCAATAATTTTTGTGTCGGTTCTGTCCTCGCCGCCAATGATGTAGGGTTTATTTAGAAAAGCGTGTGTTAGCTTTTCATAAACCGGATTACAGAAAAGATTCAGGTAGCCTTTCACCATATTAAAAAGCGGCATTGAGTGAATTGGGACACCGCATCCGTCAGATGTTACGGGGTAATTTTGTTTAATTTCGCATAATTCATAAATTTTTTGTTTAATAAGTTTTTGTAAAGGGTGATTTATATCGTCATAAGTCAATATATCCCAGCCGTTCATTACGCATAATCCCAGCATCATTATGTGTTTTCCTGAACAATTGTTGTGGAAAACATTTTCAAGTTCGCCATTAAGTAACATTTTTTTTTGTTCTGTCTTTGATAAAGGTTTATGCAGACCGCATTTTAATGTGTTCGGCTCAAGTCCTATTTTTTTTAAAAGTCCTTGTGCTGTTTCGGTATGAATTTCTTCTCCTGCGTGGGATGCACAGCAGAGCGCAATTTCGTCTTCAGTCATATTGAAAAATTTGTCCATGCCAAAATCTATTAAAAGGCTTGCCTGTAAAGGTTTTGCGCAGGATCTTAAATAAAACGGACAGTTGTTTGTTTCTCCGGTTGTGCCTATTATTTTTTCTCTGTTGCATAAAACAACAAAACCGAAGTGCTCCTGTTCAACAAGTCCGTCACGTATGTATTTTACTAATTTTTCAGGATAGGTCTCTGTCATCTTTTCTTATTATTTCCAGTAATTGAGAAATTTGTTTTTTTAGTTTTTCATTTTCAGTTTTTAAATCGGTAATTTCCTTTTTATACATTTCTTCTTTATCACAAAATTCGTTTTTCCCCTGCGGAACAGTATTATAATCAAGGATAAATCGTTTTTTAGCTTCTTCTTTAATTGTGAGCATTGCAGAAACGTCATCCTGAGTTATGAAACCTAAATCCACAAGAATTTCGGCGAATTTTTTTTGCGATTTTGCACTTATATGAACGGCTTTTTCCAGCTGTTCATCCGTTATTGCTCCTTTTTGACGGAAATATTCGCCCGTTCTGAATTTACCTGCTATAAAACCTGCCATTGCTTGAATTTCAATATTTTCAGGCTGTTCAATATAGCCCTGTTCAATGCAGAAAATAAAATATTTCGCGACTTCTTCCATTGATAAAAATGTATTCAAAGAAATTTCGAGAATGTTTGAATTATTTTCGCAATATTCTAAAAAATTATAAATATTTAAATCCAGTCCGCACGATTTGTTTTTTAATTCTTCACTTCCTTTAAAGGTGAGTGTGGGTTTATATAGCGAAAATATATCTTCTGAATTTTCTTTCAAAAATTTTTCACAAACGTGTGATTTTATATCATCAGATAATTTTAAAAAAATTATCTGTTTAATCCACAGCGGGAAATTGTCAATTTTTGATAGAAATGTATTAAATATATTTTTTTTCAAAAGTCACTCTCCTGTAAACGGATTTTAACACAGAATACACAGGACTTCAAGATTATTCCGAATAAATTTGATAAAATTAAATATGTTGTTGTATTCATACGTATTTACCCGATTGACCGAAATTTTGATGTTTTATTGCCTAAATAACTTTTTTTGATATTATAAAATTATGGATGAACAATATCAAAAAATTTGTAATATTGTAAAAGCGGATATAGAGAGAGTAAATAAGAATCTGGCATTCAATCCGGATTTAAATCCGGAGCTGGACAGGGCGATTGATGGCTTTTTAAATGCACCTTCAAAAAGAATAAGGTCTCTGATGACTATATTATATTTAAGGGCATCAAAGATTTATCTTTTACCGGTGCATTATGAACTTATGGCAGCAATTGAACTTATTCATAACGTATCGTTAATTCATGACGATGTTATTGATGAGAGCAAACTGCGGCGCGGTATTGCGACTTTAAATGATAAATTTGATAACCAGCTTGCCGTAATTTCAGGCGATTATCTTCTGGGTGTAGCATTGAAAAAGCTCGTAAAAATCGGGTCACTGTCTGTTATTGAATTATTGGCGGATACTGTAAAAACAATGTGTCTTGGTGAAGTTAATCAGTATTTTAATAGATTTAAAAAAATAAGTATTGAAGATTATATAGAAAAATCATCACAAAAAACGGGTGCTTTATTTGAAGCTGCATTGAAAGCTGCATTTATTCTTGCCGAGCACGAAATTGATGAGACGGCTCTGGAATTTGCATCAGATTTCGGGCTTGCTTTTCAAATAAGGGATGATTTGATTAATGTAAAAAATTCCGATGCCACAAAAAATGCAAGCGATCTGGAAGAAGGAATTTATAATGCACCTCTGATATTGTCGGATAATCTTGATGAAGGTATTGAAAAAACAAAAGATTTGTTGAATAATTATGTCAATTGTGCAAAGCAATGTATTCAAGATTTTGAGGAAAGTATATATAAAGCATCATTAATAGAGCTTTTGGAGTTGTTAGAGGATGTTTAAGGAACAAATAAAAGCGTGGTATAAAAAAAATCAGCCGGCAATAAAAGAAACGGTTGATACTATTGTATTTGTTGTTGTAATGGTGATAATAATAAGATTTTTTATAGGAGAAATCCGTTGGATTCCGTCAGGTTCCATGAAACCGACGCTTGTGGAGGGTGACAGAATTTTTGTAGAAAGATTTTCAAGATTTTATAAAACGCCTGAACGGGGAGACATAATGGTATTTTATCCTCCGTTTACAGAACTGAAAAATACCCCGTGGAAGTTATTTTCAAGATTGACCGGTTTTTTCTGTAGAGATATAGCTTATATTAAGCGCGTAATAGGAATGCCCGGAGATAAATTTGAGGTTAAACAGGATAATGACGGCAAAAGTACGGTTTATATAAATGATAAACCGCTGGATGAGCCTTATGTAAGAAGTGTTTATGATTATCCACCTTGCACAAAGGCTATGTACTGCGGACCTTTTATAATTCCTGAGGGCGAATACTTTATGATGGGGGATAACCGCGGAAATTCGCAGGATAGCCGCTATTGGGGCACCCTCCCGAAAGATCGTTTTGTGGGAAAAGCAGTATTTTTGTTCTGGCCGTTTACAAGAGTAAAAGTATTACATTAACATATGATAATACTTCATATAATCAGCCATAATACTTGAACTTACGGCATTTGCAACAGTAGCTTTTATTGCCTGTTCGTTATCGGTTTGTGATATTTTTTGAGGTTGTTCACTTTGTGTTTGCTGTTGCTGCTGTGTTTGTTCGATTTTTGTCTGTTCAATATATTGTTCTACTGTTCTTTGAATTTCATCTCTTAAAGCTTTATCTCCGGAAAATGATCCGGTAGATTGTATACCGGCTTCTTCAAGATCGCTTAAAATCTGGCTCCATTCGTTATAGTTCGGAACAGTTGTCCCTTGAGCAGCCGCAGCCGCTTTTAATTGTTCCAAATCTTCTATACTGTTAATCCTGTCAGCCATATTTACACTCCGATTTTATACTCTCTTATATTATATAAGTATTTTATTCCCGCTTGATTTCAGAAAAAATCATAAATTTAACATTACGTAATATTTTTTCTGTTGTTGCAAAATATTTGTAAACACGATATAATTTTTAATAAATAGAGGGAGAATATATGAAAAAAACTTTTAAATTCGGATTCACTTTGGCAGAAGTCTTAATAACACTTGGTATAATCGGTGTAATTTCTGCAATGACCATACCTACAGTGCTTACGAACCATCAGACAAAAGTAAGAATTACACAAATGCAGAAACTTTATAATGATGTATCTAATGCGGCTGTGGCTGCATTGGCTGATGAAAGAGTTGATACTTTAGATTATACATATGCCTATGAAGATATTGACGGTGCTATTTCATTTCTAAAAAAATATTTAAAAGTTAGTGATGAGTGTACGCCGGCTGAATGCTTCGGGGCTTCATACAGTTCGTTGGACGGTTCGGAAAGTGTTGCAATTGATGCAATGTTTAGTGATGATACAAGATGTCTTAAACTTTCTTATGGTTTTCCTGTTTGTGTATCTGATGTTGATGCAGATGATGGATATATTTACCATGGTTATATTCGTCTTGTATTTGATTTGAATGGTAAAGCAGGTCCAAATACTAATGGTAGAGATTTATTTAATTTTGATATTTATTCCGATGGCGTGGTGGGTAATTCTTATAATGTTGGTAACGAAGATTGGTCCTGTGAGGCTTGGGCTGACCAAGCCGGATACCGTGGCGCATGTTTTGATAAAATCATGTTGGACGGTTGGAAAATGGATTATTAATGTTTAATTAAAAATAAAATAATTAAAAATATTAAGAAAAATTTACAAAAAGTCGGAAAGTTCTTTAAAATCCGACTTTTTTAATTGGTTAATTTTATTGAAAGAGTGCCATTATTAAAAAAACAAAATAAATTTCGCGGATGATTTTTGCATGCAAATTCAATAATACTGCTTGCAAACAAATATTTTGCAAATATAATTTTTTATGTGGGTTTACTATGCCCAAAATCACAGTCGAAATAATGAGGAAAATATGTCAAAAGACGTAATAGAACTAGAAGGTACAATACTTGAAGCAATGCCGAATGCCATGTTCAGGGTAAAACTTGAAAACGATCATGAAATTCTGGCACATATTTCAGGGAAAATCAGAAAGAATTTTATAAGAATTCTTCCGGGCGACAGAGTAAAAGTTGAAATGACCCCGTATGATTTATCCAGAGGCAGAATTACCTTCAGATTAAAATAAAAACATCTCACAAATATAAATATAAAGGAAAACAAAATGAAAGTAAGATCATCAGTAAAAAAAATTTGCGATAAATGCAAATGTATTAAAAGAAAAGGAAGAATCGCAGTTATCTGTGAAAATCCGAAACACAAACAAAGACAGGGCTAAGCGGGAATTTATTTGTGCCCGGCGCATAAAATTTCCTATTTGCTTTGAACAGAAGCCGAACCTGCGGGCATCAGCAGGTGGAGAGGAAGTATTTAAGCCTCTTACCCAAAAAAATCTAACAACAGGGGCGGAACAGGATGACGGTTTGATTAGAATTAAGCCCGAATTGAAATCCCGAATTTCGCCAAAAGCCAAGAAAAGGAGAAAAATAAATGGCAAGACTAGCAGGGGTAGATTTACCTCGTAACAAAAGAATGATAGTAGCATTAACCTATATTTACGGTATAGGACCAACAAGAAGTGCAAAAATTCTTGAAGCTACTAAAATATCACCTGATTTAAGAACAGATGATTTAACGGAAGAAGATATTAAAAATCTTCGTAATGAATTAGCAAACTACCATATAGAAGGTGACTTGAGACGTGAAGTAACAATGCACATCAAACGTCTTCAAGAAATCGGTTCATACAGAGGCTTGCGTCACAAACGTAACCTTCCTGTAAGAGGCCAGAGAACAAAAACTAACGCAAGAACACGCCGCGGCAAGAAAAACGGCGCAGTTGCGAAAAAGAAATAGCGCTACTTAGTGCCTTAGTAACTTAGTAACCTAGTAACTTAATAAAAAGAAAGATAAAAAGTAAAGGATAACTAGAAATGGCAAGACCAGTAAAAACAAAGAAAAAAGAAAAGAAAAACGTATTGCAGGGAGTTGTACACATACAGTCAACTTTCAACAATACAATCGTAACTTCAACAGACACCCAGGGTAATGCTATTGCATGGGCAACAGCAGGAGCTACGGGTTTTAAAGGCGCAAGAAAAGGAACACCTTTTGCAGCTCAATCAGCAGCTGAACTTGTTGCTAAAAAATCTATAGACCAGGGTATGAAAAAAGTTGAAGTTTACATCAAAGGACCCGGTTCAGGTCGTGAAACAGCTATCAGAGCTATTCAAGCCGCAGGTTTGGAAATTACTCTTATTAAAGACGTAACTCCTATCCCGCACAATGGCTGCAGACCGCCGAAGAAAAGACGCGTATAACGCATAATTATTAGTATAAAACCGCGGGGGCTTGCTTAAAGCCAACAAGCAAACCATAGATGCCCCGCAAAAGTAAAGGAGAAAAAATGGCAAGATACAAAGGACCTACAAATAAATTATTCCGTAACTACGGTGTAAAAGATTTGTCTAATAGAAAATTAACTTCTTCTATGAGACAAAGTGCTTCAGGTCAGCACGGCGCAGTCAGAAAAAAACTTTCTGAATATGCAATTCACTGAAATGAAAAACAAACAATCAGACTTACATATCTGGTAAGCGAAAAACAATCTGCAAGATACTACTCAGAAGCTGCAAGAAGAAAAGGCGTAACAGGTACAATTTTGTTACAGCTTTTGGAATCAAGATTGGATAATATCTTGTTCAGAGCAGGTTTTGGCGTAACACGTAAGCAAACAAGACAAATCGTAAACCACGGTCACGTTCTTGTAAACGGTAAAAAAGTAGACATCCCGTCATATCTGGTAAAACCCGGTGACGTTGTAACAGTTAAATCAAGAAGTTCAGAATACTTGAAAAATGTATTGGAATCAATTGATTTGGCTTGTGCACCCGCATGGATGACAATTGACAAAGATGCTTTGAAAATTACTTTTGACAGAATTCCGGAAAGAGAAGAACTTGATCCTGAAATCAAAGAACATTTGGTAATTGAATATTATTCTAAATAGTCCGGGCAAACAGCCTAGAATTTAAAATAGAAAAATCAATAGTTATTATAAAACTAGGAGAAAACAAATGGAATTAAAAATTAAATGCGTAAATACAACAACAAGCTCAGACGGTTCACAATACGGTAAATTTGTAATTGAGCCGTTGGAAAGAGGCTTTGGTACTACAATCGGTAACTCTTTAAGACGTGTATTATTATCAAGTCTTGAAGGTACAGCCGTAACATCAGCAAGAATTGAAGGTATTACTCACGAATACACAGCAATTCCGGGTGTTTTGGAAGATGTTATTGATGTAATGCTGAACCTTAAAGGCTTAGTTGTTAAAACCGATTCAAAAGATGCACAACATTTAAGAATAGATGTTGATCGTCCGGGACCGGTTCTTGCAAGTGATATTCAATTGCCGGCAGGTGTTAAGGTTGTAAATCCGGATTGGTTAATTTGTACAGTAGCCGACGGCGGTTCATTCCACGCTGATATTATCGTAGAAACCGGCAAAGGTTATGTTGCAAATGATGTTCCGAGAGATGCAAAAGGTTTATCAATTGATGTATTACCTATCGACGCAACATTCATGCCTATCAAACGCGTAAGCTACAATGTTGAAAATACACGTGTAGGCGATATGATTGACTTTGATAAATTGACTCTTGAAATCTGGTCAAACGGCTCAATTGATGTTACAACCGCATTAAGTCAGGCAGCTAATCTTTTGATTGACCACTTTATGCAAATCGCATCAATTACAGGTCAACCGGTAATTTCACCTGTTGCATCCGTTGAAGAAACTCAGGAAGAAGATTCAAACGTTCCTTCAATGACCATTGAAGAATTGGAATTGTCTGTCAGAGCATATAATTGCTTGAAACGTGCAAGCATCAATTCAATGGCTGAATTGTTGAAAAAATCAGAACATGATTTGTTGAATATTAAAAATTTCGGCAAAAAATCTTCTGACGAAGTAATCGAAAGACTTCATCATTTCGGATTGGAATTAGCTCCAAGCCCTGAAATGGAAGAAGAAATCGGCTAATTAAGATAATAAATTAATAAAAAGGAAAATAAAAATGAGACACCAAACTAAAAAACATACGCTTGGAAAAGCACAAGACCAAAGAGAAGCCTTGTTGCGTTCTTTAGCGACTGAACTTTTTATGCATGGTGAAATCAAAACAACTATGGCAAGAGCAAAAGCTTTGAGACCGTACGCTGAAGAGATTATCACATTTGCAAAAAAAGGTGATTTGAACAGCCGCCGCCAGGCCGCTAAATATATTTTCGACAAAGAAACCGGAAAATATATGGATTTGGCAACAGGTGAAGTTTTTGACGCACCTCAGGCTGACAAAAAATTGGCAGCAGAAACAGTTTTGAGAAAATTGTTTGTTGTAATCGGTAAAAAATATTCTAACCGTGAAGGCGGTTACACAAGAATTTACCGTTTGCCGCCAAGACGCGGAGATGCCTCTGAAATGGCATTAATCCAACTGGTATAACATATGCGTTATGCCGTTCAGGTTCAGTATATAGGTAAAAACTATGCCGGAAGCCAATTGCAAGCCGGAAGTGATTTACCGACTATACAGGGAGAACTTGAAAAAGCACTCAGTACATTGATATATGGTAAAACCATAAATAATAACCGGCGGGTTAAAACAATCTTTTCCGGAAGGACAGATAGAGGTGTAAATTCTGTCGGGCAGGTCGTTCATTTTGATTGTGACAAACCTATTGTTGCTTCAAAGTTTGTCTATTCTCTGAACGAAATACTTCCCAAAGATATATCTGTCTCTGATTTGAAAGAGGTTTCCCCTAAATTTCATGCACAAAAATCGGCTAAAAAACGTCATTATGTTTATGAATTTGTTAATCGCAGATGCAAAAACGCTTTTGACGGAGATTTATTAAGAATTAAGTATGAGATTGATATAAAAAGAATGCAAAAAGCATTGGATTATATCAAAGGTGAACACGATTTTTCAAGTTTTAAAAGTTCCGGAACGCTGAACCCGAGCAAAGTTTGTTTTATCTATGAAGCGAAAGTTTCACGCGCCGGCGACAGGGTAATTATTGATATTATAGGAAACAGGTTTTTGTATAATATGGTAAGAGCCATTGTCGGAACCCTTTTAGAAATAGAAGGGCACAACATGCAACCTGAACATATGAAAAATGTTCTTGAGGCAAAAGATCGGAAGAAAGCCGGTCAAACCGTCAGTCCGTATGGATTGACATTAGTAGAAGTAACATATTAAACCTTCATCGGAATATTTTCGATGTGTGGTAAAAAATGGAGAATAAGCATGAAAACATATTCAGCAAAACCTCTGGAAGTTGAAAGAAAATGGTATTTAATCGATGCCGAAGGTGAAATCCTGGGCAGATTGGCTGCCAGAATTGCTAATATTCTAAGAGGTAAAAATAAACCTGAATATACACCCAACGTTGATACAGGTGATTTTGTCATCGTAATCAATGCTGACAAAGTTGTTGTTTCAGGTAAAAAAGAAACTGATAAAATTTATTATCATCACACCGGTTATCCGGGCGGCTTGAAAGCTGCAAGCGTAAAAGAAGTACGCGAAAAAGATGCAAGAAAATTAATTGAAAAAGCAGTAAAAGGGATGCTTCAGCATAACACATTGGGCGATACTCAATTTACAAAATTGAAAGTCTACAATGGTCCGGAACATCCGCATGCTGCACAAAAACCAATTGTATTAGAAAAGGAGGTTAAATAATGGCTGATAAAGAAATTATAGCTACAGGACGCAGAAAGACCTCTATTGCAGTAGTAAAATTGGTTAAAGGCAAAGGCAGAATTTTCGTAAACGGTAAAAAATTAACCGATTATATCGGAAACAGACCTGCCATAGAAATGTTAGTCTACAGACCGCTTGTTTTGACTGATAATCAGGATAAATATGATGTCAGAGTAAAAGCTGTAGGCGGCGGTGTTGTTGCTCAATGCGGTGCAATCAGACACGGTATTGCAAGAGCACTTGTAAAATCTAACGAAGAATACAGAAACGTATTAAGACTTGAAGGTTTGCTGACACGTGATCCGCGTGTTAAAGAACGTAAAAAATACGGTCGCAAACGTGCAAGAAAACGTTTCCAATTCTCAAAACGTTAATATCAAAAGCCGGTTTTCAAAACCGGCTTTTTTAATCGCATTTATGTTTGCCGTCCCAGGATAAATAGCTGCATTTCAGGTAATCCATATTTTTGTTATAAATTACCCATGCGGTACAGCCATAACCGTTGTTGCGGGTTTTGTCAGGTTGTTCTTACGCAATAAATGCAGAGGGTATATGGGTTCAGCATTTTTGTTGTATATAGATAGCGTATTTATCACGTAAAAAATTAAATAGTGTTACAGTTTTGGCATGCTGTTGCGCGTAAATGAAAACTGATGTAAAATTGTAGAACAATCATGCTTTCGGGCATGCTTTTAAGGGATAGAATTACTTTTAAAATAACAGACTATGGAGGTTAATGTGGCAGATTCTACGTGTATTGATGATGTATGTTTATCCGAAAACGCGGTAAAAGTATTGGAGAGAAGATATCTTAAACGCGATAAAGACGGAAATTGTACGGAAAAACCGGCTGATATGTTCAGACGTGTTGCAAAAACCATTGCGGAAGGCGATTTTAAATTCGGTGCGACTCAATCCGATGTTGATAAACTTACCGAAAGATTTTATAAATCTATTACAAATCTTTATTTCATGCCGAATTCACCGACCTTAATGAATGCGGGTAGAGAACTCGGACAATTGGCAGCTTGTTTTGTACTGCCTGTTGAGGATTCTCTGGAAGGTATTTTTGAAACAGTTAAAAATACAGCCTTAATTCATAAATCCGGCGGCGGCACAGGTTTTTCTTTCTCAAAATTAAGACCTAAAAACAGTGTTGTAAGATCAACAATGGGTGTTTCATCAGGTCCGGTATCCTTTATGGAAGTATTTAACGCTGCAACGGAAGCCGTTAAACAGGGCGGTACACGCCGCGGCGCTAATATGGGTATCTTGAGAGTTGATCACCCTGACATTTTGGACTTTATTGAATGTAAATCTGATAACAATAAGTTAAACAACTTTAATATTTCTGTTGCCGTAACTGATAAATTTATGGAAGCCTATATTAACGGTACTGATTATGACCTGATTAATCCGCAGAATAATCAGGTTGTCGGCAGATTAAGCGCGAAAAAAGTATTTGACATGATTGTCGACGGTGCATGGAGAAACGGCGAGCCCGGTATTGTGTTCATTGACAAAATGAATGCTGATAACCCGACACCTTTAATCGGCGAAATTGAATCAACAAATCCTTGCGGCGAAGTTCCTTTGTTGGCTTATGAAGCATGTAATTTAGGGTCAATCAACCTTGGCAGAATGGTTAAAGAAACATCTTCAGGCACAGAGGTTGACTGGGATTTGCTGGCTGAAACAACCAGAACTGCAATCAGATTTTTGGATAACGTCATTGCGGTTAATAATTATCCGCTTCCGCAAATTTCTGAAATGGTTCAAAACAACAGAAAAATCGGTCTTGGTGTTATGGGCTGGGCTGATATGCTTATGAAAATGGGCATATCTTATGCATCAGAAGAAGGTACCAAACTCGCAAGTCAGGTTATGGAATTTATAGATTATGAATCAAAATGCGAATCTATTGAACTTTCAAAAGAACGCGGAAGATTTAATAACTTTAAAGGAAGTGTTTACGATAGTGAATATTATCTTTATAACAAATATAAAGGTAAATCCGCCGGTAAAATTTCCGATGATCAATGGAAAGAATTGGATGAACTTATTAAACAATACGGTATCAGAAATGCAACCACTACATGTATTGCGCCGACCGGTACAATTTCAATGATAGCCGGTGCATCAGGCGGTGTAGAACCTTTATTCGGTCTTGTATTTTCAAGATTGATTATGGACGGTACCGAAATGCTTGAAATCAATCCGATTTTCAAAGATTATATGGTATCTCACGGACTTTATTCCGAAGAATTGATGAAAAAGATTGCAAAAGACGGATCAATTGCGCATGTAGACGGAATATCAGATGAAGTTAAACATATTTTTGTGACCGCTCACGATGTTTCTCCGTACTGGCATGTAAAAATGCAGGCAGCATTCCAGCTGCATACTGATAATGCTGTTTCTAAAACCGTAAACTTTGAAGAACATGCTACAAGAAAAGATATCGAAGAAGCTTATATTCTTGCATACAAAAATAATCTTAAAGGTATTACGGTATACAGAAACAATTCCCGTCAATTCCAGCCTATGAATTTGGATGACAAGAAAAAATCCGAAGAAAAGGCAGAGGAAAAAGTGGAGGAAGTCGCTGAAACCGTTTCAGAAGAACCTACGGGGGAAATTAAAACGGTTAAATGTCCTGAATGTGGTAATGAAATTCAAATGGCAGAAGGCTGCTTTATTTGCTTGAAATGTGGCTATTCAGGCTGTTCATAAACTTTATCCGCAATAAGAAAGAGAGTAAAATGAGTACCCCTTAAAGGGTACTCATTTGTTAATGTTTGTAACAAAATATATAAATAATAGCAATAAAAATTTTTAAGAGTTTTAATGTAAATGTAGGTAGAATATTTTGAAAGGACATTAATATGTCAATAGTAGCAATTCCCGGTTATGATGTTAGAAAAATAGGTAAGGACAGATACTCAGTCACTGTTACAAATGGTAATATGGGTGCTGTTGTTGTAAATAAAGCTCAGTTGAAACAGCTGACTGATGTTTACGGTGTACCTAAAAAAGATAATTCAAAAACTAAAAAGCTTGTTCTGGGCATTGTAGGCGGTCTGGCTGCTGCAGGTGCAATTGCTGCTGGAATTATTTACCGCAAAAATATCGGCAAATTTTTTGCAGATTTAAAAGAAAACGGATTTAGTAAAAATATTGAAAATGCTAAAGAAGGATTAAGTAAAGCATATAATTCTGTTTCTGATTTTGTTGCTGATAAATGGGCTAAGTCTAAGAAATTTGTAAAAAATATATTTAAAAAACAACAAAAAGTTGAAAATACAACTATTTTTAGCAGAGGTTTAAGTCCTGAATTGGAAAAAGCTAAAAAAGAAGGTATTTTGGAATATGTAAGAGGTGTTGACGAATATGCAGCAAAACTTAATTCAAAAGCCTTGCACAAAGAAAAATTTGCTGAACTCAGACATGCTTTTTCAGGAATAACACCGAGAAGTTCTCTCAAGTAAAGATTAAATTTTAAAAAAACACCGCTTCGGCGGTGTTTTTTTGTGCTATAATTTTCGGGTGAGGAATTATGATAACTGAGATTGAAAAATTAACAGCCGAAGAAATAGTAAAAAGTACTAATTTGCAGCATATAGCAATAATTATGGATGGGAACCGCCGCTGGGCAAAAGAACGAAATCTTCCGTCCGCAATGGGTCATAAAAAAGGCGTTGATGCATTAAAAGCTGCGCTTAAAGCTTGCCATAAGTTTGGTGTGAAATATTTGACCGTGTATGCCTTTTCAACTGAAAATTGGAACAGAAAACCCGAAGAAGTTGCGTTTTTGATGGAACTTCTGGCAAATACTATAAAAAATGAATTAAAGGAACTTCATGAAAACGGCGTTGTGATTAATTTTATCGGTGATTTGACCAAGTTGAACCCGAAATTACAGAAAATTTTGTATGATGCAATGGATTATACAAAAAACAATACGGGTGTCAGATTGCAGATAGCTTTTAATTACGGCTCCCGTGATGAGATTGTAAATGCAGTTAAACATATAATAGAAAAAGGTGCAAAACCGGAAGATATTACGGAAGATTTGATATCCAAAGAACTTTATACAAAAGATATTCCGGATCCTGATTTGTTAATCAGAACGGGCGGCGAGATGAGGGTTTCAAATTATCTTTTGTGGCAGATTGCATATTCGGAATTTTTAGTTATGAAAGAATTCTGGCCGGAATTTGACGAGGAATTGCTTTCAAAAGCCATTTTTGAATTCGGGCACAGACAAAGACGGTACGGTAAATAATGAAAATAGTTTTCGCAACGGGAAATAAAGATAAATTAAGGGAGATAAACGAAATTTCTGATGGCAGCGGAATAGAATTTGTTTTGCCGGATGAGGGCTTTAATCCTGTTGAGGACGGTTTGACTTTTGAAGAAAATTCCTATAAAAAAGCAAAAGAAGCTGTCAGAGTATCTCATAAAATGTCGCTTGCGGATGATTCAGGGTTGTGTGTTGACGCTTTAAACGGCGCTCCCGGCTTATTCTCCGCACGTTATGCAGGTACACAGCAGGAAAAGATTAATAAAATTTTAAAAGAACTTGAAGGAGTATCCGACAGAAGTGCAAAATTTGTATGCGTTATGACACTTTTGGATGAAAACGGTGAGATTTTGCATGTTTCAAAAGGTGAATGCAAAGGCAAAATTGCAGAACATCAATCCGGTGTAAACGGATTCGGATACGATCCGGTTTTTGTTGTAGAAAATTCGGGAAAAACAATGGCAGAAATGTCCGAGGATGAAAAAAATAAGATTTCACATCGTGGCAGAGCGCTTGCTGATATGCTTGATTTTATACGTTCTTGTCGTTAATATTTGTATATTTTTACTATTGCAAACCTGATTTGTTTTTGTTACGATTTTTGTTACAAAACCACTTTTTTATCAGGGGAGAGCAATGAAAAAAAATATAATTATTGTATTAATAATAGTCCTTGCGGCGATTTTTTTGAGGTATATTTCAGGTATTGTCGGAGAATATATAAGTACAAAAAAAATGAGAATGCAGCCTGCACCGAGTGTTCAGGTTGAAGCAATAGGTGAAAGGGAGATTATCAAAAGTTTTCAGGCTCCGGGGCGTGTAACTTCCAAATATCAGGTCAATGTACTTGCGCGTATTTCCGGATATTTGCAGAAAAGTTATTTTAAAGAAGGCGATTACGTAAAACAAGGTCAGGTTTTGTTTCAGATAGAGCCTAATGAATTTATAAACACTGCAAATATTGCAAAGGCAAATGTAGCGAATACAAAAGCCCAGCTTGAATATGCGGAAAAACAGCTGGCACGTGCAAGTGAGCTTGTAAAAAAAGATTATATAGCAAAAGCTCAGTATGATCAGATTTTGTCACAAAGGGATGCCCTGAGGGCACAGCTGGCATCAGCTCAGGCAGCTTATCAGGACAGTCAGAGAAATTACGGCTATACAATGGTAAAATCTCCGGTAAACGGCAGAGTCGGTATTATTACCGTAACCGTCGGGAACTATGTATCGCCGTCGTCAGGTCCTTTGACAACAATCAACAGTACGGATCCTATATATGTTACATTCCCGCTTGATTCCAATGACTTTGACGCTTTAGCCAAGGCCGATATGGAAAATTACAAAAACAGAAAAGTTGAACTGTATTTTAATAACGGCGAAAAATATGAGCTTGACGGTGTTCAAGATTTTTTGGACAACAAAATTGACCAGTCAACAGGTACGGTAACACTCCGTGCGACATTCAAAAATCCTAACAACAGGCTTTTGCACGGTGAATTTGTTACCATAAAATTGTATTCAAATAATAAAGTCAAGGTGCCGGTAGTTCATCAGGCTGCAGTTCAAGAAAATCAGGCAGGTAAATATGTTTACAAAATGGATAAAGATGATTTGCCGCAGTTGACATATATAAAAGTAGGTCAGCAGACAGGTGATTACTGGGTTGTAACAGAAGGATTAGAGGCGGGTGACAGAGTAATAACCGACGGCTTACAAAAAGTTACGCCCGGACATCCGGTAACTATTGTTACGCCGGAGGAAATGGCTAAAATTAAGCAAAAAGAACACACGGCTGAAAAAAAGGGTAAATAATGGCAGAAAATTCCGGAAATTTATTTATAAAACGTCCAAAACTTGCTATAGTAATCTCTCTTGCGATTATTCTGGCGGGTATGCTTATGATAACAACTCTGCCGTTGGAGGAATATCCGTCAATTACGCCTCCGCAGGTAGTTGTAAGTGCCGTATATGCCGGTGCAAGTTCAGACGTTGTTGAATCTACCGTTGCAGCACCTGTCGAAGCTCAATTGAACGGTGTTGAAAACATGATTTATATGTCCTCAACATCTCAAAACGGTTCTTATCAATTAACATTGTATTTTGATATAGGCTCCGACCCTGATATGGCGGTTGTAAACGTTCAAAACCAGCTGCAACTGGTTACTCCCCGTCTGCCGGAAGAGGTTAGGCGATACGGTTTGACGGTTAAAAAATCCACGGGCGGCCCGGGTATCTTGATGATTTCCGTAAATTCACCGACGGGAACTTATGATAACCTTTATATTGCAAACTATGCCGCGATTTATATTAAAGATGAACTCGCGCGTATAAAAGGTGTGGGTAAAGTTCAGGTATTCGGTTCAACCGAATATTCAATGAGAATTTGGCTTGACGCAAATAAAATGGCAAGCTTAGGAGTTTCCACAAGCGAAGTGGCAGCGGCAGTTCAGGCTCAAAATACTCAAACGCCTGCCGGAGATTTGGGTGTTGAGCCTATGAAAGATCCTCAGATGATTAAATTAACAATGCGTACCCGCGGGCGTCTTGAGGATCCTAAAGAGTTTGAAGAAATTGTTGTCAGATCAAAACCCGACGGATCTCAGATTAAACTGAAAGATATTGCGCGGGTTGAACTCGGTGCTGAAAGTTATTCTTATTTTTCAAGAATAGGCGGTAAAAATGCGGCAATTATTTCGGTCAGTCAGCTTCCCGAGGCAAACGCAATTGATTTGTCCAATAAAATCCAGAAGAAAATGGAAGAACTCAGCAAAGGCTTTCCGCAGGGTATAGAATATGAGATTCAGCACGATGAAACGGAATTCGTAAGGGAATCAATTAATGAAGTTATTCACGCAATCGCGCTTGCAATTCTGCTTGTGGGGCTTGTAACTTATATGTTTCTTGGCAGTATGAGAGCTGCTTTTATTCCTTTCTGTGCAATTCCGGTTTCGTTAATCGGTGTGTTTATATTTATGAATCTTCTGGGATTTTCAATTAACCTGTTGATTTTATTTGCGTTAGTACTGGCGGTAGGGCTTGTTGTAGACGATGCCATTGTAGTTCTGGAAAATACCCAGCGTCATATTCAAGAAGGCAAAGATCAAAAAACAGCAACGGAAATTACAATGAAAGAGGTGTTCGGCGCTGTTCTTGCAACATCACTTGTTTTGATGGCGGTATTTGTGCCGGTATCATTTATGGCAGGGATTACGGGGCAGATGTTCAGACAATTCGCTTTGTGCATCGCATCATCAATCGGTTTGTCAACCCTTGTTGCATTGACACTTTCGCCTGCTCTTTGTTCTATGATTTTGAAATCAGGTGACGAAAAGGCTGATTTTGAATTTATTCAGAAATTTGATGATTGGTTCAATAATGTTCGTGATAAATATCTGGAAGGCGCAAATGTATTTATAAATTCTGCAAAACTTACAATGGGCGTGCTTTTGGGAATTGTTGCATTTGTTATATTTATGTTTAATCTTATCCCTACGGGCTTTTTGCCGTCAGAAGACAGAGGTGCCATTTTTACGCAAATCCAGCTGCCTGACGGTTCATCAGCGTCAAGGACAAGTATGGTTGCAAATGAAATTGAAGACAGAATTTTGAAGATAAAAGGTGTTGAAACAACTATTACAATGGTAGGTTTTAACGGTGAAAATACGGCATTTATTGTCGCACAGCTTAAACCGTGGTCACAGAGAAAATCAAAAGCCGAATCTGCTGAGGGAATTTTGGCTATAATGCGAAAAGAATTTTCAAATTATCCGTCTGCAACAATTGCGTCATTCTCGCCGCCTGCGATTTCCGGTCTGGGTATGTTCGGCGGTTTTGAATATCAGCTTCTGGATAAAGGTAACAGAGATTCACAAGAGCTTTATGACGAGGCATTGAAGCTTCTTGCTGCTGCAAATAAAGATCCGAATTTCACTATGGTTTACACCTCATTCACGTCAAATATGCCTCAGCTTTTATTGAATGTTGATGTGGCAAAAGCTATGGCGCAGGGGGTTGAAATCTCTGAGATTTACAGCGCTCTTGCAGCATATTTCGGTAAATCTTACATAAATGATTTTAATAAATACGGACGTGTTTATCGTGTTTATATGCAGGCTGATTCCGAATTTAGAGCAAGACCTGCCGATATTGATAAAATATTCGTAAAAAATAATTACGGCAAAATGGTTCCAATCACGTCTGTCTTAAAAATAGATAATATAGTCGGACCTTACAGCAGAACAAGGTTTAACTTATATCCTGCAATTACCATAAACGGCTCAGCCCGAGAAGGTGTATCTTCAGGTCAGGCAATGGCAATTATGGAAAGATTATCACAGGAGGTTCTGCCAAAAGACATGGGTTACGCGTGGTCAGGAACTTCGCTTCAGGAACAGGAATCTTCCGGACAAATCGGACCTATTCTTGCAATGTCAATTGTATTTGTCTATTTGTTTTTGGTAGGTTTATATGAAAGCTGGATGCTTCCGATTGCCGTACTTCTGGTATCGCCGGTTGCTCTTGTCGGAGCGCTATTCTTCCAGTATGTAGCGGGATATTCGCTTGATTTGTATTCTCAAATCGGGCTTGTTATGCTTCTGGGCTTGAGTACAAAACAGGCAATTTTGATTATTGAATTTGCTAAAGACGCGCACGAAGCAGGCATGGCAATAAAAGATGCGGCAATGCAGGCGGCAAAATTAAGGTTCCGTGCGGTTATGATGACAAATATTGCATTTATCCTCGGTCTGTTGCCTCTCGTTTTTGCAAAAGGTGCAGGTGCGGCAAGCCGTCATTCGGTCGGTATGACGGTGTTTGGCGGTATGATTGCGGTTGCCTTTATAGGTACTTTCCTTGTTCCTGCATTTTATGTGATTATTGAAGAAATGAAAGTCAATATCGCTAGAAAAGTTAATAAGGGTAAAAAGAAATGATAAAAAGATTTTTACTTTTAATATTGAGTTTTTGTATTCTGCCTGTTGCCGCAGAAGATATTGCAATAGGCAATGCTATTCAGGATAAGGAATTCCCGAAATCCGAAAAGGTTTTACCTGAAAATAACAGCAGTTCCGAATATATAATTTCAGGTTCCGTTGAAAAAAATATTGACCTTACGCTTGAAAACTGTATTGAACTTGCACTTGGCAACAACCCTCAAATTAATGCGGCTTTTCAGGATATTTTAGCTTCAGATGCCAGAATAAAACAGGTCTGGTCGAATTATTTCCCTCAAATCGGCTGGCAAACAGGTTATACCAGAATTCGACAACTTCAATTGTCCGATGCTTTGGGGCAAAATTTGACATTTAACTATTATTTGATGGGACAGGTTACGTTGCAGCAAATGCTGTATGATTTTGGTGTTACACAAAATCAGGCAACCATTAAACGCTTGGATTATGAAGGTTATAAAGCTTCCTTGACCGCAGTGATAAATGATGTTATTTATCAGACAAAAGATGCATATTATGCACTTTTATTTGCCTATGAAAACCGCCGTGTCGCGCAGGATACGGTTGATAAATTCCAGCTCTTTTACGATCAGGCAAAAGCTTTTTATGAAATCGGTATGAATCCTAAGGTAGACGTAACTATTGCCGAATCAAATTTGAGTAATGCAAAACTTAAATTGATTCAAGCGGATAACGGGGTAAACCTTGCGATTGCCAGATTGAATAATGTTATGGGCGTCCCTTTTATTGATAAATATAATGTTATGGATAAACTTCAGTATCAGCCGTTGAATTTGACTTTTAATGCCGCGGTTGATATTGCAAGAGAAGCACGTCCGGAGTTGCGTCTTGCTGAAATCAAGGTGGAAACCGCAAATCAAACACTTAAACTCGTTAAAAAGTCATATTTCCCGACTTTATCCGTAGAAGGTCAACTACAGCTCGGCGGTAAAAGCTGGACTTCAAACCACGGTTATAACCTCGGCGGTTATTTGAATTTTCCGACAATTAACGGTATGTTAATCCGCAACGAGATTAAAGAAGCACGGTATTTGTATGATAAAGAGCTTGCAAATGCACAGAATACTCAAAACCAGATTTACCTCGAAATCCAAAACGCGTTTTTAACTCTTGAAGAAAAGAAAAATCAAATGCCGGTTGCGCTTTTGCAGGTTAAACAGGCAAAAGAGAATTATGAGCTTTCATACGGCAGATACAGAGTCGGTGAGGCAAGTCCGACAGAATTAAAAGATTCTCAAATTATGTATGAAACGGCTCAACTGACTTATTATCAGGCGTTATACGAATATAATTCCGCAAAAGCAGGTCTTGAAAAAGCCGTCGGAAAAAATATCATATCTGATGAAGACGTTATTGAATTAGAAGAATAATTTGTATTTGCAATGTTTGTAAATAAATCGTAACATTTCTTTTTCAAAAAAGGCAATTTTTTTGAGTTTATATACTTTATATATACAAGAAGAGATTAATTTTTTAAGAAAGAGAGCAAAATATGATTGAAACAGCAGCTAATTCACATAATAATACGGCAGGCAACGGTCAGTTCGGTGCTTTAACCAGAAGAAGAAAAGGTAACAAAAGAAATTCCAATACGGGATTTTCTATTGAAGATTACTGCTACCTTGAAAAATCTGACAGAAGAATGCGTTTTAACAATTCAAAAGATCCGATTTATTACGTATTTGACTGTATTGAAAACAGACCGATTAAAACATTGGCAAAAGAATTTGTCAAAGATTCATTCTTTGAAATTGCAAATTTTGTATCAAAAGTAGTTGCGTAAATTGATAGGATAAAAGGAAATAGGATAAATTAAAACGGCTTCGGCCGTTTTTTTATGCTATAATAATTGCGGAAAGGTTGGTATTAAATGCAAAGAATTGTATCAGGAATGAGATCAACGGGAAGATTGCATCTGGGGCATTATCTCGGGGTTATACAAAATTGGGTTAAGCTCCAAAATGAATATGATTGTTATTTTTTCGTCGCTGACTGGCATGCATTGACTACCAAATACGACAATACGGAAAATCTCCGTCAGGATGTTATAGATGTTGTAATTGATTGGCTGGCGTCAGGAATTGATCCTGAAAAATCAACGATATATGTTCAATCGTTAGTGCCTGAGATTGCGGAATTACATATTTATTTGAGTATGGTTACCCCGCAAAACTGGGTTGAGCGTGACCCGACCTTAAAGGATATGGCAAAAATTTTACGCACAAAAGAGGCTGCGAATTCTCAGATAAGTTACGGACTTATGGGATATCCGGTTTTGATGAGTGCGGATATTATGATGCTTAATTCACACTTAATCCCTGTAGGTGTTGATCAAATCGCGCATATTGAAATTACGCGAGATATTGTAAGAAGGTTTAATAATATTTATAAGACGGACTTTTTCAATGAGCCTCAGCCGATTTTGAACGAATGTTCATTGATTTGCGGACTTGACGGCAACAAGATGAGTAAATCGTATAATAATGATATAAAAATTTCCGATACGGAAGAAGTCACTGCGAAAAAGATAATGACTGCGATTACCGACAGAAGCCGCTTGCGCCGTGATGATTTGGGACATCCCGATCAGTGCGAAGTCGCGTTTAAATACTGGCAGATTTTTGGCGACGCTGAACAGGTTAATACGGTTAGATGCGAATGTGAAAAGGGTTCCCGCGGCTGTGCGGATTGTAAAAGACAATTGGGTGCACTGGTAAATGAACGCCTCCATGATATCAGAGAGCGCAGAAGATATTATGAGGAACATTTGGATGAGGTTCGTGAAATTATCCGTAAAGGTTCCGAAAAAACCCGAGCTGAAGCCAAAAAAGTCTTGAAAGAAGTCAGAAATATTATAGGTATGTATTAAAAAAGACCGGAACTTTGTTCCGGTCTTTTTTTAATTTAATCTTTATTTCACAAAATAGCTTACGTTTACATTCGCGTAAATTTTAATAACTCCTGTGGAAATAGGTGTTGAACTTCCCATTGCGGCTTCTGAATCTGCCACGGAAGATTTTGCCATCATATTATACATAATTCTTTGGGATATGCCTGTTGTGTTGCAGCTTGCGGAAATTGATTTTGTTCCGGTAATCATTGTGCCCGCTGCTTTTGCTAGAAGTTCGGCTCTTGTACGTGTTTTTTGTGCTGCCTGTGTAAGCAAGTTGTCACATTCTTTTTCATAAGATGATAATGTGAAATTAAGGTTATCAATGTTTGTCGCGCCCAGAGTTATTGCCTGATCAATTATGTCGCCTGCTTTATCAATTGATTTGGTGTGAACAATAATTCTGTTTGAAACTTCGTATTTGTCAAAATTTCTTTTGTTATTTGTGTATACATAAACAGGCTGTGCGCTGTAATCTGATGTTTTTACCCAGTCGCCGTTTGCAGGTGTTATCAAACCTTTCATTGCATTATACAATTTGTCGGAAAGCTGTTTATTCTCTAAAGTGGCTTTTTGCATTGATTTGTTATCATAAGTTACGACAGCGATTGAAATTTCGACGGTGTCGGGTGCAAGTTCTTTGTTAGCTGTGGCGGTTGCGCTTACAAACCCGCGTTCTGTTTCCGCAAAAACCGCAGGTGTGGCTAAAAGTCCTATTAATACGGCGCCTAATAAAATTTTTTTCATAATTTTGTCTCCTTATTTGTCTTGTCATCAGATGCATTTTGAGTTTGAGAAATTTTTTCATTTTCTTCAATATTTTTCAGTATCATTTTATTAATCATTCTTGCCTGTGATTGCATTTTAACGCGTTCCATAAGAGTTTTGAGCTCTTCTTCATTTAACTCTTTAGGTGTTGCAAATGATACTGCGACTCTTTGTTTTGTTGCAATAAAATAAGTTAAAAATATAATTGCCCACAACAAAATTCCTTGATATAAGTTAATTTGAGGCACATTACTGCCGGCAAAATAATTCCAGATATTCATAGCAACAAATCCCGGAAAAGCTATAAATCCCGCCGCAAGGCAGGTTATTATAAATAATGCCGTTAAAAGACCTCTAAATCCGTTTATTTGTATTATTTTTGCATTCCTTCTCATAAATCTTCCTTTATCATTTCAAGAAAATCATCTTCCGTTAATATTATAACACCTAAATTTTGTGCTTTGTCTAATTTTGACCCCGGATTTTCTCCCGCAAGTACATAGGTGGTTTTTTTAGATACGGAAGAAGATGTTTTCCCTCCGAGTTTTTTTATTATATCAGAAGCCTCATCTCTTGTCATGTCTTTTAATGTTCCTGTCAAAACAAAGGTCATACCTTTGAGTTTATCGGATTTCGGTAAGGCTTTTGACGTCGGATTTACACCTAAGCTTTTTAATTCATTAATCATATGCAGATTGTGTTCATCGCGGAAAAATTCATAAATTGATTCTGCCATTTTATCGCCGACTCCGTCAATTTCGCAAAGCGTCATAATATCTGCATTTTGAATTTCATCTAATGTGGCAAATTTTTCGGCAATAAGCTCGGCTGTTTCTTTGCCGATATGTCTTATCGCAAATGCTGTTAAAAGTCTGTTCAGCGGACGGGTTTTGCTTTCCTGAATTGAGGTGTACATATTATAGGCGGATTTTTCCTTAACTCCGTCAAGCTGCATAAAATCTTGCATAGTAAGTCTGTAAAGATCAACTGCATTGCTTATGAATCTATTGTCATAAAGCTGCTGGATTATTGCGGGTCCGACAAATTCAATGTCCATAGCGTCTTTTGAAACCCAGAATTCTATTTTTGCGGTAATCTGCTGGGAACAATTTTTACTTTCGCAGTACAAATTAACTTCTCCCGGTCTTGTAACAAGCTGGGAGCCGCAGGCAGGACAGGTTACGGGCGGAATATAAACCGGCAGACTTTCATGTTCCGGAGTTTCCATAACTTTTATTACTTTCGGAATAATCTCGGCTGCTTTTTTAATCAATACAGTGTCGCCAATCCGCACATCAAGCCGTTTTATTTCGTCAAAATTATGCAGACTCGCTCTTTGAACGGTGCTTCCGGCAAGTAAAACCGGTTCAAGTATTGCAACCGGAGTGACAGCTCCGGATTTTCCTATATTTAATTCAATATCAAGTAATTTTGTCGTGACTTCTTCCGGCGGGAACTTAAATGCAGTAGCCCATTTTGGAGCGCGTGAGGTAAAGCCTAAATCCTGCTGGCAATTTAGACTGTTTACTTTTATAACAACGCCGTCCGTTGCGTAATTTAAATCTTTTCGTTTGGTATCCCATTCTTTGCAGTAATCAATTGCCCCGTCTATATTTTTGCATAATCTTATATTCGGATTAATTTTAAATCCGAGTTTTTTCAGGTACATCATACCGTCATAGTGGGTTTGGGGCGGATTCGGAACATTTTCAAATACTGAAGAATAAACAAAAATGGACAAATCCCTTTTGGCAGTAATGGTGCTGTCTAATTGCCTGATCGAACCGCTTGCGGCGTTTCTGGGGTTTGCAAAAATTTTTTCGCCTTTTGCAAGATTTTCTTCGTTTAGTTTTTCAAAGGAGGTTTTGGGCATATAAATTTCACCTCTGACCTCAACGTCAACCGGCTCAAAGAGTTTAAGCGGTATTGCTTTTACGGTTTTTAAGTTTGTGGTTATATCTTCTCCCGTAACCCCGTCGCCGCGGGTTACGCCGCGTACAAAAATTCCGTTTTCGTAAGTCAGGGCAATAGCAAGTCCGTCTATTTTAAGTTCACAAACTAAATCTACGTTGTCGCCGCATTCTTTTGTGACACGTTCATACCATTTTTTAAGTTCATCTTCATTATAAGTGTTATCCAGGCTATATAGCCGGTATTTGTGCTTGTGCGGAAAAAATTTTTCGCTGACGGAGCCAACCCTTTGCGTCGGGCTGTCGGGCGTTTTTAAAAGCGGATATTTTTCTTCAAGTTCTTTCAATTCCGCAAACATTTTGTCGTATTCAAAGTCACTTAAATACGGATTTTCTTCAACGTAATATTTGTAATTGCTTTTATTAATTTCGTCTTTTAAAAAATTAATTCTTTCTAACGGCGTATCCATTTTCCCCTCTTTTATATGATTATAACATAAATTTGTCTGTGCATTTAATGAATTTTTTAATTTTTTTAAACTAAAATTTTTTGTTTTGTATGTTTATACTATAATATAAACAGAGGGAAACTTTTGAAACATTCAAAACTTACAGCCTTAATATTTGTAGCACTTGTTTTAGGTGTTCTGGTAGGACATTTTGCCCCTGAATTCGCGGTTAAAATGCGTCCTTTTGCTGTTATATTCCTTCGTATGGTCAAGATGATTATTGCACCGTTGTTGTTTGCAACGCTTGTGGTCGGAATTGCCGGGCACGGTGATATTAAAAGTCTCGGGAAGATAGGACTTAAAACAGTAATCTATTTTGAAGTCGTGACAACACTTGCACTTGTTATAGGTTTAACAATGGCAAATATATTCAAGCCGGGTATGGGATTTGTATCAGACAGTTTTGCAAACAATCCTGCTTTGCTAAATGAAGCAGGATTAATGGCTGAAACTAATGCGCATACTTCAATTTCCGATATGATAATGAATATATTCCCGACAAGTATAATTCAGGCAATGTCTGATGGAAATTTACTTCAGATAGTTGTGTTTTCAATATTTTTTGCAATTGCTATGTGTACTGTCGGCAAAGCCGCAAAGCCTGTTATGGAAGTTTTGACATCCGTTTCAAAAATTATGTTTAAATTTACCGAATACGTTATGTATTTTGCACCTCTCGGTATTTTTGGCGCAATAGCTTCAACGGTCGGCGCAAACGGGCTTAATATATTAAAAAATTACGCCAAGGTTATATTTTCACTTTATACAGCACTGGCAGTATTTGTTCTTCTGGTGTTATTTATTGCTTGTAAATATGCCAAAATATCTTTCAGAAATCTTATAAAGGCAATTCAGGAGCCGGCAATTTTAGCGTTTACAACAGCAAGTTCGGAAGCTGCTTTTCCGAAAGCTATTGAAATTATGGAAAAATTCGGTGTGCCGAAAAATATTGTCGGCTTTGTAATGCCTACAGGCTACACTTTTAACCTTGACGGCAGCACTTTATATCTTGCAATGGCAGTTTTGTTTTCATCACAGATTGTAGGTATAAATCTTGATTTAAATCAGCAAATTATAATGATGCTGGCGTTAATGCTTACCAGCAAAGGTATTGCAGGCGTTCCGAGAGTTTCTTTAATCGTTCTTGCAGGATCTCTCGCAAGTTTCAATATCCCGCTTTTAGGCGTTGCAATACTTTTGGGTATTGATCAAATACTTGATATGGGCAGAACAACCGTAAATCTGATAGGAAATTGCGTTGCAACTGTTGTTATTGCACGTTGGGAAAATGCTTTTAATTACGGAAAAATGAAAGAATTTATTGCCGAAACTGACCATGATAAGCTTGAATGGGATTTTTCCGGTATAAAAAATATTTATGAAAAAGTTACGAATAGAGGAATAGAATGAGCGAACAGACAAAAACGGATTACAAAAACACCCTGAATTTGCCTCAAACAACTCTGGAAATGAGAGCAAATGCAACTGTGAAAGAACTTCAAACCCAAAAATTCTGGGAAGAAAAAAATGTTTATGAAAAAAATATTGAGCAGCGTGATAAGACAAACAGCTTTGTACTTCACGACGGGCCTCCGTATTTAAGCTCCGAAAAAATTCACGTCGGAACAGCTTTAAATAAAATTTTAAAAGACATTTTGATTAAATACAAATCCCAAAAAGGTTTTTATGCGCCGTATGTTCCGGGTTATGACGGGCATGGACTTCCGATAGAAAACGCTGTCGTAAAGAATATTAAAGGCGGCAGAAGCGCGCTTACTCCTCTTGAATTACGTGCTAAATGCCGTGAATTCGCTCATAAAAATTTAAAAGGACAGGAATCCGAATTCAAACGACTTGGCGTCTGGGGAGACTGGGAACATCCTTATTTGACAATTAATCCTGAATTTGAAGCCGAACAGGTCAGAGTTTTCGGGGAAATGTATAAAAAAGGTTATATTGAAAAGGGATTGAAACCGGTTTACTGGTGTGCATCTTGCGAAACTGCACTTGCTGAGGCTGAAGTTGAATACGCAGATCACACATCAACTTCAATTTATGTAAGATTTAAATTTGATGATGATTCAACGGAAAAACTAAACAAAGAGATTCTGAAACGAGTTCAGAATGACAAAAACATTTACGCGGTAATTTGGACGACAACTCCGTGGACAATTCCTTCAAACATGGCGATTTCAATGCACCCGAAATTTGAATACACCTTCTTTGAATACAAAGGCGATATTTATGTTGCGGCACAGGGACTTTTGGGCGCATTTTTAGCAGATGTAGGCTGGGAAGAAAAAGACATCAACGTAATTGCCTCATGCACAGGTGCTGATTTGGAACTTTTAAACACAATACATCCGCTTGTTGACAGAAAATCACCGATAATTTTAGGCGAACACGTTACTCTTGATGCAGGTACCGGCTCTGTTCATACAGCTCCAGGACACGGTCTTGAAGACTATGAAGTCGGATTAAAATACGGTATTGAAGTATTTTCTCCGTTGGATTCAAAAGGTGTATGGACAGATAAGGTTCAGGACAAAGATTTGGAAGGGGTTCCTTACTATAAAGGCAACTCAATTGTAATAGAAAAACTTGAAAAATGCGGGGCATTACTTGCAAAACAAGACATTCAGCACAGCTATCCGCACTGCTGGAGATGTAAAAACCCGGTAATTTACCGCGCAACACCGCAGTGGTTTGTAAAAGTTGATAAGTTCAGACAACAGACGCTTGAAGAAATCAAAAAAGTCAAATGGATTCCCTCTAGCGGTGAAGCAAGAATTTCAAACATGGTGGAAGGCCGTTCAGACTGGTGTATTTCACGCCAGAGAGCATGGGGTGTTCCTATACCCGTTTTCTATTGCAAAGAGTGCGGAGAAGTTATCGTAACCGATGAAACTATTGAAAATGTCGCTAAAATCTTTGAAAAAGAAAGTTCTGATGCCTGGGTAAAATACAGCGCGGATGAACTTTTGCCTCAAGGCTTCAAATGTCCGAAGTGCGGCAAAACCCATTGTTTTACAAAAGAAAACGACATCATGGATGTATGGTTTGATTCAGGTATAACATGGCGTGCTGTTGTTGAAAAACGTTCGGATGAGCTGGGACATACACCTGTTGACATGTATCTTGAAGGCTCTGACCAGCACAGAGGCTGGTTCCAGTCCTCACTTTTGACATCTGTTGCAACTCAAGGCAAAGCACCTTACAAATCAGTTCTTACGCACGGCTTTGTATTCGGAGAGGACGGCAGAAAAATGTCAAAATCTCTTGGAAATTACATCAGACCGGATGATATTATCAAAACCTACGGCGCAGATGTATTAAGGCTCTGGGCAGCGTCCGTCGATTACAGAAATGATACCAAAATCGGCGACAATATTATCAAACAGCTTGTTGAAATTTTCAAAAAAACAAGAAATACCTCAAGATTTTTGCTCGGCAACCTGTTTGATTTTGACCCGAAAACAGATTATGTTCAATATGATGAACTTAAATCACTTGATAAATTCGCGCTTTATAAGTTAAATCAGTTAATCGAACAGGTTACGGAAGCGTTTGAAAATTATGAATTTTACAAATATTTCCAGAGCCTCCAAAACTTTGCTGCAGTTGACCTGAGCGCATTTTATCTGGATATTGTAAAAGACAGATTGTATACGGCAGGTAAAAAGTCACTTTCAAGACGTGCATGCCAGACGGTTTTGTATGAAATTTCGCAAACTCTTGTCAGACTGCTTGTTCCTGTAATGCCGCATCAGGCGGAAGATATCTGGCAAAACGTTCCGGAAACTCAAAAAGGCGGTTTGGAAAGTATTTTGCTTTCAAATTGGCCTGTTGTAAACGAAAAATGGAATAATCCGCAGTTGGAAGAAGATTTCACAAAAATCTTGAAGACACGTGAAGTCGTTACCCGCGCAATTGAACCTTTAAGAGCCGATAAAAAAGTCGGAAGTTCATTAGAGGTTGCGGTTTATGTAAAAACAGCTGACGATACGGTTTTAAAGGCAAATGCAGATGAACTCGCAAATATTTTCATTACATCTCAAGCTTACGTAACGGACATAAAACCGTCAGATGTATTAAATGAATATACTGAAGACGATTACACCGTCTGGGTTACAAAAGCCGAAGGCGAAAAATGCGAACGCTGCTGGAAATACAGAAAACTTGACGAAAACGGTATCTGCGAAGAATGCCGTCAGGCTATCGCATAATTCTGTTGATATTTTAATTCATTCTCTTCTTCCGTATGTGGAGTTGTTAAAATGACCGGTGAGCTTTACCAGGTCAGCAGTAATTACATATGAATTTTTATGTAACATTTTGTTTACAAATTTTATCGAAATGCTAAAGTTCCGTAAAAATTTTCCGTAGAAATAAATACAAAGTATTTAGAAAGGAACGTTAAAGCTTATGGGAATGGCAGCGGGACAAGCACGTTTGCTCAGCATTACTGCAAGACTAAGTGATAATGAAGCCAATGGTCAGGCGCTTTCATATTCCAAACAACGCCTTGCGGATGAAACAGAGCAGGTCAATACTGATTACAATAATGCTCTTGCTGCCACAAAACTTACTGTTTTGACAAGTTTTAACGGTTCTATTGCAAATTATTCGGACATTTCATATAGTCTTATGACAGGTTTTGAGACAGTTGCTCTTGGCAGACAGTATGTTGTAACAAATACAAAAGGTCAAATTCTTGTCACGGAAGAGCAAGCCAAAGCATTTGAAGCCGGCAACGGTGATTTTAATATTTTTCTTGCTGAATTGAATTATTCTCAATCTGATATTGGAGATCTTAACGAGGATGATGCAAAGACAAAAATTCACGAAGCATGGGATAAGTATTTTGCCTCTGTCGGAATTACTTTTGATGATGAGGAACATGATGAAGGTAATCCTGTAATTGAATACGGATATACATCATTTGGTGATAATACCTTGTTTAACGGTTACGCTACTTACACAACAAACGGCGAAACAAAAGCAATAAACTTTGAAGGCACAACTCAGGAGCAGCGTGAGCTTTATGATTATGCTGTTGCAATCACAAGCGATTTTTATACTAACGGACTATATAATCCGGTAGGCTCTGCAGCTAATATTGCATTGCAGACTGCTGATGATGTTGATGCCGGTTATATTGATTATTTGAGAAATATATTCAATAAAATGGCATCTGCAGGTTATTATACAGAACAAAGTGAAGCAGATACAATTAAAGATAATGAATGGTTTGAACGCCAAATAAGAGAAGGTAAATTGCTTCTTGAATATTTCTCAGCAACTGACAGGAAATTTGTTTCAACAACAATAAGTGATGATGATGCAATTCAGGAAGTTGAAGACGAACGCGAAATTGCACGTGTTGAAGCTAAATATAATCAGGATATTGCAGCTCTTGAAAAGAAAGACAGTGTTATTGATCTTGAATTGAAAAAATTGGATACAGAACACAATGCACTTCAAACTGAATATGAATCTGTTAAAAACGTCGTAGATAAGAACGTTGAAAAATCATTCAGTATGTTCAGTTAAACAAAAATTTAAATTAACGATTTTAAAATCTACCTTTCCCCTTTTTTCCACCACTTTACAAAAGTGGTTTTTTATTAAAAAAAAAGAGTTCCTAACAAGGAACTCTTTTTTATAATTATCAAATTCGTTATGCTTTTGCAGCGCCTGATTTTTCGATGATTTCTTTTTCGATATTTGCAGGAACCTGCTCGTAGCATTTGAATTCCATTGAGAAAGTACCGCGGCCTTGAGTTTTTGAACGGATGTCTGTTGCATAACCGAACATTTCACCAAGAGGTACAATCGCATTGATTTTTTGAATTCCGGTACCTTCGATAATTTCCATACCTTCAACACGGCCTCTGCGTGATGAAATATCACCGATAATATCACCTGTGTTTTCTTCCGGTACTTCGATTTCAACCTTCATCATAGGTTCAAGGATACACGGTTTTGCTTTGCGGCAGCCTTCTTTAATTGCCATAGAACCGGCAATTTTGAATGCCATTTCAGATGAGTCGACTTCGTGGTATGAACCGTCATAAAGCTCAACCTTAACGTCAATCATCGGATAGCCTGCTAAGATACCGCCTTCAAGTGCTTCTTCCATACCTTTTCTTGCAGGTTCAATGTATTCTTTAGGAATAGCACCACCGACGATTTTGTTTTCAAATACAAATCCGGCATTTTCTTCAGCAGGTGAAATCTTAATCTTAACGTGACCGTATTGACCTTTACCACCTGATTGACGGATGAATTTGGAATCCTGATCAGCATTGCCTCGGATAGTTTCACGGTAAGCAACCTGAGGTTTACCAACGTTAGCGTCGACTTTGAATTCTCTGAGCAGACGGTCAACAATGATATCTAAGTGAAGTTCACCCATACCTGAAATAATTGTCTGACCTGTTTCATTATCAGTTTTAACTCTGAATGACGGATCTTCTTCAGCAAGTTTTTGAAGAGCAATACCCATTTTATCCTGGTCTGCTTTTGTTTTAGGTTCAATAGCAACTGAAATTACAGGTTCAGGGAAAGTCATTTTTTCAAGGATAATCGGTGATTTTTCATCACACAATGTATCACCTGTTGTAGTATCTTTCAAACCTACAGCCGCACAGATGTCGCCAGCAAAAACTTCATTTTCTTCAATTCTTTGATCAGCGTACATTTGAACAAGTCTTGAAATACGTTCTTTTTTGCCGTTAGTAGCGTTAAGAACATAAGAACCTGAAGTCAATTTGCCTGAATATATTCTCAAGAATGTCAAACGACCGACATAAGGGTCTGTCATAACTTTGAAAGCCAGAGCTGAGAACGGTTCATCATCAGATGAATGTCTTTCAACTTTTGTACCGTCTTCAAGTTCACCTTCAATAGCTTTAACATCAACCGGTGAAGGCATTAATTCAACAATTGAATCCAATAACAACTGAACGCCTTTGTTTTTAAACGCAGTACCGCAGGTTACCGGAACGATTTTGTTGTCGCAAACACCTTTTCTCAAGCCTTTTTTCAATTCGTCAATTGAAATTTCTTCGCCTTCGAGATATTTCATCATAATATCGTCGTCGCATTCAGCGATAGCTTCAACAAGAGCATCTCTGTATTGTTGAGCTTTTTCAGCCATATCTGCAGGAATATCTTCAACTTTAATATCAGTACCCAAATCGTTGGTATAGATATAAGCTTTCATTTCAAATAAGTCGATAAGACCTTTAAATTGATCTTCAGCGCCGATAGGCAATCTGATAGGATGAGCGTTAGCGCCCAAACGGTTTCTTATCTGGTCAACTACACGATAGAAGTTAGCACCGGTTCTGTCCATTTTGTTTACAAATACCATACGCGGAACTTCGTATCTGTTAGCCTGTCTCCAAACTGTTTCTGATTGAGATTGAACACCGCCAACCGCACAGAATACAGCAACAACGCCGTCTAATACACGCAATGAACGTTCAACTTCAATTGTAAAGTCAACGTGACCCGGGGTATCAATGATGTTAATCTGGTGACCTTTCCAGGATGCTGTTACAGCAGCGGATTGGATTGTAATACCTCTTTCGCGTTCCTGTTCCATAAAGTCGGTAACAGCAGCACCATCGTGAACTTCACCGATTTTGTGAGTTTTACCTGTATAGAACAAAATACGCTCTGTTGTAGTGGTTTTACCGGCATCAATGTGAGCGGCAATACCAATGTTTCTGATTTTCTCTAATGGAGTTTTTCTAGCCATTTTGTTTTTCCCTTTTTTATATTATTGTGTACTTCTGCTATTTATAAGCTACATAAAAATTATCCCATAAAAAAAATTTTTATCAAGAAAAAGTGTATGCAATACGCAAATTTTGTTTACACAATTATTTTACAATCTGTTTATTTTGTACTACAATTTAGTTTATAGAATTATAAAAGAGGGAAATAAAATGCAAGTATCACTTAATTGGTTGAATGAATTTGTTGATTTATCTGATAAAGAGCCGGAAGAAATCGCACATGAGCTTACTATGAGCGGTTTGGAAGTAGAGGCGATTGAAGAATTAAAACCTAAATTTACTAATATAAGAACAGTTAAGATTGAAAAAATAGATAACCATCCGAATTCCGACAGATTACATCTTGTAACCGTCAATACAGGTTCAGGACTCAAAACAGTTGTCTGCGGCGCACAAAATATCGCGGAAGGTCAGATTGTTCCTTATGCGAGCGTCGGAAGTCAGGTTCTTGACAGAAAAACAGGCGAGATGTTTACCCTCACGCCGGCTGTGATACGCGGTGTTGAATCTCAGGGCATGCTTTGTTCAGCTGATGAATTAGGGGTTGCAGAACGAAATTATCAGGAAGAAGACGGCATTTTGATACTTAACAGAATTTTCCCCGATGTAGAAATAGGACTTAATGCGGAAGATGTTTTAGGGTTTGAAAAAGATTACATCCTTGATGTCGCACCGACTGCAAACAGAGGAGATGAAATGTCTGTTCTCGGGATTGCAAGAGAATTAAGTGCGATATTTGATAAACCTTTAAAATTTAACAGAATTGAATGCACAAAAGATTTATCAACAAATGAGTTTGATGTTGAAATTATAGATGAAGATGTCTGCAAATATTATTCAATAGGTTTGATAAAAGATATTAAGATTAAGCCGTCACCCGATTGGATGCAAAAAAGGCTTCTTGCATCAGGTGTACGTGCAATAAACAATATTGTTGATATTACAAACTATGTAATGCTTGAATACGGCACCCCTCTTCACGCGTTTGATTTTGATAAATTAAACGGATATCTTTGCGTAAGACGTGCAAAAGAAGGCGAAAAACTTACAACACTTGACGGTGTTGAAAGAACTTTAACAACTGATTCAGTACTGATTGCTACAAAAGATCATGGTGTATGTCTGGGCGGTGTATTCGGCGGTGAAAATTCCGAAATCGACGACAATACTAAAAATATTGCACTTGAAGCCGCATATTTTACTCCTGTAACAAACCGTAAATCTGCCCGCAGTGCAGGTTATAGAAGTGAAGCCAGCGCAAGATACGAAAGAGGCGTTGATATTGAAGCAATAAAACCCGCCTTAATGCGCGCAATGCAGTTAATGACGGAATACGCTGACGCAAAAGTTACAGGCGTCGTTGAAACAGGCAAAAACAAGCTTGATCCGATTGAAATAACTTTGAGATTCCCTGAAGTAAAAAGAATTCTCGGATGCACAATTGAGCCTCAAAGATGCTGTACAATTCTGGAAAATCTCGGGTTTAAAAAACTCGGCGGAAATGAAGCCGCTGCAAAATTTTCAGTACCTTCATGGCGTGCTTATGACGCAACACGCGAAATTGACTTGATAGAAGAAATTGCCCGCATAAACGGCTACGACAAAATTGCACCGACACTTCCCGCCAAAAACGAAATGCCGGAAATTTCTCTGGAAGAAAAAGTCACCGCAAAAGTAAACAGACTTATGCAGGATTCAGGACTTAACGAAATAATCACAAGCTCATTAATCGGTAAATCATTCCTTGACAAATTTATGGTACCGTTTGAACAGGAAAAAGCAGTTTATGTCGAAAACCCTGCAAGCGAAGAATACTCAATGCTGCGTCAATCACTTGCCGCAAGCGTTTTGAACGTTATGAAAAACAATTTTGACAACGGTCAGAAAAATTTCTGGGGTTACGAAATCGGCAAAACCTATAAAATTACGGGCGAAGCTGATGAAAAAATAACAGGCGTTACGGAATCCAAAATCCTGGCAGGTGTTTTAACCGGTGAAATACAAAATTCAAAATGGCAAAATACGGGCTCGCTTGATTTTTATACCGTAAAGGGCATTTTTGAACATCTGTTTGGAGTTCTCGGTGTCGAAAGAAGAATTAAATTAAACCTCTGCTCCGATATCGACTATATGCACCCATATAGAACCGCAGAAATTCTGCTTTTAGGCAAAAAACCGGAAAGAATCGGATATTTCGGACAAATCCATCCGCTTTTGAAAGACAAATTGAAACTTAATCAAAATGCGTTTTTATTTGAATTAAATCTGACAACAATAATCTCAGCGGTAAAAGAAACCGTGCCGCGTTTCAAAAAACTTCCGCAATTCCCTGAAGTCCGCAGAGATTTAGCGTTTGTAATAAACGAAAATGTTACGTTTGACGAAATTCAAAAAGTCATAAAAGGCGCTGTTCAGCAAAATATTTTCAAAGGAAGCGAAGTGTTTGACATTTATCAGGGTGAAAATATTGATAAAGGTTACAAAAGTCTTGCTTTCCGCATTAAAATGCAGGATGAAAATGCAACTTTAACTGACGAAATTATTGAAAAACAAATGCAATCCGTCAGAGAAAAACTTCAAAAAACTTACGCTGATATATCATTCCGCGAATAAGGAGGTTGTTAATGAAAAAACTGATAGCGATTTTGACTGTGTTATTCGGTTTGATTTTACCTGTGAATGCGGCAAATATTATGCCCGTAAAGGTTGAACCTAATGACTTGAGAACTATCGGGCTGTATCAGGTGTCTAAAGATATAATGCTTTATGAACAGCCGGATGATCAATCAAGCATAATTAATAATATTAAATGGTCGGCAGTTGATATTTTCCCCGAAGGTGTGAAGTTCAATGAGCTTTTTATTGTCTTTATTCCGGAAAAAGAACTGGGATTTGTTGCTGTAACGGATGAAACAGAAGATTGGGTTCAGATAATTTATAACAACAAAACCGGTGAAACAGGATGGATTAAAAAAGATGACCCTTATAAATTTATGAGCTGGGTTCATTTTTATAATATGTACGGAAGAAAATACGGGCTTTATATTTTAAAAGGTGCACCGGAAAGTGTTAAAAATATTAAAAGTGCACCTGATGAAAGTTCTCAATTTATCGCAGAAATGAATATGCCGACAAAAATAAAGCTTAACGTAATTCGCGGCAATTGGGCTCTTGTCAGTGTTTTGGATTTAGATAGAACCCCAAAAACGGGATATATTCGATGGAGGGGTGATGACGGTATACATTATTTGTTTCCTGATATAAAATAGTTTTTTACTTAAATGACAATATAACGGGTTCTTAATATGTGCCTTCAGAATATTTTTCATAAGAGAGTTTTCCTGTGCGCATTGTATCATACAATCCGCCATAATATGTCTGTTGCGTAAGTTCTGTCGGAGTAACAACTATACCATACATGTCGTAACCATATTGATTTCTGCCTTTAGGTCCATTTGTATCAAAAAATATTTCTGCACATTGCGTTACCTGGAACGGCTGAGAAGGAACAGGCTTTCCATCCACTAAATTTGTATAATTTCCATTTTCATCTGTTTCATATCTGTTAGTATAAGTAGTTTGGCAGTTCCCTGTCCAGTTTTTTTTCGAGATACGGACAAGAGTTCCGTCACTTAAAATTGCCCGTTCACCGCCTTGTGAGCTTGTGGCTACATTTCCGTAACCGTCATTAGATCTGTTTTTAGGATATACTTTATATTTTCCTCCGCAGCCTTTTGAATCCGATGCAGAACAGCGTTCTATAACTTTTAAATATTTTAAAATACCGTCTAATTGTTCAGCTTCCGTCATAGAAGGATTAAATAACTGTGCATAACCGCCTGAGCCGGATTCAGCTCTTCTTAAATCTATTGCGTTTAGTATTTCCGAATAAGAACGTTTAAGTTTATTTAGCATAACCTTTTCATCATATTTGGATATCAAAGCAGGTATAGTTAATGCTGCCACAACACCAATAATTCCTAATGTTATTAACACTTCTGCCAGAGTAAACGCGTTTTTAGCCATATAAATTATACCTTCCATTAAAAATTGTATCAAATATTATTATTATAAAGGAATAATTATTCCTTTATAATAATCAATTTTACCATATTGTTCAATATATGTCAATATAATAATAGAGGGCATAAATGAGCGTAAGAACAGATATAAAAACTTTACTTGCAGAAAATGATGTATCCATAACCGAACTGGCAAAAGAATTAAGCAAAAAGACGGGGAAATATTATTCGCAGTCAAATATATCTCAGAAATTAATGCGGCAAACACTGAAATATGAAGAAGCAAAATTAATCGGCGAAATTTTAGGTTATGAATTAAAATTCATAAGAATAAAACCCTATATATAATCTTTACAATCCGAAAAAAATACTCGACATTATATTTTGTTTGTTATAGTATAGGCATACTTGCGAGATATAAATAGAAAAGGAGATATAAAATGCAGGTTATATTAAAAAAAGATGTTCAAAACCTCGGTGAAGCAGGTGACATCGTTAATGTTAAAGACGGTTATGCAAGAAACTTTTTATTGCCTCAGGCTGTTGCAGAAATAGCAACTGAAGGTGCACTTGAAAATCGTGAAAAGAATTTGGCAAGAATTAAAGCTAAACAGGAAAAATTACACGCTGAGGCTCTTAAAAAGGCTGAAGAAATTGAAAAGTTCGGCAAGCTTGAATTGTCTGCAAAAGCCGGTGAATCAGGAAAATTGTTCGGTACTATTACAACTAAAAAATTGACCGAAGAGTTAAAAGAAAAATCCGGCATTGAAGTTGACAGAAAAAATGTTTTTTTGAATGCGCCTATTAACAAAATCGGTGAATATAAAATGCTTATTAAATTGACGTCTAAAGTTAAATGTGAATTGGCAGTTGTTGTTACGGCGTCAGAAGTTGTTAAAGAATCAATAGAAGAAGAAGTTGAAGAAACAACTGAAGAAGAATAAGTTCCAGGGGGATTGAATGGAGTGTCTGGCAATCGGTTCATTACCTTATGATAATCCCCAAAAAGCTTTAACAATTGTTCAAAAGTATTTTAATAAAATACCGTTTTGGCCGCAGCTGGCAAAAGTTAGTAAAAATGAAGACATGTCTTTCCAATTTTTGGAGGGTATGCCTTCATTTTTTATTCCTCAAGAAGGTGAATTTTGTTTTGATACGGAAAATGAAGCCTTTTTTGATGATATTGAACAATTTTTGTCCGATTATGAAGCTATAATATACAATAAAGATTATGATTTGCTTCAAAAATTTGCTATAAGTGAAAATTTTTCTTCGACTTTTAAAGGTTTTTTGCAATTAATAAAAAGTAATAACTGTAAATTCGCTAAAGGTCAGATAACAGGACCTTTTACTCTCGCCACTACTCTTTGTGATACAAAAGGTCGATGTGCTGTTTATGATGAAACATTAAGAGAGTTAATTGTTAAAATTTTGTCGCTAAAGGCTTTGTGGCAGGTAATTGAGATAAAGAAAACAGGTGCGCTGCCGATAATTTTTATTGACGAGCCCGTATTAACTCAGCTCGGTGCATCCAGTTATCTTACGGTTTCACATAAAGAAGCATCTTCAATGATTAAGGAAATATCTGACGTGATTAAAGATAACGGCGGTATGTCCGGTGTTCATTGTTGCGGCAAATGTGACTGGACTGTGCCTATTTCTTCAGGTATAGATATAATAAGCCTTGATGCATATGCTTATGCTCAAAATTTGAGTATTTTTTACGAAAGTATTAAAACATTTCTTGAAAAAGGCGGTAAAATAGCCTGGGGAATAGTTCCGACAAAAGATGTAAGTGCGTTGGAAAATGCGGATTTGGAACAACTTGTTGTAAATTTTAAAAAAGCTGTTAATTATTTGACTAAAAAAGGAATTAATGAGAAACTAATAATGGATAATTCACTTGTTACACCAACATGCGGTGCGGGTTCTTTATCTGACGAGCTTGCGGAAAAAGCAATGCGATTAACATTTGAATTAAAAGAGAGGTATAATGACAACTAAACTCGCAATTACCGGAAAAAGCGGAAGCGGAAAAACAACTATTACCAAAGCATTTTTAAGTATACTGAAGGAGATGTTTCCGGATAAGACAATATTGCTTTTAGATAATGATCTGACAGGAGAGCTCGGGCATAGTTTCGGGCTTGATATAAGAAATACAATTTATGGTATTAGAAGCGGCAAACATGAATATAAAACAGGCATTCCTGAAAATATGACAAAACAGGAATTTATAGAATGGGCAATGGAAGATATTGTAGTGTCGCTGGATGAAAATGTCGATATTATTGTTTCCTGGCTTGTAGGTTCAAAGGATTGCCGTTGCCCTATTACCGGTCAGATTAACGCTGCTGTTTATAAGCTTATTGAGCGATATGATATTGTTATTTTTGATTGTGAATTTGATTTGAAATATTTAAATCAGCTTGTAGATACAGATATAGATACGACAATAATAGTCGCAAATCCTAATGAAGCATCCGCACACCTTGCAAAACGTATTGAAGAATTTAGTGCTAAATATGCTGCCGGAGGGCAATTGGGTGTTGTAATTAATAAAGCTGCAAATGATGAATTAGGTAATGTATATGAATTGCTGAAAAAATATGATCTTGATATTTTGGGTGTAATACCTTATGATAAATCTCTGGAAGCAAATACGGTTCAAAAAGAGTCAAAAATTGTACAAAATGCGATTAAAGAATTTTATTTTAGATTAAATCTGCCCCAGTGAGGTAACAATGGCAATAATTCTTGACGGAAAAAAATTAAAAGAAAAAATACTTGGTGATTTGAAGTCCAAAATTTCATTGATGGATAAAAAACCTTCGCTTACAGTAATCCTGGTCGGAAATGATCCTGCCAGTTTGATTTATGTGAACAATAAAAAAAGAACAGCGGAAGAAATTGGTATAAATTCAAATATAATTACTTATCCGTCATCAGTTAATGAAGATGAACTTTTGAATAAAATACACGCATTAAATAAAGATGAAAATGTCAATGCAATTCTTGTGCAATTGCCATTGCCGGGACATATTTCAAAAGACAAAGTTATTAATATGATTGATCCTAAAAAAGATGTTGACGGTTTTACGCCATATAATTTCGGCAAATTGTTTTCAGGTGAAGAACCTTTTGTCTATCCCTGTACCCCAAAAGGAATTTTGTTATTGCTTGATGAATATAATATTGAAATTGACGGAAAGCATGTAGTTATTGTAGGACGTTCAAATATTGTTGGCAAACCTATGGCTCAAATGATGTTAAATCGAAATGCTACGGTTACAGTTTGCCATAGTCATACAAAAAATCTTGCTGATATAACAAAAACTGCAGATATTTTGATTTCTGCAGTAGGGGAAAATATAATAGAAGAAAAAATGTTGAAATCCGGCTGTGTTGTGGTTGATGTTGGAATTTTCAAAGATGCGGCGGGTAGAACACGCGGAGACGTCGACTTTGAAAATGTTTCCAAAATAGCATCATATATTTCGCCGGTTCCCGGAGGTGTCGGCCCAATGACTATTACTTCATTAATGCTTAACACCGTAGAACTTTTTGAAAAATAAACGCCTGATTGCGTGTTATTTATTAGCTGCCTATTAAGTTCAAGCCACAGCTGTTTTTAATATTGTTGTTGACCAGAGTTTTCAAGCTTGAAATTTCGTTATCAAGCAATTGAATTTGTGAATCTAAGGTGTCCTGTCTGGATTCCAAATACTCTTCAGTCTGCTGCAAGCCTACATAATAAGGATCATTGTCCAAATCTGCATCTTCATCCATTTCATTGGCATAATAACCCATTTCTTTTGAAACCCAGTTGGCTTCATTCATAACAAGGGTTTGTTCGTATTGCAGCTGGTTCCTCTGCAAAATGAATAAACTTTTTTGTGCATCTACCGCTAAGAATGACATAATAGCTCTCCTTATGTTTGTGTACTCTCTCTTACATATATAAAGTATTTTAAAATTGTCTGATTTCAGTGTTTGTATTTTTTGTAACAATTCTTCACATTTGTGTGAAATACTTTAAGTAATGCGTACAAACATATAAAAATACCAAAGAAGATTTTGTTATTGCAGAAAAAAATATTATATTTGTATATCTTAAAAAAAGAGCCCTAAGGCTCTTTTTTTTTATAATTTCCAGCTATGCAAATATTGTTCCTGCTCCGGCGTCAGGGTATCAATCTCTATCCCCATTGCCTTGAGTTTTAATTCGGCAATTTTTACATCAACTTCGTGCGGAAGTGTATATAATTTGTTTTCTAATTTGCCTTTATTTTTAACAATAAATTCCATGCCGAGCGCCTGATTTGCAAAACTCATATCCATTACACTTGCAGGATGTCCTTCTGCAGCCGCAAGGTTTACGAGTCTACCCTGTGATAATACATAAACTGATTTTCCGTTATTTAATTTATATTCTTCAAGATCAGGTCTGATTTGTTTTATTTCAGTTGTAAATTCTTTTAATCCGCTTACATTAACTTCCCAATCAAAGTGTCCGGCGTTTGCAACAAAAGCGCCGTCTTTCATGGTTAATAAATGTTTTACATCTACCACGTGTTTGTCACCTGTAACAGTCAGGAAAATATCGCCTTCTAATGCGGCTTTTGCAATAGGCATTACGCGGTATCCTTCCATTGCAGCTTCAAGTGCTTTCAAAGGATCAACTTCACAAACAATAACATTTGCGCCAAGAGCTTTTGCTCTTAAAGCACAACCTTTACCACACCATCCGTAACCTGAAATTACAACTGTTTTGCCTGCGATTAAAATGTTGGTTGCGCGAATAATTCCGTCAATAGAGCTTTGACCTGTACCGTATCTGTTATCGTAAAGATGTTTGGTTAAGCTTGTGTTTACACCTACTGCAGGAAATCTTAATTTTCCTTCGGCTTCCATTGCTTGCAGTCTTATAATACCTGTTGTTGTTTCTTCGGTTGAACCGATAATTTTGTCTGCTAAATCGGGTCTTTCAATATGTAATGTAGAAACTAAATCACAACCGTCTTCAATGATTAAATCAGGTTCATGGTTAATCGCTTCCTGAATATGTTTGCGGTAAGTTTCAGTGCTTTCGCCGGCAACTGCAAATACCGGAATGTCATAATATTTTACAAGTGCTGCCGCAACATCATCCTGTGTTGATAAAGGATTTGAGGCAACCAGAACGGCATCTGCTCCGCCTGATTTCATTACAATACATAATGCGGCTGTTTCTTTTGTGACATGTGAGCATGCAGATAATTTTAGTCCTTTAAATGGCTGTTCTTCAATAAATCTCTTTTGAATTTGTGATAGAACAGGCATATCTTTAAATGCCCATTCGATTTGATTTTTACCTTGCTCTGCAAGATTAATATCTTTAATGTCATATTTCAATTCTGTCATTAGCATTTAATTTCTCCTGATTAAATACAAATTAATTGTATTTCGTACACGTTTTAATTATAGTTCAGAAAAAGTAATTAGTCATATAATATTAAAGTATGTAAAAATTTCTTAATAAAGCTTTTTATTTTGGCAAAAATTAAGCTTCATATTTATTATAATCAAAGTAGTAAGGAGTATTGTGTGAAAGTTAATTCTATAAGTTTAAATATGATGCCCAAAGTTTCTTTTAAAGGATATGCACCTGCAAAAGATGATTACGGCGCAAGAGTGTACGAATTTAATTATCCGTTTGATGAAAATAAGTATAATTGTTATTTGGAAATATATAACGTAGATAAAGACAAGGACGGAAATTATTATATAACTGATATTATACCAAATAGCGACAGCACTGATGACAAACATTTAAATGAAAGAAAACTTACAAGCGGGAAAAATATAGTTGACCTTTCAGGAAGTTATTTTATTTCAAATGATACTCCGTTTGCGTATCACTACAAATTAGTACCTATTGGCGGAGGACATCCTATTTATACCGTTGACGCCGGGAATATTATTGATAATACGGATACAAAAGGTGCACATGAAATTTATAATTATGTGACTCAATCCGGTTCTAATTTGGCACATGGCGGCTCTATGAAGTTGGTTATCCCTGATAATTTTAATGTAGGCTATGTGTACAATAAGGAGCTTTTCTCAGGAGAAAATATTCTTAAAGATGAAAAATTACAGCAAAAAGCTATTAGATCTTATAAGCATTTTTCAAATAAAATGGGCGGAACTCTTGCCGGTATTGAAAAATCTCTTGATGATGGCGAATTTGACGGTTATTCAAGTATAATTTCATTGCCTTTATTTACGGATGACACTGTTTCTTCACATGCATATTGGAATAAAAATAATATGCAGATTGCGCAATCATTGGGTAATATAAATAATTTTGCTTCTTTGACAAGAAAGATGTTTGCAAAAGGCATGACGTTTGTTTCAGATGGTGCCTTTGTTAATGAAGGCTTGGAAGGTATACATTTTGCCAATGTTTTGAAATGGGGTGAAAAATCACCGTTTTATCACTGGTTTAATGCTTCAGGTTTCCCGTTTACATTAGGTGTATTCGGTAAAAATCAGGATTTTATTTCTCATAAGATTGTCAACAGCCCTTATACATACAGACAAACTTCTGACGGCGTGATTTACATGGCAGGAAATGATGATTATGATCCTAAAAAACCAACTTATATCCAGATTTTCGATAAAAGACTCGTAAGTGAAGAACAGCTTGAAGATAATACACATTTAATCAAGTCATATGATGTTTTAAATACAAATAGTCCTTATGATATAAACACTCATAATGATACTGTTGTTCCGTATAAATTTGAAGTTGATCCGGAAGTTTATCATAAAAACATGCTTAATTTGAGCGATTATAACAAAACGCATAAAGATAAAATAAAAATTGATGATATTAACGGAACAAGATTTCTATCTAAAAATGTTTATTTTGAATTGGAAGACAAAATTGAAAGTAATATAGAAACCTGGGACGCAAATACTGATATTTTAAAATTGAATTATACTCCATCTCATGCAATAACAGAGCAAATGAAAAATATCCCGTTTGAAGATAGAGAAGAATTTGCTAAATTATTAAAACAAAATAATATTGAAGTTCAGGATTATGCAATAACATCCGGCATATTCTGGACACAAAAGGCAAAAGATATCTTAACTTTATACACAGCTCAAAATTTAAAGAATATTGAAGGTAAAAGTGCTGGTGAAATATTTGAAAAAATAAACCAGAATATTGATAAAAATATATTCCCGAAAAAGATAGATAACCTTAATAAAACCGTAATCCAAAACATTCTTGACGGCAACTATGAAACAAACAGACAATTTTATTCTGATTCTTATAAAGATCAGGTAAAAATGGGTTTAATGAATCTGCCGCTTGATTCAATTGAATTTGGAGATAATATTGCAAGTGTCATGGCAACGCCGTATATTGCAAAACGTGCAATACATGAAGATGAAATCGGTGTTTCTAAATATGACCTGTATAAAAAAGGCAATCCTCAGGTGACTGATACATATAAACGCGGTTATGATTATACGCAAAAGATGTATGATAAAGAAATGTCCGATTTTGCGCTTGACATTCTGGATAGAGTACAGAATGATTTGTCTCAAAAATTTTCGGAAGGTGCTGAAACATCTTTGTACGGAAAATATGTTTTGCCTTTGTTGACGCAGGAAATTGCAAGGTTTGCGGTAATTAAGGCGTTGCAGCCTGATGCAAAGGTTTATGCGGACAATAAAACCGGCGAAATCGGATATGATTATGAAGCTTTAAAAGAAATATCTTTGCAAACTTTAGGTATTTACGGCGCTTCTCCCGAAGATGAAGCGATGAGTCTTATTTCAAAAATCAGGTCAGGCATATCAAAAATTAGTGAAGCTGATAAAAAATTTCTCGCAGATGCCCTTAAAAAATCAATTGAAGGCACAAGCGCTGAAAGTTTCGCTATTGCCGATATGATTGTAGACCGGTCTGAAGTTGGTTTGGATTGGAGAATTGATGCTGCAAAAGATATTGGGAATATGGATTCTTTAAGAAATCAAAACACTGATTTTGATTATACCTGGAAAAATGTAACGAATTTCTGGAAATTGTTCAGTGATAATATTTTAAAAATAAATCCAAATTCATATCTGGTTGCCGAACTTACGGACGAATATGATTTACATAAAGTTGGAAACGGTGATGCTTCTTCCAGATATAAACATGCGCTTGATGTAAGACGCAAGTTTTTGAATGATGCAGATTTAACCGCACTTGCGAATTATACTTATTATTTTAACGATATAATAGGCATGTTCGGACAAAAACTTGAGTATGAAAAAGGAAATATGGAAATTAAGTTTGAAGATTTGCCTGCTCATATTTATAATAAAATGCTTTATAACAAATATGATATTGGTAAGAATTACTTAGCTTCTTCAGATTTAAATTCTCTTATATATTCATACACATTTGTAGGTAATCATGATAAGCCGAGAATTTTACACGGTTTGGCTCTTGATATGGGAATGTTTTTCTCTGATCTTACGGATAAAGCTAATAAAGACTATAGAATGAGAGCATATAAGCTCGTTAATGACAGATTTGATCCGAATAATCCTCCAAAAGAGGACGAAGTAAACAGATTTGATTTTTCAAATGTAAGCCCGAAAGCTGTTGCCATGGGTGAAGCAATGCGGACAGCATTAATTGAGTCACTGAATGAATTGAGCCAAGCAAATGAAATATTCAGGGAAAATCACAAATCAACATTTGAAGCTCTTAGTCATGCCATAACTGATATGGTAAACGGTAATTATCTTGGTAAACATTTTGAAGCTGATTCATTTGGCGTCAAACCATTTGACATTACGCTTGATGCTATTATAAGACAATCACGTTACAATGAAAAATATCCTAATAAGCTTGGTGAACAAGAATGCAGATTATTAAAGAATAAAGCATTTGAAAAGCTTGTAAAACCGGCATTTTCAAAACTTACAGGCATGATGGAATATCTGGTAGCACTTCCTGGCAAACCTACATTATATTCCGGTGATGATTTAGCCTCTACAGGTTTTGAGTCTAAAACAAAAAATATTTATCTTCAAAACCGTGCGTATATTCATAATGAATGGCTTGATGATGAGAATAAGGCATTTGTCAAAGAATATTACAATAAGCTGAAAAACATAATGGCACTCAGGTCAAGACCTGAACTTGATGCACTCAATAACGGTGCGCCGATACTTTTACCGTTACAACAGGTGTCTAATGGTGATTATAAATCACAGGTCTCTGTAATTTTCAGAGAAAATACTGACGGAAAAATGGCAATTTCATTATTTAACACAGGCGGAATCAACCATAATCCTAAGGACGAATACAAGCCGCTGCCTGTTTATCTGGACCATGATAAAATATTCCTTTCAGACCCGGGTACGTCTCATAAAATGCTTGGACTCAAGGCCGGACTGAAAGAGGGTACAAAATTTATTAATGCAAATGATGAAAAGGATGTTTATTATGTCCATAAAGACGGTGATAAGTACGTTCTTGAACATGGAGATAATAGTCCGATTTGTATAAAAGACAGCGCAATGATTTTATATCATGTCCCAGAAAAATCACAGGTGGCATTTACCGGAAAAGTTTCTTACAAACCGTCATTAAGTGATATTACAAAAGCTTATGCTTCAGTTGTTTAGCAAATTTTTAAACGCTGAATCTAAAATGGACTAAATCACCGTCTTGAACGATGTAATCTTTTCCTTCAAGACGTGTGACGCCTTTTTCTTTGCATGCAACGTAGGAGCCGAGTTCGACAAAGTCTTTGTACGGGGTAATTTCAGCTCTGATAAATCCTTTTTCAAAATCCGTATGTATTACGCCTGCAGCTTGAGGAGCCTTAGCACCTGCCGGAATTGTCCAGGCGTGGACTTCTTTTTCACCTGCGGTTATAAATGTTCTTAAATTCAATAATTTATAAACAGATTTAATCATACGATTAATACCGCTGTCTTCAACACCTAACTCGGATAAATATTCTTTAGCTTCTTCTTCGCCGAGTTCAGCAAGTTCTTCTTCAATTTTTGCGGAAATCAGGACTACTTCGGCGTTGTGTTTGGATGCATATTCCTGAACCTGTTTTGTATAATCGTTTCCGTCTTTCAGGTCGTATTCGGAAACATTTGCCGCATAGATTACGGGTTTTGTAGACATAAGGTTAAGCATTTTAACAACGGGAATTTCGTCCTCATTAAAGTGATCTTTCACATTAATAAATGTCCCTTCAGAGAGGAGTTCCGTGAGTTTTGAAAGAACTTTATCCTCAAGAACGGCATCTTTGTCGCCGCCTTTTGCCTGTTTTGAGATTCGTGCCTGACGTTTTTCAACAGATGCCAAATCCGCAAGTGCAAGTTCGGTATTAATAACTTCAATATCGTCAAGCGGGTTTACTTTCCCGGCGACGTGGATTGTATTCGGGTCATCAAAACAGCGGACAACCTGAATAATTGCGTCAACTTCTCTTATGTTATGTAAAAACTGGTTTCCCAAACCTTCGCCTTTGCTTGCGCCTTTGACAAGTCCTGCTATGTCGACAAATTCAATCGCTGTCGGAATTATAACATCAGTTTTGCAAAGTTTTGCCAGAATAGGTAATCTTTCATCCGGAACGTTTACGACGCCTACATTAGGCTCTATTGTACAAAACGGATAATTGGCGCTTTGAGCGTTTT
>CALVBW010000026.1 GCA_944325945.1 Candidatus Gastranaerophilales bacterium | reverse complement strand
CGGTAACTTTTCCTCGCCCCTTGTGGGAGAGGACGCAGTTGTGCGAACATAGTGAGCTACAAATGCGGGTGAGGGGTTTAAGATTGGCAAAAGGTTCCGACCCCTCACCTGAATTTCTAAATTCACTACGTTCATTAAGAAATTCTTTCCTCTCCCACAAGGGGCGAGGAAAAGTACTCTTGTCATTCTGTGCACCGGCGAAGAATCTCTGTAATTTTTTATTGAAATCCTGCGGAAAAACCGGACATTTTTCACAAAATCGAAGATTTTGGAAAAAGTAGTCAATCAAGTTCAGGATGACACGAGAAGTCACACCAATGTTCAGAGTGTTGTCCTGCCTCAGGCAGTTCAGGATGACATATTGTAGGTCGGATTTACTAATCCGACTGTTACCTCTTACTGCCTTAGTATCATAGTATCTTAGTATCTTTTTCCAAACAGTACCGCCCAACCCCTTGTTAAATCTACTTAGGAGAGTCGCCCCCCCCCGACATTTCTAAACTCTTTATTGCCCATTCTTTTCTCCTTTTTTAGGTTTATTATAACAAACTATTTATATTTTGACAACAATTATATAAACTTTACTAATTGCATTTATTAAAAAAATAGTATAAAATTGCATTATGATTAAAACACTTTCAAAAATTTTCACAGTATTTATACTTTTATGCGGAACCGCATTTGCTTATGACGAGATAAAACAGGTCAGAGCAAGTCACATTTTGGTAAAAACCCGCGCTGAAGCTATCCAGATTAAAAAAGATATTGATAATGGCGGCGATTTTGCATATTATGCAAAAACATATTCACTTTGCCCGTCAGGTCAAAACGGCGGAGATTTAGGGTATTTTTCAAGAGGTCAGATGGTGCAGCCGTTTGAAGATGAAGCATTTGAGCTTCCTGTCGGTGAAGTTTCCGATCCCGTGGGAACTGAATTCGGCTGGCATTTGATTAAGGTTACGGACAAAAAATAATGTATTATTACGGATACAACACAAAAATCGGCAAAATTTATATATCTGCCGATGAAAATTCTATTCTTTCAATATCTCTTAACAAACCTGACTTTTGTCAAAAAGAAACTCCTTTAATAAAAAAGGCATTTCAGGAACTTGATGAATATTTTTCAGGTAAAAGAAAAACTTTTGATCTGCCTTTAAAGCTCAACGGTACTGAATTTCAGAAAAAAATCTGGCAGGAGCTTATTAAAATCCCCTACGGTAAAACAATTAGCTACAAAGAACTTGCAAGAAAAGCCGGTAACGAAAAAGCCTGCCGCGCAGCAGGTATGGCAAATAATAAAAATAAAATTATGATAGTAATTCCGTGCCACAGAGTAATAGGCTCAAACGGCGATTTAACAGGGTATGCATTCGGTTTAAATGTCAAAAAACAACTGCTTGACATGGAAGCTGAAAACTCCCAAAATTGACAATATATTGAAAATATGTTAGTATCTAAAATATACTAATGAGGTAAAAATGGAATTAAAAGAGCTGCCAAAGTGTCCGGTTGAAACAACTTTAAAACTTTTAAGCAATAAATGGAAAATTTTGATAATCCGTGACCTGCTTAGCGGTACAAAACGTTTTGGAGAACTAAAAAACTCTCTCGGTACAATTACACAAAAAGTTTTAACAACCAATTTACGCGATATGGAAGAAAAAGGGCTTGTCACAAGAAAAATTTACAATCAAATTCCGCCTAAAGTTGAATATACACTGACAGACATCGGTTATAGTCTGGCAGGTGTTTTAGATGCTATGACTGATTGGGGAAGCGGTTATAAAGAGTATTTAAAAATTTTGAAAAAACAATCAAAAAATTAAACTCTTAAATTGGAAATTTAATATTGTTTTTGCTATCATTGATTAGTAAGGGAATTTTATGGAATTTATAAATCAAATTTTAGCATATCTTGTCAATTTTATTGAACATGTAATTACATATATGGGGCCACTCGGCATAAGTCTCCTTATGGCAATAGAATCCTGCAATATACCATTACCGAGTGAAGCTATACTTCCATTTGCTGGTTATATTGTAAGCAAAGGCGAAATGAACTTTCACATAGCAGCCTGGGCAGGAGCATTCGGATGTGTTCTGGGATCAATTCCGTCTTATTATCTTGGATATTTCGGAGGAAGACAATTTATTGAAAAATACGGTAAATATTTTTTAATATCACATAAAGATCTTGATGATGCTGACAAATGGGTTGAAAAATACGGGGATTGGGCATTTTTTTTATGCAGAATGCTGCCGGTTATAAGAACTTTTATCTCACTCCCTGCAGGAATTTTAAAAGCGAAAAAAAGAATATTCTTTACCCTGACATTTTTAGGGTCTTTAATATGGAGTTATGTCCTTGTTTATGTAGGCGTAAAATTCGGACAAAACATGGAAATGTTTAAACATCTATGGCATAAATTCGATATCCTAATAGTGATTATTTTTATAGTCCTTGGAATTTTATATGTATACAAACATTTTAAACATTTAAAAGAGTCTTAATATAATTATAAAATTTTTATTTATTTTACTTGACTGAGAGTAACTATAAAGTATTACAATATATATGTTTGTTATGAATAAAAATTAATGCCTGAGTCGAAAAAGTGCTCAAATTCCCTAATTTCGTAACAGAATGACATAATCCAGATTATGACTAAAGGTCATTGACTTTTAGTCATTAATATGTTATAATAAGATTATCAGGAGTATTTTATGAATAAAAGACAAAAATCAGCCATTGAAACGAAACGAAAACTTATATCCGCAGGGTTAGAGCTTATTAAAGAAAAAGGCTTTAACGCAATAAATGTTGAAGATATTACAAAAAAAGCCGGTGTTGCAAAAGGCACATTTTATGTTTATTTCAAACGCAAAGAAGATATTGTTATGGAGATAAGCAGAACACCGTTTGGAGAAATTGCTGATGAACTTGAGCAAATGGAAAATGCTGAATTGTTTGAAAAGCTGCGGCATTATTTCCGACGTTTCATGCAGCAGGTTGAATTTTGCGGAATTCAAGTATGTCGTGAATGGATAAGAAATGTAATTGACCCAAATAATGTCCCGGAAACAATGGACAGCAAAAAGTGGTTCTATGATTATGAAATGCTTGAAAATATTTTAAAAAACTCAAAAGAGCTTAAAGAAGATACTCCTATTGAGTTATTAACCCACATTATAATCAGCGAACTTTACGGCATGATGCTAAGCTGGTGCATGTCAGACGGAAAATTTGAGCCATTGGACTGGACAAACAGATTTTGCGATATTCAACTCAAGGCAATATTTGAGCATTACTTGAAATAAAGGAGAATAAATTATGCAGACAGTAAAATTAAATAACGGTGTTGAAATGCCGATTTTAGGCTACGGGGTATTTCTTGTTGACCCGAAAGAATGTGAAAGATGTGTAGCTGATGCTATTGACGTTGGTTACAGAATGATTGATACGGCACAGGCTTATTACAACGAAGAAGGTGTCGGTGCTGCCATTAAAAAATCAGGAATAAAAAGAGATGAATTTTTTCTTGTGACAAAAGTCTGGATAACAAATTCAGGAGAAGAAAAAGCCTCAAAATCCATTGAAGAATCTTTGCAAAAATTACAAACAGATTATGTCGATTTGCTTTTAATCCACCAGCCGTTCGGCGATTATTACGGAACCTATAGAGCTATGGAAAAAGCCTATAAAGACGGTAAAACAAGAGCTATCGGCGTCAGCAACTTTTTCCCTGACAGATTTGTTGATTTGTGTAATTTTGTTGAAATTAAGCCGATGGTAAACCAGATGGAAACACACGTATTTCAGCAGGAAAAAACTTTGCGTAAATATATGGACAAATACAATACGCAGCTTATGTCGTGGAGTCCTATGGCAAGAGGTGAAAACAATTTCTTTAACAACGAAATTTTGAAATCAATCGGAGAAAAATATAATAAATCTGTTGCACAGGTCGCACTGAGATTTTTAACCCAGGAAAATGTCATTGTTATTCCAAAATCTACACACAAAGAAAGAATGAAAGAAAACTTTGAAATATTTGATTTTGAATTGTCCGGTGATGATATGAATACGTTAAGAGCCTTAGACAAAGGCGAAAGTATCTTTGTAAACCACTATGATCCGGAGTTTGTGCAAAGTATTATAAACTATTAAATATTCAAAAAGAAAAATTATTTATTAACAATCAAAAACGGGTTTATATAATCCGTTTTTATTGTTAAAGAAATTTGTATAATCAAGCAGCTTCCAACCTGTAAAATTGGCTCAAAGTCTACAGTTATAATATACTGAACCAAGTTCAGGATTACATTTTAAGATTTGACTTCCAAGTAAACCGGACATTAAAATCCAACAAATCAAACTGGACAAAAAAGTATAACAATAAAAAAGAGATAGAAAAAATCTATCTCTTTTTTATTACACGTGGAGGGATTGTCTTGCTCGCTCGCGTTTAACGGGTCTTCGGTTGACGGCTTCACAAATTAAATTTATTCAGCCGTCAAGCCTCCGCCCTCAGCTCGCTCGCGCTCGAACCTGACGCAGGCTTACGCCTGCCGCTTCTCATCTGTAAAAGAACACATGGTTTGATTTCTTGTTCCACATGGTTTGATTATTTTCGGCAAATTGAAGCCCAAACTTTATCAATACTCACCGTTATTTATCTTAAAAGATAGTTTTTAAATAAACAATATCTGAAACGACCAAAGAGGTACTTTCAAACAAAGTACCTCAAATAGTCTTATAATAACATAAAATTTTAACAGAGTTCGGCATCGCCTAATCCAAATTGTTCAAGTGAATTAGTTTTTGCCTGAATACAAATATATTGCAAATCGTTTTTTGCTTCCATTGTTCTGACAGCCTGCGGCAAGACTTTTATACAATCTCCTTCTTTTACGTCTA
>CALVBW010000025.1 GCA_944325945.1 Candidatus Gastranaerophilales bacterium | reverse complement strand
GATTATAACATAAACTTTACTGCACTTTATTTGTACTTTATTAAAAAAGTTTTAATCTTTGTTATATAATAGGTGTTATGGAAGAGAATAAAATGAAAATTTCTATAGGGCATTTATATCCAAAATTATTGAATCTTTATGGTGATATCGGAAATATCATTACGTTGAAAAAACGTTGTGAGTGGCGAGGAATAGATGTCGAGTATAATGAAATAAATATTGGCGATTCCGTTGGAGAATATGATTTGTATTTTATGGGCGGGGGACAGGACAAACAACAGGAGGAAGTCGCAAGAGAGCTCTATAAAAATAAAGATTATTTTATTAATTTGCGTGATTCCGGAGCCGTTTTTCTTGGAATTTGTGGCGGATATCAACTTTTCGGACATTATTATCAGCCGCATGATAAAGATAAACTTCTTGGAATTTCTCTCTTGGATGCTTATACTGTCGCCGGTAAAAAACGTTTTATCGGTAATGTTACGGCGAAAACTGACTTGGTTTCACCTGATAGTTTGGTTGGGTTTGAAAATCACAGCGGATTAACTTACCTGCAAGGTGAAACAAAGCCTTTAGGTATCGTATCAATCGGGTATGGAAATAACGGGCAAGATAAGACTGAAGGTGCACGTTATAAAAATGTTTTTGGTACATACTTGCATGGTTCTTTTTTGCCTAAAAATACGCATTTTGCGGATTTATTAATTGAATTGGCTTTGGAAAAACATTACGGTGAAAAAATTAAGCTATCAAAACTGGATGATGATATCGAAAATAAAACGCATGAATTATTAGTAGGTAAGGCTTATTGATGAATTTATCTCAATTATTTTCTTTGTGGTTAAAACTTGATGATAAAATTAGATTTGTTATCATTGGGTGTGTTAATGCGGCGATTTCATACGTAATTTATGTAATTGCGCTCTACTTTTTAGGACAGCAGCATTATCAGGTTTGTGTAGCTTTACAGTGGGGAATTTCTTCGATATTTTCTTATCTGAATCAAAAGTTTTTTGTCTTTTGTACCAGAGGAAATTATTTAAAAGAATATGCAAAATGTTGTACAACTTGGCTTGTTAGTTATTTTGTTAATGTAGTTATATTGGAAATATTAATGAAATTTGTTTTGAAAAATGCTTATGTTGCACAATTTATTTCAATTTTTCTTGTGTCAGTTATAACTTATGTTTTGTTTAAATATTTTGCATTTAAAAAGCCAAATCATTGATTTGGCTTTTAATTTATAAGTTTACGCATGAAAAACTTTTATTTTATGTTTTCAACTATTTCAATAAGTTTTTCAACGGCTTCTTCAGGTTTTATTTTGGTAAGTTCACCTGTTTCTCTTACCTTGCATTCCACAAGCCCTTCGGTTATTGTTTTTCCAATAGTTATTCTATATGGAAATCCGATAAGATCAGCATCTTTGAACTTTACGCCGGCTCTTTCATCTCTATCGTCTAAAACAACCTCAACGCCTGCTTTTTGTAAATCTTCATAGATTTTCGTCGCAGTTGTCATTTGCAGTTCATCATTTGTGCTTACAGGTATTACAACAACATGATACGGTGCAATAGAGATAGGCCATTTTATACCGTATTCATCATAGTGAGCTTCGACAGCTGCAGCGGCCGTTCTTGAAATCCCGATACCATAGCAACCCATTACATAAGGCTTCATTTCACCGTTTACATCAGTGAATACTGCATTCATTGGTTTTGAATATTTTGTACCAAGTTTGAAGATGTTACCAACTTCGATACCTTTAGTAACTAATAGAGGTTTGCCGCAAACAGGACATATATCACCTGCTTCAACAAGTCTGATATCCTCGTATTCTATATTGTCTATTCCAAGATCACTCAAGTTTGCCCCAACTTGGTGTTTGTCGGTAATATTTATGCCAACGACAAAATTTTTCATATCTTTTACTGTTTCGTCGGCAATTATTTTTATACCATTCATCCCTTTGGGTCCGATAAATCCCGGTACTGCGTCAAATCCTTTGTCGGCCATTAATTCTGCTATTTCTGCACTTGAAGCTATTCTTATTTCAATGCCGCCAACAGCATTCATAAGTTTGGTTTCTTCAACAGCTCTATCAGCCCTAATAAGTGCAAGCACAGGTTTTTTGTCGACAATGTATACCAGAGTTTTTAAAATTAATGTTGAAGGAATTTTCAAAAATTCACTTAATTCTTCAATTGAATGAGTATTTGGAGTGACAATAATTTCGGTTTTATTAAAATAATCTTTACCATCAACCAAAGCTGGCTGAAGTTTTGAAACAGCGTGGTTTGAGTTTGCGGAATAATCGCAAGAATCGCAGTAAAAAACGTCATTTTCACCTGCGTCAGTGTCCGTAATCACCATAAACTCGTGTGACACAGAGCCGCCTATAGCACCTGAATCTGATTGAACCATTTTTGTTGCAAGGCCGCATCTGTCAAAAATTCGTTTGTATGCTTTTGCCATATTTTCATATTCTTTATCAAGCCCTGCTTCATCGGTGTCAAAACTATAGGCATCTTTCATTATGAATTCTCGTCCTCTTAAAAGTCCGTATCTTGGACGAACTTCGTCGCGGAATTTTGATTGAATTTGATATAAATTCACAGGCAATTGTTTATATGATTTTAGTCCATCACGGGCAATTGATGTGATAACTTCTTCGTGAGTAGGTCCAAGACACATAATTCTGTCGTGTCTGTCTTTTAATCTCATTAATTCTTTGCCATAGGCATCCCATCTGCCTGATTCTTCCCATAATTCTTTCGGTTGAACAAACGGCATCAAAAGTTCTTGGGCCCCTGCAGCGTCCATTTCTTCTCTTACTATATTTTCAATTTTCTTTAAAACTCTCCACATCAAAGGTAAAAAATTGTATACACCTGATGTGAGCTTTCTTATATAACCCGCACGTGCAAGCATTTTGTGTGAAACAACTTCCGCATCTGACGGAAATTCTCTTAATGTTTGCACAAATAATTTTGACATTTTCATAAGTCTTTTTCCTCTTATTTATATTCCGCTAGTACAATTTTAACATGCTAAAAATTATTGTGCTAAAAATTTATCAATTTGTTGTTTAACCAGTTTAGGTGCTATCGATAGGGTATCATTATTTTCAAGTGCCTTTTGCAAATATTTAACACATGATTCTGGATCGTTCATTAGTTTTTTAATTTGGGCATAAATGTAAAATAAATCACCGTTTGAACCGCAGTTTTTTAATGCGGTTTTTACTAAATCATTTGCACTCTCATAATCTCCATTTTTTGCAAGTATTTTTATATATACTTTGTATGCCTCAGTATCTTTAGGATTTAGTTCAAGTGTCTTTTCAAGATTGTGAATTGCTCCTTCAATGTCTCCGGCTTCATAATCTATGACCCCCAAATTGTAATACGCCCAGCTATAATCAGGAGAAATCGAGAGAACTTTTTTGAATTCTTCCGCTGCGGATTCATTATCTCCAAATTCTTTATAAATATTACCTATGTAGAAGTGTGCATATATATCATCATCATTTAAATCAATTGTATGTTGAAAGTTATCCATCGCTTCGATAAGGTCACCTTTTTTAAAGTTCGCAATACCAATATTGAAATACGAGTTTGAATCTTTGTCATCTGTTTCTAAAACTTTGTCAAAACATTGAATTGCTTTATTGTATTCTTTTTTTTCTATATACACCAATCCTAAATTGTACATAGAATCTACTTCTTCTGGTGCATATTCAAAAGCCTTAAGATATGAATTTTCCGCTTTATCAAGATCCTTTAGTTTTTCATATGTAATGCCAAGATTGTAGTATATTCCACTATCCTGTTGAAATATTTGAGAAAGATACAAGAAATGTTGCAGCGCTTCTTCAGCGTAGCCTGTATCAAGAAGAAGAACCGCCAGTTGTCTTCTTGTTGGAAAATTCGACGGATCTTCTTTTAAAATATTTTGCAATTCTTCTATTTTATCTAGTTTTGACATAATTTATATTACCGGAACATCTATTGGATCTGTAAGTATTACGTTCAGAATTTCCCCTTTATTCAGTTCGACCTCTTTACCTTTTCTTATCATATCAGCAATACTATCGTACACAAAATAACCAGCAGTACCCAAGCCCGCACCGATTATGCCTACAGGCACGGTTATTATTTGCATATAACCATTCCAGTAATCTTCACCGACATCAAATCCCCATTGTGTAGATTCTCTGGCAATTTCGCCGGATTTTTGGCAGGTCTGTTTGAACGCATCACCGTATCCTCTTGTAGTGGTTATTCCTCCATCATAAGTTAGATCGGTTCTTCCTACTATATTTAGTGAAAGAGGAAGTTGTCTGCCGTTTGGTGTAACAACATGGTCAAAGTCCATATATATTATTGAACCTTTTGACATCCTTTTGGCAGGTACTATTTTTTTAATGGTGCCCCTAATGACAGAACCCATTGGTAGTATTACATCGTTGTCAGAAGTTTGGTCGGTTATGAGCATAGCCGAAAATTCACTTCCTGCAGTGTTTAGTGTTGAAGAAAGTGGACTTAGCAATTTCATTTCCAATTTCGTGCCTGCCGGAATTCTTTTTGTTTTGGCATTTGCATTGAATGGCCCTGCCAATGTTATTTGTATTGTTGTAATCAATGCTAAAAATAGTGATAATAGTTTTAATTTCATAAGTTCCCCTTTTATGTTACTTGATTTCTTCCGTTATGTTTTGATTGATACAATCTTTTGTCTGCCATTTCTATTATTTGAGCAGGAGTTTCGCCGTCATCAGGGAAACTTGCTACACCAAGACTTATTGTGACATTGCTTTCTTGGTAATTATTCAATCGAAATCTTTTTGAAGCAACACGTTTACAAATTTTTTCAGCTGTTGATACAGACATTTCTTTGGATGTATTTGGAAGAATTATACTCATTTCTTCTCCTCCGTATCTACAAACTATATCTGTAGTTCTGACGCTTTGTTTTAGAAGTTGTGCAACTTGTCTTAATACCGCATCACCTGCTTGGTGTCCGAAAGTATCATTGAACTTTTTGAAAAAGTCTATGTCTATAATTATTAGAGAAAAAGGTGCTTCATATCTTTTGGCCTGTTCAACTTGCATTTTCATTTGTTCTTGAAAATATCTGTGATTATATAATTCAGTTAGTCCATCGGTAGTCGCAAGTAAGTATTGTTGTTCAAAATCTCTTGATTTAATTATATATTTTACGACAAATGCCGAAATGAAGATTATAAAACCTAGCATTAAAGGATACACAATTCCAATCCACAAGTTGTGATATTTCATTATGAAGTAAGCAAAAATTATATAGGCTGAGTATATTGAAACAAATGACAAGGTAACAATTGCAGCTGAAGAAACGTGTATAACCATGTAACCAATTAATGCAGCCAGAATGATACCTAAGAAAATCGTAATCCATTTGTCTACTTTTGTAATAAAACTATTATCCAACAAATTATTTACGTATGTTGCTTGAACTTCAACTCCTGGATATATTTTTGCTATAGGTGTTGTTTTGATATCAAAAAGACTAGAAGCCGTAGTTCCAAAATATACAACTTTATTGGTGAAATTGTAATTGCTTTGTTTTCCTTCTTCAACAGCTTTAACTAATTTGTACATCGGAATTTGTTGATAGGTGCCTGTAGGTCCGTACCAATTAAGTATTGCACCTCCGTCTTTGTCAATAAAAATTTTTCTGTTATTAAGTATCAGGTTTGAGTTTCTATCAATGATGTATTCTGTCGGATTATAGCCTTCTTCGTGTTTGATTAATCCCATACCAACCCTAAAGGCTAGTTGAGGATAAAATTTGCCTTGATATTTTACGAATACAGGCATTTTTCTTAAAATACCATCTTCTGCTCTTGAAACATTTATCATACCAATATTACTAGTATTTTGTATTATTTCAGGTAATATTGATCTGCAATTTAAAAACGAAAGTGAATCGAAATCTATATCAAGAGAATAATTAGTAACCGGTACACTTAAGTTTTCTGGTAATGTAATTGGTTTTCTTAATTCTACAGACTGATTGTCAAGATTCATTGCAGTGTATATGTTGTTATATTTTTTAAACGCAGCAGCAAGAGCTTCGTCAGCGCTAGGTTTACTCTTTATTGATTTTACAAACATTAAGTCAAAAGCTATACTCTTGGGATGTTGCGCTTCAATATTATCGATTACCTTGGCATAAATATCTCTCGGTAGCGGCCATTCTCCATATTTTTCAAGTATATATTCATAGCTGGCATCATCTATTGCAACTATGAGAATGTTTTTGTTAGGCTTTTTATATCCTGATTTTACAATTATGTTTTGTCGCAAATCAAAAGTTTTGTTTTCAACAGCATCCAAAAAAGTGTTAAAGTTTGTACTTTTTGCTGTGTAAAATACAAATATCAAGAATATAGTTATCCAAAGAGAGTATAATATTTTTTTTAACATGCCAAAATTTTCCAAAACTATTTTTCATCAGTATAGCTGATTACGAAAGATTTGGCAACAAAATTTTTCATTAAAAAACGCTTTTCAAGTATGAAATTATTGAGCTTTAGGATTTCAGTGGCGTAAGATAATTCGTCAGGGTATTTTAAATATCTTAATAAACATTCTTCATGAAGATTCATCAACTCTTACCTATAATATGTGATACAAGGTTATTATTTCAAATTCAAACTATATTTACATCAACCTTTTATATTGTATTACCTCATGTTTCTCATGCATTTGCATTATTACCACTTAACTAATTTTAAAAAAGTATTGCGTTTTTCGATTTAGCAATATAGAATATTGTTAGTCGAAATATTCAAGTTTGGAATCTTGATAAGAAAGAAATGAGGTAGAAAATGAAAGAAGGAATACATCCTGATTATAAGAAAACGACTATTAAGTGTGTTTGCGGTAACGAAATTGAAACAGGTTCTGTAGTTGATAACATCACTGTTGAAATTTGCAACAAATGTCACCCATTCTACACAGGTCAACAAAAAATTCTTGACTCTGAAGGTAGAGTTGAAAGATTTAACAAACGTTACGGCAATAAAAAAGCGTAAGTTTTGTGTTTGTTATGAAAAATTTACATTGTAGCCTATTTGTTTAAAGTAGGCTACAATTTTTTATAAGGAGAAATAAGCTATGGAAAAAAATAACAAACCTGTTGTAAATTTAATATCAAAACCCGAAAATATGTTAAAAACAGTCTATACTGCTTGCAGGACTTGTTATAGTGCTGATTATCCAATCAATATTTATGAAAGCACTGATGATAAAGATAAGATGTTGAAGCTTATTAATAGAGTTATTTCTTCAGGGCATTATTCTACAATTGAACATGTACAAGTTTCTTTTGCTATTTCAAATGTTTCCAGAGCTTGTACGCATCAGCTTGTTCGTCATAGACATATGTCTTTTTCTCAAAAGTCACAAAGATATGTAAAAGAAAAAGGGCAATTTGATTATATTATTCCTCCGACAATCGAAAAAGATCCTGTATTGAAAGAGAAATTTACTAATTTTATGAATAAAATATCAGATCAATATCAAGAATTTGTTGAAGCAGGGATCCCTGCAGAGGATGCAAGATTTGTTTTACCTAATGCTGCAGCAAGTTCACTTGTTACAAGTTTGAACTTGCGTGAATTAATCCATTTGGCAAATCTAAGATTATGTACACGTGCACAATACGAAATTAGAACTATGGTTAAGATGATGTGTGATGAACTAATTAAGGAAGAGCCTTGGTTGAAGCCTTATTTAGTTCCGAAGTGTGAAAGATTTGGCTTCTGTGATGAGGATAAATCTTGTGGAAGAGTTAAGACTCGAGAAGAGTTAGGGTTTTAGTTGAAAAATTTTATTATATAAAAAAGGACACACATACCGTGTCCTTTTTTGTATTCTATTAAAACCTATTAGTGTTTCTTAAATTTATTAGCTGTGGCTTGCACCAACATCTTTAATGTATCAATAGTAGGTATAGCTTTTTGATTTTGATTTTCTATAAGATCCGCTACTATTTCGTTTAAGTATATTTCTAAATTAGTATAGCCTGTTTTTGTCATGCTTTTGCCGTCACCACCATCATATGGATTCAGATTATGACTAAATTCCCAGTCATCAGGGATGCCATCACCGTCGGAATCTAGATTAGGAACATCACTTTTATATTCAGGGTATCCACCTACGTCATCTGGTGATGATATAAGACCTTTACTGTTAGCAGCGCCTGAAATGTAAGTCTCAACCGACTGTGTTATGCGGTTGTCAACAAAATCCCTTTTATATGACGCACCTGCGTATTTTAAAACATTTTTGCAAGCTTGTTCTGCAGTATGCATAGTCACTGGTTCATGGTCAAATTCATTACGTGTTAAGACCGGATTTTTTGAAGTCTTGATGTAATCCATATTTGGATAAACTCCCATCCAGTTATCATTAGTTTGTAGTGGGTTTGTGTGAACATAGTTGCCGCTAACATATACTATACCTTTTTTTGTTGTACTTGTAAGCTCTAAGATTTGGCTTCTGGAAGGTATTTGAGTTGCCGGGCCAAATTTATAGTAGTTATTGACTATGTTATAAGTCCCGCTTTCGGCGCCGTTTATGGATGATGTTCCCCAGTTATAAAGAACATTATTTCTAAAATCTACAGATTCCAAATCTAACAGATTTGTATGTGTTGACTTGTAAAATTTAGGATTATTCGTTCTGTTACTTGCAAAAAGATTGTGATGGTATGATGAACTATAACCACCTAAAGTTGCGCCTAATCCATTATGAACACCTTTATTTAAAGCTTCACTTATTATACACCATTGCATAGTGTGTTTTAGGTTGTTGAAAGATGTTACATTGTCAACGGCAGCCCAACTCATTGAGCAGTGGTCAATAATTACATCGTGTCTGTTTTTTATTACAAGTGCGCTATCATTTGATTTATCACCCAATCTGAATCGCACAAACCTGATGATTATATTATCTGCATCTACTATTACAGGGTAGTTTTTGATACAAATTCCATCTCCAGGGGCAGTTTGACCGGCGATAGTCAAATCTCCGTTTTGAATTTTAAGAGGTGATTTTAGTTCTATTATTCCGGAAACATCAAAAATTATTGTTCTTGGTCCACTTTGGCTTATGGCATATCTAAGAGAACCAAGTTCGTTTGTATCTTCTAAAGTCCTTACATGATAAACAACACCGCTTCTGCCGCCGGATGCAAATGCTCCGTATCCTTCTGCGGATGGAAATGCATATATTTGCCTTGGAGTCTGTAGTACAAGAACCGTAAAGATTAATCCGGTAAGTATAACAACAATTCCTATAATACTTGATAATCCAATATTCTTAATTGAATTTAAAATTTTAAAAAACATATATAACTCCTATATAATAAAATATTAGGGCCCGGCGGGAGTCGAACCCGCGATCTCCGGTTTAGGAAACCGTTGCTCTATCCTACTGAGCTACGAACCCTTATGCCTGACGGGAGTCAAACCCGTGACCTTCGGCTTCGGAGACCGACGCTCTATTCAACTGAGCTACAGGCACGTGTTATTTTTATGAAAAGAATGCTTTTGCATCTATGCTTTTGCGTTCTTTTTCATCTGTTATTTCAAAGTACGGCAGTTCTGATTTTATACCCAGCGATTCTGCAAACCATTTGGTAGGTACGGTTTCCACTGCATTGTTTAGTTCAAGCACAGCACTGTTATAAAATCTTCTTGCGGCTGCAATATGTTCTTCAACTTCGTTATAAGTTGACATTGCCTGTATCATTGTTTGATCGGATTTTAATTGAGGATAATTTTCAACGGAAACCATTAATTGTCCCATTTTATTTTTGATTTCTGCATCCAATGCAATTTTATCTTTTACGTTATCAAAATTAGAGGTCATTTTGACGGCTTCCGTACGAAGTTTTGTAATATCATCAAGGAGGCTTCTTTCGTGCTCCATGAATTTATTTGCCATAAAAAGTATATTGGGTATTAAATCATATCTTTTCTTTAATTGTACATCAATACTGGCAAGGGCTTCGCGCACTTTATTTTTCTTTGCGATGAGTCTTACATATGCTATATATAAAAGTACTAAAATTACACCTATAACAACTACGATAGCAACAATTGTATCGTGTAATTGCTGTTGTGCCTGAGCCTGAACTGCTTGCTGTACAAGTGAATTCATATCAATATTTGATGCAGGTATTGTAGTGTTCATAATCTTATCCTCCAACTGTAACATTTTTATATTAGCATATTTTTTGGATTTTGTCTATTGATTTATTGCCCTGCAACAATTATGGTAAAATCCGTATCTGCGCAATAATAATTTATCGGATCATATACAAATTGGCGTGATTTTATGTCCGGAACTTTTTTCTTGAGCCAGTTGTAGTATTCAGGGGTAACATCTTTTGTGTGTGCAATAAATTGAGCGTGGGTTGAATTTGATGAACCTGTGCATTTTATTTTAATATTGCTGTTTTCAAGCTCTTCAATAAGTTTATGAGCCGTAGCTTCGTTATCGCGAGAATACATTACACTTGCTGCAAATTCTGTTTTGTCGCTTTTTATTTTTTCTCTGTAGATGAGTCTGTTGACAACTTCCTGTGTTTTTTCCGGATCTAAAATCCAGTAACTTGTGTATCCGCGTTTATTTGGAGCACCAGGCAGGGTCGCGATTTCAACATTATCTATGTCAAAATGCTTGGCAAGTGCCGCATACTGGGACATTTCATATAAAGACATATCTGTTTTAACGTATTTTTTAGCTATAGAAAGAATTTCAGGGATTTTAGCAATAGTTTCAGGTTTTTGAATTTGTTTTAATAAACCTCTTAAAAACCATTGTTGTCTTTGAGTTCTTCCGATATCACCCATTGCGTCGTGGCGGAATCTTAAATACCCTATAGCTTCATCTGCATCCAGGTGGTGGTCTCCTTTTGTAAGATTAATATGAAGATGTCCTGCATAATCGTTATAGTGCATATTCTTTTCAACGTAAATATCTACACCGCCAAGTGCTTCAACAATTTTGCGTACCGCTTCGTCGTGTACCATAATATATCTGTCAACTCTGACACCGAGTGTATCTTCTATCGTTTTTATTGTCATATTAATTCCGCCGATTGCATGAGCGGCGTTAATTTTTTGGATGCCGGCATCTTTTGGAAGATAAACTTTACTGTCGCGGGGAATTGAAATGGCATTGAGAGATTTGCTTCTGGGATCAATATTCAAAAGAACAATGGTATCAGTTCTTGTGCCTTCCCAGAGATCTGCCCCTTCACCGTTGGAATCTACTCCCAAAAGCAAAATATTTTGTTTTCTGGGTCCAAACGGAAGAGCAAATTCGGCTTTTTCTTTATTATTATTGCTTTTTGTAAGTTTTACAAATAATTTTGTTATAAACGAATCCTGACCGAATTCATCTTCCAAAAATTGTTTATTATCTGCGAATAAAAATATCGCAAAAATTACGCCTGCAAAAATTATAAGCATCACTGCCAGAATTTTTAGAAATGAGGATTGTTCTTTTTTTTCTTCTTCAGCTTGCTTTAAATATGTATTGATAGGGTTTTTCTCTTCTTGCAAATTATTATTGGTCATATTTCCTTACCTGTTTAAATAACGTGTAATAAAAAAGTTGAAACGAGCGTGAAATATACAGCCAGTCCGACAACGTCAATAGTTGTTGCTATGACGGGACCTGACGCAACAGCAGGATCAACATTTACGGTTTTAAGCGCAAACGGAGTAAACGTTCCGATAATGGTTGCCATAGTCATATTTATGGCCATAGCAATACCAACGACAATTCCTAATTCGACATTATGCTGCCAGCCCCAGGTGACAAGGGTCGTCATTGTTCCGAAAAATATTCCGATACACAGACCTATAAGCATTTCACGCATAATATGGTACATAGCGGAACTTAAAGTGACCTGTCCGGTAGAAAGTCCGCGTACCATAAGAGTAATGCTTTGAGTGCCGATATTCCCGCCTAAACCTGCCAAAAGCGGCATAAATATCGCAATTATCGGTAAAGCGGATAATGTCGCATCAAAGTGATGTGCAACATTTACAGCTATAAATTCACCGATAAGCGTTATAAAAAGCCACGGTGTTCTTGCTCTGATAGCATTAAATATATTACCGGAAAGAATTTCATCTTCATCAACCAGCTCTGTTGAAATACCGGATGACTGGTAGATGGTTTCGGTTGTTTCTTCTTCTACGATATCCTGAACGTCGTCCCATGTGATCATTCCTTTGAGCCTGTTGTATAAATCAACAACCGGCAGGGCATTGTATTGATATTTCATAAACACGTCCGCGATGTAGTCCTGATAATCGTCAACGTGAAGTTTTACAATGTCGGAAATCATTATGTCTTCAATCTTTTTGTTTATGGGAGAAGTCAAAAGGCTTCTTAAAGACACAACGCCGAGGAGGTGATTTTGTTTATCAACAACATAGACATAATAAAGTTCCATATTGTCCTGTTCAGCTTTAATTCTTATGTGGTTTAAGACATCAAGAACAGTCATTCCGCAATTGACGGTTAAAACCGACGGGTTCATGATACCGCCTGCGGTGTCTTCGTTATATGTCAAAAGTTCTCTGACCTCGGCTGAAAATTTGTGCGGAAGCTTATCCAGATATGTTTCGCTTTCGTCGTCTTCCATATCGCCTAAAACGTCAGCCGCAGCATCGTGCGGAAGTTTGGTAATGATTTTGGAAGCGAGTTCTTCATCAATATCGCCGAGTAATTCCACCTGTAGCTGCGGTGTTAAATATTCCATCAAATCCGCCTGCTTTTCCAGATCAAGCAGCTTAAAGCACTGAAGTCGTTCTTCAGGTCTCATTTCTTGAAATATGTCCGCCAAATCAGCGCTGTGATAGCTGTCAAGTTCCGTTCTCAGCTTATCATCTGTTTCATCTTCCATGATTTCGCGGAGGCGTTCTATTATGTTTGGAATGTTTATCATAAGAATATTATATTACAAACAAATTTTTCTTCTATTGATAACGGATAAATTGTTATTTTTTACGTAAAAGTGCAAAGTTTATCAAAATCTAATTATAAATTTTTCTGTTCAAATCAGCTTTTCTTATACGTATATTTTCCGGTGTGATTTCAACAAGCTCATCGTCTGAAATATATTCAAGACATTCTTCAAGTGCCATTTGTTTGTGAGCTTGAAGTGTAACCATAACATCTGCGGTTGCGCTGCGCATGTTAGTTAATTTTTTGGTTTTGCAGATATTTACGACAATATCCTGAGGCTTGTTGCATTCACCGATAATCATTCCTCTATAGACTTTGGTTTTCGGGGTTATGAAAAATACTCCTCTGTCCTCATACTGCGCAAGAGCGTAAGGGATTGCCTCACCCTGTTCGTGTGCGATAATTGAACCGTTTCTCTGACGCGGAATATCACCGGCGTATGGTCTGTAATCCAAAAATGTATGATACATAATGCCTTCGCCGCGTGTCATACGGATAAACTCACTTCTGAACCCTATTAATCCTCTTGCAGGAATGTGGAAAATCATTGTAGTTCGGCCTTTTGCATTGTTCATTTCCTTCATTTCGCCTTTGCGGCCGGAAAGGCGTTCAATACAGCTTCCGGCATAGCTTTCAGGAACATCAACTACAAGGTTTTCATACGGTTCACATTTTTGTCCGTCAATTTCTTTATAGATAACTTCGGGTTTTGATACCGCAAATTCATAACCTTCACGGCGCATTGTTTCAATCAAAATTCCCAAATGCAGTTCACCTCTGCCGGAAACTCTGAAAACATCGGTTGAATCCGTATCTTCCACCCTTAAACTTACATTTTTTTCTAATTCATTATAAAGTCGTTTTCTTAATTGTCTTGAAGTTACAAATTTGCCTTCAGTGCCTGCAAACGGGCTGTCATTTACCGAAAAATTCATCTGCAGGGTCGGTTCATCAACATGGATTAACGGAAGCGGCTGCGGATTATTGACATCACAGATACTTTCGCCTATCTGTATATCTGAAAATCCTGCGACACCTACGATGTCACCAGCTGAGGCTTCTTCAATTTCTACTCTGCCGAGGTCTTTGAAGCCGAAAAGTTTAGTGATTTTGCCGCGTTCCTGACTTCCGTCCGCATGAACTACGCAAACCTGTTCCTGTGACTTAATTTTGCCGTTTGCAATACGCCCTATGACAATTCTTCCGACGTATTCGTTGTAATCCAATGACGCTGCTCTGAATTGTAAGGGCAGATTTTCGTCACCCACAGGAGGTTTGATGTTTTCCAAAATACAATCCAACAGCGGCACCATATCTTTTCTTTCATCGTCTAAATCTTTAATCGCAAAGCCGTTTAAACTGCTTGAAAAAATGAACGGAAAATCAATTAAGTCTTCGCGGTCAGTCAATTCCGTAAACAGATCAAAAACTTTATCCAGAGCGGTCAAAGGTTCAGCCGCAGGCTTGTCGATTTTGTTTATGACAACGATAATTTTTAGACCTAATTCAAGCGCTTTTGAAAGTACAAAACGTGTTTGCGGCATAGGACCTTCTGCAGCATCAACGATTAACAATGCACCGTCAACCATTCCCAGTACACGTTCGACTTCGCCACCGAAATCCGCGTGTCCGGGGGTGTCAACAACGTTAATTTTACAGCCCTTGTAGTTGATTGAAATATTTTTTGAAAGAATTGTAATCCCTCTTTCGCGTTCCAAATCGTTGCTGTCAAGCACGCGTTCTTCAACGTGCTGGTTTTCGCGGAATACTCCCGCCTGCTTCAAAAGACAATCTACAAGCGTTGTTTTGCCGTGGTCTACGTGTGCTATAATTGCTATATTTCGTATGTTTTCATTCGATGTCATAATTTTATCCCTAGAGTGTATATTGTACACTTATATTTTAAAACGGTAATAAAAATTTTGCAATATTAATTATTTTGTTTGGTTGAAGGTTTATAAGCAATATATGCAAAAGTAAGGCATAAAAGCCCGAAAAGTATTCCGAACCCCATTGTTATGTGGTAAGAATTCAAAAATGCCGTCTCATAGGCTTGTGAATGCGAAAGTAAAAGTTCTCTGAATTCTTCAAACAGTGTAATCGTTACTGATACACCAAGAATATTCCCTAAATTTCTTGATAATGCCAGAATTCCGCTGGCAATTCCCAGATCTTTTTTGTGAACGCTTGTCATAATCGCGTTATTGGAGGGTGATTGGAAAAGCCCGTTGCCTATTCCCATTACTCCGGATGCAAAAACTATCTGCCACATTTGAGTTGATTTATCAAATGTGGTAAAGATAATCAGTGCAATTATGTACACAATTGGACCTGCCATAGTCAGGTATCTGGAGCCGTATTTCCCCGCACAGCTTCCGCTTATCGGGGCGGTTACCGATAATGTGACCGAATACGGGAGAATTAAAAGTCCTGAGGTAAAAGCGTCCAACTTTAGAATTTCCATTAAATAAAACGGCAAAAGTATGCTGTTTGTAAACATTGCCATATAAGAAAACATTACGGCTAAATTCCCGAAGGTAAACGGTTTTATGTGAAACATTGAAAAATTTATCAGCGGGTAATGAATTCTATGGTCTCTAATATAGAAAAGACTTCCGAAAATAAGAGTAATTATACCGAGAGTTACGATTTTCAGAGATGTCCAGCCCCATTGATAACCCTCTGATATTGCAAGAAGAAGGGCAAGCAGGCTTATTGTAAAATAAATAAATCCTTTGTAGTCAAATTTGAAGGTTTTAACTTTTGTAACATGTGTTGGCAGAATTTTCCAGGCAAAATATGCTCCGAAAACAGCAACAGGTATACAAGGAAGAAAAACAGAGTGCCAGCCGAAGTTATTTATTAGCAAACCGCCTATTGCAGGTCCGAGCATGCCTCCTATGGCTACCAAACAGCCGTTAAGTCCGAGAGCTTTGCCTCTTCTCGCATTTTTGAATATTGTTGCAATTATTGCCTGTGCATTTGATACCATAATTGAGGCGCCCATAGCTTCAAAACATCTTGACAAAACAAGTAGTATAAAGTTTGGCGAAATATAGCTGAAAAAAGCACCGAGTGCAAAAATGGTGAAACCTATTGAATAAAGCTTATTTTTCGGAAAAATATCCCCTAATTTTCCGAAAAACGGCAGGAAAATTGTTAAAGTCAGCATGTAACCCACGACTACCCATTGAATTTGTGATAAAGTTACACCCAAATCTTTTGCCATAGGGTAAAGTGCAAGGTTTACGGTCGTTGAATCAAGCATGCCGATAAAGTTACCGATTGCCGTGATTATAAACATTGTCCATTTAATTTCCCGGGTTGTAGACATATTATTAATTATATAGTCAGTATAAAATTAAGTAAAGTAAATTTACATATTGCAAACGCCTAAAATATAGGTTATTATATATATAAGGAATATTTATGGGGGATGAAAGTATGAATAGAAATAAAATATCAGCAGGTTTCACACTGGCGGAAATGATGGTTGTCATGTTGATATTGACAATAGTGCTGGCAGCATTTGCGCCTATGATGACAAAAAGAAAGACTGTAGATTTGACAAGCCCGTGGCGATATGCAGCAAATAACAGTGATGCTTATTTTGGCTTGGCAGCACAGCAGACTGCATTACTGGGGAAGAATAGTAAATCATCAGATGATATAAGTTCAAAACTGCTGATCAATACATTAAACAACAGTCAGGCGCATATTTCATTTTTATCATCAGGAACAAGAGTCGGTCAATTATATATGAACGGATCGAATTTAATTTTAGGCGGTGATGCTGACACAATATCGACATCTTTTAGCAATAATACGGCTATAGGTTACAACGCATTATCCAATAATACAGGAGGTGATGCTAATACTGCATTGGGTTCAAATGCATTATATTCAAATAAAACTGGCTCCTACAATACCGCAATAGGATATGGCGCGTTATATAACTCAACGGCAAGAGGAAATACTGCAGTCGGCTACCAGGCAGGCTATAGCAGTACTACAAATAGTGAAAATACTATTTTGGGGTATCAGGCATTGAAAAATGCGACGAGCAGTTCCAATACGGCGGTTGGACATATGGCTTTATCGTCATTGACAACCGGCGGAGAAAATACAGCTTTGGGCGACTATGCTGGTGATGCTTTTACTACTTCAGGTCAAAATACGGCTATAGGCGTGCATGCATTGACTAATAATATAACAGGAAGAAAAAACACTGCGTTGGGTTATACAGCCTGTTCTCAGATAACCGGTTCAAATAAGACATGTATAGGTGCCGGTTCAGGACCAAGCGGCGTAACTGCTGCTTCGGACAATTCTGAAGTTGTTTATTTAGGAACATCGGATAGTACTGTATATATACCGGGCAATTTAGTAGTTGCAGGTACAGTGCAGGCAAATAACACTATGTATATAGGCAGCTCAGGTGAAAATGGGCGTGTGGCAATGAAGTTGAACGGTGAGCAACACCGGCTTAGATGGGGTAATCAGGCAGTAAAACAATCCAGTTTAGATGGCTCTATACCGGGGTATGGTCAATATTCAGATAAACGTTTGAAAAATATAAAAAGTGAAAATAAATCAGGGCTTGAAAAAATACGTGAACTCAAGGTCTATGACTTTACTTTCAAAAATGATAAAGATAAAACCCCTCAGGTCGGCGTTGTTGCTCAGGATTTGCAAAAAGTGTTTCCTAACGCCGTAAAGGAAGATATGAGCGGTTATTTAACGATTAGAAAAGATGATATTTTCTATGCGATGGTTAATTCAATAAAACAGCTCGATAGTTTTGTTCAGGGCATTATTAACGAATTAAAAGTCGTTTATGAAAAAATTACCGGTATTGACAATCGCGTAAAAATTCTTGAAGAAGAAAATAAACTTCTCAAAGAGCAGATTAAAAAGATGAACGACCGTCTTGAAGAATTAGAAGATGATGACGATGATGACGATTAAATAAAAAGCTCCTAAACGGAGCTTTTTATTTAGAAACTTTTTTTACCCAGTTTTCAATAATCCTCAGCGGTGCACGGGTTATTGCAAGCGCCCAGGATTGGACGTCCTTGGTTATAACTGTCCCTGCGGCAATATTTGCACCTTCATCTATTGTAACGGGCGCCACAAGCACGGAATTTGAGCCGATTTTTACGTTGTCTTTCATTATTGTTTTGCTTTTTACGTTTGTAATCGGGTTAAAGTTTGCTGTAATTGTGCCAGCGCCGATATTGACATGGCTTCCGAGTTCGCTGTCGCCGATATATGAAAGGTGTCCTGCGTTTGTGTTTGAACCGATTTTGGATTTTTTGACCTCTACAAAATTGCCGATTTTTACGTTGTCTTCCACTTCAACTCCGCCTCTAAAGTGCGCAAACGGTCCGATTTTACAATTTTTGCCGATTTTATTTTTGCCTTCAAGGTAGGTAGAAGGGTAGATTATGGTATCCCGACCGATTTCCGTGTCGTCGGAAATCCACGTACATGACGGGTCTACTATCGTAACCCCGTTTTCCATAAGTTCATGTAATTTTCTGTCGTTCATTAATTTTGTTGCTTCAGCAAGGTGAAGGCGTGAATTTATCCCGAAAATTTCTTCGTTATTTTCCAAAACGTAAGCATTGACTCTCAGTCCGTTATTTTTGCCCCATGAAATTATATCTGTCAGGTAATATTCACCCTGTGCGTTGTTGTTTTTCAGTTCCCCGAAAGCTTTTTTCAGTTTATCCCAGTTCATGCAATAAATCCCTGCGTTAATTTCTTTTATTTCCAATTGTTCGGGTGTGGCGTCTTTTGCTTCCACAATACCTTTAAGGGTGTTGTCTTTTTCTCGGATTATTCTGCCGAGTTTTTCGGGATCCTCAAAAATTGCACTCATAATTGTCAGGTCTGAATTTGTGCTGTTGTGGTAGTCAATGAATTTTTTGATGGTTGATTCTCTTATCAAGGGGATATCGCCGTTCAAAATTATCACAAGTCCTTTGTAATTCTCAAGATAAGGACAAACCATGGAAACCGCATGCCCCGTGCCTAATTGAGGGCTTTGTAAAACTGTTTTTGCGCATTCATAATTTTCTTTAACAAATTTTTCGACGTCTTCGGCTTTGTGACCGACAATTACAAACGATTCATCCGCAAGATTTTTTACGTTGTCCAAAATATACCCCAAAAGAGGTTTGTCCATTATTTTATGCAAAACTTTCGGCGTGTCGGATTTCATTCTTGTACCTTTGCCTGCTGCCATTATAATTGATTTCAATTCCATAAATTTTCTCCTTTGGTTTAATTTTAGCACAAGTGCTCATAAAAATATACTAAAACAATATAAAAATGTTTCCGAAACTATAGCGGAGCCGGAGGTGAGAGCGTCGTTGAGAAAATATTTTTATATTGTTCAGGTATGTATATTATTTACTGTGTAATAAATTATGCCGGTGTAAATATCTTACTTATATTTTTCCTGTATAATGATTTTATGTCAGGTATGAATAAAAAAGCAGTAGTTGCTATGAGCGGCGGGGTTGACAGTTCAGTTGCCGCAAAGCTTTTGCTGGATAAAGGTTATGAAGTTGCCGGAATTACGGGAAAAATGATTAATTCACCGGCGGCGCAAATGATTTGTGAAAATTCAAAGCGCGTTGCGGATAAATTAGGAATAAAACTTCATATCCTTGATGTTACTGAAGATTTTCAAAAAAGTGTTGTTGAGTATTTTGAAAATTCCTACGCTATAGGTCAAACTCCGAATCCTTGTATTATGTGTAATCAATTTATCAAGTGGGGCAGGCTTTTTGATTATGCGACAGAAACGCTCGGTGCGGATGTCTTTGCTACTGGTCATTATGCGGATATAAGATTTGATAACGGATATTATAAGCTGTTTCCTTCGCGTGACACACATAAAGATCAATTGTATTTTTTGTACAGGCTCGGACAAAAACAGCTTTCAAAAACCATTTTTCCGCTTTCAGAATTTGACAAAACTCAAGTCAGACAAATGGCTTTTGATTTTGACCTTCCGCCGAAAGATTCAAAAGAAAGTCAGGATATATGTTTTATCCCAAAACCTGACACGACAAAAAAATATCTGCTGAATAAATTCGGCACTAAATCAGGTGATTTTATTGAAATCGGCTCAGGTAAAAAATTGGGCAGGCATGACGGAACTTATCTTTACACAATCGGGCAAAGAAAAGGTGTCGGAATTTCCGCGCCGTATCCTTTGTATGTCGTTGATATTGATGCCGAACAAAATATTGTATATCTCGGAAAAGATGAAGACAATTATAAATCAAGGCTTGCGCTGCGTGATATAAATTTTGTTTATCCGCCTGAAATGTCTGAATTCGACGCTATGGTTAAAATAAGATATAATATGCAGGCTAAAAAAGCAAGGTGTAAAATTGTTGAAGATTTGGTTGAAATAGAATTTTATGAGCCTGTTTCCTCTGTAACGTCAGGTCAATCGGGTGTTATGTATGATATTCATGACGGGCATTTGATTGGCGGCGGAATTGTTATATAACTTGTAAAATATTTTTGCGGGGTGTATCATGTTGGTAAAAGAGGAGAAAAAAGATGTATAACCCGAAATCTATGGAGGCTGAAGAGTTTATTTCGCATGAAGAAATTCTGGATACTCTTGACTATGCCGAAAAAAATAAACATAACAGAGAACTTATTGACAGTATCCTGGAAAAAGCAAGATTGAAAAAAGGACTTACGCACCGTGAAGCATCCGTTTTGCTTGCGTGTGATCTGGAAGATAAAAATCAGGAAATCTATAAGCTTGCCGAACAAATTAAAAAAGATTTTTACGGTAACAGAATCGTACTTTTTGCACCGCTTTATTTGTCCAATTACTGTGTAAACGGCTGTGTATACTGCCCGTATCATTTCAAAAATAAACACATACCGCGTAAAAAACTTACTCAGGAAGAAATCAGAAATGAAGTTATCGCGCTTCAGGATATGGGTCATAAACGTATTGCGATTGAAACAGGCGAAGATCCGGTTAATAACCCGATTGAATATGTGCTTGAATCTATTAAAACAATCTACAGCGTTAAGCATAAAAACGGTTCAATAAGACGTGTAAACGTTAATATTGCGGCTACAACCGTGGAAAATTACAAAAAACTACACGATATCGGTATCGGTACTTATATTCTGTTTCAGGAAACTTATAATAAAGAATCTTATGAAACACTTCACCCGACAGGACCTAAACATAATTATAAATGGCATACGGAAGCTATGGACAGAGCCATGGCAGGCGGTATTGACGACGTAAGCCTCGGTGTTCTTTTCGGACTTGAATCATACAGATACGAATTTGCGGGACTTTTAATGCACGCAGAGCACCTTGAAGCTGTTCACGGCGTCGGTCCCCATGCCATAAGCGTTCCGAGAATTAAAAAAGCAGACGATATTAATCCGGATGATTTCGATAACGGAATTGATGATGATATTTTCGCAAAAATCGTTGCTTGTATCCGAATCGCCGTACCTTATACCGGCATGATTATCTCAACACGTGAAACCGAAGAATGCAGAAAACGTCTTTTGCACCTTGGAGTTTCACAAATCAGCGGTGGTTCAAAAACAAGCGTGGGCGGATATTTTAACCCGATGCCCGAGGATGAAAATTCAGCCCAATTCGATGTGTCAGACAGACGTCCGCTGGATGATGTTATTAAATGGCTTATGCAGATGGGCTACGTTCCGAGTTTCTGTACGGCCTGCTACAGAAGCGGCAGAACGGGTGACAGATTTATGGAAATCTGCAAGCAGCAGCAAATTCATAATTTCTGCCAGCCGAATGCAATTCTGACTTTAAAAGAATATCTTGAAGATTATGCTTCACCGGAAACTAAAGAAATCGGCTACAAGCTTATTGATAAAGAACTTCAATCGCTTGTTGACGGCAAGGTTAAAACTACCGTCGAAGAAGATCTTGTTAAGATTGAAACGGGAACAAGAGATTTGAGATTTTAAAAAAGAAAAGGAGCGGATTTCATATCCGCTTTTTTATTGACAAAATCTATAGTAAATTGTTATAATCTTTAACAAAGGAGGAAAGCTATGGTGAATAAGAAGTTTAAAAACGTCGGGGGGGGGCGACTCCTCTAGGTAGTTGTAGCAAGGGTTTTGAGAGTCAAGCAATGGGAATGTGTCTTTTCGACGACGCTCCCGCCTCCGGCTCCGCTATAGTCTCAAAGACACATTCCCATTGCTCTCAATCATGTGACTTTTGGGAAAAGATACTAAGATACTATGGCACTAAGATACTAAGAAGTAACTGTCGACATGGTAAATCCGACTTACAATATGTCATCCTGAACTGCCTGAGGCAGGACAACACTCTGAACATTGGTGTGACTTCTCGTGTCATCCTGAACTTGTTTCAGGATCTCAAACATCCCCCCACCCTAACCCTCCCCCTCAAGGGCGGGAGGGACAAATCAGTGAGCGTAGTTCACAGTAACCACAAACCTCACGCTACTCACTCGACTCACATCACTCACGCAAAACGTGCCGCCTTCACCTTAGCAGAGGTTTTGATAACCCTCGGAATAATCGGCATTGTTGCCGCAATGACAATCCCGACGTTGATAAGCAATTATCAGAAAAAACAGCGTCTGGTGCAGTTGAAAAATTCTTTTTCAGTTGTTTCAAATGCAATACGGCTTTCGGAAGTCGATAACGGTCCGATGTCAATATGGCCGACAGGCGCGGAAATGGATGTTAATGCGTATTGGGTAAAATATTTGAAGCCGTATTTTGCCAATCCTATATTGTGCGCTACAAAGAGTGATTGCGGCTATGATGATTCTTTTGATACTATCAAATGGGGATGCGGTGCTCAGTGGAATATTATGACTTCTGATGCAAGATTGTTGTTTAAGTTGAAAGATGGTACGATAGTATTTTTGCCCAGAAATTCTTATGAAGCAGACGGTACTCCTATATATGTTTCCAGTCTTTATATTGATGTAAATGGTGCTTCTCCGCCTAATGAATGCGCAAAAGATGTATTTGTGTTTAAAAAAACTGAAAAAGGCATTGTGCCGTATCCTGCATCAGGAAGAAATTGTCACACAAGTCCGTCAGTTTGTGCCGATGCTATTATGAAAAACGGCTGGGAATATCCGGAGGATTATCCGTATTAAAATAGTCCTTTTTGTTCCGTAAATTGGATGTTTTTATATCCGAGATGCCTGTAAGCTTCAGGGGAAACTTTTCTCCCTCTCGGAGTCCTCTGCAAAAGCCCTGCCTGTAATAAGAAAGGTTCGCAGACATCTTCTATTGTCCTTACATCTTCTCCGATCGCCGCGGCTATTGTTTCAATTCCTACTGGGCCGCCGTCGTATTTATCAATAATTAGTTTTAATAGCGTTCTGTCGGTTGTGTCAAGCCCGAATTCATCTATTTTTAAGGTGTCAAGTGCGTCGTTTGCAATATCTTCGGTAATTTTTCCGTCATGTTTTACAAGCGCAAAGTCACTCACCCTTTTTACAAGCCTGTTTGCAATACGCGGTGTGCCTCTTGACCTTCTTGCAATTGCTGCGGCACCTTTTTCATCAATATCAATATTTAAAATCCCTGCTGTGCGTTTTATTACCTGTGATAATTCGTCCGTTGTATAAAATTCCAGTCTGTGGATTATGCCGAAACGGTCGCGTAGTGGGCCTGATAGTTCGCCGGCCTTTGTGGTTGCGCCGATTAGTGTGAATTTCGGAAGAGGTATCCGCATTGTCTTTACGGTTTTGCTTTTACCTGTTGTCATGTCCAGAATAAAATCTTCCATTGCAGGGTATAATATCTCTTCCGCAACTCTGTTCAGTCTGTGAATTTCGTCAATGAAAAGTATTTCTCCGCCTTTTAGAGACATTAAAATTCCTATAATATCACGCGGTCGTTCAAGTGCGGGAGCGGAAGTTATTTTTATATCAACGCCCATTTGTTCTGCAATTACTCCTGCGATTGTTGTTTTGCCAAGACCGGGAGGACCGTAAAACAATAGGTGATCCAGCGGCTGTCCGCGTTTTTTGGCAGCTTCTATCGTTATTTTTAAGGTATCTTTTAAAGCTGTTTGCCCTATATAAGCATCAAAAGTTTTCGGGCGTATGCAGTTTTCAAAATTTTTGTCAAATTCAATCGTCTCCGCTTTTATTACCGGGTTGCGGGTCGATTTTTCATGTTTGAAATCACTATCGTCTGCAATTATACTCATAGAACTTCCTTCTATTATTTATAATAGCATAATTAATATTTTTGGAAAAGTTGTTAATATTATTGTTTATTGATATTGTATATGGTATAATTCAGGTATGGAATGTCCAAAGTGTGGTTTAGAAATTGATGACAAAACGATTGTATGCCCTAATTGTAAAAAGGTATTAAAGGTTGTTTGTCCGATTTGTAAAACTATTAATGAGAGCAATACATGTAAAAAATGCGGTTATGTTATTGTAACCAAATGCCATAATTGCGGTAAGATTAATCCTACTGCTAATAAAAAGTGCTCTAAATGTAAGTTTTCTCTGGAAAAAAGTGTTATTCTCAATGAGGCAAATACTGATGATTTTGTTATGCTGACAATTGATTTTCCGAATCTTTCCGAAATGAAAGATATGCTCGGATCTGTAAAGTTATTTAATAAATTCAAGGTTAATCTTGATAAAGTAATTGCTGATTATGTTAAATCAATCGGGTTGAGGCGTCAGATTATTGATAAAACCTATGTAATACGTTTTGATAAAGACTACACTTTTAACGGTTCTGTTAATACTGCTGTTAATTCGGCTGTTGAAATACTTAATCTTATTACCAGATTGAATTGTAAGCTGACCAAAAGAAAAAATACGTCTGTCAGATGCAATATGTTTTTAATGAAAAAATCAGTTGAAGACGATCCAAATGATTATAAATCCGGATTTAATATCAGTATGATTTACCAGAAATCAAAGGATGAAGAAAAAGTTTTAAATTCATTCCAGGTAATTACGGATACTCCGCTTTTTGAAGCTCTTGAAAAAAATTATAAATTGTCGCCGTTGAATTCTGTTTTGATTGACGGTGAGATGAAAATGTTTTATGAATTGGATCTTAAAGATTTGATTGAAATTGATCAGTCTTTATTTGAAGATGAAGAAGAAAACGAAGTACAGATTCCGAATTTTGTTCAAAATATGCTCATTGAACAGGATAAAATGGATGGTGAAGCTCTTATCCGCGCAGAAACTCCGCAGGATCCGGATTCGATTTATGATATTGAAACAATTAATTTTAATGAGATTAACTGCGATTTTATCAGAACTGAAAATGTTGATGTATTTTATCATATTGTTAATAAGCTGCAGTCTGTTCCCCGCGGTATTCTTGCTATTAAGACGGCGCCTATGTACGTTCCGTATTCTTTGAAAATTATTAATGAAATAGAGGAACTTGGAATATATAATAATATTATTTCTATTACCTGTTATGATGAGATGAAGTATTCTCCGTATGCATTTTTCAGAGATCTGGTATCTGCTATTTTTGAATATACGGTTTCTCAAAAATTGTTTAATCAGAATGATTTTTCCGCTTTTTCAAATATTGATCCTGAAAATATGATCCGTGATTTGATTACACTTTCAGAAAGAGAAATTACGGACGCTATTGATACAAGAAATCAATATTTTGATATTTTCCTTACACTTTTAAAGGTTATTCCAAATACGCTTTTGTTTATTGAAAATTTTGATAAAGTTGATTCAAGCTCCTATGATGTTTTAAAATATTTGTTTGAAGCGTTTGATGAATTGCAAATTAGTTATTTAATATCTTATGATAAAGATTTTTCATTGCATAAACAATCACATTTCTTAATCACACGACCTTATTATACTGAAATTACCCTTAAACCTACACCTTTTGAAAGAATTATTGAAGATAACAAAAACTTTTACCGCAATATCATGAATGATTTTTATTTCCACAGGATAGCAAAATATTCATGCGGAAGTATTTTGTTCCTGGATATTGCAATTCAGTACTTGCTGGAATCCGGTGTCTATCAATATACCGACGACGGTGTTGAAATGGTTAATCCAAAAACAATTATTATTCCGTCAAATCTTGACAGGCTTATGCGCCGCAGACTTAATCTTTTAAAAGATGATCCGCAGACGATGAGGTTTCTGGCATCGGTATTGCTACTTGGCACAAGAATTGATGTTGCGACAATTGACAGTCTGGGTTATGAAAATGCGGAAGAAATTATTAACAAGCTTTCGGATATGGGATATGTCTATTTCTATAATAACTGTATGTATTTCCCTAACTATAATCTTTTACGCTCAAATCTTTTAGAGGTTATGAATAAAATTGATTTGCAAAAAATTGCGAATGAACTTTTCTCAAAAGTTTTTGTCGAAAATATGCCGAGTCCTGTAAAATCTTATTTGTATAATCTTTTATCTGATGAAAGCAATGCTTTTTTGGAATGGGAAAAACTCGCCAAAGTTAATCTTTCGCTCGGTGATTTCAGTGCGTACCTCAATTGTTCAACTGAAATTCTTAATCTTCTTGAAAAGAAAAAAGTTACCGGAGAAACAGATGAGGATATTGAAGAGTATAAACTTAAACTTTATGAAAATATTTCTGATAATTTGTATGAATACGTTCCTGAAAAAACGCAGGATATTGCTGAATTAACGCTTAAAAATCTGGAAAAAACAACAGATATTGATAAAATCATTTTGTTGTGTTCAAAAATGATTCACGGGGCTTTGGCATCAGCCAGATACACCCATGCATTATGCCTGACTCATAAGGTTTTGTCTTTAATTCCTAACGCTTCTATTGATCCTGATGCGCCTAATTTTAATTTGTATTTCTTATTAATGTCACTTGTTCATATTGAAATTTTGTTCAATATTGGTGCGATGGAGGATTGCATTGACGTAGGGTATAAGGTTTTGAACGTTATAAGCGATGACAATGTTGCTAAGATTAAGCCGGCTCATATGTCTGAAGAACAATTTAAAGAATTAATAATTGGTTGTGTCGGATATATTGCTATTGCAAATGTCGTTCAATTAAAAGGAAATGTAAAAGAATTTTTAGATCTGGCATATTCTTCATTGAGCTTTATTCCTAAGTCTTATGACATAATTATTCAGCTGCAGGAGCTTATTGCCGGTCGTGAGGTATTTATATCAGAAGATATGACCTCTGATGATAAATTTTCCAAAGTCATATATTACGTTATAAACGCATTTATTAATCATAAAGATAATTATGAGGAGTTTGCGGAAGAAATTTATCTTGCCAAGCTTAATGCTAAGGCCAGAAACCTTGCGCAGATTGAAATTTTCTGTGATTTGTTAATTGGCTACACATATATAAATCTTAATTCTTATAAAAAAGCAGCTTCAATTATTTATAAGATTATAAAATCGGTCAAAAATCAGGGTATGTATCTTTTACAGCATCTGGGCTGGTATTTTTTAAGCGAAATGAACCTTCGTCAGCAAAAATTTGATGTTGCGTACGGTATGCTTAATAATTCGATTATTCAGCTTGAAAGATACGGAAAGGCAAGTGATTTTGTAATTTTGCTTTTTAAATATAATATGTTTAAAACCATGATGTTTCTCGGGCAGGTTGATAAGGCTCAGATTTGTTTAAATCAGGCTTATTATATTACTAAAAAGTATAATATTAAGTTTGATTTTGATGTGACGCCTGAACATTATATGCTGGCGCAAAATGCAGTAGAAAATGCCCCTGAAATTGATGGTGAAAATGCAGCATCCGGTACTGCAGAGGCGGAAAATGCCGGTGTAAATGCAGAAGTAAACTCAGATGCTAATTTAGATGTTAATGATTTTACCGCCGGTCAGGAAAGTGAGGAATAATGAAAATATTATTTGCATCAGCAGAAGTTGCACCGTTTTCAAAGGCCGGAGGACTGGCAGATGTCGTCGGCAGTCTGCCCAAATGTCTTGAAGACGATGCTGAAATCGCTATATTTACACCGTTTCATGGACTTATTGACGCTGATAAATACGGTATAAAAGAGCTTGAAAATTCGGAAATGTGGCTTACTTTCGGTAATCAGGGACATAAATTCAGATTGTTTATGTGCAAACTTCCGGATACTAATATTAACGTATTTTTTGTTCACAATGACTGGTATTTTACATGTTTTAAAGAAGTTTATCCCAAATGGCTTGATACCAGATATGAACATGAAAGGTATATTGCGTTTTCTCTTGCTGTTTTGGAATACGCTAAAGCGTTGAATTTCAGAGCTGATGTGATTCATGCCAATGATTGGCATACTGCAATGATTCCTGTATATTTGCACAGTAACTACAGATACGATGACTTCTGGAAAAATACCAAATGCGTATTTGAAATTCATAACCTCGCTTATCAGGGGGTGTGGTTTGAAGATGTACTGGATTTTGCTAATATGCGCAAAGATATTGTCTATAATGAATGGGGCGTCGAACATTACGGTAAGGTGAACTGGATGAAAGGCGCCATAAATTATTCCGACAGGGTTATTGCTGTTTCGCCGAATTATGCCAGAGAAATTTTGACTGGTGAATACGGTGAAGGTATGGATTATACTCTGAGAATGAATCAAAGTAAACTCGTAGGTATTTTGAACGGCATTGATTACTCGGTATTTAATCCTAAAACTGATAAAAATCTTGCGGCAAATTATACATATAGAACTTTGGATAAAAAACAGGAAAATAAAAAAGCTGTCTGTGACTTTTTCGGGTTGCAATATAATCCTGAACGCCCTTTGATAGCTTTTATTTCTCGTCTTGTAGAGCAAAAAGGGCTTGATCTTATACGACAGGCTGAAAATGATATGAAAAATACAAATGCTGATTTTGTATTTTTAGGAAGCGGGAACGGTGATTACGAAAATCTTTTAATATGGCTTTCTAATAACACTCAAAATATTCGTTCTTACATAGGCTATAAAGCTGACCTTGCAAATTTAATTTATGCAGGAAGTGATTTTTTCTTAATGCCTTCTAAATTTGAACCGTGCGGATTGAGTCAGCTTATTGCAATGCATTACGGATCTTTGCCTGTTGTAAGAGCTACCGGCGGACTTGAAGATACCGTTGTCGGGTATCCGTTGAATGATTCTACAGGGTTTAAATTCTGGCGTTATGACTATTGGGATATGATGCAGGCCGTAAATTGCGCGCTCGGTGTTTATAAGGAAAAACCGACACTGGAGGCTATGCGTAAATCCGCGATGAAGGCTGATTTCTCATGGGACAGAAGTGCTAAAAAATATTTGGAAATTTACAAACAACTTGCTGGATAATTTACAAATATGTGCATAAAATGTGGTTATGATAAACTACATTAAATTGCATATATCAGTTTTACTGGCAGGATTTACCGGTATTTTCGGGAAGCTTATCAATTTGAATGAAGGGCTGCTTGTATTTTACAGGTTGTGGTTAGCTTTTATAATTCTTTGCGTGCTTTTAGGCTTTGTGAAAAAGTTTCCGAAAGAAAATTTTTCTGCCTGCATAAAACTTTTAGGAATTGGTGCACTTTTGGGTCTGCATTTTTTGTTGTTTTACGGCAGTATAAAATATTCAAATGTTTCTGTCGGGGTTGTGTGTTATTCGCTGGTGGGATTTTTTACGGTGATTTTTGAACCGTTGATAGAAAAAACAAAATTTTCTGCAACGGATTTGTTTTACAGTCTGATTGCCGTTGCGGGTATAGGGTTGATTTTTAATTTTGATACGGGATGCAGATTTGGTATTCTTCTGGGAATTTTGTCAGCTGCGGTTTTTGCATTATACACAATTTATAATAAAGTGGTGGACAAGCCTTCAAAAAGCATGCTTTTCTATGAACTTGCCGGCGGAGCCTTGTTCATAACATTGATTATGCCTTTTTATCTTTATTTTAATCCTGTAAAACACATATTACCGTCTTATTCGGATTTCGGGTATCTGATTATTCTTGCTTTTTTCTGCACTATAGGATTATATATTCTGCATATTCAAGTCTTAAAAACAATCCCGCCATTCACGGTTTCGTTATGCGGAAATCTGGAACCTTTATATGGTATAGGAATCGCAGCCGTGTTTTTAGGTGAAGCAAAAGAACTTAATCTTGCATTTTTTATCGGCTTGGCGTTAATTCTTTTGTCTGTATTTTTACAATCCTTTTTAAAGCATTATCATTGCAGCAGATTAAATAAATCTTTTGACTAACTTATTGTATCTTTTGCAATTCGGAAATCGCCGGATCCAATAAGCGTCTGCCGACATTTTCAAAAGATATTGAACAAAGCGTTTTGTTTCCGTATTTAATTAATTTTTCAATAACCCCTTTTCCGTATTTTGGATGGGTTACCATATCTCCCTGTTCAAAAGACGGTGTATCCTCTGTTAATACGGGTTCATCAGCAGGATAGACTGGTACCGCCGGCGGAAGTTCTTCAGAGGATGAATTTTCATCGGGCTCGTTTTCTATTTCAAATTCGGTCGGAACATCTTCCATTGTTGGTTCTTCGTCCAGTATTACAGTTTCATCTTCTTCGGGAATTTCTTCTGTTTTATCCGCGAGAGGATGTTCTTCTTCAAACGAAAATTCATCAGGAACTTCGTAATCGTAAATAGCCTGCTGTTCTTCAACCGGTATATTTTCAGATTGTTCACCTGACAGGTCGTCAATAAAATCCAAATCATCTTCTGTTATCGTGTCTTGAGAGGTTATGTCTTCAATAGACGGTTGTTCCTGCGGCTTTGTATAAAAAACCTCGTCAACATCTTTTGCAACCTGCTCTACAAGGTCATCGTGAGATAGGGGTTGTTCTGCAGTTTGTTCATTAATTATTTCCGGCAATTCCAGTTCTTCTGTCGCATCTAAATCGTAAATTTCATTGTCCTGTGGTTCGTGTTGTTCTTCAAGAATTTCCGGTTCTTCAGTCCCTGTATTTAACGCTGTGGCAGGAGCCGGTTCTGGCGTTTCATAGACATCAGCAGGAGGTTCGGTTTCTTGTGAAAATTCGCTGAGTTCAACTATGAACGGTACATTTTGTGTTAAATTGCCATATACTATAAATTCATTTGCATTCAGTTTATTTAATAAAGTATTATAACTGGCAAAATCATGCTGGAGAGTCTGCGGCGCAAAGAAAATAAGATTTTCTGCACGTTGTTTTAATTCAGGCAGGTATTTATAATTGTGACTGCAAATTATTGTTGTAAAAATGTGTTCATTATTAAAAATTTGGCTTAATAATTTTTTATCAGCATTTTTATTTGTAAATTTTACAAATAAATAAATATAAGATTGTGATTTGTCCATAACACTATGGATGTAGGATATAAGCTCTTTTTGCAGAGAATCAGGAATGTCCGCAATATCAATATAGCTTATCTGATTTTCGGTTATTGCCTTTTGCAGCCCGTCAAGTTCTTCTTTTGTTTCTGCAAATACGTTTTCTTCGTGGTATTTAAGTAATTTATGTTTCAAAAGAGCTAGTTCAGGAATATTTGATTGTTCATATTGTTGAGAAACCACTTTCAAAAAAGCATCAAACGGGATAAAATTCCCTTCAACCGTTTTTGTATATTCCTGAACTTCATAAAATATATCCTGTATTACGGCCTTGCTTGCAGCTTCAACTCCTTCAAGATCGTTTTCGTATATATAATCTATCATTTTTGCATTGAGCGGAAGTTTGAAATCACGTTTAAAACGTACGGGTTCATATTCCCCAAAGGTGTGATCAATATCAATAACAACGATTTTTTCACCGTATTTTGCAAGCTGTGCCGCTGAATTTTTAACGATTGTTGATATATTATCAAATTTTTCTGCGCAAATTGTGAGATTTTTTTCAAATATGGTCTGGTCAACTTTGAACATTACATTTTGCTGTGCAAGTTCTCCGAAAGCAACAGGTTTTTCCATTGGCAGAAGTTTAAGAATATCTTCTGACGTCAATTCTGAAAGCTGTGCATGGATAGAGGGAATAGATCCGTCGTAATTGTCTACAATACCTTCATTATTGAATGTAAAAATAAGTTTTGCAATGGCATAATTGGCGTTAATTTCGGCTTTAAGGTTTACTATCTGCGCTACATACGATTTGTCATTGTCAACCAGCGCAATAAATTTTGCCAGTGCTATTTTATCATTATCATTATATGATATTTTTACAAGATTATTCTTAATCTCCAATAATTTCATCAGTTTTCCCTCTCACTGGAAATATTTTATCACAAAATCTAACTTTTTTTATTAACTTTTTCACATTCTTTACTATTTGTTATATCAAGAAGATTATTGTATATGTCAACAGTAACCGGACAGATTTTTAATTCACGTTTTACAAGGCTTTTAATAGTTTCTTTATAGCATTTCAAGAGAGCCTTGTTCAGTCCGTTATCCTCTTTTAATATTTTACAGATTTCTTCGCGGTATTCTTTGTCGCGTGTGTTGGGTTCAATTTTATCCGCAAGAAAAATAATTTTTTCAAAATTTGTCATCTCTTTTTTGCCTAAAGTATGCCAGCGGATTGCCGATAAAATTTCGTTATCGCATACTCCGAAATCTTTATTCGCACAGAATGCGCTAACAGGTGCGTGAAGTGTTTTGTAATTCATTAATTCGTTTTCATCAATTTTTAAATTTTTGTGTATTATGTCAAGGAGTTTTTCATTGTCAAAACATTTTGCGCAGTCGTGCAAAAGTCCGGCAACGTAGGCTTTGTTTGCATCTTCCGAAAATTGTTCCGCAAGTTCCTTTGCACATTCGGCTGTTCCGAGACAATGACTGTAACGTTCAGGCGTCAGGTTAGTTTTTAACCATTTGAGTATCTCTTCTTTAGTTATTTTTGTATAATCCATTTTGTTCTATGTATCCTTTTACCTTGTCTGTAACCATTTTGCTTATGTCTTTGCCGGATTGAATATTTTTTCTGATTTCTGTTGAAGAAATATTTTCAAAATTCATCTTCGCAAATGTGAAATCATATCCTTTTTCTTCCAATTCTTTATATTTTTTGTCGTCAAGTTCGTTTTCTCTGACAAAAACTATAAAATGCACAAGATTTTTCAGTTTGTCGGTTTCATACCATGTGTCAATTTTTTTGAAAGCATCCGTTCCGATTATAAAATTAATTTTTCCTTCAATATCATAATTTTTATAAAGCTCAAGTATTGTTAAATAGGTATAGGAATTGCGTTCATTGTGGTATTCTATGTCAGAGACCTTAAATTTCGGATTTGTGAGAGTCGCAAGTTTTACCATTTCAAGCCTGTGCGGGGTCAGGGAAATGTCATAATTTTTATGCGGAGGGCGGTATGCGGGTATGAATATTATTTTATCATATCCGTAATGTTTTAATACATAATCCGCCATTTTTAAATGCGCCGTATGTATCGGGTTGAATGTTCCTTGAAATACACATAGTTTCATATTTTCATTTTATCATGAAAACTTAATTGCAAATTTATATAAAAAAAACCTGATTTCGAAAAATCAGGTGGAAAATTTGTAGGGGAAAAATTAATTGGAGTTAGTTGTATAAGTTTTAGATTAAGTGTAAAGCTTGTTTATTATATATAGCGATAAAATTCATCTGCTCAAATAACAGTTCGGATCTGTCAACAAACGGTTGAGCGTTGTTAGCGGTTGTTGTAACCTGTTCGCTATAAATATCTTTGAGTTTTTCGTCAATCTTTTTTAAATTAGCTACTGCCATTTTTAAATCTCTCTCTCAGTTCTTACATATATATAAAGTATATACTCATACCCTGATTTCAGATTTTGCAGAACTTGTTACATTTCGTTACATTAACTTTTAAAAGGCAATTATTAAGCTTATTTGGTTTTTATATATAATATAGGTAGGTAGTATGGTTAGTAATAATATCAATCATTATAATATTCCGATGCAGGCAGCCGGGCAGTCTCAGGTTGGAGGCGTAACTCCGAGTATGCAGGCAGGAATTAACGCACAGGCGGTAAAACAGAGTGTTGATAATTCATATCTTGCAAATCGTGTTAAAGCATCAGAAGATGCGGATCCGAATGCTAAATTAGCCTTAACCCTTGCAACCTGGTATGCTATTGCGCAGGCTATGGATAAATTCGGACCTAAATGCGCGGGTAAATATGAGGAATCAATTCTTGGTAAAATAGGTAATTTTGGTGACAGAGTTCAAACCGGATTTACGAATACATTTATCGGTAAAGGTGTAAGAAAAGTTTATCATGGTATAGGTAATGCGTGGCACTGGCTTACCGGAAAAAGTAAGGTAGCTTATGCGTTAGAACATACTCCGACTCAGGCAGAGTGGAAATTTGCAAAAAATACCGGAGCAGGTCTTAAAGGTTTTCTTGCAATGGACACTGATCAATTGTTCGGCTATTTTATGAATCCGATTAAAAGTCCTCAAATGCTGGAACAATTCGGTTATACAAAAGATCAGATTGACGCTGTGACAAAAGCTTTACAAGGTTTGAACAAAACTGATAAGGCAGCGGCTCTTGCAAAAGAGGAATTGCGTGCTTTAGGCATAAAAGATGCAAGTATCGATAAAATTTTTAATAAAAAGGGCGTTCAAGGACTTCAGCAATATTCAAAACATATAAAAGCACGAAAATTAGGTTTCCGTAATCTTGCTGAGTATCAAAAAGTTTCTGAAGATGCATTAGGAAATGTCGATAAAATTTATAATGCACTTTTAAAAGCAGATGATAAGATGAGTATATCCGTCTGGAGAAAAAATAGTACTCTGGGTAAAATTAAGAATCATTTGCTAGGTAGAAAAGTTACCATTCCTGAATTAAGGAATAAGTTTATTGCTACATTGGGCAAAGGTAATAAAACAAAACTCGGAAAATTTTTACCAAAGGCGTTTTCATATTTTCTTGAAGGTACAACCAACAGATTTGCAGGCGGCAAACTTGCGGTATTGATGCAGGCTGCAATCTTCGGCGATATGCTCGCAAACTCATTTATTGCACCAAAAGGTGAAAAATTCAAAACATTTATGGAACGTTTTGTCAATGACTTTTCATACTTTATGGCATTGCCGTTAGCTTATGTTGCAATGCATAAGGTCGGCGGTATGAAGTATGCAGGACTTGATAAAGCCGGAGTAGAAGCTTATCGTACGGCATTAAAAGCATTTAATGAAAAGGCAAGTGCAGGCGGCTTTGCTACAAAAGCGGAATATAAAGCAGCTAAAAAAGCTTTATCCGATATGTTAAATGCAGGTGTAAAAAACCCGATTACCCGTATGTTTAAAAAAATTGGCAGATTTATCAATATGGGTAACGAAACACGTGCCGCATATAAATCAACAGCTAAAATGAATTTGAATTTCTTGAGAAAAATTCCGAATTTCCTGAAAAATTTGGGTGGTGTTCCGTTAAGAATCGCATTGCCGATGATGGTCTTAGTTCCTATTATCGCAAAAGCTTGTACAAAAGCTGAAAACAAAGTTTTTGGCAAACCGACAAAATCAGTTCTTGATGAAGAAACCGAACCTGAACAAACTGAACAGACTCAGGCGCAAGCAGGAAATAATCCTTTTAACAATCAGCCGACTGTAATTCCTAATACTCCGACTAATTTGTTAAATATGTATCAAAACGGTCAGAAATATCAAACACCTCAATCAACCGTTACAAATAATGTAAATAATACAACTGTTATAAATGGTGAACAAAAAGGTGATGACGGCACTGTTTTGGAACCTGTAAGAACTTATATTCCGTCACCTGTTGGCGTTCAGCTGCAAGGCGAAGATCAAACAAAAGGTCAGGCAGCATTGGCGCGTGCTGATATTGCTGAAAAGCAGGCACTGGAAACCCTTGCAATGAACTGGTAGATGACTAACAAGTGGAAAGTGAGTTTTTCTGTTACCCTGAACTATATATAATGTACTATTGAAAAGCCAAAAAACATGTGTTAAAATGTTAATGCTCCGGACGGGTGTTAATTTTGTTCCTACATTATACTAAAAGGGAGAGTTGACTCTGTCTGACATTGCAGTATACCCGCCGATTAATCATCGCCAGCGGGAAACGGATTTGTCGAGGCGCTCACCCACCTGCGAGACCGGCAGGTAACAAAATCGCGCTCGTTTGGGGCTTTTATTGATTTTTTTTGTATATTTTGTTATAATTAATTTGTTATAAACGGGGGTAAAATTGGATATTATGCAAAAAGATTGTAATGAGTTGAGAAACAGGGAGGGGTAACTCCTTTAAGTAGTTATAGTGCCGGTTTTGGAGGGCTCTGTTGTCAAAAAACGGCATTTACTCTTGCTGAGATGATGGTTGTCATGTTGATATTGACAATTGTCTTAGCCGCATTCGCGCCTATGATGACGAAACGTAAAACAGTTGATTTGTCCAATCCATGGCGATATGCTACAAACAACAGCGATGCGTATTTTGGGCTTGCCACAAAACAAACGGCTTTGATAGGTAAAAACAGTAAAAATTCAAGTGATTTAGATTCAAAACTTTTAATAAATACACTGGATAGTGCTCAGGCGCATATAGCCTTTTCATCTTCAGGAACACAACTCGGACAGCTATATATGAATAGCTCGAGTGTAATTTTAGGCGGCTCTACTTCAAAGGTTACATCATCCTCCAATAATACTGGCGTCGGAAGCAATGTTTTTGGTGCGGCTAGTGTGACTGGTGATAGCAATACCGCTGTTGGTAGAAATGCCATATATTCAAATACATTGGGAAGGCGTAATACAGCAATTGGGGCTAGCGCTTTATATGCAAATACCACTGGGGATGAAAATACAGCAATTGGGGCTAGCGCTTTATATGCAAATACCACTGGGGATGAAAATATAGCGATAGGTACCTCTGCACTTCGCGATAATACGGAAGGTACTCATAATGTTGTTATCGGCTCTATGGCGGCGCCGAATATTACCTCCGGTAGTTATAATACTGTAGCTGGATATTACGCTCTTATGAATAATGAAACAGGTAGTCGAAATATATCTTTGGGGCAATATTCTTGTCGTTATGTAACAGGTTCAAACAAAACTTGTATTGGCGTAGGTTCTGGACCGGCATCCGGAAGCGCCGATGCGGCAAATGATGCAGAGATACTTTATCTGGGAACATCTGATACTGTAGTTCATATACCGGGAAGACTTGTTGTTGATGGTAGTGTTGCGCTGGCAAGAAAGCATGGTAATCGTGTTTGGATTAGAACTGACAGTTTTGATGGTAAGAGAGAATCCTTAGATCTGGTTCGTCAGGAAAACGATAAATCAGGAAACAGATCAATTTTGAAAGCCGAGCATGACAATTCTCAAGGGGAAGATTTTGTCCCGTCTGACAGACGGTTGAAAAATATAGGCTCAACTTTTACTGCCGGACTTGATAAAATACGTGAGTTAAAAGTTTATAATTATACTTACAAAAATGATGCGGGAAAGCGTCCTCAAGTTGGAGTTATTGCTCAGGATTTGCAAAAGGTATTTCCTGATGCTGTTATAAAGGATGCTGCTGGATATCTTAAAATCCGCAGAGATGACATCTTTTATGCTATGGTAAATGCAATAAAAGAACTTGACGTAAAACTTCAAAGTGTTATTGAAAGTATTAAAACAGCAGTTTCCAGACTCGACAGGCATGATGAGGAAATTCAAATTCTTAAAGATGAAGTTAAATCGCTTCAAGCCGAAAATGATATTTTGAAATCTCAAAATGCTGCATTTGAAAAACGTCTTGAAAAACTTGAAAAGAATTTTTAACATCCCCCCGGATGTTCAGGGGGTTGAAATTTTTCAGCCCCCGTTTTTCTTGTTGATTGATTTCAAAAAATATGCTAAAATTTGAATATGCAGAATAAGGTTTCAACAATTATTTTATCTGATAATGACCAAACTCTAAATGTCTTACAATTGTATCTCAGAGAGTTTGAAAATCTTGAAGTGCTTGACAAATTCCCTGAATATATGGAAATTTTTGACACGCTTTCTTCTCTTGATAAGTCTGTTTTGATTGTTGATGTGTCGGATAATGCTGATGCGAAACTTGAATTTATCTCTGATGTTTCCGCAAATATTCATAACTGCAAGGTTTTAGTTCTTTCGGACAACCCGTCTGTGGATTTGATAGTCAGAGTTATGCGGGCAGGCGCAAAGGAATTTCTCGCTTTGCCTTTGATTAAATCAGAGTTTGTTGAAGTCTTAAACAGGCTGAATGAATCACTTTTTTGTGTTCCCAAAAAAGATACAAAATGTAAGATTATTTCAATATTTTCTAATAAAGGCGGTATAGGAAAAACCTCTATTGCATCAAATCTGGCACTTGAACTTGCTAAAATTACCAAGGAAAATGTAGCGCTTCTGGATTTGAATTTTCAACTCGGTGATATAACGACTTTTATGGATTTGAAGCCGTCTTTTAATATTTCGTATATGCTAGAAAACCTCGACAAAATGAATGAGGATTTTCTTTTGAGTACCCTTGAAAAATACAAAAATACAAGTCTGTATGTTCTGGCGGATCCTCCGTTTTTTAAGCAGGCTGCGGATATTTTGCCGGAGCATATTACAAAACTGCTCACAATGTTGAAAAAAACATTTTCTTATATAGTTGTTGATGCAGAATCCAGTTTTGATGCCAAAAATATTGCCGCATTGACCGAGTCTGATTTGATTTTTCTTGTGACAATTGCTAATCTTCCGGCTCTTAGAAATGCGCAAAGGTGTCTTGAATTGTTTGAAAGATTAGGGTTTGACAGCAGTAAAACTCAGATACTTTTGAACAGATATATGGAAAATGATGAAATCAGTATTGAAGATATTGAGAGTGTTATGAACAGAAAAGTTTACTGGAAAATCCCGAATAATTATTTCACTATGATGTCGTCTATTAATAAGGGAATTCCGGTAAGTGATATAAATCCTGATTCAAATGTGGCGCAAAGTTATAAAAAATTGGCATTGCATCTGACTGATAGTTTTTACAGAACAAATTTGATGAAAAGATATGAAAATATAATAAATTAGGAGGTATTTTGGGTTTAAGCGACAGATTTAAGGACGAAAAAAAGAAATCTTCTTCCAAAAAAAATGACAAAAAAGAGGATAAAAAAGTAGAAAAAAAATCAGCATATCCGTCTCATGTTCAGGCTGATCTGGAAATGCTTGAGGATATTGAATGCATGGTGTTAAATAAGATTGCATACACACCTGTTTGGTTTGAATTTACCGAAGACGAGCAGAAAAAACTTATAAGAGATTATTTGAATGCCCGTCTGGCATTGCCGGAAAATGCTGCATTAATTTTGACAGAAGATGAAAAAGATATTTTTGTAACAAGAATTTTAGCATCAATTTAGGTGGAATTGTTCAGGTATTTGTTATAAACTTTTGTTATGCAGTACAGAAAGTTTAAAATCGAATCTAAATACAGACCGGCAGGTGATCAGCCTAAAGCTATTGAGGCTCTTGTTGACGGGATTAATAAAGGTGATGACGCACAGACACTTCTTGGTATAACAGGTTCCGGCAAAACTTTTACCATTGCAAATGTTATTGAGCGTGTGCAGATGCCGACACTTATTATAGCTCATAACAAGACTCTTGCAGCTCAATTGTATAATGAATTTAAGGAACTTTTTCCTGATAATGCGGTTGAATATTTTATAAGCTATTATGATTACTATCAGCCGGAAGCTTATATCCCGCGAACTGACACTTATATTGAAAAAACTGCTTCGATTAATGAAGAAATTGACCGTTTGCGTCATAATGCAACAAGGTGTTTGAATGAGCGTAATGATGTTATTATTGTTGCATCCGTAAGCTGTATTTACGGTTTAGGACTTCCCGAAAATTATTTCAAAGGTTCTGTAGAACTTAAAGTGGGCGACGCGATTGACAGAGATGATTTGTTAAGACATCTTGTAAGTGTCCAGTATAAGCGCAATGACCTAGTCCTTGAACGTTCAACTTTCCGCGCAAGAGGCGATATCGTTGAAATCATGCCGGCTTATGAAAAAATTGTCACGAGAATCTATTTTTTCGGGGATGAAATCGAAAAAATTATGCGTATAGATAACGTGTCAGGTGAAATTCTTGAAACACCGGAAAGTATCGTCATTTATCCCGCTGTTCATTATCTTTCATATGATGAAAATGTGGACGAAACAATGGATTTGATTAATGCGGAGCTTCAGGAACGCCTTCGTGAATTGAATGCCCAAAACAAACTCGTGGAAGCCCAAAGGCTTGAACAGCGCGTTAAATACGATATGGAAATGATAAAAGAAATGGGATATTGTTCAGGTATTGAAAACTATTCCAGAATTATTGAGCGCCGTCCGCCGGGGTCGCATCCTGCGACTTTATTGGATTATTTTAAGGGAGATTTTTTAACTGTAATTGATGAATCTCATGTAACTTTGCCTCAACTGAAAGGTATGAGCCACGGCGATGCGTCAAGAAAAGATGTTCTTGTTGAATACGGATTTCGTCTGCCGTGTGCAAAGGACAACAGACCTTTGACATCAAAAGAATTTTTTGAGAAAGTCGGGCAAAAAATTTATATTTCAGCAACTCCCGGTGAATTTGAACGTGAGACATCCGATCAGCTTGTTGAGCAGATTATCAGACCGACAGGTCTTGTTGATCCGAAGATTTCTGTAAGACCTATTGATACCCAGATTAATGATTTGAAAAATGAAATTCAAAAGCGCGCTGATAAGAATGAACGAGTTTTGATTACAACTCTGACCAAAAAAATGGCTGAGGATTTGACGGATTTCTTTATTCAGGAAGGTATCCGCGTCAGGTATTTGCATAGTGAAATTCAGTCGTTAGAACGTGTCGAAATTTTGCGTGATTTACGTTTGGGCGAATTTGATGTTCTTGTTGGTGTAAATCTTTTAAGAGAGGGGTTAGATATTCCGGAAGTTTCGCTTGTTGCTATTATGGATGCGGATAAGGAAGGCTTTCTGCGCTCTGAAACAAGCTTAATCCAAACCATAGGCCGTGCTGCGCGTAATGCTTGCGGTGAAGTTATTATGTATGCGGATAAAATTACGGAGTCCATGCAAAAAGCAATTGACGAGACAGAGCGCAGACGCGAAATTCAAATTGCTTATAACAAAAAATACGGTATTATCCCGCAAACTATCAAAAAGCCTGTCGAAAATAACCTTCTTTCTCTTGTCGCAAGCTATCGCGACTTTGAAGATGTTGTTGCGGAAGAAATGGTTGACCTCGGAATTGATGTGAAAGATTTACCCAAGCTTATTGCAAAGCTTGAAAAAGATATGCATAAAGCCGCCAAAATTCTTGATTTTGAACGTGCTGCGGAAATCAGAGACAAGCTTAAAAAATTACGTGAAATGCTTTAGTTATTGTTATCTCTCGGAACCAGTTCATAATCAATCTGTGCCAAATAATTACCTGTAATTGCAATATTTATTGCAAGCGCCATGCAGCACAGAAATATAAATATAGGATTTTCTAAGGAAAGAAATACTCCGAATAAATATGCAATACTTCCTACCAGAAGAGCGTTGACAAGTGCCAGCTGCGGAATGAAGAAAATTATTGCAACCAGTATATCCATACACGTGTTTGAGATTAATACAAGGTTATATGCATCTTTTATATGTTGAGTTTTTGAATATAAAATTAACGAAGTTACAATAATTGATCCGATTATCAACCATACTATGATTGCATAAATTAATTGCATATTGGGGATCGGAATTGGAATATTTATTTTAATGAGCAAACTGCCTATCCAGAGTCCGAGTCCTAAAATAGGACCGACGGCAAAAATTGCTTTAAACGCTGTCACCGCAAATGTGATAATGTTGAATGTCGGCAAAACATAATTTTGTCCGTTCCGTACATTGTATATACATGTTATTAGGATACTTATGAGCATTAATACAGTGAAAAATCCAAGGAAATAAAACCATCCCATATTACCCTGATTAAATAGCATATAGCAAATAAATACAGGTATCGCATACAATATATATTTTATTAGGGCATAATCTTCCGTAATTGATTCTTCCACTGCATCTTTTATGGATGCCATATCTATCCTCCTAAATATACTGCTCCCTTTAATTGTACCATATTTTTATAAAAAATACAAGCCCTACGGTAATTTAATTGTAAATTCCGAACCCTTATCTGGCTCACTATTTAAGTATATCTTACCTTTATGAAGTTTCACAAGTTCTTTTGTTATAGTCAGTCCAAGTCCGTTGGAATGTTTTTCAGTGCCTAATTGTACAAATTTATCAAATATTTTTTTTTGGTATTTCTTTTCAATGCCAATGCCATTGTCTTTGATTTTTAACAAAGTGGATTGTCCGTCTTTTGTGATGGATATTTCAACCGTTCCATTTTCAGGTGTATATTTAACTGCATTTGTCATCAGGTTAAAAATAATCTGCTGAATTTTATTATAATCTGCAAGAATTCGGGTATCCTGACTGTAGTGTTTTATGATAGTAATATTCTTTTTTTGTGCGAGAGGTTTTATTATATTGCAAACTTCATCAGAGGTTTGTTTTAATTCAAATGAGGTTAAATTAAGCTTCATTGATTTTGCTTCAAGTTTTGCCATATCAAGAATATCATTAATCATTCCGAGAAGATAAAGTGCGGATATTCTTATGTCATTTATGTATTCTGTTTGTTTTTCGGTAAGTGTGCCGAATATGCCTTCCGAAAGCAACTCGGACGAACTTATTACGGCATTTAGAGGCGTTCTTAACTCGTGTGAAAAATTCGCGAAAAAGTCATTTTGGCTTTTGGCGGATTTATATGCTTTGTTCGTTTCGTAGATTCCTTCTTCAAGTGTACGTATCTGCTGCGATATAATATTTGACAATTCAGCATCTTTTATTATATTTGCAATTATTGATGCGCAGGTTTTGAATATTTTTTGTTCGGCGGATGTAAAGTCTTCATCTCTTTTGATTGTTATTTCGCCGAAAATCGCATTTTTTATTTTTAAATTTTCTGTCAGTTTAAATTTGTGTTCAGTGTTTTTGTTGTAGATATATTCATTAGAAAAGCTTATAACACCGGATTGAAAATTTATAATTTTTTTCAGCACCTCAAAAATTTCTTCCGGATGTTCCCGAACATTTAATTCAAAAAATTCGTTAATTTTTTCAAGTGCATTTTTATACATTCGGTTTGTATCCAATGTAGCGTAAATTTCTGTAATACCCTTCAAAATCCAGACCGTATCCGACTACAAATTTGTCATCTATATCAAATCCGTAATAGTCCGGTTCAATGTCAGTAACACGCGAAATTTTTTTGTCCAGAAGTGAACAGAATTTTGTACTCTTTGTCTTAAAATTGTTATTTATAAAATCCAGTAAAAATTTCGCCGTATGCCCTGTGTCTATAATATCTTCAATTATAAGTACATTTTTTTCGTTTAAATCAGGAAGCGAAATATCTACGGCGTGAACTTTTCCTGTGGATACAGTACCCGTGCCGTAGCTTGATAGTCTGATAAATTCCATTTTTAACGGCATTTTGAGATTTTTTACAAGATCAACCGCAAACATAACCGCACCTTTTAAAACACAGATTGCAATTACTTCGTCATCGCCGTACAAATCGTTTAATTCGTCAGCCAGCTCCGCTATCCTTGTTTGAATTTGTTCTTCCGTAAATAAAACTTTTAGCTCGCTCTTTTTTATTTCCATAATTTACCTCTTTTCTAATTTTAGCACATGGGTAGGATGATTTACAACTTTTATTTTTTCGCTTATGCCGAGTCCCGGCGCCCATAGAATTTCGCTATTCCGGCATAAAAATATCTGATTATCCCTCTGGTGTTTGGGGATTTGTTTTTCCATAAGATATTTTTTTAATTTTTTTGTCCCTTTTACACCGAGCGGCTGAATTATATCGCCGTCGTTTCGGGTACGGAGGGTGAAATCTATCCCGTCAAGTTCTGCGTAGGCAATATATTCAGTGTCAGGCGGAAATTTTTCCGGCATTTTGGTACACGGCTCTATTATAAATCTGTAGCCTGATATTTCATAAATCCCTGTATTTTTTATTTGAATCTCGGATATGTTTTTTGCGTTTTTTGTTATGACTGAAATATTTTTATCGTTTACAAAAAGCCATTTATTTTTTGTTAATGAGCTGGTCCTGCCTGATTTTGAATTCTTATTATCAAGAATAAATTGTTTTATGTCATGAATTTTTTTCCTGTCATAATCAAGATTAAGCTGGCGGACGAATTTGTGAACTGCGGTTGTTTGAAGAAATTCATCAAGCTTTGAAAATTCATCCGGGGTGTATTTTTCAAGTTTTTTCACTTTTTGTTCTATAATTTTATTTGCAAATTGTGCGGATTTTGCAATTTTATTCAAATTTTTTTCAATATCAGGTGAAAATTCTTTTAATTTCGGAAAAATTTCGCAGCGGATTTTATTTCTCTGATAATTCGTGTCAAAGTTTGAGCTGTCAATATTCGGGGTAAGGTGATTTTCTTTACAGTAGGTTTCAATTTCTGTTCTATAAACTTCAAGAAGCGGTCTATAGTATATTCCTCGTTTTTCCTGAATTCCCTCTAATCCTGTCAGCCCCGTTCCTTTCAGTATTCTGTAATAAACAGTTTCAGCATTATCATTTGCGTTATGGGCAGTCAGAACTGTTTTTGACTTGAATTTTTTGGCACATCTTTCAAAAAATTCATAACGTGCTTCCCGTGCGGCGGTTTCAGTATGCGGAATATCGGGGGACAGTTTCTCGCTGTAAAAATTTATGCAGGATGCAAATTTTTTGCAATTTTCTTCTTCACTGTCGCTTTCTTCTCCCCGCCAATTGTGGTTGAGATGGATTGCATACAAATTCAGCCTGTATTCAGGTGCAAGTTTTTGCATAATGTCCAAAAGACACATAGAGTCATAGCCGCCTGAAAAAGCAACCAAAATATTACTTTCTGGCATAAGCAAATCATATTTTTTTAAAAATGATTTGACTGTGTCAATTAACATTTATGTTTTTTAATTCCTTCTTTAATTTCGACGGCGTCAACTCCGAGCTGTTCAAGAGCCTTCATTGCTAAAGATGTTGGTTCCGTTGTGATTGCAAGAAGCATATGTTCGGATTCAATACGTTCTTTGTTGTCTTTTTTGGCAAATTCCCAGGCTTTTTCCAGCACTCTTTTTGCACGTTTGGTGAATACGATTTCTTTGTCAAAATATTCATTTCCAAAGCCGATAAGGTTTTCTACAATAATTCTGGCATCTTTTATGTTTATTTCCAATTCTGTAAGCACTGTGGCGCCTATCCCTGTTGCTTCACCGATTATGCCGAGAAGAAACATCTCTGTTCCGACAACGGATCTGCCGAGCCGGCGGGCTTCCTGTTTGGCAAGCCTTAAAATAGTCAGAGTTTCCGGCATTTGTTTTTCAATCGGTTTTATAATGCTGTGAGCAAGATCGTCGTCATTTATATGTAATTCTTTTAAAATATCGTAAGCAACGCCTTTTTTTGTTTTTAAAAGTCCGAGAACAATGTGTTCCGGCAGAACTACGGACGAGCCGAGTTCTTTTGCTGTTTGAAGCGCCATGCTCATTGTCCTGAAAGCGTTCGGCGTGAAAATTATTTGTCTGCCTTCGTATTCGGACTGGCGTGATTGTATGTTTGATAGTTTTTCTTCAAAATTTTCTGCTGTTATGCCGAATTGTGCAAATATTTTTGTTAAATCTGAATTTTTATCTTCCAGAATTGATGAAATAATCTGTTCCGTGCCTAAGATTTCATAGTTTGATGCTGAAAGTTTTGCAACAGCTCTTTCAAATACGGCACCGGATTCTTTGCTGTCAAAGATTTCATCGGTTTCTTGCGAAAGATTTATTTCAGGCTCTTTTGTATCGTCAATTTCCGGATGATAAAGCCGTTTTGTCTTTCTTTGAACAAGTTTTTCCAGTAAGTCTTTTGATTTTTGAAGATCAAACCCGAGCCTTTCAAGGGTTTTGCAATTGTTTGAATTTTTATCAGTTATTACCGCAAGGAATAAATGTTCGTATAAAACGGTAGCATTCCCGGAACGTGCCGCTAAATCCAGAGTTCTCCTCAACATAACCTTCATTGAATCACTGAATGCAAGTGTCGGCAAATTCAAATCAGTCGTTTCAAGTTTGGCATCTTTTAAAAGTTCTGTTTCCAAATCTTTAAAATCTATATTGTAAGATTTGAAAATCTTTAGGGAAATCCCTCTTGCCTCTTTTACAAGCGCCAGTAGAAGATGTTCCGGCATAACGCATGTCGAATGTTCATCTTTTGCGATGTTTTGTGCCTCTGTTACTACATTTATTGCTTTTTCGGTAAATTTTTCAAACAAATTATTCTTCCTCGTCCATACTTTCTATGTATTCAGCTACTTTGTCAAATTCTGCGTCGTCATCTATACTTTCAAAAATATAGTCGTCGCCTTCCTGTGAAAGTCTCATCAATACAACTTCTTCTTCCTCTTTGTCATCAGAATCAGCAGGAATTAAAAGTGCGTATTCCTGTCCTTCCACTTCTACTATATCATATAATTCAAAATTAATGACATTTCCGTTTTCATCCATTGTTTCGATTAACTGTTTTTCTTCCATAATTAATTTTCCTTTCTTCTTGCAAGATATTGTTCCAGTATAATACAAGCACTCTCAATATCAACCAGACCTTTATCTTTTCTGAAATTTATTTTTTTATTGCGTAAATTTTCTTCTGCGGTATCTGACGTAAGCCTTTCATCTTCAAATATTATTTCATAACCCTCAATTTTTCGGGCAAATTCGCGGCAGTCTTTTGCTTGAGAACCTTCTGAATTGTCCATATTCAAGGGTAAACCGATTACTATTTTTTTAACATTGTTTTCTTTGGCTATTTTACGGATTGCTTCAAGCGCTTTGTTTTCCGGCTGCCTGTCAATATAAGAATGACCTGAGGCAAGCATAAGAAGATAATCGCTAAGTGCGATGCCTATTCTTTTAGTACCTATATCAAGCGCCATTATTTTGTACATACCCATAAATCCTCAATTTTTTTGATGATTTTATCCAGTTCATCAAGCGTATATCTGCCGTTATTTAATTCGGTGTTGAATTTTAGGCTCACGTAATATTCGTAAATACTTTTTTTAAGAATATATTTGAAAAACTCCCGTTTGAAATTTTCGTCATAATAAAGGCTGTATAATAATTGAGCCTCATCAGATTTATTTTCGCAAAGTTTTAAATACGCTGAGGACAAAAGTCTCTCTGTCCAGATAAAATTTTCCTCCTTATAAAATACTTTGTCAACGTTATTTTCAACCAACAGGTTAAAATCTTCCGGCACATTCCGGGTCAAATCCTGAAATTCGTCGCTGTAGTCCGCATCTAAAAACCATCTGGCAATAAATTCCATGTCTGTTATTTTTTCAAAATCTTCCTGCGTCAGCGGAATAAGTGTTAATTTTTCCGCAAGAATTTCTCTATATGATCTGTTGTCCCCGTCAATATCATTTAAAAGGTTTTTCCAGCATATGTATTCATACGGCAAAAGCCAGTTATTTGCGTTTTTCTGTGAAATTTTTTCTGCATTTATTAGTATTGTTTTAAGATTTTCAGGCGTTATATAGACTTCGTTTTCGTCTTTATAAAACCTTTCAATTATTTTATCGCATTCAAATTTTGAAATTTCGTTGAAGCCGAAGCAGTCCCTGATTCCGTGGTAATCATCAATTACAATCGCAACAAATCTTATTTTGCCCTCTTTTGTTTCCCTCGTAAAAATCAGCGCCTGATTTCCATGCCCGTCAGGGTAGGTTGTGCAGAATTTATACGGCTTGGATTCAGAAAGAATTTTTTTGTAAAATTCGTGTGTGTTATCTTCTCTGATACCTGCAATTTTGAGTGTCGAAAGACTTTTTTTGATAAGTGGTTTTATATTATCGGGTGCGGTTTCAAAAGCGTTGTTCAAGGCATGAAATGCCAGCTGTGATTTGGATTCCCCGAGAAGTTTAAGTGCTTCAAGCCCCGCGTCGCTGTCCGGCTGTGACAAAAATACAGGGATAAGCATATTACTCAGGGCGTCTTCCGTATAGTCGGACGCAAGTGAATTTATCAGTGTAATTTTGTCATTATTGCTTAAAGAGGTTAGAAAATCCAGAAAATCGATTTGCACTTCAGGGTTCACAATCGCATTATCCAGAAGTTTTTTTGTATCTGCATCCAGAATTTCCGCATTCAAAAGTTCATCACCCGTATCAAGCTCCCAATTTGTGTCTAGTCCGCGTAAAAAATTTACCGTAACTATTTTTACGTTATTAGGAACAACCGGATTTTTTAGTAATTCCCAGAGCTTTTTACTTAATTCGTCTTTATCCGCATATCTTTCAAGTAAAAAACAGATAATTGTTCCGTCATCGGTTTTTAAGTTGTAAAGCTCTTTGAAAAGAATTTTGGAGATGGTTTTTTTGTCATTCTGTGCATCAAGAAGTTTTATACAGTCAATGTAGTTTGAAATATCATTGACATCTTTAAATTTTGAAATAAGGTTGATTATTTCAGCTTTTATCTCAAACGGATTAAGTTGTTTTACAGTATCGTTCGGCATTATTTTCTGGCTTTCCCCCAAAAAGCGTCCAAAATCTGCTGTGCTTCCGCAGACGGCATTCTGTCGTTAAGTATAAGATATTGAACTGCTATCATTGCGCATTCGGAACAGATATTTACACCGGGTCCCTGTACCATTTTTAATACCTGTGTGTTCGGTCTGCCGCAGAAACTGCAATAGACAAGGTCATTATCTTCATTGTGCTCTTTTTCAGGATGTTCTTTTTTTGCCCCTAATTTTACGACTTTAGCCATGCATATATTCTCCTTTTGTTTTAATTGTAACTTAAATTAATAAAATTTGCCATATTTTTATTTTTCACTTATAATTACTTTACAGATGTTTAAAGAGGGGATTGAATGAAAAAAGCTTTATTACTGGCAAGTATATTATTTGTATCCGTAATGTCAACTGCCTGTATTAACAATTTTGCTGTACAGGAATTGAATTCCAAAGCAAAAATTTATATGGAAGAAGGCGATTATAAAGCCGCTATTGAACGTTTGAAATCAAGTATTGATCTTGATGATACAATTTTTGAAACGCATTATAATCTTGCTGTTGCGTATACTCAGGCTGAGGATTATGCTAACGCTATTGCGGCATATAAAGAGGCAATTAATCTGGAACCTGACATGCCGGATTCTTATTATTCTTTAGCTGTTGCAGAAGAAAATTTGACAGTTGATTTGAAAAGCGGTACAGTACGGATTAATGAAGACGGGGAAATTTATACACCGGATGATTTGACGGATGAAGTTGAAAAATATGAACCTTCAGATGCGGTTCTGGAAAAAATTAATTCACTGAAAGATGACGCATTGAAAAACTATCAGACTTATCTTGAAAAAGCTCCTGAATCTGCGGATGCTGCAGAAGTTAAACAAAAAATTGAAGTGCTAAGCGCCTCTTCTGCGCCGGCTATGGTTGATGAGTAATGATTATTCAGTCTCCGGGTGATGTTGCATTTTGTATTGGAAATTTGACAGTTTACTGTTATGGAATTATCCTTGCATTTGCGGTTTTTTGCGGAGTTTGTTTATCTGAAATCCTTGCAAAAAAATATTCTGATATTCCTCAAAATTTTTTTATTGATAATTCTCCGATTGTAATTATTACAGGAATCGTTGGCGCAAGGCTTTACTATTGCCTTGTAAATTATCCATACTATATGCATAACCCTTTGGAAATTTTTGATATTCGTCAGGGCGGTTTGTCGATTCACGGCATGATTATTGCAGGAATTTTTACTGTTTATTTTATCGCTAAAAAAAATCATATTAATTTTTTGAAGCTTTTGGATGTACTGGCATGTTCCGTTATATTTGCTCAGTCTGTAGGTCGATGGGGAAATTTCTTTAATTCGGAAGCCTTCGGGTATCCGACAGGCGGTAATTGGGGAGTTTATATCCCTGTTTCTCAAAGACCTGTTGAATTTTTGAATTATGAGCTTTTCCATCCTGCGTTTTTGTATGAATCCTTTTTGGATTTAGTCGTGTTTATGGTACTTGTTTTCATCTTGAAAAAAACTCGTGAGCGTGCCGGTTGTACTTTTTTCTGGTATTTAATTTTGTATTCTCTTGTTAGAATTTTCGTGGAATATTTCAGAATTGACAGTGTTTTAAATATCGGCGGATTCCCGATAGCGCAGGTGGTTTCTGTATTGATAATTATCGCCGGCATCATCGGGTTAAGGGCGGTTAATTGTAATGTAAATGAGTAGTACGTCATCCCGCACTGCCTGAGGCAGTACACTACTCTGTCATCCTGAACTTGTTTGACTACTTTTTCCAAAATCTTCGATTTTGTGAAAATTTTGCATATTTTGTCAAGATAATACAATTGATTTTTAATTATGTTTTGAAAATAATAATTTTATGAATAAAAAATCAGGAAAATTGTCGCGGATCTGGCTTGCGGGCGGACATTTCGTAAATGATATTTACACAGGGTTTCTTAACCCTATTATGCCGTTTATTGCCGTTAAAATCGGGATTTCTATGGCGGTTGCGACTGTTGTTTTAAGTATGTCGCATATTTTTTCGTCGCTTTTGCAGCCGATTTTCGGTTTTTTTGCAGATAACATGCTCAAGCGTGCCTTTATTTTCTGGGGGTTGCTTTTTACATCTTGTTTTATACCGTTTGCGCCGGCATCTGAAACTTTGCCGGTTATGATTGTTTTTATAATTCTGGGAAGTCTCGGCTCAAGTCTTTTTCACCCTCAAGCTCTTGGGCTTGCAAATAAATATGCGGGCGCCGACCGCGTAAAGTATATGGGAATTTTCCTAGGAATGGGAACACTGGGCTATTCTGTGGGACCGCTGTTATCTGCGTATGTGGCACAGTTCTGGGGGCTCAATAAAATGCCGGTGCTTTCTATTATAGGATTTATCTGGGCATGTATTATGTTTAGATTTGTCCCAAAAATTTCCAATTTAAAAATTGTAAAACCTCATTACGAGTTAAAATCAGCATTTAAATCTATTCTTGGAAATCGTAAATTGAATATTTTGAATGTTATTTCCATGTTAAAATCGTTAATTTCAACATCTTGTTTTATTTTGCTGCCTTTTTTATGGAAAGATATGGGGTATTCTCCGTTTTTTATCGGCACGGCACTATTTATTTTTATTTTTGTAGGCGGCATAGGTTCAATGCTGAGTAATAAATTTGAAAAGCTCGTAGGGACGCGTAATGTATTTTATTTTTCCATGATTTCAACTTTACCTTTAATGATTTTGTTTGTGTTGACTTATAAAACTATTCCGGCATTTTCGTTTGCTGTTTATTTTGTTATGGGGTTTGTTACTATGCTTGCGGTACCAGTCACTATGAATATGGCTCAGAGCATTATTCCTGAGTACAAAAGCATTATCGGCGGATTTATTAACGGATTTTCCTGGGGAATTGTTGCACTTATTATGTCTTTGAACGGATATGTAGCCCAAAAATTCGGCATTACAAACGTGCTTTTAGGTGTTTCTGTTATACCCGCAATGTTTTCTGTATTTGTTAAATATTTATTTGACGAACAATTAAGCTAATACATTAAAATTCGTACCGCAAGAAGTGTCGTTTAGCGTATTTGAAATATTAGTGTTGATGCCGTTAGAAATTGTATTTTGCTGTTGAGCATTTTGAACGGACATCTTGTCGCCGTTAAATGTGTTTTTTACCAGATAATTGTTGTTTACCGGTTTAACGGCGGTTAGTTTCGCGATGGATGATACCAGCATCTCTTAACCCCAAAATTATTCTTAACTACATATTTATTTTAGTATAAATTTTTTTATTTGGCAAATTATTAATATTAACTTTTGTAACAAAATATTTGCTTTCTGAATTTAAATAAAAAGTATATACTTTATATATATAAGAACATTAGATTAACACGAGAGATGTTAAGAAGAGAGATTATTTCCGTTTAAGTAAAAGAGAGAAAAACTTCCTATTCCTATTTCCTAAAGAAAATTTAAGCCCCTTTAAAAGGGGCTTTTTTTTATGCTGTTTCTTCGATTTTGTGGATTTTAATAAAGTTTGTTCCGCCTACAAGAACATTTGGAACGGAGCCTGTAATGATTACAGTGTCGTGTGAATTAAAATTGAGCTTTTTCATTAAGAATTTATCCATTCTGTCGAGAGAAGAACGGTCAATTTTTCTTTCAAATTTGAATGTAATCGGGAAAACCGCTCTGTATAATTTAATTGCTCTGCAGATTTTTAAATCAGGACAGCAGGCGAGAATAGGAACGGACGGTTTGCTTTCTGATAAAAATACAGGTGTAAATCCGCTTCCCGTAAGTGCTACAATGGCTTTAATATTCGGAACTTTTTTAATCATATCTGAAAGTGCCATGCCTATTGCCATTGCCTGAGTATTGTTCTGGTCAATCATTCTTTTCGGGAAACAGTTGTGGTGTAAAAACAGACTATTTTCGGCATTTTCCGCAATTAATTTCATCATTTTGACTGCCTCTACCGGATATTTGCCTGCAGCGGTTTCGCCTGAGAGCATAATTGCATCGGTGCCGTCCAAAATTGCGTTTGCAACGTCTGAGGCTTCCGCACGGGTTGGAATCGGGTTTTCAATCATACTTTCAAGCATCTGGGTTGCAACAATTACCGCTTTGCTTTTGAAATTTGCTTTTTTAATTATTGTTTTTTGTACTATCGGGACTTTTTCCGTTGAAATTTCAATTCCCAAATCACCTCTTGCTACCATAATTCCGTCGGAAAGTTCAATAATTTCGTCAATATTGTCAACGGCTTGAGGTTTTTCAATTTTGGAAATTATTCTTATATCACTGTTTTTTGAATGTAAGATTTCTCTTAATTTGGCAACGTCATCAGGTGTTCTCACAAAAGATAAACCGATATAGTCAATATTATTTTTTACTGCAAAATCAATAAAAATTCTGTCGCGTTCGGTTAATACGTCAATACTGCCTGTAGAGCCTGGGATATTAATACCTTTTCTTTGCTTTAGCAGTCCGTCGGTTAAAACTTTTGCATAAATAATGTCCTGTTCGACTTTTTCAACTTCGAGCTGTATTTTACCGTCGTCAATAAGAATTTTTTCACCTTTTTTTACGTCTTTTGCTATGCCTGCGTAGTCAACCGGAATAATATCTTCGGTTTGTTTGTCCTGATGACGGAATTTTAAAATGTCATTCTTTTTTATTTCTATCGGGGCTTCCAGAGTTCCAAGTCTGATTTTGGGGCCTTGAAGGTCTAATAAAACAGGAATAAGCTGTTTTTCTTCTTTTTCAATTTCTCTTATTAAATTCAGTGTTTTTTGGTGAACTTCAGGGGTTTCATGTGATGAGTTTATTCGGAACATTGTAACTCCGGCTTTAAAAAGTTCACGGATTTTTTCTTTTGTGTTGCTGGCAGGACCTAATGTAGCAACAATTTTCGTCATAGCGTAATCTTCCATTTTTTCTCCTCTTATGTATATTTATAATTGGTACTTTACAAATCATGATAATTACGTTATACTATAAAAAAAAATTGTTTACTAGTGGTAAGAGAAGGAATATTATTATGAAAAAACTTTTAGCTGGGTTGATGGCTGTCAGTTTGATGGCTTGGAATGTACTTCCGGTTCTCGCGTCTGAATCCGTTAAAATTTTGGATGTCAGCAAAGATTACTGGGCAAGACCTGAAATTGTTGAAGTTGTATCTGACAACATCATGACTCTTGATGATGGTAACTTCTATCCGGAAGATACTGTTCAGAGAGTTGAATTTGTTAAAGCTTTATTGAAGCTTTTATCTAATGACAATTTGAATGTAAACATCAAAAATATCTTTACTGATGTTTCATCTTCAAATCCTGATTACGCTGATATTTTGCGTTCTCAACAATTAGGTTTGGTTTACGGTTATCCTGATAGAACTTTCAAACCTCAAAAAGTTATGACAAGATCAGAAGTTCAATCAGTTATCAGCCACATTACAAAAGACGGTGCAGCTGATGTCGCTATTTTGAATAATTTTTCTGATGCAGATCAGGTTGCTCAATGGGCAAAAAGACCTTATGCTAAATCACTTGCTTATGGTATCTATGTAAATTATCCGAACGCTAATGAATTGCGTCCGAATGATGATTTAACAAGAGCTGAAGCTGCTGTTCTTCTTGCAAGATTAAAAGATAAAATCGGTCTTGTTAAAGAAGAATACGTTGGTCCTGATTTGGAAAAAGTTGTTGCTATTGAGCATTTGAATATGAAGAAAAATGCACCGAATCATTCAGTTAAAATTACAAACAAAAGAAGCATTGTTTTGAGCGGTAACGTTCTTGCCGTTGCATTCACTGATAAATTCAGATCAGAAGTTGCATCTGCAGGTGAAACTGTTAAATTCATTGCTCCGCAAGATATTTGCACTGAAGAAGGTACTGTATTGTTCCCTGCAAATTCTGTATTCACAGGTAAAGTACTTGAAGTTGTTCCTCAAAAATGGTTCAACAGAAATGCTCGCGTTTATATTCAATTGAACGAAGTTTGCTTGCCAAGCGGTAAAACTGTTGATTTGAATGCGAAACCTTTCTACAGAGATTATGCTTTGAAAGAAGGCCCTTGGATGACTGCAGGTAAAGTTGCATTGTGGACTGTTGGTCTTGGTGCTGTTGGTACAGGTGCCGGTGTTGGTTTCGCCTTCATTCCGAACCCTGCTGAAATCGGTAAAGGTATCGCAATCGGTGCTCCTATCGGCGCAGGTGTTGGTCTGGTATTAGGGCTTGTAACTCCGGGTCTTAAATACCACGCTAAATCAGGCGAACAAATTTATGTTATCCTCTGCGATGACGCAAGCATTGTTAAATAATTTGCTTGATTAAAATTTGAAAAAGCGGACTTCTCATCAGAAGTTCGCTTTTTTATTGCACTTTTTATCAACTCCTTTTGTTTAGATTGTATTACCTGTTTTGATGTGGAAATATCTATCTGCAGATTTAAAATGGTAATGTGGCTGATATAGTTCGGCTATTTTAAAAAAGGAGTAAATTATGAAAAAAACACTTGCATCACTTGCTTTATTCGCATTTTTCTTCCTGCCCGCTCAGGGTGCTTTTGCATGGACTTATGACGGTATAGGCAGTTTGAATCCGTTTACAGGGTTCAGAAACTGCAATAAGTGTGAAAAAGTAAAATGCCACAAGGTTAAAAAAGCTAAATGCGACCCTTGTCAAAAGGTTAAAATTGTACCGAATTGTGACAGATGTACAAAAGCCTTCAACACTGAAGAAACTTGCCCTTGCCAGAGGATGAGTTACTAAAAAAGGCGCTTCAAGCGCCTTTTTTTTAATAATCAATATCGTGTAAAACTTTAAATATTTTATCTGTAATCTGCTGAATATATTCCTGACTTACCATACCGTTAATTACGGCATCCGCTATCTGGTAATTCGGTCTTATATATTCCTGTGCCGTTCTGTTTACGTCCTGAAATTGCATATCGGCAGCTGTTCCTGTTTTCCCTCTTAGAGCGGCTCTTTTATACCAGCGTTCTTTGATAACTTCAAGCGGTGTGAATACGTAGACTTTTACGTCCATTATATCCGCAAGTCCGTTATTTAAAACATAAAGCCCTTCTGTTAAAACAACCTTTGCCGGCTTTTTAAAGTCTCCGTCCGGATCTGATACACATGTTACAAAATCATACCTCGGAGAGGTAACGCTTCTGCCTGCTTTTAATTCCAGCAGATGTTCTTTCATTAAATCCAGGTCTATTGCTTTGGGAGTATCAAAACTGAAGCCTGTTTTGAATAGTTCTTCATAGCTTCCTGCTTCCTGCAATTCTTTTGATGTATCTTTATAGTAATCATCACAGCGGATAACAGTATAAATTCCCTCTTTGCGGTCTTTTACGCATGCCTTTATTGTGTTGTCAACAAAAACAGTTTTGCCTGATGCACTTTCACCGGTAATACCGATTAAAAAAGTTTTCTTTTTTTCTTGAACTACTTTTCTGGCAATATTCAATATGAGATTTTCGGATGTTTTCAAAAATAAAGGCTGAACAGCGTGTTTATCTTCCTCCAAAACTTTTTTTAAAGCCTCTACAATCTGCGAAATTACTTCCATATCGCGCCGGCTTGAATAATAATCATAACTGGTTAATTGAAAATCTTTCATTACAACTTCCTCTTACTCAATAATTATTTTACTTTAAAGTTGTAAAATTTTCCCGTAATACTAAATTTTGTAACAATAATGTTTAAAAAATTAAAGTTTGCGGCATAAATGTACGTATATATCTATGTGAAGATAGATAGGAGTATAATAATGTATCAAGAAGAAATTTTTTCAAATGCAATTACTGATGCTAAAAAAGGCGCATATGATTCTTTGACAAAAGAAATCAAGGGTATGGAAGCGGCAATAGAAAGATTTTTTACTAAAATTTTTGATACTTCGTCATCCCTTGCGGAACGTGATTATAACGTAACATCTTTATAAAATAAAAAGACCGGTACAAGCCGGTCTTTTATTTTATGCTGCGAGGTTGCCATATCCCATTGAAAACGGGTTGAAATAGTTATTCATAAACGGATTAAATGTTGTGTTGTTGTATCCCGTCATAAACGGGTTGAATGTTGATGTTTGCCCGAACGGCATCATAAATGAATTATTCATAGGAGTATAAACATTGCCTTCTGCAAGAGCGAATAATGCATTTAAACCTGAATCTGTAGTCAGAGTTGCGGTTTGTGTACTTGTTGCAGGTGTTGTAGTTGTTTCTGCAGCGCTGGCAGGTGTTGTCAGAGTTGTGTTATCATAACCTGTTTCAGGATTTTGCGTAAGCAAATCACCTGCTGCTGCACCTTCTGTGAGTGTTGTTACTACATTTTCATAACTTTGTGCAATGTCCTTTGCATCTTGTGCAGATGCTACGTTGCCGTTTTGTAAATTTTCACTTGCTTGAACTGCAAGTTGTGCTTGAAGTTCAGGGTCATATTTTGCAGCTTCGGCAAGTTTTTTGGTTTCTTCTTCCTGAGCAATTTCAAGTTCATCTTTACCAACAACTGCTTTTGCTGCTTTACCTGCAAGCCAGCTGCCTAAAAGTCCGCCTGCAATACCGATTATTGCACCTACGGCACCGCCGATTGCTGTACCTATCGGACCTCCAATACATGTACCTATTGTAGCGCCGATTTTAGCTCCTGCGATACCTCCGAGTTTTGCACCGATTGCAAAACCTGCTGTGTCCGCTGCAACTTTAACTGCTGATTTACCTAATTGTTTTGTTCCTTTGGCTGCGCCGAGTTCTTTATATGTTTTAACAACAGTCGGAACTTCAAGTGCCGCTGAAATTGCAGCCATTGCGCCGCCGGCTTTTGCGCCTTTTGAAAGTATTTTTACAGCTTTATTGCTGCTAATAGTACCTTCAAGAACTTTTGTTTCGACTGCTCTTACGCCGGATTTGGTTTTTACCCATGAAGCGGCTCTGCCGATTTTGCTGTCTTTTACAAGTTCCCCTGCTGCTTTTGCATTATTTTCGGCTATTTTAGCCTGTGTTTTTGCTATTTCTATTTCTTTTAATTTTGCTGCAAGTTCTTTACCTTTCAAGCCCTTTGCTTCTTCGGTTAATCTCGTAACTTCTTTATAAATTTCAGCTTTTTTTGCGCCCTGAACGGTTGTTAAATCAAATGCTGGAAGTTCTGTTTGTTTGAGTTTATTTTGTAAATAGTTATTGTTCACTGTATCCCAGAATTTGCCTTTTAAAGGCGCTCTGTTTGCAGGAAATATAGTTGTTTTTCCTATGCTGTTTTGATATAAATCTTTAAAAGCATTGCCATAATTTCCCCAGTTCTGGTATCCCCATTTCGGAATATCCCAGACAATTGTTTTTCCAGCTTTAATACCTGCCGGAAGAGCCATAGCTGCACCGCCGAATAACATATAATTTTTAAGTTCTTCAGCTGTGCTTGCACGGTTAATTGCTGCACCGGTTGCTGCGGCACTTAATATATATAAATCGCGTGATGTAACGCCTACGTTGTAATTGTAGTAACTCATTTATATCCCCTTTAGGATTCCCCGTTATTTATATAAAGTTTTTTTGTTTTTCTAAATTGCTTTTTTGTAAACAAATGTAAAGCCCGAAATTTTCCGGGCTTTAATTTGTTATGCTGTGACATTTAATTTGAATGGATTTGTTGCGTCATACATAAAATCATTATTATTATCATTATAGAGCATTTGTTGCATCATCATCAGCTGTTCAGGCGTCAGTGTTGTCTGCATATTTTGAGTCTGCTGAGCATTTGGTAAGTTTTTTTCTGCTTCTTCAGCTGCTTTTTTCTCAGAGTAGCTTTTTCCTACTACAAGCTTACCCAGCATATCTCCTATCAAGAAACCTGCGATACTTCCAACAGGTCCTAAGATGGCTGCGCCTATGGCACCGCATGCTACACCTGCTGCGATTCTCACTCCGCTTTTTCCTGCTTCTGCCGCACCTGCAATAAGCCCGCCGTCTTTTGTTGCTTTGAATATGTTTGGCAATTCAAATGCAACCATTAGCGCTGTACCTATAAGCGGTGCTCTTTTCCCTAAGCCTTTTATTGTTCCGCCGATTTTTGAGAAAAAACTTTTGTCTTTGTTCTTCCAGAGTGCTGCAACATCTCCTCCGTATTGCTCAAAAGACTTTCTTATATTACCGAATATGCCAATTTTTGGCTTTTTTGTAACAGGATCTATTTTGCCTGTTATTTGATCGGCTCTTTGAAAGGCATCACCTATTTGTTTATGAAAATCGTGAAAGCGGTTTTTACCAGCTTTTTTGTACATTTTTCCATGTGCCTTAATACGGCTTGCAACTTTTGATGCAAATCTGTCATCAAAAATTAGCCTTCCGGCATAATTCAAGCCGGTTTTTGCAATACTAGCAATACCCATAATTCTAACCTACCTTTTTCTACCTTATATTTATAAAAAAAATTTGACAGGTTGAATTGCTCAGCTTGTAATTTTTTCTTAATATTTCGTAATATTTTACAGTTAAATATTTGTGCTAAAATATTTTTTAAGGAGGCTTTGAATGCGTACTATTACATTGATTAACGGTGACGGAATAGGACCTGAAATATCGGATGCGGTTGTAAAAATTATTGATGCAAGCGGTTTGAAAATTGATTGGGAAATTCAAACTGCGGGTGCTGATGTTATTGAAAAAGAAGGAACTCCTCTTCCGAAAAGAGTAATTGATTCAGTAAAGAAAAATAAAATTGCACTTAAAGCTCCGGTTACAACTCCTATCGGCAAAGGTTTCAGATCTGTTAATGTTCAGCTGAGAAAAGATTTGGATTTGTATGCTAATTTAAGACCGTGTAAAAATTTACCCAATGTTAAAACCCGTTTTGAAAATGTTGATTTAGTAGTAGTTCGTGAAAATACCGAGGATTTATATGCCGGAATTGAGCGTATGGCGGATTGTGATACTGCTGAAAGTATCAAGATTATTACGCGTAATGCATCTGAGAGAATTTGTAAATTTGCATTTGATTATGCGGTTAAAAATGGCAGGAATGAAGTTTGTGTTGTTACCAAAGCCAATATAATGAAAATGTCAGACGGGCTGTTTTTGGAAAGTTACAGAAAAATTGCCGAAAATTATCCGCAAATTCAAAAGCGTGAAATATTAGTTGACAATCTTTGTATGCAGCTTGTGCAGGATCCGACGAAATTTGATGTTCTGGTACTTCCTAATTTATACGGTGATATAGTATCAGATTTGACTGCAGGTTTAATCGGCGGTTTGGGGGTTGCTCAGGGGGCAAATATCGGCGAAAATTGCGCTGTATTTGAACCGGTTCATGGCTCGGCTCCTGATATTAAAGGACAAAATAAGGCAAATCCGACGGCCCTTTTGCTATCGGCTGTTGAAATGCTTAGATATATTGGCGAAAATTTCCATGCCGAAAAAATCGAAAAAGCTTTATTTAAAACACTTTCTCAAAACATCAAAACTGTTGATTTGGGCGGAAGTGCTTCAACAAGTGAATTTACCGGAAAAATTATTGAAAATCTAAAGTAAGCCCAGGTCACGCAGGAATTTCCGGTTGTTCGCGAGATCTGCAAGTTTTTCATCGACAAACGGGTCAGCAACCCCGTCTTCAAAAAGTTTTTTAACCATATCATTATGTGTCTTGTTTTCAGGATTTGAAAGCACCAGTTTTGAAAAATTATGTATGTCAGTTTGTTTTTCGTAAAGCTCTACAGCTTTTTTAGACATGTTTTTTAAATATTCGTTTTTTGATGTCGCAAATGAATCTCCAAACGGTAAGGTAACAGGTGCGGTATTTGTTCTGTTATTATAATCTTTCAATCTTTGTGCAAGTTTTTTAAACATAAAACATATCCCTTCATGTTATATTATGAGTATTTTTTTGTAAATGTCTATCAATCTTTAGATTGAGTTTTGTGATATTTTTCTCTTGATTATAACTTTTCTTTAAATTAGAATAATCCTGTAGTAAGAAAGAGGTTTTAGATGCTTGATATCAAATTAATCAGAGAAAATCCCGAAAGGATAAACGAACTTTTAAAACGCAGAAATCCTGAATTATCAATTGATGAAGTTATAGAAATCGACGTAGAACGACGCAAAATTCAGGCAATGGCGGATGATTTGCGCGCAAAACGAAAATCCGAATCACAAAAAATCGGTGAATTGAAGAAAAAAGGCGAAAACACTGACGCTATTCAGGAGGATGTTCGTAAAATAGGAGAAGATATCAAGGAACTTGAAGAAAAACAGTCTGTTCTTGATGAAAGACAACGCGATCTTCTGCTGCATATCCCGAATATTCCTGATGAGACAACACCGATAGGTGCGTCTGAAGATGATAACGTTGAAGTTTACAAGTGGGGTGAGCCGAGAAAATTTGATTTTGAGTTCAAACCTCACTGGGATATTTGCGAGGAAAAGAAACTTGTTGATTTTGAACGCGGTGTAAAACTTTCTCAGAGCAGATTTACTCTTTATCGCGGTCTCGGTGCCAAGTTAGAGCGTGCAATTATAAACTTTTTCCTTGATTACCATACAGGTGAGCAGGGTTATGAAGAAATTTTGCCGCCCTTTATGGCAAATGCTGCGACCATGACAGGTACCGGTCAATTACCGAAATTCGCTGAAGATATGTATAAATGCGTGGACGAAGATTTGTATTTAATTCCGACTGCGGAAGTTCCCGTGACAAATATTTATGCCGGTGAAATTTTATCAGAAGATCAATTACCTATGTATATGACGGCTTACACTCCATGTTTCAGGCGTGAAGCTGGTTCTGCCGGAAAAGATACAAGAGGTTTAATCAGGGTTCACCAGTTTAATAAAGTTGAACTTGTTAAGCTTTGTACACCTGAAACAAGTAAGGATGAGCATGAAAAATTAACGGAAGACGCTGAAAAAATGCTTCAGCTGCTTGGATTGCCTTATCGCCGTGAAGCTTTATGCACGGCTGACATCGGTTTTAGTGCCAATAAATGCTGGGATTTGGAAGTTTGGATGCCGTCTTACGGAACTTATAAAGAAATTTCAAGCTGCTCAAATTACGGCGACTATCAGGCTAGACGTGCAAATATAAGATACCGTGACAAGGCAACCGGAAAAACTCAATTCGTTCATACTATCAACGGTTCAGGACTTGCTGTCGGCAGAACTTTTGCGGCTATTGTTGAAAATTACCAGCAGGCTGACGGTTCAATTGTCATTCCTGAAGTCCTGCGAAAATACACAGGTTTTGATATAATTAAATAATAATTTTACAAACATAAGGTTTTGTGGCATAATAAACTGTAAGGATAGTTTGTTATGTATGAATTTCCGTTTGAACTGGATGATTTTCAAAAAGAAGCCTGTGAATTTATTGACGCAGGTGAAAGTGTTGTAGTCTGCGCGCCGACAGGTGCAGGTAAGACTGTTATAGCAGAACACGCTATTCATCGTGCTATGGAAAACGGTAAAAGAATATTTTACACAACTCCGTTAAAAGCTCTTTCAAATCAAAAATATTATGATTTCGGTGAAAAATACGGTCAGGAAAAAGTAGGACTTTTGACAGGTGATACATCAATTAACAGAAACGGTCAGATTGTTGTGATGACAACCGAAGTTTTCCGAAACATGCTTTATGGCACTAATTTCGGTGCTGTTGCCGATAATTTGAAAGATGTTAAATACGTTGTACTTGACGAGGTTCATTATATGAACGACGAGCAGCGCGGAACTGTTTGGGAAGAAAGTATTATATATTGTCCGACAAATGTACAGATTATAGCACTTTCAGCAACGGTTGCCAACGCTGATGAGTTGACAAATTGGATTAACACGGTTCATTCAAAAACCGAGCTGGTTGATACTGATTTTAGGCCGGTGCCTTTAAGATTTTATTATTTTGACAGTTCTCAGCCTAACAGATTGCTTCCGCTTTTTACGCCAAGCGGTCAGCTAAATAAAAAAATCAAACCTGAAAAGCGTGCATGGGGAAAACACGGCAAAAATAAACAAAAATCTCCGGTAAAAGATGTTATAAGAAATTTGGCGGAACAGGATATGCTGCCGGCGATTTATTTTACGTTTTCACGCAAAAAATGTGATGAGCAGATGGAAAAATGCGCGTCATTCGGGCTTGTTACTCCCGGTGAACAGGCACAAATCAGGCAGTTCGTAGACGATTATATTGCTGAAAATCCGCATTTATACGGTAATAAACATATTGAATATCTGTTGCAAGGTGTTGCATCGCACCATGCAGGGCTGCTTCCTGCATGGAAAAATCTTGTGGAAAAATTGTTTCAAAAAGGTTTGATAAAGGTTGTTTTTGCAACCGAAACGCTTGCTGCGGGTATTAATATGCCAGCGCGGTCTACTGTAATAAGTTCAACCAGCAAAAGAACGGATAGTGGGCACAGAATGTTGACAGCCAGTGAATTTTTGCAAATGTCAGGACGTGCAGGACGCCGCGGAATGGATGAAATCGGTTATGTTACAATTGTCGGTACACCTTTTCAATCTCCCGAAGAGGTGGCGGAACTTGTCCTGAGTGATGCTAACCCGCTGGAAAGCCGTTTTTCTCCAAGTTATTCAATGGTATTGAATTTGCTGCAAAGGTTCAGCCTTGATGAATCAAAAGAGCTTATTTTAAAAAGCTTCGGGTATTATTCCGCCGGCTCACGTATGCAGCCTTTATTAAAGCAATATGAAATAAATGAAAAAGAAAGAGCTGAGAGAACTTTTGTCTGTCCGCATAAAATTTCCGACGAGGATTTTTTAAAGTATGATAAATTACGTCATTTGTACGTGCAAAACAGGCTTACCTATAAACGAATATGCAAGCAGGAGCAGTCTAAAAAAAGACCTTTATCGGATGAAGTCATCGCATTCAGAAACAGTAACAAACTTTTACTTGAACAATTGCATGCTTCTCCATGTGACACCTGCAACAGGTATAAAAAACATGCAAAAAATATTGAAGTTCTGGGAAGAATTGAGGCACGTCAGGCAAGATTAGAAAAAGAAATGGAGCGTCAGAGAGATATTTATTGGAACAAATTTTTAGCTCACAGGAGTGTATTGGAGGACTTCGGATATTTAAAAGATGATTATCCCACGCCACGGGGTGTTACAACTTCACAAATCAGATCCGAAAACGAATTGTATATTGCAGAAATTATTTTTTCTGATGTTCTGGACGGACTCACTCCTTCTCAGCTGGCTGCCGTTATTTGTGCTGTTACAACAGAAGATTTGAGAATTGATATTCCATATCTGCCATTTTCACAGACGGTCAGAAAAACGCTTAATCTTATAAGAAATATAAGACGCAAAATTGAAAAAGTCCAAAACCGTCATCTTGTTGATTCTCCTATGTATATCAATCCTTATTTCAGTTCTTTGATTGAATTATGGGTAGAAGGTGCAGAGTGGGAAACCATAACAGAACAAATTGACATGGGTGAAGGTGATATTGTAAGAGCTTTCAAACGTACGGTTGATGTGTTAAGACAGTTTACTACAATTGATAATATACCGGAAAGCCTTGTATTCACAGCACGCGAAGCTATTGAAAAAATACTGAGAGAACCCGTCGACGTTGATTAATTTTCCCCTTGTAATTACGTCGTGTTCCTGTTAAAATTTTTCTATAGTACGAAATATAAGAGGGGATATATTAATGTCTAAAAGAGTATTATTATGTATTATGGACGGCTGGGGAATAAGCAAAAATCACCCCGAATTTGATGCAACAAAACTTGCTCATCCCGTTCACGTTGATAAATTGGAAAAAGAAGAACAATTTATAAGACTTCACGCAGACGGTGAATACGTCGGGCTGCCAGCAGGGCAAATGGGTAACAGTGAAGTGGGTCACCTGAATTTGGGCGCCGGCAGAATTGTTTATCAGGATTTGTCCAGAATAAATAATGCGATAAAAGACGGTTCATTTTTTACTAACGAAAGATTTATGATGGCTGTAAATCACGTTAAGAAAAATGATTCCGCACTTCATATCTATGGGCTTGTTTCAACCGGCGGCGTGCATTCATCCTTGGAGCATGTTATGGCTTTGATTAAGCTTGCTGCTGATAACGGGTTGAAAAAAGTTTACGTACACGCGTTTTTGGACGGTCGTGATACCCCTCCGCAAAGCGCCTGCACATTCTTGCAGCCCATTGAAGATGAGCTTAAAAAATACAATCTGCCTCCGATTGCAACGGTTATAGGTCGTTATTACATTATGGACAGAGATAACCGCTGGGACAGAGTTGAAAAAGGCTATAATGCGCTTTTGTTAGGTGAAGGTGAACACGCCCCATCTGCATGTGAAGCTGTTAAACAGTCTTATGCAAAAGGCGATAACGATGAATTCGTTCTTCCGACGGTTATTGGCGGTGAAGAATCAAGAATTCACGATAATGACGCAATTATTTTCTTTAATTTCAGACCTGACAGGGCAAGAGAAATTACTAAAGCAATTAATTTTGCGGATTTTGACGGCTTTGATCGCAAAAAAATCCTTAAAAATATTTGTTATATCACTATGACAAGCTATAACGAGGATTTTACATACCCTGTAGCTTTTCCGAAAGAACATCTCGTAAATATTCTCGGCGATGTTCTGGAGGCAAACGGAATAAAACAGTTCAGAACTGCCGAAACAGAAAAATATGCGCACGTTACATTTTTCTTTAACGGCGGAATTGATGAGCCGCAGCCTCATGAAACCCGTGTGCTTGTTCCGTCGCCGAAAGTTGCGACTTATGATATGCAGCCTGAAATGAGTGCGCCGGAGGTTTGCGAAAATGTTTTGAAAGCTATTGACAATCCCGAATACGGATTTATCTTAGTAAACTTTGCAAACCCTGATATGGTAGGGCATACAGGTGTAATTGAAGCGGCTGTTAAGGCTTGCCATACAGTAGATGAATGTGTCGGAAAAATTGCAGAAGCTTGCAAAAAGCACGGTGTTATTATGCTTTTGACCGCTGACCACGGAAATTCAGAGGTTATGGTTAATCCGGAAACAGGTAAGCCTCAAACAGCTCATACTACAAATGAAGTTCCTTTTGTTTTGATTAATGCGCCTGATGGTGTTGAATTAAAACATACAGGTGATGGTGCTTTATGCAATATTGCACCTACTGTTCTGGAACTTTTGGGTATTGACAAACCAAAAGAAATGACAGCTGACTCATTATTAAAATAGGAAATTTATGGCAGACAACTGGGATATTGATTTTTCATTTAAAAAGAATAACGTGGATGAATTGTTCTTTAACCTTAGCGAAAACCCCGAAGGGTTTAAGAACAAGGATTTCCGTTATACCTTGAGTATGATTTATCAGATTGTTGAAGATGAATTTGCCGGTGTATTTTTGAGTCCGTATACTCCCGCAAGAAATACAAATTTCTTTCTGGTTAATGAAAATGATAAGCTTTCATTTTTCGTAACTCCGACAAATAATTTTCAGTATTATTTGAAATCAAAAGGTTCGTTATTCCGCTTTAATTCTCAGGTACTGGGCAAGGATGTCGGATATGCGTTAGCTCTGGATGTCGTATTGGATTATTTCGGCGGTTTCGGGAATATTGTTGACATTGAATCTTTGACGCCGACTTTTGTCTATATGAACAAATTGACCTATTTTGTGATGAAATTGATTGAAAAATTGTATTTCATCCCGACGGTTAAGCGTCACGGTCAAATGTTCAGGATTGTTTATGAGCCTATAATTTCCAACCAGCAGCTTGCAAGAATTGTCAACCAGTTTGAAGAAAATATGCCGGAAAATCTTTTTATAAAAGGTGAAAAACCCAAAAATTTTGTCTATGAATTTATATATAATTATCTCAATTATGTATTATATAAATTCTTGGGCATAAAAGCATACAGATTCAAAGATGTTAAATCCGGCACTTATATGATAAAAGACCTTGAACAGCGTTCTGTGATGAAAGGTCAGGATTTGGCGGAGAATTTTGCGCAGTGGTTTGACGAGCTTTACCTCGGTAAATACGACGTAATTCCGTTCTTCAAGATTGAAAAAATTGAAGATGAACTTTTCAGACTTAAAGTTTATATCAAAAACCGCAAAACTGATGAGAGTGTTTTGATTGATAAGCTTTATACTGATGAGGAAGTTTTCGGTGCAAATTCATCGGATATTTCAAGAATTGTGGAAAAACAATTAAACTATGCGCTCCGTTATATGCCGGAACTTGAGGAGTTGTTTGAAGATGAGGAAAAACTTGCGCTCGATTTAAACCTTAACGAGGTTTATAAAATTATTACCCAGACTGCTTATTATCTTCAAAAAGCTCAGATTGATGTTGTTTTGCCTGATGAGCTGGTTAATGTTGTTGTGCCGAGGGCTTCAATTAATGCTAAGGTTAAGGCATCACGTTCTGCAGATCTTGCGGATATATTTAACAGCAATAATTCGGGTAAAATTTCACTCGACGATATTTTAGACTTTTCTTACGAAATTGCAATCGGTAACGATAAAATTTCGCTTGAAGAATTCAATAAAATGGTTGAAAACAGCACGGGACTTATCAAATACAAAAATAAATACGTGCTTGTGGATAAGGAAGAAAGCAAAAAGATTTTTGAGCAGGTTGCAAAGGCTAACCTCAAATCAATGTCCCGTATGGAGTTAATCCACGCCGCAATGTCAGGACAGATTGACGAATATGATTTTGATTACGACGATGCGTTTGCCCGTGTTATAAAAGATTTTACAAAGCCTGTCGAAGTTACTGTGCCGAAAACTTTGAACGGAGAATTAAGACCTTATCAACAGGTCGGTTTGAAATGGCTCTGGACCAATGTTTCAAAGGGATTTGGCGCATGTATGGCAGACGATATGGGGCTTGGTAAAACTATTCAGGTTATAAGTCTTATTTTGAAATTAAAAGAAGAAAAATCGCTTACAAAGCCTGTTCTTGTAATTTGTCCGACGACCCTGATGGGTAACTGGATGAAGGAACTCCAGATGTTTGCTCCGACTTTAGATGCTGTTGTGTATCACGGAGCAGAGAGAAAGCTTGACGTTAAGCATGATGTGATTTTGACAACTTACGCGATTATGAGAATTGATGTTGAGGAGTTGAAAAAACAAAGCTGGGGTATGATTATTGTGGATGAAGCCCAGAATATTAAAAACCCTGATACGGCGCAGACTCTCGCTATCAAAATGCTTAAATCCGATATCAAAATCGCTATGACAGGTACACCTGTCGAAAACAGATTAACTGAATTGTGGAGTATATTTGACTTCATCAATAAGGGATATTTGGGCTCTTTGAAAGATTTCCAGAAAAGTTATGCAATACCTATTGAAAGATTTAAAGAAACTTCCCGCGCTGCAAAATTAAAGATGTCAGTATCGCCGTTTGTTTTGAGAAGATTGAAAACAGATAAGCACGTAATTACAGATTTACCTGAAAAAATGGTACTCAATGAATACTGCTATCTCACAAAACCGCAGGCTGTTCTGTATGAAAAAACTCTTAATGAAATGATGGATAAGATAAGCGGGTTTACGGGTATTAACAGACGCGGTAATATTTTCAAACTTATTACCGCACTTAAACAAATCTGTAACCACCCTTATCAATTCCTAAAATCAGGTGAAATGGGTAAAGAACTTTCCGGCAAAATGGAAAAATGCGTATCAACTGTCCAAACAATTCTCGAGAATAATGAAAAAACGCTTATTTTTACCCAGTATAAGGAAATGGGCGATATCCTGACAAAAGTTCTTGCGCAGGAATGCAATACTGAACCTCTTTTCTTCCACGGTTCATTAACAGTTCCGCAACGGGAACAGTTGATTGACAAATTCCAGAATGATGATGATACAAAGCTTATGATCCTATCGTTGAAGGCGGGAGGTACAGGGCTTAACCTGACAAGCGCGACGAATGTAATTCATTATGACCTGTGGTGGAACCCCGCGGTTGAAGATCAGGCAACTGACAGAACCTATCGTATCGGACAGGATAAGAATGTTCTTGTACACAGGATGATTACGCTCGGAACTTTTGAAGAAAAAATCGACGAAATGCTGAAATCTAAAAAAGAGCTTGCCGATTTAGCTGTTTACGAAGGCGAAAAGATTATTACAGAGCTTTCGGACGAGGAAATTTACAATATCTTTACGCTTTCGGCATAGTGGCTGAATATTTTTGGTTTTATGCGGGTAGGGCTTTTAGCCAACCTACAATATGTCGGCATAGTAATGCCGACATACGATCTGTTAGTAAATTAATCTTCAACGGCACCGCCAATAGTATAGTCAACTGTATCATATAACTTTCCGGTTCTGACTACACCATGCATATCACCGCCCCATTGTGTTTTGTCCGAACGTATATTGTCCCTGTCAATAACCAGTGTAAATGCATCTCTGCCCAGCTGATTAGGTTCACTTTTGCCGTTAGTATCGACAAGTATGCTTGCACAGGCTCGTACTAATTGGTCATACGTTACAGTATTACCTTGTTCATCTTTTTCAGGCATTCCGTTTTCATCAAATTTTGTATTAGTCGTGATCTGTTCGCAGCCATCAATAAGTTTTTGAACACATATTAAAACCCCATCCATAGTTAAAAATCGTGGTCTCCATGAAGTTGTTGCTGCAGAGCTATATGTCTCTCCATCACCTGAGAATGGTTTTGCTGCTTTGATTGAATAATATCCACCGCAGCCACTGTCGCTTGCTACGCATATTTCCTGAACTTTAAAATATTTAGCAAAAGCTTTCATAACTTCGTCTGTTGAACTATTGGAATTAAACAAAATTGAATTATCCCCGTAACTATTTTCTGCACGTGCCATATCAACAGCATTGTTAATCTGCGACAACGCTTTTTTGGCTTTTGTAACAAGTTCTTTTTCTTTGTAATTTGAAATCAACGTCGGGATTGTCATAGCAGCCACTATGCCGATAATGCCGAGGGTTATCAAGACTTCAGCGAGTGTGAATGCGGGTTTTTTAGAAGATACTAAGTTACTAAGGCAGTAAGGCACTAAGAATTTTCTGTGAGCTTCGCTCACGGTTTTGTTACAGCCTTGCCCCTCTCCCTTTATCCCTCTTTCCAAGGGGCGAGAGAAGGTATTACTGTCATTCAGAACTTTACAAAGCGAACCAAAATTTTTGTCATGCTGAACTTGTTTCAGCATCTCATTAATTTTTTGAGATCCTTCGGCTAACATTTCAGGATGACCTGTAAAGTTAAAATCCTTAAAATTTAAGTCCTGAGCTAATTTCGGGGGGGGGCGACTATCTGAACCGCTTTTTGTACAACCTTTTTCAACATATCAATTCTCCTTTTTTCTTTTATTAAATATGATTTTTGGCTTTTTGTCAAGAAATTTTTTGTCCGGTTTTTATAGTATTTGCTATTTTTATTCTTTTGTGATACAATTTTTTTCGTACCCAACAAGATTTATAAAGGTGGTGAAAATATAAATGGCAGAAGTTAAAGTCGGAGAAAACGAATCAATTGAAAGCGCATTGAGACGTTTTAAGAAAAAAATCCAAAAAGCCGGCATTCTTTCAGAAGTTAAAAAACGTGAAAGATATGAAAAACCGAGCGTTAAAAGAAAACGCAAATCAGAAGCCGCTAGAAAAAGAAAAGTATAGCAAAAAAAGAGTCCTTTAAGGACTCTTTTTTGTATCTCAGTATTATTAAACTTATTTTGTTTCAATAAAGTTTGTGTTAGGAATATATTCCGATTTTTCGTCTGAAAGTTCAATTTTATTAATTATATGTGCACGTTTTTTACGGAATAACATATCAACAAATGCTTCCAGACGTGTTATAAAGCCGGCTTCACCTGTATGTTCGTCAATTGTAAGGTTTAATAAAGGTTTATTGAATCTTTTAGCCTTTCTTGTAATCCTTTCAACCATTAAAGAATCAGGTCCGCAGCCGAATGCGGTAAGCGTTATTATACCGTCGATTTTATTGTCTTTCAGGTAATGTCCTGCGCTACCTGTCATATCATATTCATTTGCCCAGTACTGCTCGTTTCCGAGTGATGCAATACCGTCATCCAATTGCTCGTTCGATAATTGAAGTGATGTGTAAACTTTTACATCCATTGCCTCAAGTTTATCAAATATTTTCATACAGGCTCTGTCATCATAAATGTTGTAACCGTGTGAAACAAGTGCAATTGATATAGGATACTCTTTTGTCTGGTTTTCAATGAAAACTTTTCCTTGAAGTGCATAATTTAATGCTTTTTTATAGCTCATACCTGATTTTGACATGATGTGAAAGTTATTATAGCAGCGCCATCCGGCTTTTGAGGCTTTTTTAATAATTTTTTCGTCAGTAATCCCGAAGGATTTTGCCATTTCTGCCAGAAATTCATAAAGTCCGTGTCCTTTTTCTGATTTGTCAAGAGTTGCCTCAACCATTGTAAAATCGCGTTTTACCACATTTCTGACCAAGTCCGGCAGACCTCTGATTTTTGAACAGTTATAAATTTTCGGCGCAATTGATTGGATTGACGGTACGAAAATTTTATCAATACCTTTATCAATCAAATTCAATATGTGTCCTATATATATTTTAATCGGAAGGCATGTTTCAGTTACAACAAGTGCTGAACCGCTTGACATGGTTTGTTTTGTGGTCACATCCGATAAAACTATTTTGATACCCAAATCAGTGAAAAATCCGTAATAAAAAGGGTAATTGTTATAAAATGACATTGCTCTGGGTATTCCGATTACTTTTTCATTATCCATTTTTCATATCCCATTTTTCTACTACTTATATAATACTACAACACAAAAATATTTACCATATTATAATATAAAATTTAACAATTTTGTTGTATTATTTTTGTATGCCACACTTTTTTATATCTTCAAATAATGTTCACAATGATTACATCGTCATAAACGATAAGGAAAATTACAATCATATCGCTAAGTCTTTGCGTATCAGAAAAGGCGAAAAACTGCTTTTAATTGACGAAAAACAAATTCAATACGAAACTGTTGTTGAAAAAGTTACATCAAGTGAGGTTACAGTTAAAATTGAAAATAGTTACAAGTCTTTTAGAAGCCTGGATTTTGGATTATATCTGGCGCAGAGTCCGCTCAGAAGTGACGCGCAGTCCTTTGTCGTTGAAAAAGCTACAGAACTCGGGGTCAAAGGAATTTATCCGGTTAGGACTGACAATTGCGCTCTTAGCGATGAGGTTATTAAAAAGAAAATAGACAAGTGGCAAAAAATTATGTATCAGGCTTCAAAACAATGTGAAAGAGCTGATATTCCGTCATGTTTTGAGCCGGAAACACTTGTAAATCTGATTGGAAAATTTTCAAGAGTAATCGTTTTTTGCGAGCGGATTGCAACAAAAACTCTTCGTGATATTCAGCCTGTTAAAAAAGGGGACGACGTCCTTGTAATAATCGGTCCTGAGGGTGGATTTTCCGACAGAGAATTCAAGCTTTTTGAAGATAAAAAATGTGATATGCTTACGTTAGGTAACCTTATTTTGAAAGCAGAAACGGCTGTTACCGTTGCACTCGGGAATATAATTTATGAATTTAGCGGAAAAAATTAAAAATGATGAAATTTTAAATACTATTGCAGCTGAATTTGATGCTGAAATATATCTGGTGGGCGGTGCTGTCAGGGATTTTTTGCTTGGTAAAATTACATATGATCGTGATTTAATCGTGTGCAATGAAGATGCCCGCACGTTTTCGCAAAAGTTGGCAGAAAAATTCAACGCAACCTTTGTTCCGCTTGACGAAGTCAACAAGATTTACCGTCTCGTGTTTAAGGATAAATTGAATTATCTTGATATAACAAACCCCGTTGGAAATTCGCTTGAAGCGGATATTAAGCGACGCGATTTGACGATTAATGCGGTCGCCGTAAATATCAAGACCGGTGAAATTGTTGATTTGACGGGCGGTTTGAATGATATAAAAAACAAGAAAATTAATTATATTTCTGAACAAAATTTTATTGATGATCCATTGCGGCTTTTGAGAATTTACAGGTTTCAGGCAACTTTGGGTTTTGAGGTGGTGCCTGAATTAACTGAAATTGTCGAAAAACACAAAAAGCTTATTCATAAACCAGCATTTGAACGTGTAATTTATGAAATTGTAAAACTTTTCGGCGGAAATTATGCACATCAGGCGCTGTTAGCAATGGACGATGCAGGTTTTTTGGAAGAAATTTTTCCTGTTATGTCTGACGTTAAAAAAGTCCCGCCTAATTCTCATCATCATCTTGACTTGTTCCATCATTCAGTTGAAACAGTCAGGCAGATAAATGAAATTTATCATTCGGCTCCGATTGAGGTTAAGGAACATCTTGAAGAAATTGCATTTGGCGGTTTCCCCAGAATTGCGCATTTGAAACTCGCAGGATTTTTACACGATATCGGAAAGTTTTCTACCTGGACTATAGAACCAGATACAGGCCGCCACAGATTTATTAAGCACGATGACACCGGTGCTAAAATGGCTTTGAAAATTTTAAAGGATATGCATTTTTCAAATAAACAGTCAGATTATATTTCCTTAATGATAAAAAATCATATTTATCCGTCTCATGTTATGTGCAGTCCTATTGTGACCGACAAAATTATGCTGCGTTTTGTCAGAAAAATGGGCGACAATTCTATTGATAATATAGTTCTTGCAATGGCGGACAGACTTTCGGCAAGAGGACCGGAAATTACTGACGATATTGTTGAAAATAATATTTCATCGCTGAAAAAGCTTGCGGATTTCTATTTGTCTGTTAGAAATACGCTTAAACCTTTGCCAAAATTGTTAGACGGCAATCAGGTTATGAAAATTCTTAAAATAAAACCTTCGCCTTTGCTCGGTGAAATTATGAGTGCTCTCCATGATGCACAATCCGACGGAATTGTCATGACAAAAGCTGATGCCGTCGATTTTGTCAAAAATTACAGGCTCAAGATAGATTAAGGCTATAAAAATTTACAAAAATTTACAATTTTTTTTGACTTTAAAAATTGTATTTTTTACGTTTTTTATTAATTTTTTATCAAAATTTGTATCAAATTTCAAAAAAAATATTTTAAAAAACTCTATTTTTATAAAAATATTCCAAAAGTGCTCTTTACATAAACTTAACATTTGGGTTATATGAGGCAATTTTGAAAATTCACTGCTTTTAATTTGAATATCCTGTTGCTATAATAGCAGTGTAAAGATCCAGACAAATTTATGATTAGTAAGATTAGTAGTGTAGACAATAGAAAAAATACCCCGTATTGGGATGCAAAAAATCAGCAGCCTTCATTCAAAGGGCTTGGTGATGCTTTTTTGCGCGGTATTCAGCTTTGTGAAGAAGTGCCGATGCTGAATGTTTCAGTGCTGGATTTGTCAACTGCCATTATTCCTCGAACAATTATTGAAACTAAAGAATCAAATGCATATGCCGGTATGGAGGCTTTCCGCCGTGAATCATCCGGGCTGATTGTGAACTGTTTGTTGCCGAGCTTTATTGTAATGGGTATGGCAGGGCTTTTGCAAAAGACCGGTATGTTCAAGGGTCTTAAAGGTATGTCTAATGTCTGGGCAAATGAAGAATCTTTGAAAATTGTTCAGAAATATCTTCAAAATGCTAAAGGTAAAGGTTCTGAAAAACTTGAAAATGCTATGAATGCATTTATGAATGATTTGACAGGTATTGACGGCAATACGAAAAAAGCATTTAAGGATTTTGACTTATCATCCGGTATTAAGGCTGCTGCAAAATCTACACTTCTCAAAAAAGGTAAGAAACTTTTCAATAAAGGTTACCTCGACATTGCTAACAAAACGCATATGACAGAACATCTGGAATTGGATGGTAAGGTTTTATCTAAAAATCTTAAAGGTTATATGGAAGATTTTGTTAATGTCCATAATGCAGTAAAGAAAAACGGAATTAAATCAGCAGAAGAATTTTCTAAGTTTATTGAAAAGTCTATTAAACTTGTTAATTGGAAGAGTTTTGCAGGTCTTGGAGTTATATTGCCTCTTGCAATTTCAATGCAGCCCTTAAACAGATGGCTTACACAGCGTCATTCAGGTGTAAAAGGCGCACCTATTTATAAAGATTTTGCCCAGAATAAAGAGCAGCAGGAACTTTCACCGGCAGAAAAAAGAGCATTATTAAAACAGAAATTTATATCAGTCGGCTCTATGTTGGGCGTTATGTTTATGTCTATGGGCTTTAAATTGCCGAGCAAGCAGATGCTTCAATTTAAAGAAATATTCCCGACAATGGATCAGGCAAGATTTATATCCACCGCTACTTTTGCAAGCCGCATGATGGCATCTGAAGATAAAAATGAGTTAAGAGAAGCAACAATTCGTGATATTGCTACTTTCTCAAGTCTTTATTTCCTGGGTGATTATGCAGCAAAAGGTGTAGCAACTTTTATTGAAAAAGTCAAACCGGATGTGAAATTACTTAACAGATTAAAAGAAACCCCGAAAGACGCGAATGCAATGAAAAAATTCTGGCACTGGGTTAAAGACGTAAGTCTAAAATCCTCTGATGAAGTGGTTGGCAAAACAGCCAAAAATTTAAGATCAGTATGCCAGTTAGGCAATCTTGCATTCTCTTTGTTAGCATTAGGTATATTTATCCCGCTTTATACCCGAACGCAAACTAACAAAAAGCGTGAAGCTGAACTGAAAAAGCTCGCGGAATCGGTTAATTCGACCAACGGCTTTTTGAAAGATCAAATCAAAGACAGCTCACCTACCTTTAAATCTTTTTTTAGTTTACAATAGGAATAAATCATGAAAGTACAACAAATTACTCAACAACAAAATAATCAAAGAAATAACAACCCCAACTTTACCGGACTTGCAGATACGGGCGTACAATTATTAAGATTTTTGGACACCAACCAGGCATGGGGTGCGACGGCTGTTGACTTTTCTTGTATGGTTGCGCCGAGAACCATGACTGATTTTACCCGCGGACCTCTTGCAGGTGTGGAAACTTTGCGTCGTGAAGGCAGCGGCACTGTAAACCACGCTTTTGTCGGGCTTGTATACGGACCACTTGCCGGTATGCTCATGGCTGTGGCTTTGAATAATAAATACGGTATTAAAGCTCAACATATTTATGCTGATTCTGATGCTGTGGATATTTTGAGTAGATTAAGATATGATGTCCTGAAATCCGACAGCAAAGATAATCTTGTTGATTATTCAAGACGTGTTGCAGCAGGTATTTCTACAAAAGACGGTAAACGCTTCTTGTCTGATGCGGCAAAAGAAGAGTTTGCTAAAACTCTTGCTAAAGAAATTAAAAAACCGAATAAAGAAAACAAAGCAATGTTGAAAAATATTGTTTTGTCTGATCTGGGTGAAGAAGCTAATGTTCTCCTGAAATCAGGCGGAAAAGAAGTAAAAACTTCTCTTGGCGATATTGTAGAAAATATTACCTCTATGTCAAAAGCTTTATTCAAAGACAAAGTCGTAGAATCTTTCCAAAAAGCTGCAAAATTCGAGGATGTAAATTTCGTCAAAGCTATGAAAAACTTTGGTTTGCGTCGTTCAATTCTTGGGCTTGGAATTGCATCTGCAATCGGCTGTTGTATTCAACCGTTTAATATTTATTTGACTAAAAAGAAAACAGGCAGTGACGGATTCGTAGGCGTTGAGGGCCGTGAAAAGGATAATTCAGCAGGTTTCAAAGCTTTGAAAGCAGGTGTTGCGGCAGCATTCGGTACTATGGTTTACGGTTTGATTACAAAATTCAATCCTAAAAACTTCTTGCCGAATATCCAGTACAAAGGTATTACTCCGACATTAAATCAATTCAAACTTGTTTACGGCTTAACCATTATGTCAAGATTCTTGGTAGCACGTGATAAGGATGAATTACGTGAGGCAACCGTCAAAGATACATTAGGTTATTTGAGCTGGCTTGTATTCGGTAACTTTGTTGCTAAAGGCACCTTAAAAGCTCTTGATAAAAATCTTGTAGGCAAAACAAGAGATGAAGTTCTTTATGCTGCTTTGAAAAAAGCCGGAATTTCTACCGTAAAAGACGGCAAGGCTTTACCGTTCAAAGAACTTTTGAAACTCTTGCCGAAAACTGATAAGGCAGCAAGAAAGAGTCTGCGTTATTTGAATATTGCACAGCTTGCGGGTTATGCATTCTCAGGTATTGTACTCGGTTTTGGTATTCCGCGTTTAAATATTTATATGACTAATAAAAGCGAGCAGAAACGTGCGATGAAAAGAACAATTGCTTCCCAGCAAAATATCATGTATAAGCCTGAAAACATGGCGTTTTTAAGTAATCAGATGAATTTCACATCAAATAAAATTTTGAAAGGAAATTAGTAACAACCCTGAAATTTATAGAGCCGCCGCAAATGCGGCGGCTCTATTTGAATTCTTACCCTTGAGCGTTTGCGCCGGAAACAACTTCAATAATTTCCTGCGTGATAGCAAATTGTCTTGTTTTGTTGTATTGAATTGATAATTCGTTGAGCATTTTTTCGGCATTTGAAGTTGCCGCAGACATTGCAGTCATTCTTGAGGCAAGTTCTGATGCCTGAGCTTCAAGTAATGCCTGATAGATAATGTTTGTAATATAAAGCGGTACAACTTTTTGCAAAATGCTTTCTTTATTTGGTTCAAATTCCATCAGCGGGTCAATATGATGGTCTTCTTCCGGCTTTTGTACGGGAAGAACGACCCAGTCCTCAGTAAAATAACTCATCATATTTTTAAAACGAGTTGTTACAATTTCAATTCTGTCGATTTTTTCTTCAACAAAATATTTTGCAATATCTTCCGTAATTATGTTTGTTCCGGCCGGTGTCGGGTCATTTGCAACGCTTAAATATTCACCTGCAATTTCGCAACCAAGATTTTTACATCTTTTGTGTAAAACGGAAATACCTTTTTGACCTACAATAAACAATTTGCATTTTATGCCTTGAGAGGCGTAATCCTCAATGAGTTTTACTGTTTTTCTGATAACATTGGCATTATAGGCGCCTGCAAGACCTTTATTGGAAGTTATAACAAGAATACCTGCCGTTTTTACGGGTCTTGTTTGCAAAAGACACGGGTAATTATCGACGGCATTTTTTGAATTAACTTTGCAGTCATTGATATTACCGACGGAATTCAGAAGTTTTGAAAACATTGCATTTAATTCCGCCGTGTATGGTCTTGAGGCTTTGACGGCATTTTCAGCGCGTTTAACTTTTGCAGCCGCAACCATTTTCATTGCACGCGTTATCTTTTTTGTGCTTTCAACACTTTGTATTCTGTTTTTTATGTCTTTTAAATTAGCCATTATGTTACCTTTTTAGAATGTCTTTTTAAAGTTTTCAATTGCCTCTTTAAGTTCTTTTTTGTCGTCGTCAGACAGTGCGCTGCCGCCGTTTAATCTGTCGGATAGCTCTTTGAGGTTTGATGACAGGTGAACAAACCATTCTTTTTTGAATCTGCCGATATCAGAGGTTTTGACGTCATCAAGAAGCCCTTCGTTTGCGGCAAATAAAATGCTTACCTGTTCAGCAACGCTCAGCGGATTGTATTGAGGCTGTTTCAAAACTTCCGTCAATTTTTCACCTCTGAGAAGCTGATTTTTTGTTGCCTGATCAAGGTCAGATGCAAATTGAGCGAATGCTTCAAGTTCTCTGAACTGCGCCAAATCAAGTCTTAATTGACCTGCAACCTGTTTGATTGCTTTTGTTTGAGCGGCACCGCCGACACGGGATACTGAAATACCCGCATTAATCGCCGGTCTTACACCTGCGTTAAACAAGCCTGATTCTAAGAATATCTGACCGTCTGTGATTGAAATTACGTTTGTCGGAATGTATGCGGAAACGTCGCCTGCTTGAGTTTCAATAATCGGCAATGCCGTAATACTTCCGCCGCCGAGTTCGTCATTCAATTTTACCGCACGTTCAAGAAGTCTTGAGTGAAGGTAGAATACGTCACCCGGATAAGCTTCACGTCCCGGCGGTCTTTTAAGAAGCAAACTCATTGCACGATAGGCTTGAGCGTGTTTTGAAAGGTCGTCGTAAACTATCAAAACTGATTTGCCCTGCTCCATAAATTCTTCAGCAATAGCAACACCGGCAAACGGTGCGATATATTGAAGCGGTGCTGATTCGTCAGCGGTTGCTGAAACGATTATTGAATAATCCATTGCGCCGTGATTTTCCAGTGTTTTTGCCAATTGTGCAACTGTGGACGCTTTTTGACCGATTGCAACGTATATACAAATTACGTCCGTATCTTTCTGGTTAATTATTGTATCTATTGCAATAGCGGTTTTACCTGTTTGTCTGTCGCCGATAATAAGTTCACGCTGACCTCTGCCGATAGGTGTCAGACCGTCGATTGCGGTCAGACCTGTTTGAAGCGGCTGGTGAACGGATCTTCTTGCAACAATACCCGGTGCAACACGTTCAATCGGACGGGTTTTTGTGTATTCAATTTCGCCTTTGCCGTCGATTGGTTTGCCTGTCGGGTCTATAATTCTTCCGATTAAGTTATCTCCTACCGGAACTGAGGCAATTCTGCCGGTTGTTTTAACCGTCATGCCTTCTTTTATCTGGGCATATTCACCCAAAATTACGACACCGACGTTGTCTTCGTCAAGGTTCATTGCAATTCCGAGAGTGCCTCTGTCGTCTTCAAACATAACAAGTTCGCTTGCCATTACGTTTCTCAAACCGTAAACACGTGCAATACCGTCGCCGACTTCCAATACACTGCCGGTATTTGCAACTTCTGTTTGTATTTCGTAATTCTCAATCCGGTTCTTAATAATAGAACTGATTTCATCAGGTTGTATTAGTGTCATAAGTTCCCCTTTATAATATTTTTACTTAAATTTTCGAGTTTATTTTTTATGCTTGTGTCAATTACGTTATCGTCGATGCGGATTACAAGACCGCCGATGACGGTTTCGTCTTTTTGCCAGGTCGCATAAATTGTTTTGTGTAATTTTTCCTGCAATTTGTTAATTATTTTTTGTTTGTAATCTTCCGTTAAGTCAACGGCTGATATAACTGCAATGCGTTTGATACCGTTAATTTCGTCCAATTCTTCTTTATAAGCTTCCGTGATTTCTTCAAATTCGCCGAAACGTTTTTTTTCGGCAAGAATTTTTAAGAAATTGACCATATTCGGGCTTATTTGGTTCGTAAACACATCCGTTATGATTTTCTGCTTTTGTTCGGTCGGAACTGCAGGGGTAATAAGAACATTTTTCAAGTCAGCAGAGCTTTTTAAAATAGTGCTGACTGTTTCAAGGTCTTTCAAAATATCATCGTAAGTTACAGAACCGTCCTGACTCATTTTAGTCAGTGCGTCCGCATATATTTTTGCAGTTTGAGATATTTTCATAATTGTACCCTGTCTATTTCGTTGATACTGTCGTCAATAAATTTGTTGTGCAAGTCCGGATTTTCATTGAGTTTGTTTATAATATTTTGTTTTGCAAGCTCAATTGAATTATTCACGGTGTCTTGAGTTAATTTTGCGGATAAAGATTTTTCTTCCGCCTTAATAACTTTTAAAATATTGGATTTTATGTTTTCAACCTGAAGTTCGGTATTTTTCATAATGCCCTGTGATAAATTTTGAGCATTATTTTCTGCTGTTTTTAGCTGTTCAGCAACTTCATTATCTGTGTTTGCGGCTGTTTTCTTTGCGGTTTTCAATTCGTTTTCTGCATTTTCTTTTTCCTGTTTTGCGTTTTCAATAGCACTGGCAACATCATTTTTAATTTTTTCGATAATGCCGGGCAAATCTATTTTTGCAAATACGACCGCAATAATTATTACGAGAATCGCAAAGTTAAATGTATTTGATTGTACTATCAGGTTCCAAAATTCAGCCATGTTTTATCCTAATATTTTTGTTGTAATTACATTTGCAAGCTCGTTTACCGTGTCGCTGAGTCTTGATTGAACATCGGAATTTTGAGCTGCCAAATCCGCTTTTTTAGAGTTAATTTCATTTGTTGAGTCGTCTTTGGCTTTCAAAATCATTTCTTTTGAATCTGCGTTTGCCTTTTCAACGCTTGATGAAATTATTTTTTTGCTGTCATCGCGTGCTCTGGTTAATTTGTTTTCGCGTTCGGTCAAGATGCCGGAGGCTTTGTCGCGTGAATTTTTCGCCTCATTTAAAGTATCATCAACAAGTTTTTCACGTTTTTCAATAATGTCAGTCAAAGGCGCATAGAAAATCTTGTTCATAATGAATACGAACACGAGAAAACTTATTGCTGATACTAAAAATGTTGCGTTAAATTCCATATTTGCCTCTTATTACATCAAGCCTACTAATTTAGCTGCGATAACGAATGCGTACAATGCGCAGGCTTCTGATAATGCAGCACCAAGAAGGAAGAAACCGAATGCTTTACCGGAAACTTCAGGCTGTCTTGAAATTGCATCCATCAAACCTTTTGTCGCAAACCCGATACCGAGTCCGGCACCGATTGCACCAAAGCCGATTGCGACACCGCCGCCTAATTGTGCCAAGTCAGAAATTGTTTTTAATTCTTCCATTTTTATCTCCTTTAAATTAATGCTCATCGCCTGTGGCTGATGATACATATGCTATTGTCAACATCATAAATACTGTTGCCTGAATAAATGCAACCAGAATTTCAAATAACATAATCGGCAGCGGCAGTAAATATGCAAATACTCCCAGTGCTACCGTTACAAGAATTTCTCCCGCAAAAATGTTCGCAAAAAGTCGGATTGCAAGGCTTAAAGGTCTTGTAATCATTTCCAAAAGCTCCACAAGTCCCATTATTATCCCTGTAAAACTGAATTCGTGCAGGAAAAATTTGAATCCTTTTTTCTTCAAACCCATGCCTACATAATAGATTAAAACAATAATCGCCATTGCGGCGGTCAGGTTTAAATCGTTTGTCGGAGAAGCTAATTCACCGCTTTTTAAATGTATAATTCTTAAAGGCAGCTGCCCCATAAGATTTGCTATTAATATAAATAAAAACAGCGATGCAACGAGCGGAACATGCTTTCTGTTATCCGAAGGTATCATGGTGTCTAATACCCCCCAGAAAAATCGCATTAAGCTTTCCGATATTGCCTGAAGTTTTCCCGGAATTATGGAGAGATTTCTTGTTGCAATGAATGCAAAAATCAGTACAACAGCCATTGCAAACCACATGGTAAATATGGTGTCCAGATTGAATGAAAAACCATGCCCGTTAATTACTGTATTATAGACCCAATGTCCGGTTTCACTCATTTTTCTCTCTCCTTATGAACTTATTTTAACTCGGTGAAAAAAAATTAGCAAATATTTTTTGTTTATAATAAAATAATTCTTGAATGTTATATGAGGGCGAAATGGAGCTTATTACCCTTAAAGAGGTTGAATCAACAAATAATTATGTTAAGAATAATCTGGAATTTTTTTCAGACAGAACTGTTTTGCGCGCATTGAGACAAACGGCGGGTAAAGGCAGATTAAACCGCAGCTGGGTTGATTTAGGCGAGGGAAATTTGTTTTTCTCAATAGTTTTAAAACCTTCAGACAAATTTTGTGATATTTATGCAAATCTTACCCAGTATATGTCTGTTGTGCTTTGTGAATTGTTGGATGAATACGGTTTGGCTCCGCAAATCAAATGGCCGAATGACGTCTTAATTGACGGTAAAAAAATCGCCGGAATTCTTTCGGAAACAGTTATGCAGGGGGCTAATTTTAAAGGTCTTATCCTCGGTATTGGAATTAACCTTAATGCTGAAATTAAGGATGTCAAAAGCGTTCCGGATAAAGTCGTTACGGCGCTCAGCCTTGAACTTTCAAGAAAAATTGATGCGGATGAATTTTTAAATAAGCTTCTTGATAAATTTTTCTCTAATTACGATGAATTTTTGGATAACGGGTTTGAATTTATCAAATCAGATTACATAAAAAGAGCCTGCTTTCTTGATAAGGAAGTGTGCGTACAGCTTATTAACGAAACAAAACACGGGATTGCAAAATCCGTAAATGATTCAGGCGAGCTTGTTTTGGAAGATGACGGAAAAGAATTTTCTCTCACTATAGGTGATATATTATAACGAAAGGGAATATAAAATATGACAAAAAAACTTATCAAAGTTATGGATACTTCGTTCAGGGACGGTTTTCAGTCCGTTTACGGCGCAAGAGTGTTTGTGGATGATTTTATTCCTGCATTGCAGTCAGCTGTTGCGGCAGGAATTAATCATTTTGAAGTTGCAGGCGGTGCAAGATTTCAGTCGCCGATTTTTTATTGCAATGAAAATGCGTTTGAAACTATGGATAAAATCAGAGCGGCTGTCGGACCTGATGTTAATCTTCAATCTTTAGCACGCGGTGTGAATGTTGTAGGGCTTGATTCTCAGCCAAGAGATATTATCAATCTTCATGCCAAAATGTTCAAAAAGCACGGCGTGACAACGGTTCGTAACTTTGATGCGTTGAATGATGTTAATAATCTTATTTATTCCGGTCAGTGCATAAAAGATAACGGTTTGAAGCATGAAATTACCATTACTATGATGGAACTTCCTATCGGTTGCACAGGCGCTCATGACGTTGATTTTTATGAAAAGGTTTTGAGAAATATTCTTGATGCCGGAATTCCGTTTGATTCTCTCGCATTTAAGGATGCATCAGGTACTTCCGCACCGAGAAAAGTTTATGAAACTATTAAACGTACAAGAGAAATTCTCGGAAATGATGCTCATATAAGATTCCATTCGCATGAAACCGCAGGTACGGGATTGGCTGCGTATTTGGCGGCACTTGACGGCGGCGCGGACGGTATTGACTTATCTATGAAGCCTGTTTCCGGCGGAACTGCCCAACCTGACATTGTTTCTATGTGGCATGCTCTTAAAGGTACGGAATATGATCTCGGAATTGATATTGAAAAAATTCTTGAAACCGAAGAAGTTTTCAAAGACTGCATGAAAGATTACTTCCTGCCGCCGGAGGCTTTGGCTGTTAATCCTATGATTATCCAGTCACCTTTGCCGGGCGGTGCATTGACAGCTAACACACAGATGCTTAGAGATAACGGAATTATGGACAAATACCCTGAAATCGTTTCTGCAATGAAAGAAGTTGTTGAAAAAGGCGGATTTGGAACATCGGTTACTCCTGTTTCACAATTCTATTTCCAGCAGGCATTTAATAACGTTATGTTCGGCAAATGGAAAAAAATTGCAGAAGGTTACGGAAAAATGGTTCTCGGTTATTTCGGCAAAACTCCGTGTGAGCCTGACGGTGAAGTTGTTAAACTTGCGTCTGAACAGTTGAAACTTCAGCCGACAACCGAATGCGTTGTTGATATTAACGACAAAGACCCGAATAAAGGTATTGAGGCTGCACGCAAAATGCTTAAAGATGCAGGGCTTGAAGAAACTGAAGAAAATATCTTTATTGCTGCTGCATGCAAAGAAAAAGGTATTTTATTCCTCCAGGGTAAAGGTACTATAGGTGTCAGAAAAAATGAACAAAAACCTGAAAGTACGGATTCATCAACAAACGGTTACACAGTAACAATAAACGGTAAAAAATATGCTGTTGCACTTGAAGGCGAAAAAGCTACAGTGAACGGTAAACTTTATGACTTTACTGTAAAAGCAGGTATTGAAGCGAAACAGTCTGTTGGCGGTGAGGGTACTCCTGTAAAAGCTGCACTTCCCGGAACTGTTTTGAAAGTACTTGTAGAGGAAGGTGACAGTATTGAAGAAGGAGATGTGTTAGCTGTTGTAGAAGCTATGAAAATGGAAACAGAAATTAAATCTCCTGTCGGCGGGACTGTTCAGTCTGTTGAAATTGAAGTTGGCAACCATGTTCAAACAGGTCAAATTCTGGTTACCGTAGTATAATAATAAGGAAAATAAAAAATGGATATTACAGAAAGTTTAATTAAATTATGGAATTCAACGGGTGTTGCAAATTTTGTTCAGCCTGTTGACCCCAATATAACAAGCGGATTTGAACAATTTTTACATCAATTTGGTTCGCCGATTATGATTTTAGTATGCTTGTTCTTACTCTGGCTTGGTATAAAAAAACAATTTGAACCGTTATTGCTTGTACCTATTGCCTTTGGCGGTTTGCTGTCAAATATTCCGGTTGCGGATATAGCAGGACCACACGGTTTTTTGGGCATTATATACGAAGCCGGAATTCATAAAGGGCTGTTTCCGTTGATTATCTTTATGGGTGTAGGTGCAATGACGGATTTCGGGCCGTTGATTGCAAATCCTAAAACCGCTTTATTGGGCGGTGCGGCTCAATTCGGAATATTCGGAGCGCTGCTTCTGGCATTATGTGTATTCGGCTTTACTCTTCCGCAGTCCGCTGCGATTGGTATTATCGGTGGTGCGGACGGTCCGACATCTATTTACGTAACCTCAAAACTCGCGCCTGAACTTCTTGGCGCAATTGCGGTTGCAGCGTATTCTTATATGGCGCTTGTGCCTGTTATTCAGCCGCCTATTATGAAGCTTTTGACAACGGAAGAAGAACGTAAAATTCAGATGTCACAATTGAGAAACGTTACTAAACGTGAAAAAATTGTATTCTCGCTTGTTGTTCTCGGACTTTGTATAATATTTTTGCCGGATGCATGCCCTCTAATCGGTGCTTTGACTTTTGGTAATTTATGCAAGGAATGCGGAGTTGTTGAGAGACTTTCCGATACTATGCAGAATGCTTTAATAAATATTGTAACTATTTTCTTGGGTTTGTCTGTTGGTTCAAAATTATCTGCAGATCAATTCCTGACCATGCAGACGTTGTTTATTTTAGTTCTGGGCGTCACAGCATTTGCTCTTGCAACTGCAGGCGGGGTCATTTTTGCAAAAGTTATGAACGCGTGTGCATATTTTATGCATAAGGTATTCAAAAAACCGCTTAATTTGGTTAATCCTCTGATAGGTTCCGCAGGCGTCTCTGCTGTTCCTATGGCAGCGAGAGTTTCAAACAAGGTAGGGCTTGAGGCTAATGACCAGAATTATCTGTTAATGCACGCAATGGGACCGAATGTGGCAGGTGTCATAGGTTCCGGTGTCGCCGCAGGTATTTTGCTTGCCCTGTGCGGCTAATATTATTTTGAAAGCTCCCGGATGCGGGAGCTTTTTTATATTGTTATATCAAGAGTTTCTCCGAGTTCTTTTATTATTGGCTTTACAAATTCCTGCAGATCTTTTTTCGTGTATTGCGGGTGTTTATCGGTGTATTCCAGAATTTCAAATGCTGCGTCCGCGACTTTCGGGTATTTTTCAACAATTTTGTCGCCGATGGCTTTCATGTAATATCTGTAGCCGCGGTTCCCCGTACCTTTTAACTTTTTAGGCCAGAGCGCATCTATTAATGGTTTCATATCGGAAACTGTTTCTCGTGTTATTGATTTAAATGTGGCAGCTTCCAGTACCCTTATTGTATCTACTTTTGCACCGAATGCGGGTGTTGAGTTTTGAACTTTTGATATTTGCATATCTATACAATACATGTAAAATAATTTTTTGCCAGAAATATCTTTTTTTGTAATAAAATGTAAATATGAGTGAGTTATATAAACAATCCGGCGTAAATTTATCTGAGGCAAACAGGCTGGCTAATAAGCTGGTGAAATTTGGCGGTAATTTTCAGGCGTTTGCAGGAGAGTTGAATTGTCGCGGGCTAAAAATAGTAAATTGTTGTGACGGTATCGGTACAAAAATAATCCCGCTTTATGAAAAAAAACTTTTTAAGACAATCGCCATTGACCTTGTGGCGGCTAATTTGAACGATTTGGCTACTAAAAATGCAAAAGCTCTCGGTTTTTTGGATTATATTGCGGTTAATTCACTGGACAGCGAATCAATTAGTAAAATAATTTTTGAAATAAAAAATGTTTTAAGTAATTTCGGGTGTGAGCTGCTTGGCGGAGAAACATCCGAAATGCCTGACTTATTGAAAAACGGTGTAATTGATATTTGCGGATTTGTAACAGGAATTGCGGATGAAAATTCTATTCCTTCAGGCATACAATCCGGCGATATTGTTATTGCACTTAAATCTAACGGTATTCATGCGAACGGGTTTTCTCTTATCAGAAAGTTGTATGCTGATGGAAAATTGTCAGAGGAAGAATTTTTAGAGTGTTTGAAGCCGACGTTTATTTATTATAATGCTGTGCAAAATCTCTGGCAAAATAATCTCATTAAATCTGCCGCAAATATTACCGGCGGTGGAATCTATTCAAATATTATACGTGTTGTGCCTGAGCATCTGGATTTAGATTTGGATTTTTGCGGCATTCAGCAGCAGGGAATTTACAAAAAATTATACAATTTATGCGGTGATGAAATTTATGAAGTCTTTAACTGCGGTGCTGGCTTTTGTTTAATTGCGGATGCTGCAGATGCAGATAAAATTTTTGATATTTGTAAGTGTTTTGACCCGTTTATTTTAGGAAAGGTGGTTGAAAAATGACGAAACATATTGCTGTAATGGGTTCGGGTGAAGGAACAAATTTTCAGGCTATTGCCGGATATTTTAGAGATAAAGATGTAAAAATTACTTGTATTTCGGATTGTTTGAACGCACATATACTGGACAGGGCAAAAAAATTGGGAATAGAAAATCATTATCTGCCATTTGAGGAAACAGCAGGATTTTTCGGAGCAAATAGCTTTGATTTGATAGTTCTTGCAGGGTATATGCGAATTTTGCCTCCTGATGTTCTGGATCTTGGGCGTTTTGTTAATATTCATCCGTCGCTGCTTCCTGCGTTTAAAGGAAAAGATGCAATTCAGCGGGCTTTTTTTGCAGGGGTAAAAGTAAGCGGAGTGACTGTTCACTGGGTGACTGATGAAGTTGACGGCGGCAAAATTATTGCACAGTATCCTGTCTTAATTGATAATTCTATGCATTTTGATGAATTTGAACAGGAAATTCATAAGACCGAGCATATTATGTATCCGATTGTTATTGACAAATTGCTAAAAGATGAGGTCTTTGACTTTTCGGATTTGGTTGGCAACTGCGGCAGCTGCGGAGGATGCGGGAATTGTCATTAAAAGTTTGTGTGATAGGTTCTGGTGCGCGTGAAGAGGCAATAAAAGACGCAGTCTCCCGCTCCGTTTTATGTGAAAAAATTGTAGAAACCCCTGAAGATGGTGCGGATTTGATAATTTTCGGTCCTGAACAGCCGATTTGCGACGGGTTTGTTGATTATTATAAAGCTAAAGGATTTCAGTGCATAGGGGTGGACAAAAAATTCTCGCGGCTTGAAAGTTCAAAACTTTTTGCTAAAAAATTTATGGTTAATAACGGTATTAAATGTGCTAAACTTCTGCCTGTGGAATCGAATATTTTTCCGCAGGTCGTAAAGGCAGACGGGCTTTGTAAGGGAAAAGGCGTGAAGGTTGTGTATAATCAGGCGGAAAAAGACGAATTTACCAGAAAAATTCCTAAGCCTTATTTTATTGAAGAATTTTTAGACGGCAGTGAAATTTCTGTGATGTCATATTTTAACGGTGAAAAGCTCGTAAATTTTTGCCCTGCACGGGATTTCAAACGTTTGACATCAGATATCAAATCACCAAACACAGGTGGTATGGGTGCATATTGTCCTGTAGATTTGTCCGAAATTCAAAGACAAAAATTAAATAAATATCTTAATCTGCTGCAAACGGCTTTGTTAAATGAAGGTGCGGATTTTAAAGGCTTTATTTATTCCGGATTAATCTGGTCACGTGGTGACTGGTATGTCCTTGAATATAATGTGCGGCTCGGAGATCCTGAATGTCAGGTTATATTAAACCTTCTGGATAATGATTTTTTATCCGTTCTTATAAATAATGAAGAACCGGAATATAAAAATGGATATTCCGCTTGTTTGACAGTTGCCGCAGAGGGTTATCCTGATGATCCTGTGAAAGGTGATGAAATTCTTCTTCCTGATGATGAACGTGTTAAGGTTTATTTTGCGGGTGTAAAATCGGAAAACGGCAAAATTTATTCAAACGGAGGGCGGGTGCTTTCCATATGTGCTGTTTCTGAAAATCCGTTTTCCGTACTCAGGGAATATGCTGAAAAAATTCAGATGGAGCATAAAATTTTTAGAAATGATATAAACATTTTTTAGAATTTAGTGTATAATCTTTATATAAACTTAAATGAGGGATTTATATGTCTATTGATGATGCGTTGGTTATGATTCTTGCAGGCGGTGAGGGCAAAAGGCTTTATCCTCTGACAAAAGACAGAGCAAAACCTGCTGTACCTTTTGGCGGCAGATACAGAATTATTGATTTTGTTATTAATAATTTTATTAATTCAGGATTTTTCAAGATAAAAGTTTTGACACAATATAAATCCGATTCTTTAAATAAACATATTACCCGCGGATGGATGCTATCCCCATTTTTAAACCAGTATATTGATCTTGCACCGGCGCAGATGCGAACCGGCAATGACTGGTACAGAGGTACTGCGGATGCTATTTATCAAAATATGTTTCATATTCTGGATGAGGATCCCAAGTACGTTTGTATATTCGGCGGGGATCATATCTACAAAATGGATGTGTCGCAGATGCTTGATTTTCATAAATCTAAAAATGCCGATTTATCAATTTCTGCAATTCCTATCCCGATAGAAGAAGCATCAGAATTCGGTATTATTGAGGTCGACGAAAACTGGCGTCTGACTAATTTTGTTGAAAAACCTCAAACAGCCCCGAAAACAATTCCGGGTAATCCGAATATGTGTCTGGCATCAATGGGTAATTATATTTTTAACAAGGATATTTTAATTGATGCACTTGAACGTGATGACAAAATTGCTGAATCCAGCCATGATTTTGGCAAAAATGTTATACCAATGCTTTTAAATGAAGGAAAAAATATTTATATATATAATTTTCACGATAATTTTTTCCCGGGAATGTCAGATGCGGAGCGTGGATACTGGCGTGATGTGGGAAGTATAGACGCATACTGGCAGGCAAATATGGATTTGCTGCAGGCGTCTCCGGAATTGGATTTGTATTCAAAAGATTGGCCTATAAGAACTTTTAATTATAATTATCCTCCTGCAAAATTTATATGGCAGGACGGTGACAGGGTCGGTATGGCTACCAATTCAATGGTGTCTGAGGGCTGTATAGTTTCCGGCGGTGTGCTCTCTCATTGCGTTTTGTCGCCCAAAGTCAGAATTAACAGTTATTCCATGGTTTGTGACAGTATTTTGATGGAAAATGTTGACGTTGGCAGATATTCAAAAATTCGTAAAGCAATTATTGACAAAAATGTTAAAATTCCGCCTAATACGCGCATAGGTTATAACTGGGAAGAAGATGTAAAACGCGGTTTCCATGTTTCACCCGGTGGGGTTACTGTTGTGCCCAAGGGAACTATTTTATAATTGTTTTCATGTGCTATATTGTTATCGTAAAAAATTTTTCTGATTTTTTGCTTAATATTTATTAATAAAAAAGATTTTTCAGGCAATTCTCTGCCTTGATTATCTTTATATGCTTGGGTAGGAATATGGCATCAATAAATTCTATAACTAGTCTTTCAATACCGCAGGTTTGCGAAAATGTCTCTCGTAAGTTTACCAGAGCAGCTTTGAATGCTGCCGGAAGCAGAGAGAAACTGCCGACTATTTCTAACCCGAAAGTTCTTGGTGCGGTTGATTGGATCGGTAAAAAATTATCTTCTGCAGAAAATCGACTGATTCTTGGCGCTTCCGCTCTTCTATCCCAGCCGTTTATTGATGCTTCAAATAAAGATGTTGATTCCGAAACCCGCAGATATTCCATTTGTCGAACTATTGCCAAAATTATTGCAGGTACCGCAACCGGCTATACTATCCGTAAATTATGTATAAAATCTATTGATGCTTTCACTAAATCCGTTAATGAGATTAAGCCGGATATGAAATTTAAAAAATTGAGAACGCTTTTGACTCCTACTCTTAAATATACTGCCGATGAATTATCACAGTATAAAAATACGCTCGGCACTATTTTGGCTCTGGGTGTGATGGTATTTACAAACTTTTTGATTGATGCTCCTTTGACTAAGGCATTGACAAATTGGTTCGCTAAACTTGGAGGTAATCATAATGTTAAATCCGAGTAAGCTTTTTGAAAATTTTAAAAATACCATTCTTACAAAATACGGACCTAATCCTGCTAAAATGCTTATATATACCGGCGTTCTGGGGTGGTTTCTGTCATCTGCGGCTCAGGTTGTTGCAATTGCTGTCAACGATAAGATTCCTAAAGAACAAAAAATGTTCCTTATTCCTCAAGAAATCGGCGATGGTGCAATAAATGTGGTTTCATTTTTCCTGGTGACAACCGCAATTAAAAATTTTGCTTCAAGGCTTGTGTCTTCAGGTAAATTGGCGAGTCCAAAAATTCGGCAGTATTTGACTGATTCCGGTATTAATATCAAGACTAAAAAAGGCTGGAAGGTTCTCCCTAATTTTGATTTTTCTAAATTTGATATCAAAAATATGACAAATTTTGATCTTATCAAGGATGAATACAATAGCTTTAAAAACGGTATTGATGTTATAGCAATGACTGCAGGTTCTATTTTGTCCTGCAATATTATTACTCCTATCTTGCGTAATAAATACGCTGCTAAACGCCAGCAAAAAACTCTTGCAGAAATGAATAAGGTGAATATGGACAGAATGCAGTATCCCAGAGGTATTTCCATGGATACTTACAGAAATCAGGCAGCTTTGAAGTATTCCGGTTCTCCTTTAAAAATATAATGTTGCAAAAAAGCCGATTAGAAGGAGTGTTATAAGTGCTGTGAATGCGCCGAGAAGTTTGTAAAACGGGTCTATTTTGGAGTATTCGTATTTTTGCTGCAGAGAGTTTATAATGATTTTTGAGTAATCATTTTTCCATTCGGTTCGTGTTTTTTCAAATGAGTTGTGTAATAATTTTTTGAAATTGTACATATCCTCCAGATCTTTTCTTGCAAGAGGATTTGATATTGCAATTTTTTTGATGCGTATACTTTCGTTTTCATTCAGTTCATTATCAACATAGGCTGAAAGGTTATTTTTAAAATCTTCATACTGTTTTGTATAAAATGTATTTGCAGTTTCTTCATCATAATTGACAAGCGACAAAACGTGTTTTGCAATTTTTTTAGACTGCATATAAATCTCACGACATTTTGTACAGTGTCTGAGGTGGTCATCAACATATTCTTTTAATCTTGAGTTAAGCTTATCTTCAACATAAAAACTTAAAAGTGCTATAACCTGATTACATGTCAATTCGTTATTCATAATGTGCTCCTTATATATATGATTTGAGTCCGTTTTGCAGTTTGCCTCTTGCGCGTGCGATTCTTGATTTTACAGTCCCGACGCTTGAATTTGTCACCTCGGCTATTTCTTCATAACTCAGTCCTTGAAGTTCTCTTAAAATGATTGCTATTCTGAATTGTTCGGGCAAATCTCTTATCGCATTTTTAATTATTTCCTCAAGTTCTGTTGAAAGGCATTTTTCATGAGGTTTACATTTTTTGTCGGGTAATTGAGTTTTTATGGAATTTTCTTCAGTTTCTTCATCTATAGAAATAACGTCAGGCCTGCGCTGTTTTTTCCTGAGCTCGTCATAAAAAAGATTTGAGATAATTTGATTGAGCCAGCTTTTAAAATTTTTTGGATTTTTAAGACTTTGAATATTGCGGGCGACTTTTAAAAGTGCTTCCTGCGTTAAATCCGCAACATTTTCACGTTTTTTGCTAAGGTATGAAAATGCCGCAAACACATTTTTTTGTTCACGTCTTATCAATTCTTCAAGAGCCTTTAAATCATCTTTTTGCGACAGAACTACAAGTTCCTCGAGCGGCATCTTTTTGTAGTGATTTCCCGGCATAAATTTCTCCTTACATTTAATAGTAAGGAAAATTATTCGGAAATTACTCATTCTTTGCTATATAGTAGACCGGTTATATTTTTCAAATTAAAATTATACTATTTGTCCGCAATATAGCCTCTTATTGCACTATAAGCCGCAACATACGGTGATGACAGATAAATATATCCTTTTGTGTTCCCCATTCTGCCTTGAAAGTTCCTGTTCTGTGTAGAAAGGCAAACTTCATCATCCGCAAGAATTCCGGCATGCACGCCGACGCACGGTCCGCATCCGGGTGGTAAAATCGTTGCGCCTGCTTCCATAAATATTTTTATCAGCCCTTCATCAAGCGATTTCATATAAATATCTTTTGACGCCGGACAAATAAGAAGTCTTACCCCTTCTTTTACTTTGCTGCCGTCTAAAATTTTTGCGGCAGTTCTCATATCTTCAAGTCTGCCGTTTGTGCATGTCCCTATGTAGACCTGATCAACTTTAATTTTGCCGAGTTCGTCAACGGTTTTTGTGTTATCAACGGTATGCGGGCAGGATACGGTATGTTTTATATCCGCAGCGTTAATTTCTATTATTCTTTCATAAACCGCATCATTATCAGGCTTCAGAGTTTTAAATTTATCTTCTCTGCCGTGTTCTTTTAAGTAGGCTTTTGTTTTTTCGTCCGCAACAAAAAGTCCTGCTTTTGCACCGGCTTCAACTGCCATATTTGCAAGTGTAAAGCGTTCGGACATCTCCATATTGTCAATTGTTTCTCCGGTAAATTCTAAAGCTTTATATGTAGCTCCGTCAGCACCAATCATACCTATTAAATGCAGCATAAGGTCTTTTGAGCATATGCCTTCATTAAATTTCCCGTTTACAACAATTTTAAAAGTCTGCGGAACTTTCAGCCAAGTTTTGCCGAGAGCCATTGCAACAGCAATATCCGTTGAGCCCATACCGGTTGCAAAAGCACCGAGAGCACCGGATGTACATGTATGTGAATCAGCACCTACAAGGATTTCACAGGGATTTACATAACTTTCAATTAATCTCTGGTGGCATACACCGGAGCCTACTTCTGACAGTACGGCGCCGTAATCGCGTGAAAATTCCCTGAGTGTTGTATGCATATTGGAAAGTTCTTTTTTGGGACTGGGGGATGCATGATCAATAAAAAGGATTGTGCGTTCGGGATTAAATAATTTTTCTTTACCGAGCTTTTTAAATTCCTGTACCGTCAAAGGACCTGTACCGTCTTGAACTGCACATACATCAACTTTGGATATTACAAGTTCTCCGGCTTTAACCTTTTTGCCCGCATGTTCCGAAATTATTTTTTCTGCAAGTGTTTGTCCCATTTTATCCTCCTAAATCTTAATATTTGCGGCTATCTGTGATTCAACACGTTCTTTAATCGCGCCTATCGGTTCATAATACGGCGACACAGTCATAATTTGAGCCGCGATATCAGGATAGTAATATATAAATTTTAATTCATCAGTGGTCAGCGGCTGTTGAGTATGTACGTTTGCATATCTCACAAGCTCAAGAATATTTCTCGCCTCATGTTCATCTTTAAATTCAATTTCAAGATTGTTGTATACGTTTCTGAACCCTTTAATACCGCCGTATTCGCCTGTAGTAATCATGCGGCCCGTTTCAATAATTTCGGGTTCTCCGCGGCCTAATTCTTCAAAATCATAAAGTTCGTAATTTCTGCGGTCTTTCAATGCGCCGTCAGCGTGTATACCTGATTCATGTGCAAATGCGTTATCACCGACAGCTGGCTGATTTTTGGGAATAGGCACACCGAATGCGTAAGCTGTATATTTTGCAAGATGCCATGCCTTGCTTAAATCAATGTTTTCATCAATTTTGTATTTATTTCTGAAGCCTGCTGATTTTAAAACAGCCAGGAGGCACGAAACTAAATCGGCATTGCCGGCACGCTCGCCCATGCCGTTTATTGCGGTATTTATGTAAGCATCAACTCCGGCGTCAATTGCTGCTTTTGCACCCATGACGGAACACCCTGCCGCCATCCCCAGATCATTATGAAAATGCAATTCTACAGGCATTTGAGTGGCTTTAGCAATTTCATATATCCTGTCATAGGCTGTTTTGGGGTCGTCAAATCCTAAAGTATCACAGTATCTGAATCTATGTGCTCCGCATTTTTTAGCTTCATTTGCATAACGGATTAAAAAATCAAGGTCGCTTCTTGACGCGTCTTCCGCGTTTACTCCTATAATTTGTGCTCCGTGTGATACTGCGCATTCTACAGCTTCACAGGTCATTTTTAATATATCATCAAGTGTTTTTTTGCCCTGATACTTGCCTATTGTCATTTGTTTTGAAGTGGATTGTGACAGATTGAGATATTTAAGTTTCGGAACATTTTTAAATGAGTCATCAACATCGCTTGCTATAGCTCTCATCCAGCCTGAAAGTTTTGTGCGTCTTATTGCACCTCTTTCAACAAGCTCAAGATTCCCGTTAAGATAATTGATTTCGTGTTTTGTCGTTGGAAATCCGAATTCTGATTGGGTTATCCCCATATCATCAAGCATGATGTTTATGATTGTTTTTTGAAGTTTCGCAAGCCCTAATCTTGAGGTCTGTACCCCGTCACGGTTGGTAACATCTACAAAATATATTTTACTCATAAAAAATCCCCTTTTCAGGTCTATTATACACGAAATATTAATAACTTGCATTTTTACGAAAAGTTATTTACAATATTGGTACATACTATGGATAAGCTGTTAGAAAAAAAGATAAATAAAGAATTTAAAACCGGAAATGTAAAGTCAGCAATTGAATTATGCCAGATAGGTTTGCAAAATGACCCCACAAATGCGGATTTGCACGTCAGGCTCGGAGATTTGTTTTTAGCATGGCATCTGGATATTTACAATTCATGCCAGTATATAGATGAGGCTATTACAGAGTACCAGAGAGCTCTTGAAACTTATATTGATTCTGCTGAAATTTATTATAAAATCGGGCAGGCTCAATTTTATAAAGGGGATTTAGATAAGGCAATAAATTATCTTGATATGGCAATCGCTAAAGATGAAAAATTTGCAAAAGCTTATTATCTTCTTGCGCAGACTTATACAAAAAAAGCAAGATTTTTAGAGGCTGCTTTAAACGCGAAAAAGGCCATTAAATACAAGCCGTTAAGCAATTCTTGTGCTCACTATTTATTGCATTCATTATACAAAATTTCGTCATTCAGGTGTCTGAAAACAACTATGAAAGCATATTTTGAATTGCTCCTTTCATGGCTTACATTACCGTTTGATATTCAGGCATTGAAAAATGTAGGAAAAACGCTTTCTTATCTTAAATTCATGCCTATGATGCTGAAAGGTTTTTATATGGTCCAGACAAGAGGACTGCAGGATGCAATTGATGTTTATGTCAGTGCAATAGAAAAGGCGCCTGGTTTTGTTCCGTTATACTGTCTTCTGGGTGATATTTACAGATCAATCGGGCAGTTTGATAATGCAATTACAGAATACAAAATGGCAATATGGCTTGACAGTTTGAATATTTCGGCTTACCGTCATCTCTGTCAGGCATATGAAGAACTCGGTGATTATGACAGTGCCGTTGAGATTTATGAAAAATTAATTCAAATTATGCCGAATATTCCGGAATTTCATTCTAATCTGGCAAATATTTTATACATAAAAGGTGATGCTGACGGTGCTGTGTCACATTTTCAGACTGCGGTTACTTTGAATCCGAATAAACAGTGGACAAGCGTTATTAATCAAACTCTGGGATATGTTTTTCAGGAAAATAAAGCTGATTTGAACGCTGCTATAAGCTCTTACCAGAGTGCATATCTTTTAACCCCTGAAGATATTGATATTTATATAAACCTTGGCAGTGCGTTTTACGATAAAGAAGATTATAATAATGCTCTTGCCGTTTACAGAAATGCGTTGGATCTTGAGCCTGAAAATGCCAGAATTCACTGTAACCTTGGCTTTTTATACTGGGGAAAAGGCGATATTGATGAAGCAATAAAAGAGTATGAACTTGCTATTCTTTATGATGATAATTATGATATTGCCTATAATAATCTGGGGGTAATTTATCTCGACGATTTGGGCAGAGTACAAAAAGCTATGGAGTTATTCAAAAAATCTGTTGAATGCAATCCGAATTATGCGCTTGCTCATTTTAATCTTGCAAGATGTATTGCGCTCACAGGTGATAAGATTGAGGCGGCAAAACTTTATCAGATTGCGCAGGATATTAATAAGGTTACGGGAGAAATTGATCCGCAGGATATTATTGATAAAATAAACGGATTATTTGATTAGTTACAATTTGTAAATTATCAGGCAAATTATTTTTTCAGCGGTTTTTATCTCAAAAAAGGAGACGGTTCTATGCCTATAATTAACGGAATAACTGAAAAAGGCACTGTGTGGATTAAAAAACTTGATCGTCAGGGCAAACTTTTGCAAAAGCGTGTTTTGCAAAACAGAATTCAATATGATACATATTTTAACAGGTTTGATGGCAGACCGTCTGTAACTGTTCTTACAAATCATCGCGATAAGACACAATTTGCGGCTATATTCCCCCGAAGAATTTTTTCGGCAGGTAAAAAATATAAAACTCTTGATCTCTCCGATGCAGCAAATAATAGTCCTTTGACCGGAATGTATAATGATTTGTTGCGCAGGATTACTGGTTTTAAAAACAAAAAATTCGATAGATTATCAGAGCAATTGTGTTCCGAATATCTCGAAAAATTAGAACAAATGGTATTATAAAGGAGAAAAAGTGGCGATAGTAAGCGGTATAACCCCTAAAGGCACAATATGGATTAAAAATCTTGATGAAAAAGGCAGGCTTATTTCTAAAAGGGTCATAAAAAACGGCGTTCAGTATGATACAGGATTCAGAAGATATGATCAGACTCCGTCATTTATTTTAAAAACTGATATGCAAACAGGCAAACAGCTTTTTAAACCTATACCTGACAGAAATTCAAGTTTGTACATTAAATTTAGTTACAAATCTTTGATGAGAGCGCCAATGCAAGAGTTGGAAGGTATGGATAAATATGTAGGGCTTGATTATGAAAATACAGTCAAGGAATTTACAGGATTTTTAAATAAAAAAATTGATCAAATCGCAGAAAAATTGCTTAAAAGTTTGATTAAACATTAACTGTCACGTCTATTGGAAGTGTAAATCCGAATGTTGAACCTGCACCAACGCTTGATGTTACAAAAACTTTTCCTCCGTGGTGTTTTTCAATTGATGTTTTTACAAGATGCAGACCAAGTCCTGTACCTTTGATTGTATGGGTATTATTTTCTACGCGGTAAAATCTGTCAAAGATTTTCTTTTGATGCTCCGGTGCAATACCGCAGCCTTCATCTGTTACGGTTACGACAATATCGTTTTCAGACCCTTTATATGCCCGTACGAGAATTTTTTTACCTTCCGGTGAATATTTTATTGCATTGGATAAAAGGTTCCTCAGGGCGCGTTCTATGCTGTCATAATTGAATAAAATTTCAGGCAGGTTATCTTCTTTTGATACCTCAATCGTAAGGTGTTTTTCTTCAGCAAGTATGCTGATCTGATTTACACAATTTTCAATAAGCTGCGTAATATCATTATATGATTTATCAAGTTTTGCGTCTGAATCAAGTCTTGAAAAATCAAGAATGTCATTGACCATATTCTGTAATCTGATTATTTCATTATTAATTGTGCCGATAAATTCTTTCTGGGTTTCGTAATCAAATTCATTCCCCATTGTGTAAAGTGTATCTATATAGCTCCTTAAAACAGTTACCGGCGTGCGGAGCTCGTGAGATACGTTAGAGATGAATTGAGATTTCATTAAATCCATTTCGGTCTCTTTTGTTACGTCAATCAGAACGATTATGTAGCCGACATATTCATTGCTTCTTGTATACATCGGTGAAATTATACATTTTATGATGCGTTTGTCAACCGTTATATTAAAGGTTACGTATTTATTTTCGCTTGATTTGAATTCTTCAATTTTTTCTTTAAAACAAAAATTGCCTTCTGTATCAATGTAATTCTGAATAGATGTATTGAGCATTTGATTTTCTTCAACCTCAAGAAGGTTTTGTGCATGGTTATTAACGAGAACTACATTATCATTATTGTCGCATACAACTACACCGTTTGCTATGCTCATCAAAACAGCTTCAAGTTTGTTGCGCTCAAGCGTTAATTGTTCAATATTTTGTTCTTCATACAGGTGAAGGCGCGCCGACATGTCATTAAAAGAATTGAAAAGTTCTTGAACTTCGTTGCTGACGTTTTCACCTTCAATTTTGTAACCGAAATTTCCCGATGAAATTTTATGTACCCCGTCATGGAGTATTCTGAGTTCACGTGTGATAAGATAGGTGTTTATTAAAATTACAAAGGCAAAAACAAGCCATGCAACCGCAAAAACAAACAGCAGAGAGGCTCTTGTCGTTGATGAAATCTGGCTTATAATATTTCCGGAAAGCCCGATTGTTACTGAACCGACAGGTGAATTATCTGCCATGTCAGTTAAGGGTGAGCTTACGGTTATATTAGGTTTTTGAGTACTTTTATGGGATTCATTTTTGCCTGAATAGATTATTTTACCGTTTTTATCGGTAAATTCAATAAAAACAATGTCATTGTGGCTTTTTAAAATTGTATCCGTATGTGCTTTCAGTGTATTATAAATTTCGTTTGCAGGCAAATTTTTGGTAAGTTCATTGCTTTCAATTGCAAGAGTTTTTGAAATTACCTGTCCAAAATTGTGATAGCCTTCATTGAGTTTTTGCTGAATATTTAAAACAGAAAAAACAGCAATTGCCATAATGAGCAAGGTACTTAAAATAAGTCCGAATACGATTAATCGGTTTTGAGTTGTTAAGCTTACCTTTTTATCCATATGAAAATTATACCACTATTTATCCGCGTGAGCAAATAGTCCTTGCGACATGAACTCCTGAAGCTGAGGCTTGGATTAATCCTCTTGTAACCCCTGCGCCGTCGCCTATTGCAAAAAGATTTTTAACACCTTCGGTTTCAAGTTCATCCGTCAATTTTACTCTTGCAGAATAGAATTTAACTTCAATACCGTAAAGCAATGTATAGCGGGATGCAGTGCCCGGAGCGATTTTATCAAGTGCAAAAAGCATTTCTTTAATGCTTGTCAGCTGTCTATAAGGAATTACAAGACTCAAATCTCCCGGTGTTGCACAGGTTAAAGTCGGTGTAATTACGCTTGATTTAATTCTTTCCGGCGTAGAACGGCGTCCGTCCAGCAAATCGCCGAATCTTTGTACAAGAATACCGCCTCCAAGCATATTTGCAAGGCTTGCAATATGCTGACCGTACTGAATTGGCTCTTTGAACGGTTCGGTGAATTTTTCACTTACGAGAAGGGCAAAGTTTGTATTCGGAGTCTTATAATTAGCGTAACTGTGACCGTTTACAGTTGCAATTCCGTTGTAATTTTCCTGTACAACTTCACCGTTCGGATTCATACAGAAAGTTCTGACCTCATCACCGAATGTCGGAGAGTGGTAAATCAGCTTTGATTCATAAAGTTTTGATGTCAAAGGTTCAAATACAGGTGCAGGCAATTCAACACGAACGCCCACATCAACCGCATTATTTACCATACCTATTTTGTGTTCTGCAAATTCTTTTGTCAGCCAGTCAGCACCTTCTCTTCCCGGTGCTATAATCGTATATTGAGCACAAATTGTGTCACCGTTGCTCAATTTGATTCCTTTTACCTGATCAAGTTCAACAATAAGACTTTCTGCAGATACATTATTCAAAATTGTTATTCTGTCATCCAGATAGTCCTGCATTGCTTTTAATACATCAAGACTTCTTTCGGTTCCAAGGTGTCTGACAGGTGAATATATAAGTTTTAATTCAGCAAGCACTGCCTGATGTTCAATTTCCTGAAAAGTTCTGGTATCGGTTCCGAAAACCTCTTCAGCAGCACCGAATTTTAGATATAACTTATCTGCGTAGTCAATTAAATCTTCAGCTTTTTGCCTTGTCATATAGTCAACAAGGTTTCCGCCCACATCGGGTGTCAGGGTTAATTTGCCGTCAGAAAATGCACCTGCCCCGCCCCAGCCGCACAAAAGTCCGCAGCGTTTGCAATTTATGCATTTGGGAGAGCCTTCTCTCAATGGACATTTACGATTTTCTATTTTTTGTCCTTTTTCAACTAAAACTACTTTCCAATCCGGTTTTAATTTTGTTATCTCAAGAGCCGCAAAAATTCCTGCCGGTCCTGCTCCTATAATTGCTACGTTATACATCTTTCTCTCCGATTAAGTCTCAACCAGATAAATATAACTTAAAAGTATTTATTTTAAAAGACTTTGTGAAGATTTTGTTAATCTTATTTTCTGTCAGAAAATGCTATATTCTCAAGAATTACTTTTGTATCCTCTTTGCCTTTAATTTTTTTGGTTTTAGTTGATATTTGAACGTCCATTTGCTGGTATTTGCCGAACTTTTCAAGTGTATTAGGCGCAAAAGCCTCTCGTATACGCAAATCAAGGTTGTTTCCAATTTGTTTTACAGCATTCCAGTAATTTGCCTTGGCAGCCTCAAGGTTTGGAGAAGATGCAACATTACATATTTTGCAGTCACGTTTTGCAATTCCTATTGCTTTTCCCAGCTCGGCAAGCTTGTCCGCTGATTTTCCTGTGACAATATATCCTCTTCCAATTTTGTCAAATATTATTTTAAAAAAGTCGGATGCTGTGAATTTTCTATCCGTAAAAGTTTTTTTGTGTCCATGATATGCACGTATAAATTTGTAATCGTTATCCATTACAGCTAGTTGTGCTGCTGCAGGTTTGAATTCAACTTTATCTTTCAGCGGTCCTGCCAGCCCGTCAATAACTTCAAGGCAGGTTTTTCGCACAATATTTCTGTCTAAAATTTCTTTGCCGTCTTGTAAAACTCTGACGGGGATTACTCCTGTAAAACTTGTTTCTGCAGCTTTGTTTATTTGCATAATAAACACCTTTTTCTGTTTTAAAACTGCTAAAATATAAATTTGCTACAAACTTAGTATTTCTTTACACTATTTTGATATATTTTGATTGTGCTTAATTACGCTTATGAGTTCAATAATATCCTGTGTTGATTGAATTTGTTGTGCCAGCTCCGCGAACTCAAGTGCTGCGTCATATTTTTCAGTATTCAGGTAAATGTAGGCAAAATTGTAGTAAATTACAAATTTTTCATTATCGGTATTAGCTACATCAAGTGCAGATTGTAATGCTTCAAGTGCTTTTTTATATTGTTTTAAATCCGCATATGCTCCGGCGAGATTTATATAGCCTACTGCAATTTCGGGGGAAGTATTAATATAATCCAGCGCCTCTTTAACTTTTTGTTGAGCCCTTTCTTCAGGGCTGCCCAGAAGAATAGGGGTGTATATCAATGCTTCCTTGTCTTTAGATACTTTATCCGTAATTGTAGGCTCAAGCATGTATAGAAGTTTAAGAGTATTCACGTCATTGCCTGAAAGGTAGTGAAAATCTTCCCGATATAGTGCAAAAATGCTACGGTTATTTTGTGTCTGCTGGTACATTAAATCGCTGGAACTGTAACTGTGTCCCATTATCCCCAGAGCGTGACCTAACTCATGCAAAACCGTATTGTATATTTCTTTATCAGAAAAATATTCGCCTCTTGGATTTTTATCATATATTGTAATTGTCATTTTTTGTAATTTTCTGCCTGTAGTTTTTGGAGTAGTATATCCCACAACGAATTTGCATATTTTGCTGTCATTATCACAGACATTTTCCGGTATAGGTGCAAATAAAATTGAAATTTGGGCATCAGATTGTTTTTCTGCTAATGTGAACGCAACAAAATCAACTGATTTATCCCATTGGTTTAGTGCGCGCGAGATGGCTGATTTGTAATAATCAGGCACAGAATTCATTGTATCTATGTACACTTTAAGCGGAAAAGAATTTTTGTTCCATCTTATTATGTGACTATCGGAAGGGGTTTGCTCAATATAATTATTACCGATATTTTCATGGATGTTTCTTTTCCACTCTGCAATTTTTTCATTTGCAAGAATTGTCGCACCGTCATCCTTTTTGTTAGTAGCAAATTTATACATTATTTTTTGAACTTCGTATGTGGGTTTTAATTCGGAAAGCGACTTTACAAAATAGAATCTGTAATCCGTATTATCAGGACGTAATATTAATGCTTTTTTAATATAACCAATTGCAGCAGAATAATTTTTATTATTATATAAATTCATGCCTTTCCAGAAGAAAATTTTCGGCGTTATAATTGTTGTAATGCCGTACGCGGCAATAATAACAATAATTCCTAAAAATATATCCCTAGTTTTCAGGCTCATCCTCTATCCTTTTTTCCAGATCCAGCATTTTGGCAAGAGCTTTTGTGTCGCCTTTCAGCTTAAAGTATTCCGCAAATTTGGGTGTGGTTTTTAAGTTATAGCTCCTGCCGTTTTTATCTTTTGTTCTTGAAATCAGACCTTTTTCCAAAAGCTCCTGAACATGTTCATAAGCGTTGGATCCGCGCATATCTTTCAGTGCGGATTGCCTTATGGGTTCTTTTAGCGCTATAACTGAAAGTGTTCTTAAAACCGCGGGTTTTAACTCAACAGGACAAAGCTTTTCAACGATATCCATGTGTTCTTCCTTAACCTGCAGAATATAGCCGTTTTCATCGTCAATTTCCAGCGCGCCGTCGCGGGATGAGTAATCCATAATCAAATCCAACAGAGCTTCTTCAACGGCTTCCGTGTCAGTTTCAAGAATTTCCGCGATTTCTTTTGCGGTTAAAGCTTTAGCTGTCGTGAACAAAACAGCTTCAATCCGCGATTTTAACTGTTCCATTCTCAGCTCCTTCTTCTGCTTTTTGTTGTGTTTCCTTTACAACGTACAAATCAGAATAAAATTTGTCCTGTTTTAAATCATAATCGGTTTCGGCCGTCAAAAATAAGAGTGCTATATATGCGCTTATTTTATCCATGCCGAGCAAAGTCAGTTCATTCAATTCAATTTTTTCTTCGCGTTCAAAAATCTGTGATAAATTTTCTTTCAGCTTTAAAACACAATCTTCAATATATTCTTCGTGTGCCAGATTTATAATATCATCCGGTGTAAACCTTGAATAAGACTGCACTCTGCGTCTGGCTCTTTCATGCGCCTGCTGCAGCGACTGTTTTTTCTCTAATTTTTCGTAAAACTGTAATTGTCTGATTAAATCACGCAGGGTTACAACGCGGTTTCTGTTAAGTCTTACGCTTGTGCGTCTTTGCAGAACATCGTCAATTGATACAACATTGCTTGTCGGCATGAATTCTTCATCTTGGGGATATTCAACAATAAACCCGTCATCGTCATATTCAAGCCCTTCGGTGTAATCGGGTTCGCCGATTTGTAAAATTTCTTCATTACCTTCCAGAACATTTGATTTTAATTTAAGAAGAACTGCTGCAAAAAGAAATGTTCTGCCAGTCAGACGCAGGTTTTGAGATTTCATCTCGCAGATATGCGCGAGGTATTTATCCGTAACATCAATAATATCAACGTTCCACGGATCAATTTTTCCTGCTTTTGCCATGGAAACAAGGATACCGATGCCTTCATCTTCATTAGTTTGAACTAATTCGGGGAGGGTTGTACTGTTGATGTCGTAATGTATTGCTGCCTCGTTATTCATCATCTCTTAATTTAATCCCTGTAACTCTTGTGATGCCTTTTTCTTTTTGCGTAACACCGATTGTCCTATTAGCTGATTCTATCATAGGTTTTCTGTGACTAACTACTATAAATTGCGTATCTTTTGACTGGTTCTGCACCATATGGGCGATACGTTCAACGTTCATTGTGTCGAGGCTGGCATCAACCTCGTCAAATGCGTAGAAAGGTGCCGGCATATAGCGTTGAATTGCAAATACAAATGCTAAAGCGGTTAAGGATTTTTCGCCGCCTGACATACTTTCAAGCCTTTGAAGTTTTTTATCTCTTGGCTGAGCTTCAATCGTCAGACCGCCGGAGAGCGGATCATCAGGATTTTCGAGCTTTAATTCGCCTTCACCTTCTGAGAGCTGGTGGAAAACATCTTTAAAGTTTTCATTTATGTTGTTGTAAGTTTTCATAAATGTTTCTTTTTTAAGCTGTTCATAGCCGTGCATTCTGTCAAGGATTTCTTTCCTTTCTTTTGAAAGGGTTTCAATCTGGAGTTTTAATTCTTCCTGACGTGCAAGAACTTCTTCATACGCCGCAAGCGCGCGCATGTTGACGTCGCCCAATTCTTCCATTCTGCGTTCCAGACGCTGAATTTTTGATGTGATTTCGTCTATTGAAATGTCAACCGGTTCAAGTTTATTAATTTCAACGCCGGAATTTTCCAGAACTTCACGCGCCTGATCCATTTGCGGTTCAAGCTCTCTGCGGCGGGCTTTGAAAGATTCAATCTGTTCCGCAATTCGTTCAATATCGGTTGTTTTGATGTGTTTTTGTTTCTCAAGTTCAATTAAATCATTGTTAATCTCGTCGCGTTCTTTTAGCAATTTGCCGAGTTTTTCTTCGATTTCGTCAATTTGTTCCTTTAAACCTTCAATTTTTTGGTTCAAAACTTCGATATCTGCTTTGTATTGCTTTTTATCTTCTTCAAGCTTCAAATTGTTTTTTTCTATTGAATCAATTTCTTCGTTTTTGGTTTCAATTAAATTGACGTGGAAAGTAATCTGGCGGTTAAGCTCATTCACGTCATTATTTGCATTCATGAGGTTTGTCTGCAAACGTTTTATTTCAAATTCAACGCCTTCGGTTTTTTCTTTGAGTTCTTTTAAATCCTTGTCGTTAATGAGTTTTTCGACTTCTTCAATCTGAGATTGGGCGGTTGAAATTTTTTCTAAGATTTGAACGTGATTTTCTTCCATTTTGTCCAGTTTTTTGTTCAAATCTTCGATTTTTGGCGCGGTAAGCTTTATAAAATCCGTTTTTTCAGCCAGAATTGTTTCACTCTGATCATAATTTTTATTCATACTGTCAAGTTCGATTTTTGATTTGCTGTATTCACTCATTGAGTCGGAATAATTTGTTCTGACAGTATCAAGTTTTTGTTCAAGTTCTGTTTTTTTCTTTTCCAGTGCGGACAATTTATCTTCCATATCTTTCAGCCTGATTTTGAAAGTTTCAAGTTCTGCATCGTCATTCTGGCTGAAGCTTAAACCCGTACGTCTAACGGAACCGCCTGTTATTGAACCTGATTTTTCAAAAAGTTCGCCCTGTAAAGTTACCATACGGTATCTTCCGATAAGCTTTTTGGCACATTCCATATCCTCGACAACAAGTGTATCGCCAACTGCGTAGAAAAACGCGTTAAGGTATTTGTCCTCAAAGTCTACAAGATTTATTGCAAAATCAATTACGCCTTTGTCTTTTGGTAATTGAAGTTTTGCTGGTGCTTTTTGGACTTTATTCAGCGGAATAAACGTTGCTCTGCCCGCATTTGAAGATTTTAAAAGTTCAATTGCAACTGATGCAACATGTTCATCATCAACGACCAGATGTGCCATTCTGCCGCCGAATGCAACTTCCATTGCTGTTGAATATTCTTTATCAACCGTGCCGAGTTTAACAAGCGGGGCGTGGACGCCTTTGAGGTTCGCGCCCATAATTGTATCTATTGCGCGTCCGAAATTCGCATCTTCAAAGGCTTGTTTTTTAGCCTCCATTGATGAAATTTTTCTGTATGCCATTTGAATATTGTAATTCAGGTCATTAATCTCATTTTTTGTTGTATCCAAATCGTGCAGGGTGTTTTGCTGAATAATTTTAAAATCCTGCAGCTCTTTTTCTAATTGCTCAACAAGTTCTTTTTTTAATGATTGATTTTCGCTGAAGTTACGCTTCATATCTTCAAGTTCGGCAAGCCTGGCTTTAGCTTCATCAAGTTCTTTTTGAAGATTTTTAAGCTCATTTTCAAGCGGCAGACGTTCTTTTATCAAACTGTTTTCTTTGTCTTGAAGGTTTTCTAGCTCTTTTCGCAGCGTGTTTCTGCGCTCAATATGCTGGTCTGCGGTCGCATTAAGACCTGTCATGTCCTCTAAGATTTTCTTTAATTCTTCATTTTTGTCTGCAATATTTTTTTCAATAATCTTAATTTCATCGTTTTTAAGGTTTATTTTTAACTTGAAATCTTCGATTTTGTGATTAAAAGTTTCTATGCCGTTTTTGGCGTTTTCAATTGAACGGAGTCCGTCGTGGATTTGTTTGTCAGCATAAATAGATGCGTTATTTTTCCTGTCAATTTCGCCTTTTAATCCTTCTTCCTGTTTCTTTAAATTAATCTGCTGCTGTTCGCCTTCTTCTTTTAATCTGTCGGAAATCTCCTGATATTTTTGTTTAATCAAATTCAGGCGCTCGTCCAAATCCTTGCTTTTAACTTCTTCTTCTTTTTTCTTTTTGGTAAATTCAAGGATATTTTCATGTGCCTGTTCCAGATTTCTTTTTATGTCAAAAAAGCGGACGGTATTAATCTGGCTTTCTAGAGAAGTTTTTTCTTCGCGTAATTTCTGGTATTTAAGAGCTACCTCGCGTTCTTCTTTTAATTGGTCAAGGCGGGTGTCAACTTCATTCAAAATAACGCTTGAGCGTTCAACACGCTGTTCAACCGTCGTTAATTCATTTGTTGCCTGTTCTATTCTTCTGTCAAAATCCGCAATGCCTGCTATTTCGTCTATAATTTTGCGGCGCTGTTTAGGAGAACAATTTGTAATTCCCATGACGTCGCCCTGCATCATTACGTTGTAGCTGTTGGGGGTTACGTTATATTTTTCAAGCACAGCATGAATATTGGAAAGTGTTGTAACGCTGTCATTCAGGTAATAAGTACTTGCATAGCCCTGAGTGGACTTTCTTATGCGCCTTGCAATGCTTAAATCACGTCCGCCTTCCATATCGCCGAAAGTTACTTTTACCAGTGCATCATTACGCTTGGTATAGGTGGAAATAAAGTGCGACAAATTTTCAGCACGGAGCTCTCCGGCATTTGCTAAGCCCAGTGCAAATAAAATGCTGTCGATTATGTTGCTTTTACCCGAGCCGTTCGGTCCAGATATTGTTGTGAAACCTTTTAATAACGGTATTTCGGATTTGTTGGCAAATGATTTGAAATTATCAATTTCAAGCTGTTTTATGTACATAAATTTATAAAATTCCTACCAAGTCTTATTATTATTGAACTATAACTTTTTTGTCATGTCAAAATATTAAATAAATCTTTACGTTTATTTATTTGCCTAATGACTGCTAAAGTGCTATTATAGTTTCATGGAATCGGTTAGTCAAGATTATAAATCACAAAACGACAAAGAAAGAGAGTATTTTAAGCAGGATTTTACGGAAGTCGCAAAGCTTTTATCCGCAATCCGCAAATCTCTTGCGACGGGAGAACCGTTAAGCTTAAAAGGTTTGGAGCTTGCAAATTTTATAAAATATAACCCCTCCGAAACGCTTACTTACATAACGCTTTTTCAAGCCGGTACTAAATTTATCAGATACGGCAGCAGGCGTAATAATTTTCTTGTAACTCTTAACCGTGTTATTGAAATGCTCAGAAAACACAAGCGTTTTTCGGAATTTGACGTTGCTGATGAAAACAAATGCCGCATTATGCTTGAATATATGACTGACAGAAGAAAAACCGATTTGAAGAAGTTAAATCAATTCTATTTCAATGATGACAGGTTTGAAATCGGAATTAACGGTTTAGAGCTAAAGTTTGACGGTACATCGTATTACTATATGCCCACGGATGCGGTAACTATGAGCCATATGGGGCTTGCGCAGGCTTTGAATACACTTGCTAAAAAAACACCGGTTGCTAAAATTACGGATAAAATTTTTGAGCGCATAAAACTTTTAGAACAGGATAAAAAGGCTGAATTTTATCTTTTTAAAAGCAAGGCTTTTGTGTCATATAAAGATAAATGTATTCCTCTGTACCGCGGAAACGTTCTGTATGATGAATTTGATATTGATACGTTATTTAACCAGATGAAAACATCTGTTGACTGGCTTATTAAAAATATGTACGACGACGGCAGATTTTTGTATTATTACGACTGCTGCGATGACACAAGAAAAGACCATGAACACCCGAACAGGTCCGAAGATAACCTGTATTACAATGATTTGCGTCACTGCGGGGGAATAATATCTCTTGTAAGATTATATCAATTGACTTCCGACGAAAAATATATTGCTGCGGCAAAAAAAGCTCTTGATTGGAGCGTTTCAATTACACGTGAGCATGACACTCAATGGGGAAAAGGCTGCTATGCTTTTTTAAATAAAAAGGCAAAACTCGGCGGAACAGGTGTCTTGCTTGTTGCTATGATGCAGTACAGAATTTCAACCGGCGATGCGTCATATGATGAATATATAAAAGGCTATGCCAGACATTTATTGAGCAGAATTTGTCCGAGCGGCGAATTTTTGGGTTATTATATTCATCCTGCATACAACAACGGTGAACCTTTAATCGAAATGAACGATGAGGAACGAAAAGCAACTTTTTCGTTTTATTATCCCGGAGAAGCACTTCTTGGACTTGCACTTTTTGCAAATAATTTTCCTGATGAAAATCTTGTTGCGGAAGTTAAAAAAATGGCTGAAAAGGCTCTGGACTGGATTGTTGATGAACGTCCAAAGATTTATGCTGATTTGTTCACAAAATTACCTTCCGATGCGTGGCTCATGCAGGCTATTGAGGAATGGTCTAAAAATGAAGATTTTGAAAAAGAAAATTACCTTGCCTTTGTATTCAATGATGCAAGAACTATGATTCAACTGACGTATAACCGTGATGACTCACCGTATATAGATTACGAAGGCGGATATTATTATGATTCGGGTGATCATTTCTATCCTGACGGCGCCCGTTCGGAAGGTCTGGTGGCTTCTTATTATCTTGCCCGGCGTCTGGGCTGGTCTGAACTGGCTGAAAAACTTTTAGCAGCCTGCAAATTGACTGCTAAATGCCAATTTTTACTCTATAATAATGAAGTTAATTCATATTCCCATAAAAATCCGGCTAAATCTATTGGTTCAATCAGGTTTAAGGCAACGCGCCAATGGGTTCGCGTGGATTCAATACAGCATGTGGCGTGCTTTTTTGCGCGGCTTTATGCAGCTTTGAAATAATCTCCAAAAAAAAACGACCGGAACAGGTCGTAAAGGAAAAAAGGGGAACATATAGAACTTCTTGTAAAAAGAAGTATCTATATAAAATTTTGAAAAACTCAGAAGTAAAAAATAAATTAGAGGTATTAACCGAAGGTTTTGAAAGTAGATTCGGTGTTCTTTTCGATAACCTTTTGAACGGCATCCATTTCAGTCTGGATAGCATCCTGTTCGGTATCGAGTTGTTTAAGACGTAATTCTAAGTTTTTATCTTGAGCTTGAATAATTTCGATTTTAGCGTTGATTTCCTGAATAGATTGATCGTATT